>CAMLKK010000003.1 GCA_946480715.1 uncultured Bacteriovorax sp. | reverse complement strand
ACTACCTTCCTGGTGCGGATGATATTTATGTATCTCCATCACAAATCAGAAAATTCGGTCTTCGTAAGGGAGATTCAGTAGAAGGTGAAATCAGACCGCCAAAAGAAGGCGAGCGCTATTTCGCCCTTGTAAAAGTAAATGAGATCAACTCTCACACTCCAGAAAGACACAAGAAGACAGTTCTCTTCGATAACTTGACTCCGTTATACCCAGAGAAAAAAATTAATCTTGAATATCACCCAACAAATTATTCAACTCGTTTGATCGATTTGTTTGTTCCGCAAGGATTTGGACAACGTTGTTTGATCGTTGCACCTCCGAAAGCTGGTAAGACAGTTCTTCTTCAGGACATCGCAAACGCTATTACAACAAATCACCCTGATTCAGTTCTTATCGTTCTTCTGATTGACGAGCGTCCGGAAGAAGTTACAGATATGAGAAGAAACGTTAACGCTGAAGTTGTTTCATCGACATTCGATGAACCTGCTACTCGTCACGTTCAGGTTGCAGAGATGGTTATTGAAAAAGCAAAACGTCTTACTGAAGCTGGAAAAGACGTTATTATTCTTCTCGATTCAATCACTCGTCTTGCTCGCGCATACAACACAGTTGTTCCGCCATCAGGAAAAATTCTTTCGGGTGGTGTTGATTCAAACGCTCTTCACAAACCAAAAAGATTCTTCGGATCAGCTCGTAATATTGAAGGTGGTGGTTCACTTACGATCATCGCGACTGCTCTTATCGATACTGGTTCAAGAATGGATGAAGTTATTTTCGAGGAATTCAAAGGAACAGGTAACTCTGAAATCCAACTCGACAGAAAACTTCTTGAAAAACGTATTTTCCCAGCACTTGATATTAATAAATCGTCTACACGTAAAGAAGACCTTCTTATGCAACCAGCAGATCTACAAAGATCTTATCTGCTTCGTAAAGTTCTTCACCCGATGGCACCAATCGATGCAATGGAATTCATTTTAAGCCGAATCACTAAAGCTAAAACGAACAGCGATTTCCTTGATTCAATGAATTCTTAATTAAAGGTTAATGTATCTATGTCTATGTTTGATAAATTAGAAGCCGTTGTTAATCGTTATGAACAGCTAACTGAAAAGTTAGCTGATCCTTCTATCTATGATCGTCAGAAAGAATTTAAGCAAATTTCTTCTGAACGCTCGAGCATTGAAGAAGTTGTTACGGCCTATAGAGAATATAAAAAACTTCAGGAAAATCTTGAAGGTTCAAAAGAAATCCTTCGCAATGAAAAAGACGAAGACATGCGCGAAATGGCCAAAATGGAGCTTTCAGAAATTGAAGCTCAAATGCCGGCCATGGAAGAGCGTCTGAAACTCCTTCTACTTCCAAAAGATCCTCTTGATGACAGAAACGTTATCATGGAGATGCGCGCGGGTGCTGGAGGAGATGAGGCTTCGATTTTCGTTGCTGACATGTTCCGTCTTTATCAAAACTATTTCCGTCACCTGGGATACAAAATTGAAGTTGATTCAATGTCTGAAGGTGATCAAGGTTTAAAAGAAATTATTTTCACTGTAACGGGTGAAAAAGTTTACTCAAAACTAAAATGGGAAGCAGGCGTTCATAGAGTTCAACGTGTTCCTAAGACAGAAACAATGGGACGTGTACATACTTCGACGATTACGATTGCCGTTATGCCTGAAGTAGATGAAGTAGAGTTTGAACTCAATCCAAATGATCTTCGTATCGATGTTTATCGTTCAGGTGGATCAGGTGGTCAGTCGGTTAACACAACTGACTCTGCTGTTCGTATCACTCACTTGCCGACAGGTATGTCAGTTGCTAACCAGGATCAAAAGTCTCAGCTAAAAAATAAAGAAAAAGCGATGAAGATTCTTCGCTCACGTATTTACGAGCAAATGGTTAAAGCGCAAAAAGATGAAATCGATTCTGAACGCCGTGGTCAGATTGGTGAAGGGGATCGTTCAGAGAAAATCAGAACGTATAACTACCCTCAAAATAGAATCAGTGATCATCGTATTGGTTTAACAGTTCACAACCTAGATGGAGTTATGAACGGTGACCTGGGTGGAATTACTGATGCACTCATTGCTCATCACCAAGCAGAATTAATGAAAGGCCAAGAAGAATAATTTTTGAGGATTCCTGCGCGTGAGTGACTTAAGTCTAGAGAGCTATTTACGTCAGTTTTATAATCAAGAGAAAAAAAATCTCCTTGCTCATTATCCAGGTTTAACCTTGCATCGTTTGAAGCAAGATTTAAAACTGCATGCGTTTCTTCAAAGTGTGGATTCAGAAGAGCTCTTTGAGCTTTCATATCTCCCTCATAAGTCACACCCAATCACACAATTCTTTGAAGCTTTAAAAGAAGGTGTGCCGCTCGAATACATTACTGGTTACGCTTATTTTTATCGTTCATTATTTAAAGTAACTTCAGATGTACTTATTCCTCGCAGTGAAACGGAAATTTTAGTGGAGCTTGCGAGCGAAGAAATCAAACGCAATTATAAAGGCAAGACATGCAGAATTCTGGATGTGGGAACGGGCTCAGGTGTCATCGCTCTTTCTCTCATGATGGATGATTATGCAAAGCTAGACGTCATGGCTTCTGATATTTCACCCAAGGCGCTTACGTTGGCGCGCGAAAATTATTTTAACCTTCGTTATACAATTTCCAATTCTCACCAAATTGCTTTTCAAGAGAGTGATCGACTGCATGACATCAAAGGAACATTTGATCTTATCGTCTCGAATCCTCCTTATATAAAGTCTCAGGCCGACCTTGAAACCGTTCATAATCAAGTAAAAAAATACGAGCCTCATTTAGCGCTTTTTGTCGAAGACCTGCATTATGATCTTTGGTTTGAAGATCTTTTTAAAGGCATCTATGAAAAACTAACTGATCTTGGTATGTCTTTGGTGGAAGGTCATGAAGATCATCTTCAAGGTCTGAGTGAGCTTGCTCTTAAGTGTGGCTTTAGAAAAGCTGACGTAATAAAAGATTATACACAAAGAAACCGCTTTTTGCGTTTAACTAAATAAGGATGGCAAAATGGATAAATTAATCATCACTGGACCTGCGACACTTTCAGGTACTGTTCACATCTCTCGCGCTAAAAATGCTTATCTGCCGATCCTTGCAGCTGTACTACTTTCGGATAAACCGATTCACTTAAAAAATATTCCTAATCTTCAAGACATCAAAACGATGATTAAACTTCTTTCTAATCTTGGAGTCACGGTTACGAATGACGGCAACACAACGACGTTTGATGCTTCGACATTAAATTCTCACGAAGCGACTTATGACATTGTTAAAACAATGCGTGCTTCAATTTTCGTGCTTGGGCCGCTTCTTGCTCGTCTTAAAAAAGCAAAAGTTTCTCTTCCAGGTGGATGTGCAATTGGATCTCGTCCAATTGATCTTCACTTAACAAATCTTGAAAAACTTGGTTGCAATGTAACCCTCACTGGCGGTTACGTTGAAGCGACAGTTGATAAAATGAAAGCAGAACGTTTAACGTTAGCTTTCCCTTCAGTTGGTGCGACAGAAAACCTAATGATGGCGGCCGTATTTTCTGATGGTGTAACAACGATTGAAAACGCAGCTCTTGAGCCAGAAATTGATGACCTCGCTAACTTCCTCAATGCCATGGGAGCTAAGATTACGGGGATTGGTACTCAAACAATCGTGATCGAAGGCGTGCGCTCATTCAAAGAAGTGACTTATGAAGCGATCGGTGACCGTATTGAAGCTTCAACATACTTGATGGCCGCTCTAGCGACTGGTTCAGAAATCACAATTAAAGGCGTAAATCCACGCCATCTTGAGTTTGTTATCACGACACTTAAGAATATGGGGGCCCGAATTGAAACGTCTCCAGACACGATTAAAGTCTTTAAGAGTGATCTTCGCGGAACAATGGTGGACACAGCTCCATTCCCAGGTTTCCCTACAGATGCTCAAGCACAATTGATTGCTCTTTGTACGCAAATTAAAGGCGCATCAGTAGTCACAGAAAATATTTTCGAAAACCGTTTCATGCACGTTCCAGAGCTCGCTCGTCTTGGTGCTGACATCACGATTAAAGGTAAATCGGCCTTCATTCATGGTGGCGAACAACTAACGGCAGCTCCAGTAATGTGTACAGACCTTCGTGCTTCAGCGGCCCTCATCATCGCCGCTCTTGCGACTAAAGGTGATACAGAAATTCAGCGTGTGTACCACTTAGACCGCGGATACGAAAACCTAGAGCAAAAATTTATGGAATTAGGCGCGCAAATTAAACGCGTGAAATAGGAATTTTTAAATGAGCGATAACTGTATTTTTTGTAAGATTCTAAATGGGCAAATTCCATCGACAAAAATTCACGAAAGTGAAAATGTCATTGGCTTTGTCGATCTTCACCCTCAAGCAAAAAAACATTATCTCTTCATTCATAAAAACCACACGGCAAACGTCAGCGAAATGTCAGTCGATGGCTCAACCATCGTTGAGGTCTATAAGGCCATCGCTGACTTTGCCAAAAAAGAACAGCTCGATCAAACTGGTTTCCGCGTGGTCACTAATCAAGGTAAACACGCGGGCCAAACTGTTTTCCACACTCACTTCCATGTACTTGGTGGTGAACCTTTAGGACATTTTGGCAGCTGACTGACCATTTCAAAAATGAAATATGTCCTGACCTTCTTTCGCGCAACGATCAAAAAATTACGACTATAAGTTATAAGCTCCTTGTGAATTAAAAACCATAAGGAGTTTCCATGCGTTTACCACTCATTATTCTGGCCTCTACACTGGCCTTCACTGCTTGCAATAAATCTGAAAATCACATTAAGCCTCGTCCTTACATTGTCGACGAAAAAAAAGCTGAACCAGTCATTATAGAGGAACAAAAAGCAGTGGAGGAAAAAGCTGAATCGGCACCTGCACCACTGGTGCTAGGACATGCTAAGGGCCAATCTGTATTGCACGATAAATTGCTTAATAGACTCATCAATAATCACTTAGAAAAGAAATCACTCAAACTTGCTGACGATACTCTAAAAATGGAAGACGAATACTCTTTCAAAGATAAATCAAACAAACTTACTCTCATTGAAAGCTCAGACTACAACGTTAAAAGTAAACAACTCGCGCGAGTGGTGATTTCTTATACCGATCAAGTCATGGTCTTTTTTCTGAAGCCCGGATTAAAAATCAATTCTCTCAAAGAGATTTTAGGTCTTAAAGAAGAACCAGCGAAGGCGCTTGTTCAACTTGGATCGAAAGAAGGAGAGTTGAAAGCTGGGCACGCTGTCTATTTTGTCAGTACCGATCGAAAAGAAGTTTTTGATTACGATAGAGCAATTTACAACGAAACATTTCATTACGGAAAATTTTCTGATGGATTGAATCTTCGTCTTAATAGTAATCAATTGGTCGAAGCGTATGTGAACTATGATTATAAAGTGCAAACAGCAGAGAGAACGGTTTTTAGTAAACAAGGAACATGTGGAAGAAGTGTTAATAATTGCAGTCCATGTAAATGGATAAGACCTGTTCCATCATCAGTGATGTTATCTGAACAACCTGCGACGGTTGAAGCTTTAGGAATGCAAGTTCGAATTAATGATGTGCTTTTAACCATTCCAGAGTGGAAATTAACTGTAAAAGAAAATCAGCTTTTGAAACTGTTTTTAAGTGCACCAGAAAATTATACTCAATCCAGTTACACTGCTCATTTTTCATTTTCTGAAAACAGCATACAGCGATCAACAGTTCTGGAACCAGGTTCAGCTGAAGGAAATTCGTGCTCAAGCCTCTATATTGAAATCCTAAGACCGGTACTGGAAACTTTTAAAACAAAAACTTATGCTACTTTAAAGCTTGTTGTGTGGGGACACGGCGATGTCATGAATGATCTTAAATTAGATTAAAAAAAAGGCTCCGAAAGGAGCCTTTTTTTATTGGTTCAACCCTTCAAAGAGGGATGTGAGAAGCGCTTTTTGCAGACGAGTCAGTTGATGAATATTGGCCATAATGAGAACTGGAGATTTCTTAATTGAGGCACAAACGACGAGCTGACCTTTCGTTTTGTTATAATCAGTGATTTCAAAAATATTTCCGAATTCTTTTTCATAACTTTTCAAAACCATTTCATCCATCTCATCGCAGCTCGTGAGTTCAGGATATCTTTCACCTTGAACTTTAACTTTAACGAGTTTGTTTTTCTCGTTTTCGTTTTTCGCTTTGATCATATCGTTGTAGATCAGTTTAAGATTGCTGGCACCAAGGTTTGATTTAAGGATAAACCAGAGCTCTTCAAAGAATCCTGATCGATCGTTTGGATAGAGACCGAGAAGATGATTGCGAACTTTGAAAACTTCTTCAATTAGCGAAATATTATTTTGAAGAATCCAATTTTCGCGCATTTTATCGAAAATCTTTTTTCCCTCTTCGTAGTTTAATTTCTCAAATTTGTCCGCCGTCATATCGAATTCAACTTGTGAGCGGATTGGATAGAATTTTAGTTCACCTTCAAGTCCACCTAAAAATTCTTCATTTTTTAAGTCTTCTGAATAAATGAATCCATTGAGAGGAAGAGCGCGAGCTTCAGCAAGATCGATGATTTTCGATTCTGGAGCTTGATCAAATTTGAAAGTGCGAACTACCGCCTGCTGTAAGTTCTTCGTGAATAAAAGGGTAAATTCCATTTCAAATCCTTTAAATCTGAGACATTAGTTGAGTAAAAACATCACTAAGTCTATCTGAAATGTTTTTTTATGGGAACTAACCCTTTGGTAAAAAAGTGCGAATTGGCCCTTTTTTTCAAGTCCAGTTAGACTTCTATATATGGGAAATTTATTAATTTTCACAATCATCTTGCTCTTTTGTGGCAACGCTTCCGCCCAGGATGAGCGGTTTTTTAGACAGCTCTTTTCGGGAGATCTCGCTAAAGAAGGTAAGATTGATGATCAAAAGAAGTATTCCTATGTCATTCATTCTCCCTATTACGCTCTTGATTTAACCCGTGACGGGAAGGAAGAGAGCATCGTTTTTGCGAAAAAAGACAGCGAAGACTGGCTCGAGATTTTCGATAAAGATAAAAAGAAAATTTATTCTTATCAGTTTGAGGCCAAGGGGTATGGTTCAGAACTTTTTAAGATTGAATTAAAAACGCTTTCACCAACGACGACTGTTCTTCTACTTTATTACTACGAAGGAATAAGCAAATACATTGAGTTCCAAGGAACATCCCGCATTTATGCGATGACTTTAGATGATAATGATTTGCAGACATTGCAGACTTTAAAAGGGCCAAGTTTTTTTGATGAATTCAAATCTCAGAAAGGCCATTACCACAAAAGAAATTATCAAGTTTTTCTGGATGATTTAAACGGCGATTCGGTTAAAGAATTAGTCATCAAACATCAGCGCATGAGTAATGTCTACCTTTACCTTGGAAAAGGGAAGTGGACGACGTTCAAACAACAATTTTAATTAAGAAGCTTTTGGATAATCAATGTCATCGTGATCATCTTCGAGATGAGCACTATATTCTGTCTGACGACCGTTGAACTGATGAGTTTTACCGTAATAACCCACATCTTTAACTTCTTTGGATTTGAATTTTTTAGAGACCATAATCCAAACCGCTATTGGAAGTGTGATTAAAAAAATAAATGGTCCAATATAGGAATAAGGTGAAGTTGCATTTTCTTTTGTAACGATATTTGCAGGCACTCTTTCGCGTGCTGCATGTTTTGGTGTCGTTGTAGCGGCGAAATCATAACCCGCAGGCGTTTCTGTTTTTTTCTCTGATTCAATATCTACTTCGGCCATCTGTTCAACTGATGGACCACGTGATGGTGTCGTTGCCCAGATGTTATGAGCGATGAAGAGAAAGAATGAGAGGTACAGAACTTTTTTCATGGGCCACTCCAGTGACAGCTGTTCGACATCATATCGTCGCTTTCCTGGGAAATATTGAGGGGGAAAAAAATGCGAATGGAGTGGATGAGTCGGGTATTAGCTTTCGAGTGATTCTAATTCAGCGTAAAGAGAATTAAGTCGATCTTCTAGTACAGCAAAAGCATCATTGAGGATCTTAACCTCTGCGTTTTTTGGATCCGCGAGCTTAGTGTAATCAAGACCTGCCATTTTCTCCTGGATCAATTTGAGCTTGGCTTCGGTGCCTTCAATCTCAGTGTAAATAGCTTCGATTCGAAATTTATTTTTGTTGGCCTTTGGGGCAGCAGGTGTTTCAACCGCTTTTGTTTTTTCAACTTTAACTTCTGCTTTTGATTCCGCAGCTGATTCTTCCGCTAATGCCGTTTCCATATCGAGAGCATCAAGATAAGGAGCGACTTGATCGTAGCCACCCTCGAAATTTTGAAGTTTCTGGTCATCAATCAACCATACCTTATTCGTTACAGTACTCAGGAAGGCACGGTCGTGGCTGATGATAATCACAGCACCTTGAAATTCAGCAAGCTTTTCTTCAAGGATTTGAATCGTTTCCAAATCGAGATCGTTGGTAGGTTCATCGAAGATGAGAATATCGCCAACTTTAGTGAGGTTAAAAGCGAGTTGCAGACGGCTTTTTTCGCCCCCTGAGAATGTTTTTAAAGGGCGATTGATGTCATCTCTATCAAAAAGAAAATTTTCGAAATAGGAGATGACGTGTTTTTTTGATCCATCAGGCAGGGCCACAAAATCATTGCCGTCACCGAGCAATTGATAAGGAGAGGTATCGATTTCCAGCTCATCTCGCTTTTGCGAGAAGTATTGGAACTTGAGATCTTGAGCAATTTTGAGTTTACCAAATGTGGGTTCGAGGTCGCCTTTAATCAATTTAAGCAGTGTTGTTTTACCAACGCCGTTGCGGCCAAGAAGACCAATTTTATTTCCCTTTTGGATTTCACCAGAAATTTTTTCAAACAACACTTTTGAAGTGCCGGAATATTTAAAACTCAAATCTTCAAACGAAACAAGAACTTTGGTTTGTCGTCCTGATTTTTGAAGTGAAAGATCCAGTGTTTTCTTTGCTTCACTTTTAATTGTTGAAACTTTGCTTTTTAAATCCAGAAAATTTTCTACACGTTTTTTACTGCGTGTTCCGCGAGCTTTAATTCCTTGGCGCATCCATGCTTGTTCACGCTCAAGATTATTTTTTAATTTATCTAATAAGCGCATTTTTGCATGTTCATCGCGCTCTAAAAAAGCGAGATAATCAGCATATGAGCCATCAAAGTTTTCAATTTTTCCAAGTCGAATGTGCAAAATTCTTCGTGTTAATTTTGAAAGTAAAAAACGATCGTGGGTGATCAGCATGAAAGCTTTTGAAGTTGAATTTAACTCATCTTCAAAAAGTTTTATTGTTTCTATATCTAAGTGGTTCGTTGGCTCATCCCAAAGAATGAGATTGGCATCCGATGAAAGACCTAAACTGAGAAGAATTTTTTTTTGTTCACCACCACTCAAATCTCCCACAGCTTTTGTGAGGTCCGAGTGACCAAAATATTTTAGATAAGACTCGTAGTTTTGAATGAGAGTCCATCCACCTTTATGTTCAAATTCTTCATACGAAGTTTCGTAGAGTGATTTTAACTCTGGATAAAAAACGAAAAAATAATCATGAAGAGTTGTTTTCTCGTGGCCTTCTAAAGGAAGTTCTTGAGGTACATAAAACAGTGAGAACTTTTTTGAATCATCTCCATCTCCGCGAGCTTTATTGAATTCAAAGGGAGGTGTTGAATGATCTGGAACGACATCACCTGTGAGAATTTTAAAAAGTGTCGATTTACCTTTTCCGTTAAGACCTAACAAACCGATTCTATCGCCAACTGAAATGGAGAGAGACGCGTTTTTGAAAAGCGTTTTCGTTCCGAAAGTGAGATTAATATTTTTTAAACTACAGAGTAAAGACATCGAAGGATTATAATGGTTTATGAGTGGAGAGGCAAATAATTCCCTATTGTCTAAATAGATTCTCGCGATGTGCTAGCATTGAATTGTGGAGAAGGATGCATGAATATTCCTATCATTGCTAAAACCACGTTCGATAACTTGAGAAATCAACCAGCATTTCTCGCGATCTCTCAATTTATCGTGGCCCAAATGAAAGCTTTCCCATCTTCGCGAGTACGCGCTCGATTTATCCATAAGGCCATCGATGAATTTAATACCGAAGTTTTCGCTCATCCCATAGTTAAGGAACTCATGCCTTGCAAAGCGGGTTGCTCAGCTTGTTGCCACACGCAGGTGAGTGTTACGCAGGATGAAGCACAATTGCTGGTAGATAAAATAAAGAGTGGTGTAAAAATAGATGAATCACGACTTAATCTTCAGGCCCAGGCAGGAAATAATTCGGAAGCTTATTACAAGTTATCATTTCAAGACAGAAAATGTGTTTTCCTAAACGAGAAAGGTGAATGCCGAGTTTATGACGATCGGCCTGCTGTTTGTCGAACAAATGCTGTTTTGGGATCGCCCGATCAATGTAATACGAGCACCTCACAACAATCATTAAGACTCATCCGCACTGAAAAAGCAGACATGGTCATTGTTGCAGCTTTTGCATTCTCAGAGGAGAATGGAACACTTCCTTACATGCTTTATAAGCTCTTACGCCAGAACAAACGCGTATCCAAAGAAAACACTTTAGTGTAAAACACTTTCATGCAATGTTTATTATGCCTTAGCGAAACGGAAGCTTCTGTTGACAGCACTTTTGATTGTCCTTATTGCCGTTTAAAATTCAAAGATCCAAATAATTTTCTCACACATGAAGAAGAGCATAGTCGCTACAGCACTCACGAAAATAATCCATCCGATCAAGGTTACCGCGATTTTCTGTCACGTTTACTAAAGCCGCTTACAACTTTTTTACCCCAACACGAATTTCGCTCACTTGATTTCGGTTGTGGACCGGGCCCGACTTTGTCGCTTCTTTTGAAAGGATTGGGAGCCACAACACATAATTATGATTTACATTTTTTTCCCGATGAAAAACTAATCAGGAACCAAAAATATGATGTTGTGACTAGTACTGAAGTTGTTGAGCACTTCACGAATCCTAAAGCGAATTGGCAACTTTTAGCTGATTTAACTGCTGATTCTGGACTCTTAGGTATAATGACTCAATTTCTTAAACCAGAGACAAATTATTCAACTTGGTGGTATAAGAACGATCCAACACACGTTGTATTTTATAGACCGGAAACTTTTGATTATTTGGCCTTAATATTAAATTTGGAAAAAATTTATACTGATAATAATTCAATCGTTATCTTCAGAAAAAAAGGTTAGTTATGCTAAGAATGTATGCAATTCCTAATTGTGACACTGTTAAAAAAGCACGCACTTTTTTAGAAAAGAAAAAAGCTGATTATGAATTTGTTGATTTCAAAAAAATACCTCCGACAGTTGAACTGATTAAACAGTGGACTGAATTTTTAGGAGAGTTACCTGTTAACAAAAAAGGATTAACTTATAAAAAAGTTAAAGATGAATTTGAAGCATTAAAAACTGATAAAGCAAAAATGGAATTCATGATCAAAAATACTTCAATGATCAAAAGACCGATCCTTGAAAATAATAAAAAAACAATTGCTGTCGGATTCGAAGAAGCTCACTACAGTTCGTTGAAGTTTTAAAATGGATAAAGAGACCTACCTCAAACAAAAAGCAGAACGAGCAGTTCAGGAACAAACGGAAAAGTTTCCAAAGGAAGCTTATTGTTATGCCTGCTGGAGATTAAGTAAAAACTGTCTCTGTCATCTGATCAAACCATTCGCTACTGATTTTCATTTTGTAATTCTCATTCATC
Organism: uncultured Bacteriovorax sp.; assembly: GCA_946480715.1. The sequence goes on along the minus strand of CAMLKK010000003.1, from coordinate 173,221 downwards.
CGATGGAAGCGAAAAAAGAAAAGATGGGCACAGGTAAACTTTCAAAGGCCATGCTTAAAAATTCCAGCATGATCATGGGTGTAGATTTTACTGACAATGAAGAAGTAAATAACCTCATCAAAGATCCTCAAAATCATTGTCTTGTTATGTACCCTGGAGAATCAGCAATAAATATTTCGGAAGACGACGTTACTCCGATTGAAAAATTAAAAGCGGAAAACAAAAAACTTGTTATTTTTCTCATCGACGGTACCTGGCCGTGCGCTAAGAAAATGATGAGACTTTCAAAAAATATTCAGTCGCTTCCCAGACTCTCTTTTACGGCCCATCACACTTCAATATTCGACATAAAAGAACAGCCAGCCGATTACTGTCTTTCAACTTTAGAGTCGATCCAATTCTTCATCAAAGAATGTAATCGCCGGGGATTGGAGAAAACGGAGAATCAAGAAGACCATATGATCGATGTTTTCAAGGCCATGATTGAATTTCAAAAAAAGTGTGCAGAAGATCCGGCCCTAAGTAACTACCGCTCTGGAGCTAGGGGATACTCAAAAAAAGAAGATCGAATCCGGGCCAAAAAATGGCAATACCGTAATATCGTGTTGGCCGATAAAAAAGCCTAGTGACCGGCCTAAATTCGTGGCACCCTCATTCACTCCTCTAGATAAGATATCAGACTGAAACCATTGGGTTTGGGTCATTCTTACCATCCATCTTTTAAGGCGTTATCGGCCTATAATGTAAAATAGTCTCATAAACACTCTAAGGATGAAGTTATGTTTAAGCATGTTTTTAAAACAATGTTTATTGGTGTGATCTCAAGTGGTCTCATCACCACACCTGTACTTTCACAAACAAATAATACAGTTGGACTACCAACAACAACTACAACTGGAGCAACATCAGCACCGGATAAAAGTTCAACGCTTGCAACTTCAACAACTGTTACAACTGATCAAGATGGAAGAAAAGGTTTAAGCAAAACTTACGATCTCGATGGTGTTAAAAGTGACGACATGATTGCCTCAATCACGGGTATTGCCGTTGGTGCAATCGGTGCACGTATGGCCATGAACTACAAACCAATCACTACTGACGTGATGATCGCTGCTGCTGGTGGAGCTGCATTCATCGCCGGCGAACTCATGTCGAACATGAAAGCAAAAGGCGATCTTGAAAAACAAACGGCCGAAGTTCAAATGAAAAAGGGGATGGCCCCAAATCAAGAACAAATTGAATACTTCCAAAAATTAAAAAAATCATACGAAGAAGCGAAGTCCGCAACAAAAACAAAAAAGACAATGCAAACAGCAGCTGCTGTTGCGTTTGGTGCTGCAGCTGCGATGGCACTTTATATGATGATTCAAGAAAATGCTGCCGATGCGGCTTGTACAACAGCTTTAACTGCGGCTAAGCCAAAACTTTTAGCATGTATCGAAGCTGGAGCTTCGGTTGTAGGTGTTTCCGAGGCAGCAGCATGTTGGGCATGCAATACTCAAATGGGACTTTACGAAACCCAAGTTCTTGCAGCTAAAGCAACTCGAGAAGCATCTGCAGGAACGCCATCAAAGGTTATCGCAGCGAAAGACCAACCTGCAGAATATGCAATCATGAAAGGAACCTGTTTGGCAGCTCCAGGCGGAACGGCTGCAGCTGTAGCTGCATCTGTAAACCCAGCCTGCATGAAAGCAGCAGCACTCAAAATTAAACAATCGCCAATGGGGTTTCCAAACATAATGGCAAGTTTGGATTTTTTGTATCCAGCCCCTAAGTATGTCGAAATACCAAGGCAGTCACAAGAATTGAATCTTTTTGATAATGTCTCAAATTTTATCATGCCAACAGCGCACGCTGGATGGATGCCTATGTTTGGATTGGCGGCAGGTGCTGCTGCTTCTCTCATGCTTATTAGTGGCCCATTAGGAACTCAAATTGATTCTATGATGTATGTTGCTCGTAACAGAGCTATCGTGTTTGGAAGTCTTGCTGGACTTTCTTTCATGGCAGCTAAATCCTCTGATAATCAAATTAAAAAACTTGAAGGCAACATTGCTAAGATCGATGCCATCTTAAAAGAGATGCTCGATTATGCAAAAGGTGTAACAACAGCGAATGCAAAACCTCAGCAAGTTCAAATTCAAGCAGTCGATCCTAGTAAAGGAATTAATCAACTCTATACAAATGATCAAAAAGCAAAATCACCATGTCTCACAAGTTCAGGAACTGATAACTGTACTTCAGTAGAAGAATCAATCACGAAGTCTGCCGGATTCGGTTCACTTCCGCCTTCGATGCAAGCTCTTGCTCGTGAAACAGCAGGATTGGGCGATAGTTTAAGTGGAAAGAATGGAATTTCAGGTGCAGCTCTTGGTAAAGCAGAATCATTAGGAGCAAAACGCGGAGCTGTTAATGGACTTCTTAAGAAGACACAAACGAAATTTAATAATGCTAGTAAAGGTAAAAAAACAGACTTCGATAAAGAAGCTGGAAAATTCTTAGGTGGAATGGCCGCAACAGTAAAACGTTCTATGCAAAAGAACGGAATCTCGCCTGGGGGGATGCTCGCATCACTTGGAGGTCATCCAATGGATGCATCAGGTTTAGGAAAACCACTTGAAGATGAAAAACTTACTAAAGGTGAAGCACCAGTGGCAGGATCAATTGGTTCAGATGGAATTGCTCCTGAGAAAAAAGAAGACGGTGAAAATCTAAATTTAGATTTTGCCGCTGCTCCAGAATTAGCAGAAGGTGCAGGAGCTGAAGGTGCTGCTGCCGCAGCTGAGTATGATGTTTCAACAAATGAGATCCACGGTGAAAATGGTCCATCGATATTTGAAGTTATCAGTAGCCGCTACTTAAAATCAGGTTACTCAAAATTACTCGAAGAAGAACAACCGGTTAAAAAATAAATTTTCGCTCGCAAAATAGAGGCACGTATGTTGAAGCACATTTACAAAACTTTTCTCATCGCGATTTTGAGTTGTTCTCTGATGACTTTGGATATTAGTCATCAAGGGCTCATGTTCAAAGCAGCTCAGGCGGAAACGCTTAAAACAGACGGAGTCAAAGACAATAATCTCATGGCAACATTGACCATGACTGCAGTTGGTGTACTCACACAAAGATTATGGAAATGTAAACTCACTACAGACATGATGGTCGCTGCTGCTGGTGGGGCTGCCTTTGTGGGAGGAGAAATTCTTGCTTATTTTAAATTGAAAGAAGTAATGAAAGATCTTGAGACTGAGATCAAAAGAGACAAAGACGGCAAAATCGAACAGAAGCAAATAGAAGCACTTCAAAAGTTAAGAAAATCATATGAAGAAGCTAAAAAAACTGCTGGAACTAAAAAAATGCTACAGCAGGCAGCAGCTGTAGCATTTGCTGCTGCAGCAGTATTATCATACACACAATCATCTGCTCAATTAGCTGCTGAAACTGCCTGCCAGACTGGATTAACGACATGTGCATCGGCATGTAATGCAAAAGGAACAGCACTTACGGCCAGTATTTATACTGCACCAATGGCGCCTCCTTTTTTTGCGGGAGCGGTCAGTTGTATGGCTGCGATACCGATGGAACTAGCAAATGATGCTCTCGCAAAAGTGCCCGGTCCACCGTCGGCCATAACAGCTCCAAAAATTTTAACTGGAGATACAACGAACACAACTAAAGAAGCAGGTGCGACAGCTTTATGTCCGCTAGCTGCTCCTGGAGTTGCGGCTTGTAATACGAAACGAGCATTACAAATAGCTCAAAGAGGCGTTTGTCCAATTCCTCCTTCAGCTGCATTCATTCCATTTTTAGGTGCAGAAAAGTATGCACAATTTGCAAATTATCAATCAACTCATTCAACGCAAACTCATTTATTCGAGATCATTTCAAACTTTATTATCGGAAAAGCTCATGCAAATCTTTTCAGTCCTATGGGAATTGCTTCTAGCGTGGCCATTTCATATCTTCTCGCAACTTCAGCGACATTAGGTGCAACTATTGATGGTTTTCTTTTCGATCCAATGAATCGAGCCATTGTTTGGGGAGTTTTAGCAGGTTTAACTTATGCAGCCTCATCTGCTACAGACAACGTTATTGCAAAAATCGACGCCAATATTGCAAAGATCGATGCGATATTAAATTTTATGAATACGCAACCCGGTGGAGTCGCGACTGTTAATGCTCCAGTCGTTGGAGCAGCTGTTACTCCAACAAAACCCGGCACACAAACATTTAACGGTGCTGATGGAGCTGATGATATTGATGTCTCAGGATTACCTGGTGGAAAACTTCCATGCTTTACAGGCGATGGAAAAGATCAGTGTAAGAGTTTCGAAGAGCAAATGACATCTGATCCTGGTTACAAAACAATGAGTCCACAATCTCAAAGCATGATGAAAAGTATCGCTCAAACGGCCGATGGTTTTAACGGAAAATCGAGAATAACTCGCGGAACAATTACTGAAGCAGGTAAATTAGCTGGAACATCAAATGCTGTTCGCACAGCTCTCGCAAAATCGAAAAAAGATTTAACAGACAAATATGCCAAGATGAAAAAGAAAATCGATATCGATGGCAAAGAAAGAGATTTTGCTAATTCGATTGAAGCTTCAATGAGAGCTCAGTTAAAAAAATCAAATATGTCGGCAGCGGGAATGCTTGGTTCAATGTATGGTGGCTCAATTCCTGTGGGCGATGAAGGAGCAACTGCAGTTGCAAGCACTGATGAATCAACTCGAGCCTCTGATGGAAAACCTATGGACGCAGGCGTGATCGATATTGGGGCGGCTTCTGGACTTGCTGGAGCTGATTTAGGCGGAGCTGCTGGTGAAGGCGACGAAGCTTCAAAAGCATCTTTAATGGCAATCAAAGGTGCCGGAGCAAAAGGAACATCAATCGACGACTACGATTTAAAAAACGACATCACTAAAGACAAAGAAACTTCTCTCTTTGATCTGATTTCAAACCGCTATCAAAAATCCGGTTATCCAAGACTCTTCAAAAGAGTGAAATAAATTCAGGGGCCACTAGGCCCCTTTTTTATTTCCAAAAAACTCTTTTAAAAGCAAAGTTACTTTTGTATACTTGACCCCTATTAAAGACTATGTCTAGTAAGGTAACCAAGAGGTAACTATGGAAAGAACAATTGAAGCAGCTGAAATTATTGAAAATAAACAATTCTTCAGCGGAACATGTGATAAAGAAAAGAAGGAAGAGAAGAATGGCGTGTGCCCTCTAAGAGAGCTTTTAAGCCGTTTAGGGGATAAGTGGTCAGTGCTTCTAATCCTTACGCTCGCAAGAATGCCAGAGGAGCGTGCGCGCTTTTCTGAACTTAAGAGAAGCATGCCAGACATCTCTCAAAGAATGCTAACGGCGACTCTAAGAAATTTGGAACGCGACGGACTTATCTCTCGTGAGATGTTTGCTGAAGTTCCACCAAGAGTTGAATATCAACTCACAGATCTAGGACTTTCGATTCTAAATCCTATGCGTGAAATCGTGAAATGGATTGAAGGAAACTGGTCTACGATTAAATCTAGCAGAACTGTTTTTGACGAAAAAAACGGCAAAGAAACTTCTGCTGATCTTCACTAATTTCTAAATGAGTGGATGACTAACATCATCCACTCTTCTATTCTTGACTACATGATCGATAAGAAAAAAATTCTAAGTACTCTCATTCAAAATTTAAAAACGGAACTTCATGAAATTGAAGCTGCGGCTAAATCAACGAAAGATTTAGTAACTGCAGATGATCTTAAATCAGAAGGGAAGTACGACACTCGTGCTATTGAAGCTTCATATCTTGCAAGCGCGCAGAACAAACGTGTTGAAGAATTAAAACTTGATATTCAACTTTTAGAAGATATCGAATTACCAGAGACACCCTCACAAACAATTCAATTAGGCTCACTTGCACTCATTAGATGTAATGATCAAGAACGCTACTATTTTATTTCTTCAACTTCTGGTGGAAGTATCCTGCAGATTGATGGGCAAGCGATGCTCGTCATTTCAGTTTTCTCGCCTATCGGGAATGAAGCTTTAGGACTTTCTGCTGGAGAGTCTTTTGAAGTCGAAACTCCAAAAGAAACTCGCAGCTATGAAGTGATGAAAGTTTTTTAAAACTATTTTTTAGAAAGAAAATTATCTACTGACCAACGTCCTGCGCCTCTACAAGCGAATGTCAAAGCAATCACGAGATAGAGAAGAGACATCTCTTTGACGTCCATTGGATCATTTAAGTGACGTCCGAAAGCGGCAACAACCATTGTAATTGTCATGAGTAGGGCCGCTGGTCTTGTTAATAAACCTATCGCCAGAAACAATCCACCAACAAACTCCGTGAGGGCCGCTGCCCATGCAAAGAAAGCTGGCATTGGGAATCCCAAACCTTCAACTCCTGCCAGGAATTTTTCACTAGGAGGTGTTTTACCCATACCATGAAGAAAGGCCATCATGAGGGCGGGAATGATTCTCAAAAGAGTTATTGAGAATTCGTTAATAAAGTTGTTTTCGATTGTTGTTTTAAAAATATGTTTTTTCATAATTCAATTTTGCCATTAGCAGAACAATTATCAACTCTTTTCTAAAAACGTAATTTCTTTTGCAATCTGACATTTGTTTCTGTCAACTCAGTGATTAAAGGCTGATTTCTAATATAAATTTTATATATCTATCTTTTCGAGCGAGATGGGGTAGTGTGAACTTGTTAAGTTAAATGTTTCATTTATTATTCGGCTTTCGTTCATCAACTAAATCTAATAGCAAATCCAATATTTTTTAGCGTTAATTACGTCACAATATTTGTGGCCGTTCATAGGGAGTATTTATGTCTCAAAAAATTTATGTAGGTAACTTAGGTTACAATGTTACTAACGATTCACTTGCAGATAAATTTGCACAATTCGGAACTGTTCAATCAGCTAAAATCATCATCGACCGCGATACAAATCGCTCAAAAGGTTTTGGTTTCGTAGAAATGTCTTCTAGTCGTGAAGCAGCTTCTGCTATCACTGAACTAAACGGCACAGAGTATGAAGGACGTAATATGAATGTTTCTGAAGCTAAAGAAATGGCTCCAAAAACTTCTCGTTCGAACCGTTGGTAATTTAATCCAATCAAGGCCTGTCTAAAACAAGATGGGCCTTTTTCGTATTTCAAAAATGAATTAAATCTCTTCCCTTGACGCTCTTTTAATCCAAAATATTAAATTCAAATATATGTTCACTCCACGGTTAATCAAATTTTGGAGGTACTTATGAAAAAATTTCTAACATGCATGGTTCTCGTTTCTCTTTACAGCTGTGGCGGATCTTCTAATAAAGGAGCAATTACTCAATCAGCGCAGAGTGAATTAAAAAAAGAAAAAGAAGCTTTTTATGTTCAACCCCAACTGAACTTTATCAGATCAGTAACTGTAGATCCTTCAATCGACTATACATATGAAGACATGACAATCAATCCCGAGAAACAGAAAAGAATTCTAGGCGACGAAGCTTTCTACATTAATGTTTCGAGCAATCTATACCCATCGTTTGATGAAATTGAATTTAAACTTTATGCTTCAACAAACTTATTAAGTGTTTCTACTTTTGATATGGATAAACTTATCAAACCTCTCGCAGAACTAGTTAAAGACGATGTTAATTTAATTGAAAAAAGGGAAATTAAAAATTTAGCCACTGATATTGTATGGGGAAAAAGAAACTACGATAACAAAGACTACGATATGTTGAATAAAGGTTATCTTGTTAAAATGGAAACGACGGATAGAAAAGATGGAGTAGATTACAAAGCGACTTCAACTTATTTCATGTGGATCGATTGTCAGGGAACTGTGAAGGCCGTAGGTAATATTGGTTATGTTTGTGAAAAAATGAAATTGAAATTTAATTACAAACTAATTGATTATTCTCTCGCATCGAGCGCAGAATAAAAAAGGTGGGGAGACCGTTTGGTCTCCCTTTCTACATTTTTTCGAGTTCGCGTTTAAAATCAAATGCAAATTTAGTTTTTCTTAGTTGCTCTTGAACTGCATTTTTTAAAGTTTCAGCATTTTTTTTGTTTCGCTCAAGATTTTGAGAAAGTCGATCGATCGCTATTAAGTCAAATTGAGTAATTTCTTTTCTTGAGTTTAAGTTATCACCCAACTTTTTTATGTCGGACAAAGTTTCTGAAAGAAATTCCAGGCCTTCGCGATTCTTGAGAGCTGCATCTATTTTTTGCGAAAAACTTGTGCAAAATTGCTTATCCAAAATTGGTGAGACACATTTTGATCGAGTTGAAATCTTTATCGGTTTTGTTATCTGCACTTTCTCTTTTTTTAAATCTTCAACTCGCTTCACTTGCTCAAATGCTTCTTCGGCCATTTGTAACCAATAAAAAGATCTTCTTTCATTGCTTATAAGAAACATATGCGTTTGTTTCAGTGCTGTTGGTTTAGGAATATCAATACCCATGAAAAGCGGATCGACGCAATTGGTGTTTCGAATATTTTGACCATAGTTTTGATACATGATTGGCGGAATTTTGTGATAGTTAATTCGCGTTTCTTTACATGCATAAGAATGTAATTCATTTCTCTTCTTTGTTTCTTCGAACACTTCATCACGGAATATGTGATCGTTACTAAGGGCATCCACGACTGGCAGACATGCTTTTTCAAGTTCTTCTCCAGTGCGCTTACTCCAATCAAAGCCTGTACGAGAACATTTGTCTTTCACTCCTGCCATGATGGGCCCTAGAAAAAAGGGAGCAGATAAACTCGCAAATGAAGTTCCGTTATCCATTCCAGGCTCCACTGGAAAGTTTTGTTGATTAAGAACCATTGAATCGAAGCGAATGAAGTATTCTCTTAAGTGAGTTTGGCATTCAGTCTCTCTAGCTATGCAAACATTCTTTTCGATTAAGTTTTCCTGTGTGCACGTGTTTTCCACTGTTTTTTTATATTTATCAAAGACCGTATTGCATTTTTCTTGCTGCTTTAAAAAGCTATTGGCCATGTTCAATGAAGTGAGACTTGCGAGATAAAGAACATTGGCGGCGGCCATTGAAATTTTTACATTGAGTTTTGGATCATCAGTCTGAATATTTAAAAGGCTTACTCCAAGTGAAGAAAAATAAAAATCTGGTGGGACTGTTTCACTAATCTGCCAGATTCTTTCAAGGGCATTTGAATAATGACTTATCAGTTCTTGTCTTTTATTGCTTAAACTCATGGCTTGAGCAAAACTCGTTTGAAGGTATAAAACGATCAGAAATATTGTTTTTTTCATAATTTATATTTTAGGAATGATTGATCATAATATTTTGAATTCTGTTTGATACCATTTGCCTCAAGGCCATATTCGATAAAACCGGCAGATTCAAAAAGTCGTTTTGAATTCATCTCATTGATCGTCACCACGGCCCTCAAATAATCCAGCCCATCTATCTTGCGTGATTCTGAAATGAGTTTTGCTAAAAGATCTTTTCCAATATTTTTTTGACGATGTTGAGGTACAACGAAAAATCCCCAAACAGTCGCTTTATGTCTGACTGAGGCTTTGGGTTCTCGCTTTAAACTAATCAGACCTGCAAGTCTATCTTCGACAAACGCACCTAATGTGAAATCGGTTTGAGTATTTTTGTTCAACTGATCTTTTATCTGAGCGTCGGTCGCATTTCGAAAATCATCAGCTCCAGTACCAAAAGCTTCAGGATGAAGTTCGAGACCCAGAAGACGAACGTTGTAAAAGTCAGCGCTATCAGCAGCAGTTAGTTTTCTTATGATCATGAATAAATAATTCCATGATCTCTAGAAGCCTACAAGAATTGTTTTGAGCTTTAATCAAAAAGCTCTTCGAGAAAGGATTTTTTACGCTTTTGTTTGTAAAAATCTTTATGTTTGTAATCAGAGTCACGGAAGATGACTTCCTGAATTTTTTCACGAGGAGTAGATTGAACTGTGTTTTCAGCTTGCGCTTTTTCAATAATCTTATCAAGTTCACCGCGATCTAACCAAACGCCTCGACAAGTAGGGCAGTAGTCGATTTCGATTCCCATTCTCTCCGTCATTGATAGCATCTGATCATTTTTACAGCTTGGACATTTCATCTTTTTCTCCTTTGATAAGGAGATAATAATGGTGAATGCCATTTCGACAAAATTGATAAATGATAAGAGATCGTTCGATTAAAACAATATCTAGGTAAGAATTTGCGGCTTGTTTTTAGTGATGATCATTGTGTGCTCATATTGAGCGGCCACATTTCCGACTTCACCCGAAAGAGTCCAGCCATCAGCTCCTTCTTCAACATATGTCGTTTTCGTTGAAAGAAACGGCTCAATCGTGATGACTTGTCCCTCTTTCAGAATTCTGCGATCAGAGCGATCAAAATACGGAGCTATAAATTTAGGCTCTTCATGCAGGGCCCGGCCAACACCATGACTGCCTAAATTGAGAATAATTTTTAAGTTGTGCTTGCGAGCAACTTTTTCGATTGCCTTGCCGATAAGATTAAGTGGAGCACCTGCAGTTGCAACGGCCATGGCAGCATTCAAAGCTTCTTTAGTCGCTCGCATGACTCGTGCTTGAACAGGAGACGCCTCACCAACAACAAACGATCCACCCGTATCAGCGTAATAGCCGTTAAGTTCTGCTGAAACATCAATATTGATTAAATCGCCATCTTTAATGACATATGAATTCGGTATACCGTGGGCAATGTCTTCATTTACAGAAATACAAGTGTATCCAGGAAAATTATATGTAACTTTTGGAGCAGATTTCGCTCCATGCTTTTCGAGATTTTCTTTTCCAATTTCATCCAACTCAAGAGTTGTCATTCCAGGTTTTGCCGACTTCATCATCAATTGAAGCGTCTCGCGAACAATTTTACCGATAATCTGCAGCTGAACGATGTCTTGTCTTGTTTCGATAGTCATTGGATTCCCTTCTTTAATGGCCCTATTCATACTATCAAATAGCTAGATAATTGTCCCGACTTGCCATGAAATACTTACATAATAAGCGTTGAAGAGCGCCCAACAAGTTATATGTAGTTCTCGAAAGATTCCTAACTATGAGGTTTTTATGAAAGTCATGTTACTGACTGCTTTTGTCGCGTTCACTTCTCTCGCTCACGCAGGATATATGCCTCCTCCAATCAAAAGCCCTTTTAAGGATTTTACGGAATTGAATAAAAAAATCGAAAGGATTTTCAATAATCAAGTTACTGAAGAAGTCGTTGTAGGCACTTATTGGGATTTATTCAACGATGTGAAAAATTATCTTTGTATTAAAGAAGAGCTTGTTACAAACGATGCTGAATTACTGAAATTTGTTACTGAGTTACATGCTCGTGTTCCATTCAATAAATTAAAACTTGCAGCAGTGGCCGGAAATATACACCGTGGAATTAATGCTTCATTATCAAACTGCGCTCCTGAAGTTCAGGAAGCAACTTACAATTTTTTAAAGAAGCATAATCTGTATGTTGAAACAGAAATGCCAGTTATCGCTATTGGCTCGAATGAAGGACCGTCAGCAGAAGCATTAATGGATATTAAATATCTTAATGAAACAACTGCGGCCAATGTTGGTATTGAGATTACGAAAACTTTTGTTAAACAAGTTTGGGGTCCTCGTAAAGTTATCAAAGGTTCAGTGAATACAATTCATATTAACAAACCAGGAATGGCACAACAGAATCTTCTTGTTCCATCGATCGAAGATTTTAATTATCCTCAAATCAGACATACTGGTATTGAGGAGGAGATTAAATCAATTCAAGTTTACAAACATCAGAATAAAGTTGCTCTGCTTGTTTACAACACTGAGGGTATCGCTTCTATTTGGACTGCCGATGCTCAAAAACTGAATGCTTGGAAACTCGTTGCTGTGGCCAATCCATCTCTTTTCATCGATGCAAAGTTAGATGAATTAATTGGTGGAAATTTGGGTTATGCTTCTTTTTCGGCCACAACGTCAAAACTTGCTCTTGATAGAGAAGGTCGTGTCTACCTAGTTTCATTTGGTGTGGATGGAATTTACAGACCAGGTGCCTGGAAAGTTCATCGTGTATAAAATTTCTAGGACTTCTTAAGAAGTCCTAGCGAATGCATCCTGAAAGTTGTTCATGAGCTTTATTAGCATGAGTATAACTTTCTTCCAGAGCTTTCTTTAAAATGATGGCATTGCCCCAACTTGCGTCGAAACTTTGGATGTATTGATAAGCTTTATCACTTGGGAAAATCTGTCTTGATGAAGCTAGACTTTGAGCTTCAGCATTCAGGCTTGAAACCGTGCTCGCTAATCCTTGCAAATTATTTAATCTGTTGGCATTGGCCGTTGAGAATGAATTTAGTGAATTTCTGAAATCTTGGATTAATCCTGAACATTGATTTTTCTTTTCTTCAGACAAACATGTATTCAACTCATTCATGCTGCTTTCAACGTTAAGAACTTCTCCAGTTTGAAATGAATCATTCAATCGTGTTACGTAAAAATCATTCAATTGTTTTAGCCCAAAAAGAACATCCATAGAAGTCACCATGTTTTGAGTGCTTTGGATGTACACTTGGTCAGCCAGCATTGGTGCAGTTTTATAAATATTTTCTTCGTAAGCTTTTCTTAATAAATGATCGTTGAGGATACTTTTTAAAGTGAACATCGCTGGAGATGTGCTGCATTCATCGGCCATTACATTCGTAGTTAACAATAATGCTAAAAGTATACTTTTCATTCAGAACCTCTTTTAAAAATAGTGGCTGATATTTACTAGATTTAGGGTCGGAATGTCAGGCCCAAATAGCAAAATAAGCCATGGGCATTGAGGTGTATCTGAAATTATCAATTTTAGTAAGTGTTAGTCGATGTTAACCGTTACGCGAGCAATATTGTTCTCTTCATTGCTCTCTTTCAATCGATTAACAGGATCGACTTCCGATTCAAGCCAATAGCGACCAGATGGAACGTCCGTGATATCTATCCATTGCCCATAAAGATTTTTTCCATAATAGTCAGCATATCCAACACCAACTCCCTGAACTTCACTGCTGCAACTTTTGTATTCTGATTTCGGATTAAATCCTGGAAGATTTCGATTATAAACTTTACTGTTTCTGAGACAAAAACTAATTTTCTCACTGGTCGCCACTATTGGGCCTACACCTGAATCAGGCGTAATTTCTCGCAATCGGTAAACAGCATAATCCTGAAAATGAATATGCTTATGTTCAGGATGATATTCAAAAATTCCTGCGAGTTTACTCACAAATTTTCCGTTGCTCAGATAGATTCGTTGATAAACCTCTCGGTTTCCATCTTCCAATATTTTTCCACCACGCAATTCAAGTCTGCCTCTTCCTATATTGGGAGACGAGTTGGATAGACGAAGAAGTTTTTTTCCAGGGATTGTTTCGTCGTCAATTCGATTATCGTTCAAAGTTGAACGAGAAGTGATCAAATCAGGCAACATTTCAGTGGCCTGAGCGAATCCTTCATTTGATAACAAACAGAGAACCGTTAACGAGAGTATTTCTTTTCCAAACATCCCTAATCCCTTGGTTGAAAAACTAATGTATCAACTTTCAAATTAAAGAGTTTTTAAGTCAAAATGCGATGAGTTTGCTGGACGCTGGCAGAAGTTCAGATTGAACTAGTAAAAAATGCTGCGTATTTTTTCGATAAAATTGGCGCACCCAAGTTGATAATTTTCGAACTTCTTGCTTGAATGAATAATTTTGTCTCGTTTTGAGGTTCCAAATTGGCACCTCCAAAGTAGAAAAACTTATCTAATTTTAATTGGTTACAAACTTGAAGTTCCAGTTTGGAACTTCAAGTGCAAATTTAACTATCTTTGAGTCCTATTTTTTTCTTCACAGTGGGTAGCTTTGTATCAATCACATTTTCCATTGAATCTAATCTTTCAAAGATAACTTTGAAGACTTTGTTTGTACCTGACTCAAGTTTATTCATACGATCATTAAGACCTTTTTCCAAAAGAAGAAAGCTTCGAAGTTTAGTAAAGATTCTAATAATTGCGATATTTATTAAGATGGCCTGATCCGAATGCAGAACGCTAGAAAGCATTGCCACTCCATTTTCAGTAAAGGCAAAAGGAATTTTCCTTGAACCACCATATAGATTTTTATTGTTTCTTAGCTTTTGAATCTCTCTAAATTCTTCAGCTGTAAGTTGAAACATGAAATCTTCCGGGAAACGGAGTTGATTTCTCTTTACTGCTTTATTTAAATACTTAGTCTCGACTCCATAAAGCTCTGCGAGGTCGAAATCAATCATGACTTTTTGCCCTCTAATTATATAAATCATACTTTCAATTTGTGCTAAACCAATTTCTTCCATATTTGTCCTCTTTGTAAAAAGAAAGCACATTATGAAAGAGTCAGGTGGAGATGAATTTAATAATCAGACTTGAATCTATTTTTTCAAAATTGAATAATTAATTTGAATGCTGGCTTTACTCCAAAGGAGCTTCACGATTAGAAGTAATTATAAAAGAATTTTATCTCTAGATTTGTTCAGATCCTAGGAGTGCCGAGGAGCGGATGAGGAGCGTACGAGCAGTACGTGACGAATTCGAGCTGAAAGCAACGACGACGGAGATGAATAAATATAGGGATAAAATGGCGCACTCGAGAGGATTCGAACCTCTGACCTACCGATTAGAAATCGGTTGCTCTATCCAACTGAGCTACGAGTGCGAATTAGAAGTAAGGTTGTTGTAAAATAGGGGTTTGAAGTCTTTCTGTCAAGAGAAAGATTGCGTTAAAAGTGACCTAAGTCCCTAATATTCTAAATATCTATTGGCGTAGGCCTAAAGATTGCCTAGACTCTACCTATGATCATAAAAAGTTTCTATTCCTGGGATGAGGTTAAGGCCCATATCGCATCGGGCGCGCCGACTCTCTATCATTCTTCGCAAACTTCAACAGTGATTCCATTTGAAAAATTGGAAGCAGAGCTTTCACCACAAACAGTGCTCGGAAATCTTTCGACGATAAAAGGATCGCTTTCGCTTAGAGCGAATGGAGATCTGGTGATTGAAGGATTCGTGACGTGGAAAGAGGCCAAAGAATTTTGTCTTTCTCACAAGCGCGAGATCATGACTTCACCGACAGAGGAACTTGCAGGAGTCCTTTCGGGAATTGCGACAAGTTGTACGGGGGAGCGTTCATTCGGATTTAAAAATCTTCGTTCGCAAATTGTCGAGCTGACTTATATTGATTTTTCTGGATCAGAAAAATCGTTGAAGGCCGATAAAAAGTTAAACACAACTTTTAGTCTCGCTGATTATCAAAAAGATTTTAATCACTATGCTCAATACAAAAATGCTCCTTATCCGCGCATGGAATTTGAAACGGATCTTATGACGGGGACGGAAGGGCAGCTGGGTATCATCAAGAGTGCCGTTCTAAAAACGATCGCACATGAAGATGAAACATATTTGTTTTTGCTGTTGCCTAAATGGGAAGAAAATTTTGAACCTCATTTGGAAATCTTTCATGCCGTTCAAAGTTTTCGCGGACAAATTCGTGCGTGTGAATTGATTGATTCAAATTCACTTTCCTATTTGCCCGCTGAAAAAAATCCAGGCAAAAATCAAGATGTCGTTTTTCTTGAAGTAGCGAAAAAAGATTTCGAATATGTTTATGAAAATCTACTATCGAAGTTAACTCTCATGCCGGAAGAAAATATTTTTGAAATGGCTTCCTCAAAATGTCGTGATTTGCGAGTGAGTGTTCCGCGTGCCATCTTTGAAGTGAATTCACGCATGGGTGTCACTAAAAAGGGAACAGACGTTCAAGTCGGTGCGGAACATTTCGCTGACCTTTTAAAATACTACCGCGTACTTGCATCGAAAGGTGTGAGTTATAATCTCTTCGGACATTTTGGAGATGCGCATTTGCATTTCAACTTTATGCCGACGCCGGATAAAAATGATTTCTGCAATCAGCAGTTGGAAAATCTTTACGCTGAAGTTTTGAAGTGGAAAGGATCTCCATTTGCTGAACATGGAATTGGACTCTTAAAGAAAAAATTTATTCCGCCATTTTTCAATGATCATCAAAGACAAGTTTTCCGTGAATTAAAAAAATCAATGGATCCTAAAGGGCAATTTTTCCCGCAAGGATTTATGTCATGTTAAGAAAGGCCCGTGTTTTCAAATCGGCTAAACGTGAATTCGACTGCAAGTTTGAAGAGTCGCAGGAAATGGTCGTGGCCACGGCATTAGGAAATCTTTTAAAAGGTGATGAGAATTCAATCGTCGTCGGTGATTATGTGATGATTGATGATAAAAACGTCATCACGGAAGTTCTTCCACGCCAAAATGAAATGTACCGATTGATCATTAGAGAACAAAAGAAAAAAGTCACAGCTTCCAATTGTGATTTAATGGTCATTGTGAGTTCTGCTTCAAGACCCGAATACAAACGCGGAATTGTTGATCGCTTTCTCGTGCGTGCTCATCAGTGGGGAATTCGCCCACTCATGGTTTTCAATAAAATGGATGAATTCAACAATGACTTCGATATCGTTTTTGAACGCGATCGTATGAAAGAATTAGGCATAGAAAGTTTTGAACTTTCGGCAGCTCATCCAGACTATAAACCAAAATATCTCGATCTTGGTTTAGAAGATTTAAAACAAAGACTTCTTCATAAAACTTCAATCTTTCTAGGTCAGTCTGGAGTTGGTAAAAGTCGCTTGATCACCCAAGTTTCGGAGGGAAAAATCAATCTTCTCTCGCGAGATGTAGGAAAAGTGGGCAAGGGGACTCACACCACAACGTGGAGTGAAATTGTTGACTGTGAAACTATGGCAATGATCGATTCTCCGGGTATCCGTTCATTCGGTGTTGAAGATTTAATGGAAGAAGACTTATTGTCGTACTTTCCAGATCTCGAACATCTTGCCGTTCAATGTAAATTCAATAACTGCGATCATGCACCTGAAAGTACAGGTTGTTATTTTTATTCCAAGCTTGAGCAAAATACGCGGGAATTCGATCTTATTCATTCACGTTTAGAATCTTATCTACGTATGAAAGAAGAAATTTCCCAAATTCCTAGCTATCAAAAAAAATAAACTAAACATCTTCATCGTCCGATAAAGCAGTAGTTAATCCAACTGCCGTGGAGATGAATATGTCTGAATTTAAAGTACTCGATTTCAACAAGAAAAAAGCTGAAACAATTGAGCAAAAACGCCGTGCCTTTAACCGTATCGTGTTTCAAAATTTTCTTGGCGCTTATTCAGTCATCGATGACAATGGTTCAATTTATCCTGTCATGATGGTCGATATTGCAGGGGACGGATGTTCATTCCAAGTTCCTTGGTCACCAACAGATAAGAAACTTCCTCAAGACTTTGAAGTGAACATGAGAATGTATTTCACTGATAAATCTTACATCCCAGTGATCATGAACGTGCGTCACTCGAAGGAAGTTGTAGGAAAGGATGGAAATACTTACATGCAATACGGATGTGAGTTCGATAAATCAGTGCCTACATTTGAAGCTATGCAAAGTTTCATCGACTTCATCTACAAGTTTGCTGAGCACTCTGCCATTGATAAGGGTGACACTAAGGTCTATTTCAAGTAATTGATGCCACTTCTATGATAATTATGTTAGATTTGTACTCTGTTTTGGGAGTACAAATCTATGAAAATTGCCGTTATTGGCTCCGGCCCTCTTGCTCTCCTTGCCGCTAAACATTTCGACGACCTCGGCGCCTACACAGTTCTTTTTCAAAGATCTCCACTTGGTGGAAATATTCGAACTCTCGCTGAAGAGCTTCCCGACCTGGAAACAACTTACAAAAATCAAAAAACAACTTTGAAAAATTTCGTCCAAACGGAATTAATCGATCTTGTGAAACAAATTGAAGCCAATGGCATTTCCAGACAAGGCGATGTACTGCGCGTGCATAAACGATTTATTCACCCTGGTGAATTCATCAAGGGCAAGTCGCGATTACATGATCTCTTTCGTGTCATTTTTTCACTCAATCCTCAGGAATCAATTCTTAAACAAGTTGAAGAAAATCCAGAGATGTTTAAGCAACTAGGAAAAGAAGTCATTGAATCGCTCCACAAACCTGTTGAGAGCTTTGAAGACTTCGATGTTGTGATAGAAGCAACAGGACTAGGAAAGAAGCCAAATCCCATGGGAGCAGGCTTAGCTCTTGCTCTGAATGAAAATAATTTGCAGAGCTCTGGTCTCATTCTTTATCAGAATGACATCGTCAAAAAAACTTTTGATGATAAAACATCTTCCATAGTATTAGTGGGAGAAGGTAGAGATGGAAAAGTTGCACTCTTAAAATTAAAAGAATGGTTAATGAGTTCGCCGAAAAATCAATTGCATTTGGTGACTTATGATCGTTTAAGTTTAAATCATAAAGATGCACTCGATTATTCATGTCGCCAGCTTTTTAAAGATGTTGAAGAAACCTTTGAAGAAGATAAAGCAGCGTTTGAAACAGAACTGCGCAAGTGGCGCGATCTTGAAGATCACATAAAATTAAAAATCGCTAAACCTGTTGAACCTCAACCTAAAATTCTTTTTTACGAAGGTTATGATGTCACTTCAGTAGATCGCCTTCTGGATAGAGAAGGGATTTTCGCGACAATTGAATCAGCTCCTTTTAGAGAAGTTGTTGGTTCTGAATATCTCCAAACTCTCGCTGCTGATTTTATTTGTGTGGCCAGGGGAGTGGAAAAAGATTCAATAGGAAAAGGATTGATGGCCGAGGAGCCAGGATTTTTTCAGTTGGATGCTTCAACATTGGATGCAGGCCTTGCGATGATCAATGAGATTGAACAAAGCCTGATGAACTATTTTAAGAAAGCAGAATCATGACACTTAAAAAAATTCTTTTCGCTGTCTTTCTCTTCACTCAACTGGCCTGTTCTACAACGACAGGGCTAAAACCACGATCAGTTGAAGAGTATTACGTCTCAACGGGCATCGAACGTTACTTTTTACCTGATATTCCTGAATGGGCCAATTTTAGTCAGTCAGGTGGATGTTTTAGAACAAAAGGTCTCCGCTACTTCGATATCGATGCACTTATGAAAAGTTACTCTTTGAGTTTTTTTGAAGCTCTTCAGGTTCAAGGTTCTTTTAATGAAGAATATCTAGCGGCTAAAAAAGCGCAGTCAAAAGATTCACTCACACTAAAAGAAGATGAAAACATTTTCTTTAAAGCGAGTGAAAAAGTGGGAAGTAAAATTAACTTCACAAATCTTCCCGATTTCAAACGCATTCACCTTATTTGGGTTGATGAAACAATTGCAGACAGTGCTCGCGAACAAAAGCTCAAAGATTTTCTTAACTCTTCTGTACATGATGAAGGTGTTCCTGTTCTCGTCTCGGCTTGTTTGACGAAAGCTGATCTGGAAAAAAGATTTTCCGAAACTAATATTAAATCAATCAGTGCTGAGTTGTTTTCTATCTACGATTCCAAAGGGCAAAAGAAACCTAATCTACATGTAAATGTAGATGTGTTTTTTAAACCAGAACAAAAATTGTATTTTTACGGACAATCAATTAAAGGACCAGTTCAAGACATAACTGGAACCTATAAAATAATGAACTATTAAAAGGAGTCTTACATGTTCGGATTAGGTGGAGCAAAAAAAAGTGAGTATAAGGAAGATTTGGATCGTTTAACGGCAGTCTTCACAACATCAATGGGAGAATTCGAAGTCGAACTTTTTGCCAAAGAATGTCCAGAGACAGTATGGAACTTCGTTAACCTTGCTGAAGGCAGACAAGAAACTTCAAAAAGTGGTCCTTTTTATGACGGTCTTGTTTTCCACAGAGTCATCGATCGTTTCATGATCCAAGGTGGATGTCCTGAAGGTTCAGGAAGAGGTGGACCAGGTTATAGATTCAAAGACGAATTCAATCCTGCTCTAAAACATAGTGGCCCTGGAATTCTTTCAATGGCCAACGCTGGTCCAGGAACTAACGGCTCTCAATTTTTTATTACACTCGTACCAACTCCACATCTTGATGGTCGCCACACTGTTTTTGGTAAAGTGACTAGTGGAATGGATGTTGTTTCAGCGATAGGAAAAACTTCTGTAGGACCAGGCGATCGTCCTTTAAAAGATGTGAAAATCGAAAAAGTGACGATCAAGCGCTAAAAAAAAATGACGTCTTTTATTACATTTTGTTTGACTCAGGCAAAATCTGCCCACAAACTTATTTGTAATGTTTAATTTTTTTTTTACTGCATCTCTAGGAGAGAACATGAAGTTAAAAGTATTAATTGCCTCTGCGTTTCTAGCTTCTTCAGCAATGGCCGCTGTTGAATCAGAATCAAAAATCATCGCTCGTTTCGATTATGAAAACGCTAAAACAGAAACAAAAGTTGGCGCTACAAAAACTGAAACTAGTTCGGGTGATTTTCAAGTAAACTACCTACGCTGGAAAAACACAGCAAAGTTCAATGACACTATTACTGGTGAAATGACTTTAAATTTTCTAAGAACTGCAAATGGCGTTGCAGCTAATTCTCAGTTAACTGAATTCGTTGATACAGCTTTCATCACTAAATCATTCGGTCCTGGATTTACAGCTACTATTGGTAAGCAAGCTGTATTGATTGGTGGTCGGGAAAACGATTGGTCTTCTTCTGATATGTATCTAGTTTCTCGCTACAATTTCAACACTCCATTCAACGCAATTGGATTAACTCTTGGTTACACTGTTGCAGATCAAACTTTCTACGCTCAACACTTAGAAAGTGACAACACTGTGTTAACTGACAAGAAAATGTCTGGATTAGCTTGGTATGGTAACCTTATGAACAACATGATCAACCCAATCGTTTCTTACCACAAAATTGGTACAGATCGCGTGGGTCAATACGACATCCTTATGGCAGCTGGTGTTCAGTTCAATATGAACATGTTCCTTGTTGAAGCTGATTACCTTACAAGAACAAACGAAAAGGGTGGGCTTAATGCATCAGGCGCAGTTGCAGACGCTGAACTTAAAACTATCGTTGGACACGTTCGTTACAACCACGAAAACTTCCGTCCGTTCGTAAAATACATTAAAGAAGATGGCGAAGGTTCTTTTGGTCTTGTTACTGGTTTAACTGCAGTAGAGCAAGAAAGAACAGCGTACGAAGTTGGTCTTGAGTATGTTCCAAACAAAGACGAAGCAATGAGATACCACGTTGTGTACAACACTTCTGAATCAAAAGATTCAACAGGTGCAGCTCCAAGAACTATCGAAACAGATATGATCTACGCTGGCGTTAAATGGTCTCTTGCTCTTTAATCCAAAAATGATTTTTTAGATTTTAAATGGGCCTGCAGAAATGCAGGCCTTTTTTTATTCTGATTTCAAGTAAAGGTGTATGGGGTATATTACTAAGAAAGTAATCCCCAGAATTGAATGTCCGAGGCTTGAAAAAAATTGGATTTGATCGTTACCAGAATACAATAAGCTAATAGCGCTTATGCTTAGTAAAATTAAAATAACACCAACTAGTATTCCGCTTATTCTCTTCTTCGATCTTCGCCATTCTCTTCGCATGTGAATGCTCCACAATGAGCCAGTAAGCATGAGTACGAAGTAGGAAACTATCACGTGAACCGCTGTAGTAAATAATCTTGCCCCACCAGTTAGCCTCCATGGAACATTTTGCTCAAGTTGAATTTCAAGGACTCCGGGAATGAGAAACATCCCAGTGAGAATAAGAAAAAACATTGAATACGAAATAAATTTTGAACTAAACCAGGTTGGATATCCTTTCATAAACTGCTCGTATGTATAATTTTCCCTTTCAGTTTTTCAAATAAGTATTCTCTTTTATGATCTGGCGCTGTTGCAGCGACTTTAGTGAGAGCATCGGCTCTCCAAGCTTCATCTGCTGATACTGTCCAGAGTTTATTCTTTAGACCTTTATTACTTTGACTCATTATCATCCCAGGGAAGAATTTGGATTTTTTATTAGAATATCTTGAACTAGCGATAGAAATTTTTTCGAACTCTCCAATAAATTGAATGTCGTGTTTTGTTCTAACATGAAGAGGTAAGCGTATATCGCCAAATATTCGAAGATCACCGCCCGCATTTATAATCCCTCTTGTGATTCCTTTTTTTTCTAAATAAGCGATTGCTAAATCAACAGCGAAACCTTTAGCAATTCCATCCAAAGTTATTGTTAAAGGCTTTTTCAGAAAACAAAATCCATCTTGCAGCTCTATGTCCGACCAACTTCCATGAGATTCATTCTGATTCTGTCCTGCATGCATTGGAATAATTCTCCGATCTTGAAGCATTCTCCCTATGGTTACATCAAAAAAACCATCGCTTTCACGCATCATGTGTTGGGCAAGCTCTAAAACTTTGTATGAATGTTTATTCAAAAATATAGGTGATCCATATGACGAATTAATCTGACTTAATTCACTTGAAGAAGAGTGCAGTGACAACAATTGATGTATCGACATCATTTCACTGAAGGCTTCATTGAAAATTTTACTATCATCCTTAGCGATTTCGATCGATACGAATGTTCCGAAGATTGGCTTAACTCTACGGTGGAGCTTTATCATTTTGACAATACAACTTTATGAATAGCTAGCATCCTCTTCACACCGTCAGTGAGATTTCTTGAAGACAAAGTCGCTCCACTAATGTTTGGTATATCAACGTTTAGCTTGAAGGGATCAGTGATTTTTTTCTTTTTAAATTTCTCTCTCCAATCTTTCCTTTTGATTTCATGACCGTGAGTTTCGCGATAGACTAAAATTTCAACACCTGCTACTTCTCCAGTTTGTGTCAATGCAGTGGCGAACGTTATGTATTCGTGTTTGCCAATGACTTCGTCGATTAGGATCCAGCCTAGAAATGTATTGTTACTGTAAGCTTTCCAACCTTCAATGGTGGAATTTTTTTGTCGTGCCCCTGAAAAGTCTTTAATTAAATCTTTCTCTTCACTTGAAAATGAAATTTTTAAGTTTTCAAATTTGTCTGCAGATTCGAATAGGGCTTTTAGGGCCTGTGCTACTGAAATGTTTTCAGTAGCGTAAGCAGAAGAGACTATGGCCATTGCAAACACGGAAGTTTTACCAATTAAATAATTCATTAGAAATTAAACCCCAGTTTAGCTTTAATTTCATGTTTAGTTTTTTCAATCAGATGGTAATCTTCATCTTGTCCAGCGTAGGTTTCACCGCCACCTTTGATTTGAGACAGCCATGTAATTGTGGCCCACCAAGTTTGCGTCCCATAATGAATTGAGGGGCCTGCGAAATAACTCCATCTTTCTTGCCCAACTTCTGTTTCAAATTCAGTCTCATAAAGAGCTTCAGCACCGACATACCAATTAGGCATAAATCTGTAACTCAATCCGCTTCCAAGTTTAATTTCTAACTCAACTTCAGGACTTGTAGACCATTCAAAAGTCGGTGGTGGGTCAATTAGACTCCCTCGATCTGCGTAAGTAGATTCTGTTCCTAGCGAACCAAGCCAAACTAATTCTCCTTCGAGAAAGAATTTTTGCAGAAGTAGGTCTACTCCGAATGAAGTAGTTTTTTTACTGAGACCAGAGTGATTATCTTTCCAACTATGTTCCAAGGAATAGTTTACCGATAATCCAATAGGTTCAATTGATGGGCTTAAAAAATTGTGTTTTATTTCAAGTTCGTATCCGGAAAGATTGAAAGATGAATTCTTCTGCATTGGCAGATAGCCATCCACTTCAAGTCCATCCCTCTCTATCTTTTGAGCAACAATAGCAGCTGAAAAGCTAGTGCTATTAGTAAGCCCATATTCAATCTCAGTTTTAGCTTCGTATGATTTATAGTGGCCTTCTCCCTTGTCGAATCGGTATGTGCCTATTTGGTAGAGTTCAAAACTCTTTTCAGGGAGTGTTTCTGCGCTTTTTATAAATCCTAGAAGATCTTCTCCAGCATAAAGATTAAAAGAGATAGCGCAAAGCAGAGCGATTTTTTTTGTTTAAAAACATGTGATTAGCTTCCTTTTATTATTAGGAAGCCTTAGTAGCACACTAAGTTTGGCTAGTCAAACAAAAAACAACCTAGGCATACAAATGAAAGAGCCCACGATGATGGGCCCACAGAACTGCTAATGAAGAGAAGTTTAAATTTAATTATTGATACTCAACAACCACTAAGGCTTTTGAAGAGTTGTTGTTTTCCATTAAGCTCGCAACCTCGTCGTTATTTTCTTGTGGTAAAGTTCTTGATTCAGTTTTTGAGAATGGTTGGCGTTTCCAATCTTCTGATTTGAAAACATCATGAATTGCTTGTTTTTCGGCCATATTGATGTTGGCGTAGTCTGCACCAGTTTTTAAATCTTCTTTTAAATACTCTTCAATGGCTTCACTTCGTTCACTGGCAATTGAGCGATCGAAGTCAGTTGCTGTTCCAGCTTTTGCATCGACATCCGACCACGAAAGTATTTTGATGTTTTCAATGTCTCTGCCACCATACTGAGCACTTTCAACGAATGATTTAAGTTTAGCTTTACTCTCATCTGTTAGCGTATTATCACCTTGTTCAAAGTGCACAACAGCGTATTCTCCTTCTTGAATGTTGTGAGAGTTTGTCACGGCAGGATAGTAGCTCTTTTCATTGTTTGCATGATCTTGGGTACTACAGCCAGTAGCAAGACTCAAAAACATGGCCGTTACGAGAAAGCTTTTTAATTCAAATTTCATATTAATTCTCCTTCTCAAGCGTTGGTAAAACTAACGCGTATTATGTTAGTAGAAAGCAAGAATTCGGCCAGATATTATTCAAGAGAAAATAATAGTTTGAAAAAATTCTTTTATAATTGAGGAATTTTTCCCGTCAGAGGATAACTAGTAATTAATTAACTTAAAGCGGCTATACATAGTTGCGTGAAAGGCTTCAGTTTGTTAAAAATAGATATGAAGTTTTTTGTTATGTTTGTGATTTGCATTGCTGCACAATTTTCGAGTATTTATTCGAACTACGCATGTGCCCTGGAATCAACTGATTCAAAAAAGACTTTCACATCCATTTCCTCAGTTGAAATCAATTCCACAGTTGTGGCCATTGAAAGCGATTACGAAAAAAGTAAAACATGTCTCCAATGTAATCATTGTTTAACTTGTCATCAATATTTTGTTTGTATCTCAGATTCTCAACTTCAGGCGCATTACTCAATAAGTGGTGAAAGTGATTTTCAATACAAATTACCTTATTCAGTTGCCTTCATTTTTTCCGATCAAAAACCACCTATAAATTAGTTTCCATTTCAACTTAAATAAATCGCTAATAAATTCAGAGGATAATTTATGAATCTCTCAATGAAAGTATTGTTATTGTTACTGATAAATTTTTGTGCAAATGTTTCCATGTCTAAAGAAGCATGCGCAACTCCTTCGAAAGCAAATGATATTATCAAATGTCTACAAACCATGCATCCTGAATTGCTGACGAACGATTCAATATCTAATGTCGTCGAAAGCACGATTATGCAAGGTGGAGCGTGGATGAATCCTGAAATCGGGCTAGAGGCACTCGCCGGTTCAGAGAGCTCACGTGAAGTTGAGATCAGAGTATCGCAGGCCATAGAAACAAATAGTCGTCGATCTGCACGTCAACTGAGAGGTCGCTCACTAGGTCTGAGCCTAAGAGCTGAAACCACTAACCGGATTGAAGAGATTACTCTGTTTGGGATCAGAAGTTTGTTCCGGTTGTCTCACATTGAAGAAGAGAGGGCTCTATTAGAAGAATCGTTGTTTAAATTTAAAAAAATTTTCTCACAGTTTAAAGCGCGTCCACGCTTGAACCCAGAACAAGAAGCTACATTCGGAATTATTCAACTGGCCATTAGTGAATTTGAGTTTAAGCTCAACCAATTTTCCGCAGAAAGAAATGAATTGTTAACAGAATTAGAGTTAACAACACATTTACAGCGAGGAGTGATTGAACAAAATCTTCCCAAAAATCCTGCGAGATGGGCAATAGTGAATTCTGCTGATCAAAATTCGCAAGAATCTTCACTGACTTTGAAATCGAGAGCTGATCTTGAGCTTCTTAAAGGCGATCTTGAATTGGCCAAAACTGAAGTTTGGTCTGAATTAAAGCTCGACCTTATTTTTCAAAATAATAAGGAAGGCCCTGAAAGTTCAAAACTATTCGGTGCAGGTGTAAGTTTTCCACTTCCGTTATTCCAGAAAAACGAAGGTGAAATTGGGTTAAAATCAATTGAAGTTGCACGTGCGGAAAAAGTTCATGCTGCCAATACAAAGAAACGCGAACATTTGATGAAAAATTTAATTGAAGCCTACAATATTGCCGTAAAAAATCTTTCATCTTCCCCGTCTGCCGATTCGATTGAAAGCAAACATAGAAAAGCTGAACTTCTATTTAATCAAGGTTTAATTTCGGGACCACTAATTATAGAGACACACAAACAGCTGATTGAGTTTACGCAAGTTAAAAACTCAGAGGTGCTAAGAACAATTGAAACACTATGGAAGATTTATATCCTCCAAGGTAACTTCCAAAATCAATCAATTTAAGGACAAAAAAATGAAACGTTATCAGAAATTATTTCTTTCGATATTCGTCATCCTAAATGTGGCATTTGCTGCAAATAAAGTAGTGAAAAAAGACGATCATCATAGTGAAGAAAAACACGAGCATGAAGAAAAACATGAAGATAAGCATGGACATGAACAGAAACATGAAGAGAAACATGAAGAGAAGCATGAAGAGAAACATGGACATGAAGAGAAGCATGATCATGAAGAAGGGCATGTTGAATCAGAAGGGGGGCATGATGATCATGGCGAAGGTAATTCCAGAGTCGGCCCAGAAAAAGGCATTTTAAAAGCAGACGAACAAGAAGGGTTTATGCTTTCACCTGAAGCTATTAAAAATTTCGAACTCACGTATTTGAAGCTTGTTGGTAATGGACCATGGAAAGTTCCGTCCAATGCAAGAATGTTATCTCAAGAGGAGGTAAATCTCTATCGTGTGCGTAACTCAAATTTTAAACGTATCGATTTTAAGCTAATTAATAAAAGTGGTAGCGATATGATGATCACTTCTTCTGATTTAATCGCCGGTGACCAGGTTGTAATATCTGGGATAGGATTTTTACGAATCGCTGAGATAGCAGCTTACGGTGGAGCACCTGACGGGCATGCTCATTAATTTTTTAAAAAGGTAAATTTATGATAAATAAAATAATTCATTTTTCTGTCTACAATCGAACAATTGTTCTTGTAGCAACTTTAATTCTTGCGCTAGCAGGCGTTTGGTCTTTTCAGCATCTCCCTATTGATGCTGTTCCAGACATTACTAATAATCAAGTGCAAATCAATACAGTCATCGAAGGACTTGCTCCGGAAGAAATTGAACGCTCCATTACTTATCCGGTTGAATCCTCTATGCGTGGATTAGCTGGCGTTGAACAAGTGAGAAGTATTACACGATTTGGTTTATCTCAAGTGACAGTAGTATTCAAAGACGATGTTGATATTTACCGAGCTCGACAGGTTGTTTCTGAACGTCTTCAGGGAGTGCTTCCCGAATTGCCAAAGGGAGCAGAAGCGAGTCTAGGGCCTATTTCAACAGGGCTAGGAGAAATTTATCAATACACTTTAGATGTTGATGCCCCATCAAAAGATCCTGCTCAGAGACTTAAACAATTGATGGAAGTAAAGGCTTTGCAGGATTGGTTTGTTAAACCTCGTTTATTAACTGTCGAAGGTGTTGCTGAAATTAATACGACTGGGGGTTATGAAAAACAATATCACATTCAACCAAATGTTTCCAAAATGGTTTCATTGGGAATTCATTTTGATGAAGTCGTTGAATCACTTGAAAAGGTTAATCAAAATGTGGGTGGCGGATATGTCGCACAAACATCAGAACAATTTCTTATTCAAGGTATAGGGTTATTCGATTCAGTTGAAGATATTAAGAATGTTCCAATCAAACAGCTTGATTCGTTTAAGACTATAAAAATTGGAGACATTGCAAACGTTTCGCTTGGCAAAGAGCTAAGGACAGGAGCCGCCACTGCTAATGGTAATGAGGTTGTTCTAGGAACCGCCATGATGTTATTAGGAGAGAATAGCAGAACTGTATCAACAAGAATTCAAGAAAAGATTGAAGAAATACAAAAGACTTTACCTGAAGGATTTGTTTTAAAGACTGTTTATAATCGTTCAGACTTAGTAAACGCAACATTAGGAACCGTAGAACATAATTTAGTTTTGGGAGCTACTTTAGTCATTGTTGTTCTTTTTGTTCTGTTGGGTAATATTCGTGCAGCCATCATAACTGCATTTACAATCCCCCTAAGTCTACTGTTCACATTCCTGATTATGAAACCTCTAGGGTTATCAGGAAATTTAATGAGTCTTGGAGCGCTCGATTTCGGTATCATTGTAGATGGTACAGTTATTTTGATTGATAATTGTGTACGTTTCATTCACGACAAAACAAAAAAATTAGGGCGTAAACTTTCAAAAGAAGAAATTCAGAAAGCTGTGTACGATGCCACTGTTGAAGTCAGAGTGGCTGCAGGTTTTGGTGAGTTAATAGTTGTTGTCGTCTTTCTTCCCATTTTTGCTCTCGTTGGAGTCGAAGGAAAAATGTTCCGACCAATGGCCGCAACATTTGCCATCGCTGTAATCTCGGCTCTCATGCTCTCATTTACTGCTGCTCCAGCTATGGCTTCATTAATTCTCTCTGGAAATGCGGAAGATAAAGAACCGAGATTTATGGGATGGATCAAAAAAATATATAAACCTCTGCTGGAGGCTACATTCGCCTTTAAAAAATTTACAATTGGAGCGGGCATTATTGCTATTGTTGTAGGAGTGTTGCTGTTCGTAAATAGAGGTGCGGAATTTTTACCTCAATTGAGCGAAGGTTCTTTTGCCTTTCACATGATTCGCCCAGTGAATATTAGTTTAGATCAATCTTTAGCATTTCAGAAAAAAGCAGATGTTATCGTTAAGCTATTTCCAGAAGTAGAAAACGTGTTTTCAAGAATTGGGACTAGCGAAGTTGCAACCGATCCAATGGGTGTGAATATTTCTGATACATACATAATGCTTAAAGATAGAGATAAGTGGCCAGAGAGGATTAATGGGAAAAAGCATGACTATCAGTCTCTTGTCGCAGAGATCATTGCGAAGTTGGAGAAAGAGCTTCCAGGTCAAAATTATCTAGCTTCTCAGCCGATACAAATGCGTTTCAACGAGTTACTAGAAGGAACACGAGCTGACGTTTCGATAAAAATTTTTGGTCCAGATTTAAAAGTTAATATGGATTTGGCCAAGGAGATAAAAGAAGTTGTTGAAACGGTTAAAGGAGCAGGGGATGTTGAAGAAGATCTCGCAGGTACAAGTCCGGTACTGCGTATAGAACCATCAGATTCAGCAATCAATCGAAATGGTGCTAGCACTGGAGATATTTTAGATACTATAGCCATTGCTTTAGGTGGAGTAGAGGCGGGAACTCTTTATGAAAATGAAAGAAAATTTCCTATTGTTGTGAGATTGGCTGAAGAAGATCGATCTGATTTAGATACTATCAAACAACTGCCAGTTGGAATTGGAGCAAATTTAACAGCTCCACTTAATTCTCTGGCAAACATTAAATTTGCTGAAACATATGGTTCTATATCAAGAGAAGATTCAAATCGCAGATCAGCCGTACTGGTGAACTTAAGAGGAAGAGATACAGAAAGTTTTGTGAACGAAGCGAAAGCATTAGTTGAAGAAAAAGTAAAACTTCCACAAGGCTACTATGTACAATGGGGAGGAAATTTTAAAAATCTTCAGGAGGCGAGACAACGTCTTTTCATTTTAACTCCAGTAGCCTTGTTGATTGTACTGTTAATGATTTATGCAGCATTCAGAAGTGTCGGGCAGACATTACTTATTTTTTCATGCGTCCCTTTTGCTTTAGTAGGTGGGATTGTGAGTTTAATTTTAAATGATTTACCGTTTAGTATTTCAGCTGGAGTTGGTTTTATTGCTCTCTCAGGAATTGCAGTTCTAAACGGCGTTGTACTAGTAAACTATTTTAACCATCTCAAAGAAGAAGGAAAAACCGGTATGGATTTAGTTGTAACTGGAACACTCATTCGATTACGTCCAGTTCTCATGACTGCACTTGTAGCCATCTTTGGTTTTCTTCCAATGATGTTGTCTACAGGAATAGGATCTGAAGTTCAAAAGCCGCTAGCGACAGTAGTTATTGGCGGAATTGTATCGTCAACAATATTAACTCTAATAGTTCTACCAATCTTGTATTCGATATTTGAAAAAAAGTTTCAGGGGCGAGTTGCTCATTAAAATTTAGGGGGCATAGGCCCCCTTTTTTATTTTAATTACAACAAGAAGATGAAGTTTTTATCTCGGAAGCCGTAGAGCATGTTGAAATTGATGGGACTGGTTCATCATTTTTTCGAAGTTCATTTAGGGCGACTTTTATAACTTTTATCCCCGATGTCCCAGATAAGATGACCATTAAAAATGCCACTACGAGATCCGGAATGTTTGAATTAAGAACACCAACTAAAACAGCAGCAATGATGACGGCGACGTTTCCGATTGCATCGTTGCGTGAACAGATCCACACTGACTGCATGTTGCTGTCACCTTCACGAAATTTATATAGCATCATAGCTACAATTAAATTCACCACTAGTGCAAGACCACCGGTCCATCCCATGATGTCTGATTGTGGATAGATTCCTTTAGTCAGATTCATGAATATATCGATTAAGATCCACGCAGCAAAAGCTGTCATCGTAATACCCTTGATGAGTGAGGCTTTAGATCGCATTGATGCAATTTTATTTAAAACATATAGACTTATTACGTAATTTGCCGAATCTCCCAAAAAATCCAAAGCATCAGCTTTCAATGAACTTGAATTCGCCAAATAGCTGGTAACCATTTCAAAAATAAACATTGAAAAATTCAGAAAAAGTGCTATTAGGACTGCTTTTTTGAAACGTTCACTTTGGACATTAACTGGGCCGCAACATTTTTCCATTTATTCCCCTGAATTAACTAAATTCTAATTTATCAACCATGAGCTGAATACTTTCGTTACCATTAAAGCGGTTTAGCCCCAATGTAAAGTAAACGCAAAGGTCTTCGCGCTTGTTATTTTGAATACTGTAAACTTCTTGAGGCATGAGAGAATCATACTTGCCAACGTAGTTGAAGCTTATGCCTTTCAATTTTGTTTTATCTTTTGAAAGACTCCAGCGAACATGCACATCTTTCATAAGATCGTAAGCATCTAGCTTAACACCTTTTATTCTGAATTTTGGTTTCTCATTACCCATGCCAAAAGGCTCAAGTAGATCAAGATCGCGCATCAGCTGAGGATTAATTTCAGAAGCATCAATATCGAGGTCGTGAAAATCCATTCTCGTTCTTTCGATGGCCGGTACATTTTTTAGATGA
Organism: uncultured Bacteriovorax sp.; assembly: GCA_946480715.1. The sequence goes on along the minus strand of CAMLKK010000003.1, from coordinate 141,744 downwards.
GCATTCATGTTGTCGATGAAAGCTCTCAAATTTTCTTTCGGCATCGAAAGACCTGCGGCAGCCTTATGACCACCAAATTTTATAAAGAGCGATTCTTCTTTCTTAAGAAGATTGAAAATATCAAGATGTCCTGCACTTCTGCACGAAGCTTTGATAATACCTTCATGTTCGCTGTCAGTGAAAACAATCGCTGGAACTTTGAACGTCTCAACGAGCTTTGAAGCAACGATTCCTATAACGCCTTCATGCCAATGAGGTTGGTAGGCAATGGTGATGAGGTGCTCATAATTTCCCGTCATACTCAGACTTTTAATTTCACGAGAGACATGTTCTCGAGCTTCAGTGAAAACTTCATTCTGAATGAATTTTCTTTCCTGATTGCAATGAACCAGAAGATCGTAGTACGTACGAGCTTCTTCTTGAGTTTTAGCGATCAAGAGCTTTAAAGATGCTTCTGGATGTTCTAGTCGACCTTTTGAATTGATAAGGGGACCAATATGAAAAGCAAGTTTTTCCGAAGCAATCGACGGAGCTTTTAATTCTTCAGCAGTAAAAAAAGCGCGAATGCCAGGATACTCAGTTGTCTTAATAAGTTTTAACCCATGTCGAACAAGTTTGAGATTGAGAGTGCTTAAATGAGCAAGGTCGCAAATGGTTCCTATCGCTACAAATTGCAAGAGTGAGTAGAGTGACGGGATTTTTTGTCCTACACTAATGAGATCACTTCTGATTTGTACAGCAAGAGCGAAGGCCACGGCCACACCAGCGAGAGTTTTTAATTCTTCAAAATGAGGATTAGTGATTTCATCGCGTCTGTTGGGATTAATAACAGCAAAAGCATTCGGCATTTCTTCACGCGCATCTTTGTGGTGATCCGTGATAATGAGATCAAGACCTTTTTCTTTTGCATAGTCTGCGGCTTCATTGTTGGAAATACCGCAATCTACTGTAATAAGAATTTTTAATCCTTTTGCAACAGCTTCATCAATGCTCGATAAATGCAGGCCGTATCCTTCGACAAAACGTGAAGGTTGAACAACATCTACATCAACACCAAGAATCTGAAAGAAGTGCCAGAGAAGAGCACAGGAAGTCGTCCCATCAACGTCATAGTCGCCATAAACACCGATTTTTTCTTCACGATCAATGGCCTCGATAATTCTTTTGCTCGCTTTAGAGAGATCTTTCAGCGAACTCATGTCTGGAATTGTTTTTAAATCCCATGAAAGGAAATTCTCAATCATTTGCTGATTAAAGCCTTTCTTTTCAAAGAGCCTTTGAACGATAGGATGGAGTGTTTGCATTCTCCATTTTTACCATTTTAGTCATCTAACGGCATCAATTACCAAAGAACTGTAAGACCTTTTATGAGATCTTCTTCGTGAATTTCATGACCAAAAGCAAAAAGTTTGTCGAAATCTTTCTGTGACTTGGAATGAACCTTAGAAAAGTAATTGACAGGAAGGAAGGATTTTTTGCACTTCGTACATTTCTGCGGCTCTTGAGCTGATTCGTGAATATGTCCGCACATGTGACATTTTTTGATGAGAGTTTTGTCGTTCGTTGTCTGGCCTTTAAGTTCTACCTTCATGATAAGTCCTATTCCATTGAAGTAGCATCCATTGCAGGTTTTGATACAAGCTCGTCCGTGCCTGTTCACCTTTAAATAACTTTTCGTGTTGGTAGAAAAAAAGATGAGCAAAAAAAGGAAATTTTTTCCTTTTTTTGCCCATGTCGGAGTTTATTGCTCGGTCTTTCTTAGATGTAATTCGATTTTTTTAGCTGAGGAATTCTTTGTTGTTCCAGTTGTTGAGGAACTGATTCCATTTGCGTACTCGGATTTTGACCGAAATCATAACCATGTATTGGTGGCTGAATGATGAACTGCTGTCTCTCAAGTTGTGCCGGTTGCTCTGCCGGATAACGGTAAGGAGTTTTCACAAAATTATCTTCATAGATACTTTTGTGTGAAGAGAATTGGCGACCAATTCCAATTCCGCCCACGCCTTCTAGTGAGTAAGGATTCCATTTAGCTTGGTGAGTGCCGAAGCTTGATCCAAGACTCTCAAGTGAGTACGGATTGAAACCTGCAAGTGTTCCAAATTGTCCGAAAGGGAAAAGGCTATCATATTGCTGTTGAGGTTGCTGTTGTGGATAGCTAAAATTTTGCATGGCCATCGACATCATCGAGAACATTTGATTCATCATCATTGTCTGTTGTTGTTGCTGACTCATGAGTAAAGAAGTCATATCGAACATCAAATCGTAGACTTCATTATCGGCTGCGATTTTTTTATCCTTTTTTTCTTTTTCTTTCTTCAGTTCTTTTTCTTCTACAACTTTTTCTTCAGGAACTTTTTTTGCTTTCACTTCATCGAGTTCTTTGACGATTTTTTCTTTATCATCAATTAATTTTTTAATGTCTTTTTCAAGTTTATCTTTTTCTTCCTTTAAACAATTGATTTGTTCGGAAGCGGGCATACGATTTTTAAAGTCACAGTCTTTCGACCAAACAGTTTGAGGAGTGATGGCGGCCATAACGAAGAGTACGGCAAATGATGAATACAGGTTTGTCTTTTTCATAAGAACCCCTTTTGATCACGTGTAGTGTGAATACATGTATATCTTCAAAAGGAGTGCCAATGAGAAGCGCTATAATTCAATAGGGTTAGTGAACCACTAGATGTCTACTTTTTTTACAGGTAGAAATTTCATGTCAAAAGTTTAGACGTTTTTCTTTCACAGCCTGATAAACTTCACCTAACGTTTTGAAGCCTTCAGTGTCAGTGTGAATCATGAGAGTGGATTTGATAAAGAGTTTTTCATCTTCCAGCTTTTCTGGTTCAGGGATGGCCAGTTCAAGCTTTAGCGGCTTGAATAATGAAAACTTAAGTGTATTTTGATCTGACTGTGCAGTCACTAAATGCTGAATCTGCACTTTTTTATTGTTGTGAAGAACTGCAGATGTATTTTTATCGGTAGGCTTTTCTTTGGCTTCATTAAGTGTAACAAGTTCATTATTGATGAGAACACTCTTACCAGCAGCTCCGTTAACCATTGTTTCAATCGTAAGCTCCAGCATATCTTTTTCTTTCGTTCTTTTGGCCTTTACTCTTAAACCTTGAAATTCAACAGACTCTCTCTCGAAATCTTTTGGTAATGCAAATTTGCCATCAACTTCAGCATAAAATAGGTCTTCTTTAGAATAAAGATCTACAGTTTCAATTTTAATAGTTCCAAATCCATTTTTTCCCCAGGTTTTACCCCAGCTGTTTTTGAAGTGGAAAACTTTTGCATCCAAATCGTAACCAGTAAGTAGAATGGAATGAACTTCACAAGAATCAGGTTTAACAAGACATTCTTTTCTTAAGTCTTGCGAATAGTTAACTTCACTTGTCGTCCAGCCTTTGCGGTTAATCACTAAATTAAGACTTAGCGGGCGCTTTTCTTTTGCTAAAAAACGAATAATATCATTCGTATTTTTTTTCATCGGAGTAAGCGAAATTCCGGTAGCACTAAAAGCTTTATCCAGAATTTTTTCATCAGGTCTATTGTGCTTAAAACAATCTGCAGGAGCGAGTGCATCTGTAGATGTGTAACCTTCACAAGCAAATCCTTTTTGAAACCATGAAGGTTGATAGCCCCAATCTCTTTCCAGTAGCAGGCCATGCATTCTCGTTGCTTCAACATTCTCAGAAATTTGTGAACTTTCAGTCATTGCCGATAAGCCGAGAGATTTAACCACATAGTTCATATACTCTTCTGAGAGATTAACTTCTTGTGCTCTATCAATTTTGATAGCTGATTCAATGAGACCTATCGTTGTAAATAATGTTCCAGTTTTACGATCGCCCTGATGTTTAACCGCAGAAACTTTATCGTTAAAAACGACTTTACGTGGAATGTCTGTTAGCATTTTCTCATTGAAAGTGGAGGACATAACAATGTCTTCAACTGCATTTTTCGTCGGTCCGGGCGACGATTTCTTACTTGTACTTTTTGCACAAGATAGAGTCATAAGAAGGAAACCAGAAATTAAAATTGTTTGATTTATTCTCATGCACGCATTATGAAGCAAAATAAGTGCAGGTGGTGATGGAGTGTAAATTTTCTATAGTAATCTGGAAAAAAGACAAAAAAAGGGAGCATAGCTCCCTTCTTTATAGTGCTAGAGGATTATTCAATATTGTCGATGGCCTTCAAAGTCTGGTTCATTGAAGCTTCTAACTTCTTAGCAAGGGCCATTTCTTGTTGGAAACGGATTTGTTCCATTTTCTTCTCAACCATGATTCTGTTTCTTTCTTCAAGTCTCTCTCTATAGAGTTTAAGTTTTTCAGATTGAGAAAGTCTTCTCTGCTTAACTACAACACGTTTTGCTACTGGAGCCGGTGCCGGAGCTACAGTCTCTTCAGTTTGATATTGCCCTTCAATATTAAGAGTTGGAGCCTGAATAGCTTCATCAGCAAGAGTTAATTCATCCTGGATCGCAGTTTCTGCTTGAACACCAGCAGACAATAATAAGCTTAAAAGCATTAATGATTTCATAGAACCCCCATTTAATTTCTGGAGCGGTTTTAAATCGCACCACTTGAAGAGTAAAGGACTCTGTAAAAAAGAAAGTGGCACTAGATAATTTTTCAAATCGGTTGCATAGTGGCCCCAGTTTTCGAAAAGTTTTGTGGAAAACTGAGCGATCTAGTTGATAAATCGAAATCAAAAAAATTGGCATAGGCCTTGCTTTTAGAGTGCTCGTGTCGGTGTCAGACACTAATTCTGAGGGGGATTACAAATGAAAAAATTAGCACTAATACTTGGAGTACTTCTACTATCATCTTCATGCCATGAACTAGGCGGACGTTTAAACGTTGTAGATTCTCTTACAGTTAAAAAGAAACATGGATTCTTAAATCTAAAAACATCTAAAGTAGAACTTAAAGCTGGAAACTATTCAGCAGTTTTAAAAATCATCAGCGACAGCAACATCACACTTAAATTAGAAGGTGGTGATCTTGGAAAAGAAATTCTTGTTCCAATCAAAGCTGAGAGCGATTTAGATATTCCAGTTAATGGTAAATTTGCCATTCTTGGTGAAAAAATCAGCCAGCCATTTGATGTCGTAGGAAATATCAATACAGACTACAGCTACTCTGATCAATACCACGCTGTTGAATCTTGTACTTGGACAACAAAAGAAAATCGTTGTGAAAAAGTTTGCGTAGGCGAGCCAAGAAAGTGTGATGTTGTTTGTAAAGAAATCACAATCACGCACGAAGGTCGTAAAGATGTTACTTACCACTATATGTACACAAAACGTGATGTTCAGTTAGAACTTATGAGATCAGGTTCAACTGCTCTTGCAGGTACAATCAATGCTACATCACACACTAGCGATAAAATTACAGACTACGAATCACTTTGCAGAATTAGATAAAAAAAAGGCCCTCTTACGAGGGCCTTTTTTTGTCTTAAAGACTTAGAGATTTTTTTAAATTTTCATCTAGTGCATCAAGGAACTTTTCAGTCGTTAAATACTGATCAGCTGTCACTTTCTCGCCATAAATACAAACAGCAAGATCTTTCGTCATTTTTCCTGATTCAACAGTTTCCACACAAACTTTTTCAAGCGTTTCACAGAAGTGGATAAGCTCTTTGTTGTTATCAAGCTTTCCTCTGTGCCCTAGACCACGAGTCCAGGCAAAGATTGAAGCGATTGGGTTAGTTGAAGTTGGTTTACCTTGTTGGTGCATACGGTAGTGGCGAGTAACAGTTCCGTGAGCGGCTTCTGCTTCCATCGTTTTTCCATCTGGAGTAACAAGCACTGAAGTCATAAGACCAAGAGAACCAAATCCTTGAGCAACTGTATCTGATTGAACGTCACCGTCGTAGTTCTTACATGCCCAAACGAAATTACCATTCCACTTAAGAGCTGAAGCAACCATATCGTCGATCAGTCTGTGTTCGTAAACGATTCCTAGAGATTCAAATTTCTTCTTATAATCTGCTTGATAGATTTCTTCGAAGATATCTTTGAAGCGGCCATCATACTTTTTCAGAATTGTGTTTTTAGAAGAGAAGTAAAGAGGCCATTTTTTTGAAAGGGCCATATTGAAACATGAGTGAGCAAATCCACGGATTGATTCTTCAGTGTTGTACATTGAAAGAGCAACACCTGGACCTTTGAAGTTATAAACTTCTTTTTCAATTTTTTCGCCGTTCTCGCCAACGAACGAAATAGTAAGTTTACCTTTACCCGGAACAACGAAATCAGTTGCACGGTATTGGTCACCGAATGCGTGACGACCGATCATGATTGGCGCTGTCCAATTAGGAACAAGGCGAGGAACGTTTTTGCAGATGATTGGTTCACGGAAAACTGTACCATCAAGAATATTTCTGATTGTACCGTTTGGTGATTTCCACATTTCTTTTAAGTTGAATTCTTTTACACGAGCTTCATCTGGAGTGATTGTCGCGCACTTAATACCAACGTTGTATTTTTTGATAGCTTCAGCAGCATCAACTGTTACTTGGTCATTCGTTTGATCTCTGTATTCCATACCAAGATCGAAGTATTTAATGTCCACATCAAGGTAAGGGAGGATGAGTTTTTCTTTGATAAATTTCCAGATAATTCTGGTCATTTCATCGCCATCAAGCTCGACGACAGGGTTCGCAACTTTGATTTTTTTCATGCGCATATTCCTTATAGTTATTGAGAATTTTGCCAGATGATAGCAAGCCTAGAGAAGCAAATAAAGCTAAAAAAGGCGCAGTGAAGGGGAGTTCTTCGCTGGAGAAACACTTATGAAAAGAGATTTATTTATTGTTGCCGTAGGTTAAGCGGCTTTGGCGGTTTTCAAGACTGAATAGTGCTTACGCACTCTTTCAACAACCGGAAGCATGTTGTTTGATTGGAGGATGAAATCATTAGCACCATTCATGATCATTTCGCAGACGATTTCTTCATCATTGTCTTTTGAAAGGAAGAGAATGGGCATTTCTAATTTTGTGCGAGAAAGTCGAGAGATTGAAATGATTTCATCGGCAGGCATGTCATTCATGTTTTCATGACAAATGAGCATGTCGATTCCGCTTCGTTGTCTTTCGAGAAGGTGCAGAAAGTGGAATCCACCACTGGCAAACTCTACACTGAAGCCTTCAATTCGAAGTTTAGCAGCGAGATTGTTTCTGTAAGTAACATTCTCACTAAGAATAAATATTTTAAAATCGTTTTCTTTTAAACTCATTTTTATTTCTTATATTTTTTTACAGCGTTCGTTACAAGTTCTTCTGCTTCATCAGCAACTTTCTTATCAACTTCTTGGGATTTGAATTTCGGAAGTAGAATGTGTTCTTTGATATAAGCTTCAGCTTTTCTTCCTTCTTCCGTTAAACGTACTTTTTCCCATTCAAATGACTCTTTACCGTAGAGCATTTTTCCAAAGAATGACTTCACTCCACTCATTTTGTTAATTTGTGTCTGAACTCCAGTTCTCAAGATTTGTTCGCCAAAGCTAGGAGAGTTGGCCAGAACATTCACAACGCTGTCTTTTATGGCGACCATTTCAGGTTCCAAAGTTTTTAAATCAGCTTGATGAATAAGAGCAGGGCGTAGCATTTTATTCATAACATCTTTTTTAATGCGTTCACCTTCAGGAGAGTTGAAAATGTCTTCGAAGTTCTGACGTTGAAGAAGCATTTCTTTTAATTCCTTCGGAACATCTTCTTCTGGAATTGTTGTGAATGCTTTTTTCACTTCACCTTGAACCATTGATTTAATGAATTGGTCGAGAGTTCCGTGCTCATAAAGAAAATTAACAAGTTCTTCACGAGACTTTGGATTGCTTGCAATATCTTGAAGATCCGTAGAGAGTTTTTTCAAGACGCCATCTAGAGTTGATTTTGCATTTTCAGGATTGTAATCAATATATTGCGCGAACATCACAGCAACTGGTTTTAGGATAGAATCGATGTTTTTATCCATGACCGGCGTGTATGGCGACGTAGGGAGTAAAACGCTTAAACAAGGGATGAATGCAGAAAATTCACGCTTGAGCATAAGTGTTGCTGCATCTTTTTTATCAGTGCTCATCCAACCATTAAGGCTGTTGCGAACGAGGGCCGTTCCACGATCTTCCAGTCCTGTCGTACATGTTGTGAGTTTGTCCGTTAGGCCTTCGCTCATTTTTATAGATTTTAGTCCATCCAAACATGCGGTATATTTGGCAACAACTTCATCGATGTTTTTCTTTTGAGCTGCATATTCTTCAGAACCTAATGCTGATTTTAATAAGTGATTAAGTTTTAGAGTTCCAAGTTCTTTTGCGAACTTCAGAGCATACTGTTTTGTACATTCATCGAGATGAGCGCTAAGAGCATCACCTGTGAGTTTTGTTGTTGTACATTGGATGAGAGCATCTTCAGCAGGTTTAAGTTCTGCAGGCATTTTGTCTGCATTCAATTGTGCTTTTGTTTCGGAACGACCGTAGTTGAGAACGATTGTTTGAGTTGACTCGCGTTTTAATTCATCAATACAGCGACCTTGTTTATCGGCCGGAGTAGATGACATACACTTTTTAAAATCGCCAATGACTTTTGAACGAATTTGATCGCGAAGAGGGCTTAAATTTTGTCCAGGACGATCTTTTAAATATGTATTAAGTGCTGTATCGATCTGATCTTGACCTACATCAAGAGTTGTCGTGCCTGAAATTTTATCCGAACAAACATAGAGGTTTTTCGTATAATCACTGATTGAAAAATCAGAGGAAGCTTTAGTATCTAAACATTGTGTGAGACTAAGTTTAAATTTCTTCTCTACTTCTTTTCTATCTGCTTCACGACCGGCATACATGTCGCCCACAGATTTTTTGAATTGAAGATCGCCAAAGTACATGGCAATGTCTTTGATTGCAGTTTTTGCACAGACATTTACTTTATCCATTGCCTTTGACTGCGTTTTTTTATCCAAGCAAAGCTGAGTTCTATCATTAAGACCTTTGATGAAAAGATTAACGTCATTTTGTGAAAGCCTAAATGCTTGCGGACCGCCGCTTTTTTTAAGATATGCATTTACTTCTTTTTCAAAGCCGATTGTCGTGATCTGCTTAGCGGCCTTAACAGTAAGTTCATCACCGCATTTTTCAATCATTTCATCAGTAGGAGCAGCACCAAGACATTTGGCAAATTGATCTTGAACTAGAGTTGCAAGCAACTTATCCGTCTGTTCTTTTGTCAGCATATCACTTGCAGTATCTTTGATTTGGTAAGAAGCAACTTCAAGTGCAACAGAGCGAGTGAGTTTAGAAGAACATCCATCAATCTTTTGCGAGAGATCATTAGATTCGGAAATATTTGTTGGTAATTCTTTCGATAAACAGGCAGAAAGAGTCGTGATAGAGCTCGAGATAAGTTTATCACGTCCATTCATTTCAGCGGGAACAGCAGAATTCAATTTTAATGTTGCTACTTTACCCGAAAAAGTAAGGATCGTTTTCTTCAAACAGGCTTCTCTCGCTGTTGGTGCCAAAGTGTTGCTCCAACATTCATTGAGAATGGCCACACCTTCATTACCAAGTTTCAGACTTGCTGCTTTATCGTTTTTAGCAGTTGAGTTTGCTGTATCTTTTAATGTGGCAGAAACAACAGTGTAGACGACTTCATTTGTAATCGTATTTTCACAGACATCAATATCCAGCATTCCATCTTTACGAGCATTTTTAGCTCGTTGAGATTCAGCACACTTTTTGAATTGAGCACTTTTGTCTGCCGCAAGTTTTTTAGCTTCGGCCGGCAACATAATCGAAGTGACGGCTTTTGTGTTTGAGATTTTATCATTAACAAGATGGCTACCTGTTGTCCCAACCAGATCATCAATACAATTCATGAACTGATCGCGAAGTGGATTTTTGGTTTTTCCAACGTTTTGCGTACATGATTGAAACGCAGGCCAGACGGTTTTTTTAATGGCCTGAGCACTAGCAGGTGAGGAAGCTTTTTCATTAATTGTTTTTGTAAGTGTAGTGTCTGTAACTTTATTAATACCAAATCTCATAGCATCAAGTGCACACTTTGAAACATCTTCTGGTGTTGACTTTGTTTTTGCCAGGCAAGCTTTATAAAGTTGCGTTTGACTTAGTAAGAATGGTTGTTTTTCTTTTTCCGGGAATGAGCTTTCTAAGTTTGCTTTCGAAAGTTCGTAAACAATACCAATACCAACGCTTGGAACTAAACTTGAAGTGAGTGCTTCCACGCAATGGTCAGCATCGTATTGAGCATTGAGGGCCACGGCCATGCAGTTGTTGAATGGTTCGAGAATTTTTTGAACCCACAATTCTCTTCTGCCAGCATTTTCTACTCCTTCTTTTTCAAGGATTTTATCTGCTAGTTTACCAATTAGATTTTTACCAAGATGTCCATAAAAGCTGATGAGGCCAGCATCTGTTATTTTTTGTACTCGAATTGTTGTGCCATTGCGGATTGCTGACTCTGTAAGATGATTATAAATTCCATCCTGTGTAACGTTATCGACGAAGCGATCAAGTTCAGCGCGACTTCCAAAATAACCCTGTAGACTTCCAGCATAGGGTGTAATCGTATCTTTAACCTTTTTCTTCACATCATAGTTAATAAGATCACCGATTTTTGATTCGGCCTTTGATTTCACATATTGAGAGAATTTTGACTTTCTTTGATAAGACAGAGGGGTAATGAGATCAATAGAACTCAGCTCAGCGGAAAAGCTGTTGAATGACAATCCTGTCAGTAATATTGCGAGAAAAATTTTCATGACCCATTCCTAAACTAGGACTCTTTGTGGTTTAACGGCATTTCTTGGCCCTAACTTTAAATGTTTTGGGGCCAAAAAGAGTCTGAATTGCATGTAAGATTCGGAAAAGACTTACAATTCGACTAAAATAATCGACTTCTTTTTTTTGAAATGTTACTTGATCAAAAAATTAGTCGGGGAATCCCGGCATTGACTCAAAGAGGGGTATTTATGATGAAAGCTTTGCTTAAAATTTCTCTATTAGCGATGATGGCAACTCTTGCTAGCTGCGGTGGTGGCGGCGGTGGTGGATCAACTGGTGGTGGTTCTACTTACGGAACTTACTATTCACCAAACATCCTAGCTTCAGAATTCGTTAACTCACTTAACTCTGTTGATGGAACATACTCATCACATGTTGAACTTTACACGAACGAAACTCTTCGTTCAGCAGCTCCAGGCCAAGACGATTGGTTTGTTATCTGGGATGCTAAGTACCAAGAGTACAAAGCTGTTTCACTTCAATACATCCGTTCAATCACTTACTACGACTACTATTCTAACAACCGTGCTGTAGCTTCTGAATTCCGTTCAATCGAAAGATCAGACGTTCTTTCAGGCGAAGTTAACGGAGACTACTACGGAAACGATTACGAAGTTGTTGATCGTCTTTCATCTGGATACTTCGAAGGAAGAAACTCTGGATACCTTTACGAAGACGAAGCAACTACGACAGACGTAAGCTTGCTAGCTCAAGAACAAGAACAAAAGAAATTCTTCGACAAAGCTGCTAAGGTTTCTCTTGTTTTCAACGTAAGCATCGAGACATCTATGTCAATGGTTACACTTGGATCTAAAATTGAAAAAATGCTTTCACGTGGAAACGGAGAGCTTACAGAACAAGATCAAGCTGCTGTTATGAACGATCTTAAATCTCTTACAGGTGTTAGCTTAGAAGAGATGAAAGAAGCTTCAGAAAACAAAGCTAAAAAAGAAGAAGTTCTTGCTAAGGTTGCTGCTAAAGTTGGTACTTCAGCTCAAAACCTAGAGCAAAAATTCCTTCCAGAAGTTTTAGGTATCACTCTTTAATTGAATTTTTTATAGAGTTAGAAAAAGGGCCCCGCGAAAGCGGGGCTTTTTTTTTGCTTAATTCGGTATCAAAGCGAAACCAAATTCCTTTAAAAAAACTAAATCAGTGTCATAAGAATCCCACTTAAATTTTATCTTCTTACAAGTTGAGTGAAATGGTCGACTTAAATTTTTAGTGGTGTTACTTGTTGCTTATAGGTCGAGTGATTCGACATGAACTGGTTCAAGAGGGGGATTTCATGAACGCACTATTAAAAGTATCAATGTTAGCAGCATTATTAACTCTAGCAAGCTGTAGCGGTGGCGGCGGCGGCGGCGGCGGTGTGTATGTTCCACCTCCAACAACAGGTGGCGGATCTTCTCCAGGAACAGGTGGTGGATCAACTCCAACTACACCTACAACTCCAACAACTCCTACATCAACTTATGGCCAATACTCATCAGCTAATATTTTAGCTTCTGAATTCGTTTCAAACCTCAACTCAGTTGATGGTACTTATTCAACTCGTATAGAGCTTTACAGCAATGAAACAGCGAGATCGCAGCAAGCAGGACAAGATGATTGGTTTGTTATCTACGACGCTAAATTCAGCGAATATAAAGCTGTAAGCCTACAATACATCCGTTCAATCGTTTATTACGATTATTACTCAAATAACCGCGCTGTAGCTTCTGAATTCAGAAGCATTGAAAGAGGTGATGTTCTTTCAGGTGAGTTGAATGGTGACCGTTACGGAAACGACTACGAAGTTGTAGACCAACTTTCTAGCGGATACTACGAAGGAAGAAATTCTGGATACCTATACGAAGACGAAAACGAATCTACAGACGTAAGCTTAATGGCACACGAGCAAGAACAGAAAAAATTCTTCGCGAAAGCTGCTAAGGTTTCATTCGTCTACAACGTAAGCATCGAAACAGGTATGTCGATGGTTACACTAGGAGCGAAAGTTGAAAAAATGCTTTCACGTACTAATGGTGAACTAACTGCTGAAGATCAACTTGCTCTAATGAGTGACTTGAAAACTTTAACTGGTGTTTCTTTAGAAGAAATCCAAAAGGCAGCAGTTGATAGCAAAGCTAAAGAAGATGTTATCGCCAAGGTTGCTACTAAGATTGGAACGAGCGCTCAAAACCTTGAGCACAAATTCCTTCCTGAAGTGTTTGGAATCTCCCTCTGAGTCTTTCAACACAACCTTGAACGATTTGGCCCCCAATAAAATGGGGGCTTTTTTATTTAAAGAATCATGTAAAAAGTTCCCAATCTCTTCTTAATCCACACCCCCCTTGATACATACCCCACATTAAATTGGGGGATTCTATGTCGAAAGTTTTAGCTTTAATGTTTTGCTTATTTTTAAGTGCAGGAGCGAACGCCGAATATTTCATCACATCATATGGTGATCAAAAAATAGATTCTAAAAAACCAACCAGAGTAATTGTCGCGGCAGCTGGAGACGACTTAAAACTCCTTTTCCAGGAAGTTGCAAAAGCGAAAGCTGAAAAATACAAAGAGATTAATAAAGACGAACAGATTGTCATGATTGCCGTTAAAGAAGAAGAAATGGGCAATGAAGGCGCGCTGAAAAAGTGGGGTTTTACAATACATGAAACTAGTAAAAAAACAATGGATGGTGATGATCTTCTGAGCGAATTAAAAAAATTTCCAAAAATACTTTCCTTAGATATTTTCAGCCACAGTTCAGCGCAATTTGGTATTCATATCAACAGCAGAACTCATAGATTTAATCAGAAAACGAGCGGTATCGAATCGCTGAAAGCTAACTTTCTAAAAGGTGCTTACGTTATTCTTCACGGATGCAATTCAGGATTTGTACTCGCACCGGCACTTTCAAAAATGTGGGGGCTTCCAGTTGCAGGTTCTTTAACTTCAACAAACTTTCAACGTTTGCACTCTGATGGACATTTTTATCTTGAAGAAGAAGGTTATGCTCCAAGTAAGGATTGGAGTGAAACAAATGCTCTTTCATTTGATCAACCTCAAAGTTGTAAAGCAGGATACTGTCTACGTTTAAAACCAGATAATACGGCTTACTTTGGTTTCTGGGGTTCATACCGCGATGGAGGACTTCCGTTCTTTAAGTGGTTTTGTGTGAACAATTCACAGGAAGATTGTCAAAGAGCAATGGCCCGCAATTTACTTTCACAAACAAGCATCGTGAATTTAAAGTCTGATTCTACAATTGAAACTTATAAGAAAGCAGTATTCGATTTTCTCTGCCCAGTGAGTTCGAAAAAAGATTTAAGACGTGAATGTGAAGAAAATTTAGAACTTGCTGTTGTGACAAAAGATTATACTTACAATCCATTCACGAGACCGCAGATCGAGTGTGATTTTAAAAAATGTCAGGCAGAAGTTGTGTGCGATAAAGTGTTATTTACTGGGATTCCTAAGCCTGGAACATGCTCAGTACAACATGATGGAAAAAACTCTACAACGATTGTTCGTGAGTACATTGCTTATATGAGCGCTTTTTCACTTCTCAAGAATTAGTGCAATTCCATCGGTTGATCCCATTCATTTAACATCGGCAGCTCAATAACAAAACGTGTATGTCCTGAGCTGCCATCATAATAAAGTTTTCCACCGTGTTCTTCGATAATTGTTTTAGAAATACTCAGACCTAATCCCGTACCTTTATCAACTGGTTTAGTTGTAAAGAAGGGAGTCATGATTTTATCAAGGATTCGCTGTTCAATTCCTGGACCACTATCAGTGATCATGATCACGCAGTGACCTTGAATATTTTTTAATTCAAGTTTAACCCATTTCTCATCCAGTTTTTCGACTGCATCAAATGCATTATTTAATAAGTTGACCATCACTTGCAAAAGTTGCGCAGCTCGAGCATTGACGATAACGGGATCTTTACAATGTTGCTCGAAGCTCAAATCAATCTGATGAAATTTAAATCTTTCTTTTGAGAGTTCAAAGAGATCTTTAATAAGACCAGGAATGACGACCTTTTGCTTGTTATCTTGTTCCGCATTTCTTGAGAAGGCCTTAAGACCTTTGATGATCGCTGCAATTCTTTTCGCGGTTGTTTCGATAGTCTGCAGATCTTCATCAACACGTTCACTGTCGAGATTTTTTATATTACGCTTAAGTTGGGAAATCTTACCGATAACAATGGTGAGAGGATTATTGATTTCATGAGCGATTCCACCGGCCATTTCACCTAGTGAAGACATTTTAGCCGAAGCTACAAGGAGATCTCGTTGTTTGCGTAAGGAAGTTTCGTAAATTTTTTTTTCAGTTAAATCTTTAATGTTAACTTGAATGACTTTTTGTCCGTCGTAAATAAATGAGCTAAAATTTACTTCTGCTGGAAAGAGATCACCATTTTTGCGAGTAAATTCCCATTCAATTCCATTTTTTTGATTCGAATAAGGAAGCACTGACAGAAAGCGGTGATTTTGATCCAGAAATTCAGGCTTGGTTTTAAAACCAAACATTTTTACAGCAGCAATATTGCATTCAAGAGGTCTGTAGTTTTCACTGATCAAAATAATGGCATCGTGTGAGTGTTCAAAAATAGATTCAAACTTAGCTCGTTCATTCGCTGCTTTTTCTTCAATATATTTACGAGAAGTTACGTCAGAAATAGTTCCAACTATTCTGAGCGCATTTCCTCGAACATCACGCTTTACAACTCGGCCGCGGGATAAAAACCATTTGAAAGTACCATTTTGATTTCGAAGTCTGTATTCACTTTGGTAGTCGAGACCTTGTTCCACTGAACTATGAAATTCCTCAAGCACTCTATCTATGTCTTCCGGGTGAACATTTTTTGAAAAGTTTTCAAAAGTAAATGTCATTGGTTGAGGATGTTGATATCCCATCATTTTACCAAAAAGATAATTGAATGTGACAATCTCGTGTTGATAATCAACTTCCCACACACTATCTCCGGAACCCTCAAGCGCAAATTTGAGAAGTTCCTCTGATGATTTTAATTCGTCATTATATTTTGCCGCTTCTTCTTGGGCCTTACTTCTTGCCGCTTGCAAAGTGACGATAAAAGTTCCAAGGAGAACACTTAATATCGCCGTTAAAGCTCCTGTCCACGATGAGAAATCATCTTGAGAATGCATATAGCTCAACGAACGTTTTGCATGAAAAAGAATTTGCTTATCACCTAACATGATTGGAACAATTGTCTCTTCACCGGGAGTCGACTTGAAATCAATGCTGCTATAAAGTGGAGCACCGTTTTCATTCTCATAAAGACTGAAAGTAATTTCGTCGTGACTATTTTTAGGGAATAGTGCCGAGAAAAATTCGTGAACAACAATGGGTGCGTAAATCCAGCCTTGATGCATTTTTCTTCTTTCTGTTCGATCAAGAAATCGGACACCATTTTTAAAGAATGGAAGGTAGGCGATGATTGTTGGCTTTGGTCCTGAGCCAACATCAAGCATGACTTGATTAGAGATCTGAGGTTTTCCAGTATCCCTGGCCAATTCAGCTGCTCGCGCTCTTTTTTCTTCACTATTAATATCAAAACCAACTCGATCTTGACCAAAGGCCATAGGTTCTAAAAAAGTTATGACATAAGCTTCGTTTTCATTTCTTAAACCATTAAATCGAGAATAATTAAATGGTGGAAAATCTTTTTGCTGTTTTTTTACAAAGCTTTGAATATTTTTCTTTTCGATTGGAAAAATAACTCCAATGTATTTTAGACCAGGAAGAGACGAAAAATAGTCACCCTGATTAATAAAACTTCTCCACTCATCGCGAGTCACCTCAGTGCTGGCCGCAAAGAGACTGGCCCCATTTTGTAGAGCTGTAAAATAAAGTGTCATGCGCTCTTGAACGACTTGAGGCATTTCTTGAACCACTTTATGGTAATGGGCCTCCAACATTTTTTTGGTTCTTGTATGGTAGGCCGTAAAGACGAGGCCCGCGACCAGCCAGGTAAGAATCAAAACTAATGACGGCTTTTTTAAAAGGGCAACTTTTTTCAAATCAGTTAAAACAAGTGAACACAATCCCATGCTAGCTAGGAAGAACTGAACGTTAATGTAATTTGCATTTACACTTCCATTTAGAAAGACACCGTAACCTTCTTTAACAGCGATAATTCCTAAAAAACAGATGGCGAGAGTCGCAATAGTGACACCCTTGATTCCTGAACGAACGACACAATAAAGCAAATAAGGAAATACGAGAAAGAGAAAAGGAGCGCCAATGCTCGTAAAAAATAAGGCCCAACTTAAGAGTCCACCGATTAAAAATAAACTCGCTACCTGGGGAATGGAAATGGAGATGCTTTCTTCTCTTTCCTCTGGATCCATCAACATGAAAAATAGGGGAAGAATAATAATCCCGCCTAAAGCATCTCCCGTCCACCATGTTAACCACAAGTGGCCGATGTCGTTAAATGCCGTTGCTTTAAATATGATGAGAGAAAAAACTCCAATCGTTGCACTCACAGCTGCTGCAATCATTGAAGCGCTCATTACTGAAACAGTTTTACAGTAATAACTAAACCAATGCTTCCTTTCTCTTAGGGCAAGAATAATCGCTGCTCCTACAAATGCTTCCATTGTATTTCCTAGTGCCATCGTTAGAGCACAAGGAGGAGGAACTTTCACTAAGTAATTTGTAAGTAATGCTCCCAAAAAAATAGAGGGAAGATAGCGGAATCCAAAAAAGGTAATTGCACCAATCGCTACTCCGGTAGCTGGCCAGACAGGGGATACAGTTTCATTCAAAGTAGCGAGTTTCAATCCGAGATTTGCACAAATAAAATAGAGGGCAAAAATAAGATTAGTCATCAAGAGGTATGAACTCTTGTCTTGGGAAATCTGTGGTTTTGTGAATGAAAAAAGATTCTTCAGTGGCATTGCCAAAGATTTAACTCTAAAGGGGCCAGTTGCGACATTTAATTTATTCTTAAGTCATGTGAAGTGTTCGTCGTTGTCACAGCTGTTTAAAATTTAGACAGCTGTCATTTTCTAATTCACTGGAATCATGACCCTAAATCTGGATCATTTTTTGCACCGAATCCAGCATTATGAAAACTCAAAACAAATTGCTTCTCAGCTTTTATTCCCTTTTATTGGCGTTGGGGCTTTTGCTAGCGCTCGAGGGGGCCGTTGCCAATGAATCCTTTATTCCACTGCAAAAGGGATTAAGAATTCCAAGCGATGATCTTCTTTACAACAATAAAGTGCTGACGAGTAGAGAAGCGCAAAACTTAGAGACAGCTAAGAAAATTGATCTTTCATCTTTAAATCCAAAACAAAATGATATTTGGAATAATGTTGAAAATGAAGTTAACGATCAGGAAGAAATCGCTATTAACGAAGGTGACGAACTTTCGTATGAAGGAAAGATTGATTCAGCATCTGGTCTCTACCGATTTAATGCCATTCCAACAAATGGAAATAAAATCTATACCATCCATTTGGATAAAACGTTACACACACTTCTACTTAGAAAAAATCTTTTAAGAAAGCTCGGGTACAAAATTCCGGCAATGAAGTACATCTCAAAACTCAACATTCAATTCAGTTCACAAATGGTCATGGATAACTTCATCAAACATGAAGTCCCAAAAGCCACCTTCGGGGCTTCTGAAAGATGGGCCACGGTGAACAACATTAATCGCGACACTTTGTCTCTGGAACTCAGAGATATCGCCGTTACAGAACCTAATGAATTCGATTTCTATAACGTTTCAATGGGTCTTCCAACTCAAACTATTAACAGTCGAACTCTTCGCTCTCTCGTTGTGCCATATGCACTACTCGATCTTGGAGAGAGCATTAATAAATTCAGTTGGGTCAGCTGCAAGATTGATAATAAGGCAGTCATACTTTCGCATTTCACGGCAAACGAATTTAATACATCAATCGACGATGCAACCTGGATGATGAAACGATTGAACAAACTTAAACGTGAAGATTTTGTGAAGGCCGTAAAGAATGCCTATTTCCCATCTGGGGTTGCTGAAGTTGTAGCTGAAAAATTAATTTCGAGAAGAAATTCTTTAAATAAATGTTTAATGGACGTAAAGATTGCTGAAATACCATTCAATTCGAAAATCACAGTGGGACAAATTGTCGTCGAAGGTAAACTCGTTCAAAAAGAATTTCCGGGGTATGCTTCGCGATTTGCCTATGGAGATGCGCAATCACCACTCGATGAAATTCGCTTTTTTTTGTATTCGAAAGTTCAAAGTAACGTCATTGATAATCTCATCGCGAAATTCAATGAACAGCTGACTGCTTACGAAATTGGTGAAGCTCGTGCCGAATATTTTCAAAAATTATTCAAAAGAGGGCATGACCATTTTGTTGAAACAGGTGAGTTGTTGCCGATTGGGATTGGAGCTTGGTGGAGTCCTGTTATCAACGGAGATATTTTATTCTCTCGCGATATCGTTCTGGGAAATTATCTAGGAACAGATAACCTCGTTCAGCTTGCAGATACTTTTGGAGCTCGTGCTGATTTAGGGCTCTTTGTTGGTATTGAAGGAATTGGACCGGATCTTACTTCAACAGTTAAAGTTTCATCATCTTTTGTTCGCTCTTATACTCATTTGAAACCAGTGAAAAGTTTGAAAGAAAGTTTAAAAGAGCCGTATAAAAATATGTTTGTTGGTTTGATGAAACGTTCACTCAAAGAAAAATTCTTCTCACTTGCTGATATTAAGAACTCAACGAATGCAGCGGATGAAAAAACAAAGCAGATCCAGGAACTCCTTTCGGACATTGATAAAAATCTGGCCGTAGGAGAATCGCTTTTAATTACAGACAGAATTATGCCAACTGCTGCAGTGAAATTAAATTTCACTCAAGGAATGATCGGCGCAGGTGTAGGTGTTAGTGGTGGAGCGACCATTGTTAAACGTATTCACCTTTATAAGAAAAGTCCAAAAGTGCTGCAGATCTATGATGATAAAGGTTTCGTTAAAAATTTAGATCTCAGTTTTCAAGTGAGTAATTACATTCCAATTGTAAAAATTAACGGAAGATTTGATAAAGGTCATTACGGAATTAAATCATATATGATCAATTTCTCCGGAGATCTGGAAGAAAATCCAGAGCTCTATACACATGCACTTGGTGTTTATAACGTTTTAAAAGACCATAACTTTGAATTGTTAGACTCAGTGACAACTCCAGTAAGCCTGGATGCTCAATATAAAGACAGATCAACAGGGCTTTCATTTTTATTCTGGAGAATGAAATCAGTTAAAGGAAGAACCTTATTCGATTTAAAGGCGAAAGATGGAGTTTACGGAAAGTATTTTAGCTTAACAAAAGATTTCATGACGGGATTCAACGTCGAAGCTTTCTCTAAGCAACTCGTAAACTATTATCTTTCTACAAAAACTGATGACGTTTCAATTAATGAAGAAGCCGACAAAAATCCAGGACAAACTTTTTTTGGAAGTTCCTTCACTCAAAGTATTCGTTTTGAAGCATCAGTAAATGAAGAAAATAAATTCGAGCAGAAATTTTTATCTGTATCGGATGTTAAGCAAGGCTGGGCGCTTAGTGAAAAACGATTGAAAAAGTTCATGACGGGAGTCAATGAGAAATTCCAATTTCCATTATTCCAGACAGACACAATTGATTTTTCTAAGTTGAGACTTTTTAGAATCGGATACCATATGAACGTCTACAATCCAGGGATTGCCCGTCTCAATGGTTTCAGCATGAATGATATTAATGCCATCGAAAATAAATACAGATTGAAAAAGATGTGTTGGGCCGGCGATGAAAAATACAACACTATCGAGTGTGGTGATCTGACAAATGTAAAAAACCAGTTATGGAAATGTAAAAAAGCAAAAACAGAAGAAGAAGTTGCTGACTGTAACGTTGAACTTATTGAGTCGATGTTTAATTATCTCGATTTTAAAGACGTTCAAAAAATCCTGGGCGCAGATAATGTCTACGTTTATGGTTCAATTGATGGATTCAGAGAAAAATCTGAAATTTTGAATGATACGATTTATTCAAATTCGATTGGTAAAATCGGAAGCAAGCAATGGGATGGACCATTGGAAGTCGTTAAAGATCTTCTTGGGCTCTCAAGTGGTGAATTCAGCGGTGGCTGGATCAGAGAAGGGATATAGGTGGTGACCATGAAAACAAAACTCTTCGCATTACTTGCTTTAACTGTAACTCAGCAATTAAATGCTCAAGCTGTTGATCCGCTTTTAAGTAAGCAATGGGCACTCAATAATCAAGGTCAGGTGATCATGAAAAATGTCACCGAGCTTGAAAGAATTCCGGTTAAAGGATTGCCGGGAATGGACATTCAATACGTCGATACGAAGGATCGAGAGACACCAAAAAAAGAATTGATCGTGGCCGTGCTTGATAGCGGTATTGATCTGGATCATCCAGATCTTAAAGGCCGCATTTGGACGAGCGATAAAACGTGTGCTGGTTCAATTGCAGCCCCTGGGAAAAATTGTACGGGATATAACTACCTCGATAACAATACATTGCTAACAGATGATATTGGTCACGGCACTCACGTTGCCGGAATTATCGCGGCCAACAGAAATAACATAGGTATTGCAGGTGCAGCAGATCCGCGAGTGAAGATTATGCCGCTTAAAGTTTTAAGCGGTGATGTATCAGGGTTCGTTTACAACGGAAAAGTTATTACTGACGTCATTGCCGATGCAATGAATTTCGCTGTTAAAAATGGTGCGGAAGTCATCAACCTCTCATTGGGATGGCCGAAGCTTGTCGACTTACCTAAAGTTCGAAAGGCCTTTGAAGATGCGGAAGCTAAAAATGTCATCATTATCGCAGCTGCTGGTAACAACAATAAAGATCTACCGACATTTCCATGTAGTTATGAAAACGTCATTTGTGTTGGTGCCGTAGATAATAGAGGAGAGCTGACCGATTTTACCAATCACGGATCAAAAGTTGATATCGTTGCTCCAGGTGAATCGATCATCAGCACTTATCCCCAAAAATTGGAATCGCGTGTTCTTCGTATAAAAAACTATGAATTAAAGCGTGGATCAAGTCAGGCTTCACCATATGTTGCAGCGGCGGTCGCAAATTTAAAACTGCTTCACCCAGGATTAACCAATGATCAGGTGAGAAACTTACTGTTTAGAAGTTCCAAACCGATTCACAAAGATCAAGAACTTTTCAGACAAGAAAGATTCGCGAAGTTCGGAATGCTGGATATGAAAGCGCTTCTTGAGCTGGCCGATAAAAATGAAGAGCATGCTTTAGTTGTTCCTCAAGTGAAGGCACTTACGGAAGTTAAATTTCAAATGAAAGATATGCGTTTCACGTTTCCTTTCACTTTGAAAAATCTCTCAGCGCAAGAGTACACAGGTCTCGTTTGTTTAAGGGCCTTAAGTGATGCTGTCGCACTTGATGAACATTGTTTGAATATTAACCAGCTCAAGGCATATGGATCACAGTCATTGACCGTTAATGGTTCATTACTCGATTACCGGGCCGATTCGCACATCATGTTTGAGATTCAAGTTGATGAGAAACTTTACCAGACAAGCCTGGTGTTCAGCCGCGATTTGAATGCTGATCAATCACTCATCGATATTCCGGTGATTGGCGGAAACTTCGCCGATATGGGAGTGATTAGTGGCGACCGCCGACTTTCACGCATGGGTCGAGTTTCAGATAGACACAGAAGACTTGCATTCCCAGAGTATTTTTTCCTTTCACCAGCAAAACAAACTGCAGAAGCAACCGTTGTATCGTTGCTGACAAAAGCTGCAAATGAATTCGTTGTAAAAACCATTTCGCTTCCAAAGGTAAAACAGGTTCTCTCTATTCACCGTCAAGATATTAATCTGGATGGTAAATTAGATTATTTTGTCTACACACTTTCGAAAAAAGAAGATGAACTTCAGTATTATCTTTTCGATGCTGATCTCAATCCGCTATTTGGAGATCGTTCGACATGGATAATGAAACTCACGACCTTTGAAGGATTGCCGATCGAAGGAGCTCAGGAAAAATTTGAGTGGATTAAAATTAAAAGTGCAGACTTTGGAGAAATCGTCGTTCCTTCAATCTATCGCGCCTATGCTATGCCAGAAGCCGACAACTCAAAAATTATTGGCCAACGAATTCTAAACGCCATTCCTCATCAGTTCTATCTGAATCCGATAGTAAAAGATGACAAAGTTTCAATTGAAACGAGAGTTGTTGATTCTGTAAAAACAATGATTGGACTTCAAAAGAAATTGGGAATTGCCGGTGCCTTCGATGCAAAGTCAGTTTATCTTCTGAAACCATTCCCTCAGACTGAAACAGAAAGTGCAAAAGGTGTTGTTCGCTCTATGGTACTGCTGGAAGACGATGGTGAGCGCACCTATTTTGAAGCGACTTTAAAGCTTGATGGAGAAAACATTTCTGGACTCAAAAAAATTAAAGCAGAAAAATCAATTGATGAGTCTCGCATTTTTCCGATCTACGATTTAGCAAGCGGTAACGTTACTGATGAATCAATTTTCACAGCACTTTTAAATAGAAATACAACTGAGTTTATTGTGAAGTCAGGTGAAAGCGCTGACTCACTTATTCTCATGAATGATGTGTGGGAAAACCTGATCATCGATCTTTTGGCAACTTTTAACGACAATGGATCTAAATCTTTCCTGGTTCAAAGGCGCTATACGCTTTCTTTGATGAAGGAAAACGGAGAAATCTCATCACTGCCGATTTATCGCGATTCAAGTTTTCCTGGACAAAGTTTCTCGGAGACATTGATTCCTATTATGGCCGATGGAAGACCGGGCGTGTACGTGAACTCAACTCTTATTTATGGTGAACGTATTTACAGTATGATAGAGAGTGATTCAGGCCTTATTCGACCTCTGGCCGTCTCAGTGGCCATT
This sequence comes from uncultured Bacteriovorax sp., assembly GCA_946480715.1. Next base: position 118,002 of record CAMLKK010000003.1, on the reverse strand, counting down.
CCTTCAGGATGTGTTCCGCTTTCGCCAGAGACTTTTGAGCATAAACAGGACTTCCAATACCTATTCTTGTGCACTGATTCACAGAAGAAGGTCTCTCTTAAAGTCCTTCCTCTTAAGGCTTTTTAGTGTTACATTCCTCCCTGTTCTAAAAGACATACTCGTCCAATCCCATGGTGGGGTTGGACCTAATTTTTATTAGTCCAGGGGGATTTATGATTTATGAATTGTCAGTAGTGACAAAGCCGGAGCTTGGCGCGGAAGCTCACGCACAGATCGCAGAGATCGTTAAAGACACATTAAAAGGATTCGAAGGCGAACTTTTAATTGCAGACGATTGGGGAAGACTTCACTTAGCTCAGCCATACGCTAATGGCGCAAAACACGGGCACTTCCATTACTTCATGTTCAAATCAAACACACAAGCTAACACTGAATTAGCTCGTCGTTTTGGTATTAACGAAGGTGTTCTTCGTTCAATGATCTTCAACATTGGTGAAGACGCTGAAAAAGAAACTCTAGTTAAGAACTTCAAGTCGCCACTTTCAAAACAATACCGTGGTTCAGTTCTAGACAACAACAAGAACGAAGACGATGAAGAAGGTGGATTCGAAGATATGGAAGACGATCGTCGTAAATTCGCTAAGAGAAAATCTTGCTGGTTCACAGCTAAGAAAATCAAAGCAGACTGGAAAGATCCTCAAACTTGGAACTGGTTAGTTTCTGAGTTCGGAAAAATTTCTCCAGCTCGCGTTTCTGGTATTTCTAAAAAACACCAGAGATTTGCAAACTCAGCAATTAAGCATGCAAGACAACTTGGAATTTCAAGTTATCTTTCAAACAGAACTGCTGACAGAGCGTAAGGTATGGATCGTCATGGTTAAAGCTGAACTACGCAAACAATTTGATCAAAACGCGACAATGGGAAAACTATTGTTTCTCGCGATCATTTCGGTTGCTCTATGTTCATTTGGACCATTAGGACTTTTTGCACCGGTACCTCTAACTGTGGCGTTTCTTCTTTATGGGCGTGGACTCACGTTTGTAGTTGGAACAGCGTGCACAGCGATTCTTTGGATTCTTTCGATGAATATAAAAGGATTTCCCGGAGCTTTTGGTGGAATGTACCTCGTTGCATTTCTCTACGCGCTTCTTGTTGCGGAAATCATTTTTAGAAATATCAATCCGGTGAAAGGTCTCACTTATGGTGGACTGATTCTCGTGTTGCTTTCTGGATTATCAATTGTCGCTTTCGATAGATTGAATCCTATTTCATTGAAGTCTGAAATTCAGAATCAGACCGTAGCTTTAATGAGCGATATAAAAAAACAACAGCAGAACACTGCTGGCTTAACTGGCAAAGAGGCCCTTGAGTTCCAGGAATTTCTTGATCACCCTGAAAAATTGGCGACAGAAATTTACAATACTCTTCCTTCGATTGTTTTTGTTTTCTCTTTCTTTGGATTGTGGATCAGTCTCTTTGTGACTTTACGCAATTCAATTATCTGGAGATATAAAGTTCAATATAAGTTTAACTCTGCTGATCTTCTGCGTTTTAGAGCTCCTGATTTCTTCGTCTGGCCTTTGATCATTTCTTTGATCATGGTTATCGGCGCTGACTATGGACTTCCAAAAGAATCAGAAACATTTGGAATGAACCTCATCTATTGTTTGGGTGTATTCTACTTGTTTCAAGGTTTCGGCGTGTACAATGATTTCCTCAAGTTCATTAGAATTGGTGGATTTTTTAAAGTTCTCTTTTTGGTTTTCACGCTTTTCATGGCCTACAAATTCTTAGCGCTTCTAGGTTTGTTCGATTTATGGTTTGATTTTAGAAAATATTTTACAAAAACGAAAAAAGACGAAGGAGATATATTATGAAAGTTATTTTAACTGAAAAGGTACCAACGCTTGGTAACATCGGCGAAATCGTCAACGTATCTGCTGGACACGCGAGAAACTTTCTCGTTCCAAATGGTCTAGCAATGGTTGCTGATGATTCAAATAAGAAGCTACTTGCAGCTCAACAAAAAAGCTTAGGAAAGAAAATCCAAGCTCAAAAAGATGCAGCTACTGAACTTAAGAAAAAAGTAGAAGGAATCACTCTTGAACTTATCAAAAAAGTTGGAGCTTCTGGAAAACTATTCGGAACTGTAACAACTGCTGAGCTTTCTAAAGAATTAGAAAACAAAGGTATCACAATTGAGAGAAGACTTATTCACTTAGCTTCTCCAATTAAAGGTCTAGGAACTTTCGACGTAAAAGCGAAAATCTTCCAAGATGTAGAAGCTACTTTCAAAGTTAAAGTTGCTATCGATCCAAAACAAGCTGAAGAGCTTAAAAAAGCTCAAGAAGAAGCTCTAAAAGCTTCTGAAGCTCGTAAAGCTGCTGCTGCTCTTGCTAAAGAAAAAGGCGAAGAAGCTACTCCAGCTGCAGAAATGACTGAAGAGCAAAGATTGAAAATGGAAGTTGATAAACTTCTTCGTTCATAATCTTTCCCTTTTCAAGCAATTTAGAAGTTTTAAGAATGACCTCACTTTTGTGGGGTCATTTTCTTTGAGGTAATGAAAAAATGGCGATTTTAAATACACCAGCTAATGAACTTCCTCATGATCTCCTTGCAGAAAAGGCCCTCGTTGGATGTCTTATCATCGATGGAACGGCCTACGCAGAAATTTCAAATCTCAAACTCACTTCAGCACAATTTTATGATCCTCGTTATGGACTCGTCTTTGACGTTATAACGGATTTATCGCTCGGCAACCGTGCCATTGACTTCGTTACTGTCTGCAATCGTTTAAAAGACAAAGGTAAGCTTGAAGAAGTGGGTGGTGAATCTTTTGTTTCTTCACTTACAGAAGATCAGGCTTCATCAGCTAACGTTTACGAATACGCAAAAATTGTTAAAGACAAACACTCTGTTCGCGAAATTATCAAAACAGCGATGCGAGTTGTTCAAATGGGAATGAGCTACACGGGTGAAGCAGATGACTTCATTCAGGATGTAGAATCTAGCTTCTTCAAACTTACGAACGAAGCAAAAACCGGCGGTATGGTTAAGATCAACGCCACACTTAGAGAAAATTTAAAAGAGCTTGAAGATACAACTCGTAAGATGGGTGAGATCTCAGGTCTCTCAACTGGATATCCACGTCTCGATGAAAAATTGCTTGGTATGCAGCCTGGACAGCTTATTGTACTTGCCGCACGTCCAGCGATGGGAAAGACGTCTCTTGCGCTTAATATTGCCGTCTCATCATGTATTCAATCGGGTCTTCCTGTAGCAATCTTCTCACTCGAGATGTTAGCGACAGAACTTTCAATGAGAATTCTCACAGGACGCGCGAAAGTAGATTCAAAACGTGTGCGTACGAAAAACTTCTTCGATACTGATTTAAGAAGTCTTGCGCGTGCGACTCAGGAGCTTTCGTCTCTTCCGATTTATATTAACGATTCTGGTAATACGACTATTCTCGATATTCAATCACAGTGTCGCAAAATTAAAGCTGAACAAGGTCTTGGCCTCATCGTCATCGACTACTTACAGCTCATGGGTTCCGTTAATAAAAACCTGCAGCGTGAACAGCAGATCGCGGAAATTTCCAGAGGTCTTAAGACGATGGCAAAGGAACTTGGTTGTCCGGTCATTGCTCTCTCTCAGCTTAACCGTGGTGTTGAAACACGTCCTGATAAACGTCCAACAACGGCTGACCTTCGTGAATCTGGAGCAATCGAGCAGGATGCGGACATCGTAATGTTCGTTTATCGTGATGAAGTTTACTTTAAAGAATCAACAAAAGAGCCTGGTGTCGCTGAAATCATCGTCGGTAAAAACCGTGCGGGAGAAATCGGAACAGCTAAACTTGCATGGGTAGGAGCTTACACAAGCTTTGAAAACCTCGCTGCTCACCGTGAAGGACCATAATCTTTTCACCGTACTTCCAAGAGATGGAAAATTTGTTGCCTATACAGAAGCAACAAAGGCCTTTGCTTATAGTCTCAATTCAAAATTAAATTTAATCACAGGAGAACGCTCGACGTTCTCCTTTTTTGATTGGTTAGAAACTTTCGAAAATCCTTATTCAACATTTCTAAACGATAAAAGAATCATTCATCTTTTTTATGAAGCAGGTTTTGTTTTTGAAAAATTAGATGTTGATAGTACAGCATTACTGGCCATCGATATTGAATATACTAAAACGGAAGTCATTGAGTCTTTGGGTGAAAGAAAAAAATTAAATCTCTCACTAGTTAAGAAACCGGATTTTGAAAGTTATAAAGAAAAATTTAAAACTGGTTATGAAGAACTGAAGCTCGGTAATTGTTATCAGTTCAACCTTACCGATGAGTATATTTATTCATTTGGTAGTGATGTGACTCCAATAGATTTCATGAGAAATTTATGGAGTGAGAAAAATTCTCGAGGTGATTTTGCTCACGCGACATATTGTGATGTCCTCAAGAAATTGTTTCTCTCCAATTCTCCAGAGTGCTTATTTGAAATTAATGATGATCAAATTTTCAGCAGACCCATTAAGGGCACGATGAAAAAAACTGATGAGCCTCTAGATATTTTGTGGGCGAGATTGTCTGCAGATAAAAAAAGTCAGGCCGAACTTTTTATGATCGCGGATCTGGTTCGCAATGATCTCTCCCGCATTGATCTACCCACGACTAAAGTTTTACAGAAAAAAGCGATGATGGTCGTTCCCCAACTCATTCACCAATATTCAGAACTTGTTCTAACTCTACGTCCTCAAGTTTCTCTAAAAAAAATTATCACGAGTTTATTTCCAGGCGGAAGCATTACAGGTGCTCCTAAAAAAAATGTCATGCGCATTTTGCGGAGATTAGAAAATCGCAATCGTTCATTTTATTGTGGAACGACGATCGTGACATTTGATCAAAAAATCTCTGCTTCAATCAACATTCGATCGTGTGAAATTGATTTCGAATCACGCCGCTTTTCTTATCAGGCAGGTGGAGGAATTACACTTTTATCGAATGCTGAAGAGGAGTTTCAAGAGATGACTTACAAACATAACAGCATTCTTGACTGCTTAAATACATAAAATTACTTGATTCTAATAAAAACTTACATTGATTTAATAATGGAGCAGAATCGTTGACATTAAATTCCGAGACTCGATATCATTTTTTTGCGTCATAGTAATTGACTTTTTAGCCAGGAAAAAATCTTCGTTTTTTTCAGTCGACGGATCGACAGAGGAACAGGGGATGGCTGAACAAAACAACAAAGGAGTGTTGAATGGAAGCTCTAGGTTTAAAGGATAGTGATAAACCAAGATCGACAGATGTCGGAGTGACATTAGGTTCGCTCGCTGAGATGACTGGTTTCCCTATCGAATACATCAAACGTGAACTTCTATTGGATGAAGATAGTTTGAGTGTCGATGAATTAAGAGAACGCGTACTAGCTTATCTAAACGCTCTCTAAGTTTCGAAAGAAGATTCAGATAAACCTTTTGTCAGTAGGACTTTTGGTTTTTGTTACTAAAAAGCCTAGCTTCATGCTAGGCTTTCTTTTTTTATGGCCCCAAAAACAATCGACTATTGCTTGCTTCAGGATATTTCTCCAACAGGAGATTTCTTGCGCGAACAATTCAATTGCAGCTCTAATAAGCTCAAAAAGTTTTTCGACAGATCTTTTCTTCAGAGGTCGTTTAAAAAAGGCAGCACCCTTAAGCTGCCACTCGATTTCGTCAATGATGGACTCATCAATCCTCATTATGATGGCCCACCGATAGAGATCATTGCTGAAAATGAATTGTTCCTGGTTTTGAATAAGTTGCCCAATCAATATGTGCATCCACTTTCATATGATGAATCGAATAATTGTCTGTCTTATTTGAGAGCAACTCGACCCGAGTTACTCAATGTGAACATCGGCCATTATGATCGAGGATTACTTTACAGGCTGGATTTTGAAACAAGTGGTGTTTTGATCTATGTTAAGCAAGAAACACTCTACAGAGAATTACGCGATCACTTTAACGAAGTTGCCAAAAAGAAAATCTATCGTTGCTGGGTAAATGGTGAATGTTCTCTGCAGGGTCGATTCACTCATTCTTTCTCAAGCAGTGGAGAGCGCGGACTAAAAGTCGTGGTCCATTCTCATGTTGATGATGAAACGGCCGGAACACTCTCTGTACGCCCGTTACGCTTTGATTCCGAGAAAGGGCAGACATTGATGGAAGTGCAGTTGAAAACGGGTTTAAGGCACCAAATCCGGGCCCAGCTCGCTCATCTGGGACATCCTCTGGTGGGTGATGAACTTTATGGGGGTGTGAAGGCGGCCAGGCTCTATCTCCATGCTCATCAATACGAGATTGAGGTCCATGGGAAAATTCATAGTTTCGAAAAATTATCGAGCGATTTCCAATAGATACGTCTTTTTAAACCAAATAAATTCAAGGTGTCCCGTCAAATAGCCGACAAGATTGGTAAGCTTTAACCCCGATTTAAGGATTGCGACGATGTCCCCACATCAGATGATTTTGGAAAACAGTTTTTGGAAATTTCTTGTTTCAATTGAAGAGCTAAAAGAAAAAAAGGAAATCGTTCTTTTTTGTTCATCCCTCGCAATCGATGAAGAAACCCTGACAGAGTATTGCAGTTATCTTCAAAGTTTCGATATCAGCGTAGTTAAAGACGAACAATTTATTTTTCCACTTAAAGATCCATGCCGGGTGAAAGTTGAATTCAGTTTATCGGAATGGTTATCGCTAGAAGCGCATTTACACGAAAAAAATACAAAAGAGACTGGAGCATACTACAACAAAATTCTCACAGCTAAATTTAAAACAGTTCAGAGAATGAATAGAGGTCTTTCACTTTTTGCAGCTGATGATCTGCCGAAAGGAAGAACGCCCGCTTACAATAAGAATGAAACCCTTAAGAAAAGAATTGATTACCATATTGCTCACAGAAAACTCATGACCATTAATTTTATTAATGCTAATGCCTGTGAACTTTTTCCTCATCGACAGGTTTTTCTTGATGGAATTCTTTGTGTGGTCGGTGAAAACATTAAAGATAAATCTCTATGCTATTTTGCAGTTGAAGATGTTGATGAAATTATCGATCTCAATATGTCTTATGAGCCCAACCTCAGCCAGATCGAAATCAATGAATTTATTTGCCATCTAAGATTAGTGAATGGGAAAGAAGAGAGGCTTGTTCTCAAAATCTATTCCCAAGAGGAAACGGATCTTCTGCCTCAACACCACTTCTTAGGTAATCCGTTTGTCACGTCCAATACAGAAGGCGACATGATCTGGGCCGCTACAATTGAAATGTGTGATGATGTTTTCCATTGGTTGTGGCAAATGAGTGATCGGGTGGAAATTCTCGATCCTGGACATCTTCGTAAAGAGTTTGCTCACTACTGTGAACTCAAACGCGAAAATCATGAGATTAAAAAAGTCTCATAATGTCACAAAAAAAATCAGGTAATAATTTTTTTCTTTTCTCCTTTCTTCCGGCCATTCTCTATTGGTACATGGAAGAACATTACCCCGTAAAAACGGCCCTCATTGCAGGTATAACTCTTTCGTTAATCGAAATAGCCGCTGAAAAATATTTCTACGGTCACATTCATAAACTTTCAAAAATAAATTTGGTTCTAGTCGTGGTTTTGGGAGGTCTCTCTCTGATTGGCGAGGATGGAATTTGGTTTAAACTCCAACCGTCAATTTCGCTGCTGGCGATGGCCTTGTTCATGGCCTTTAAACTTAAAAAGGGTCAGGGATTTTTTCAGGAGCTTATGGAAGATATGCGACCGGATAGTCCCCATCCTCCGCCTGAAATTTTAAGATCAATGGAAGTGAATCTCACATTTTTTTTCTTTGGGTATGCTCTTTTGATGGCGATATTAGCTATCTGGTTCAGTACGAGTACTTGGGCCTTCTTCAAAACTGCAGGATTTTTCATTGTTTTCCTGGTCTTCATTGTGATTCAAACGGTCGTCAATCGTCGATTGTCTAAACGTTAGACACCCCCTGATCTTTCTTTCAATGTGCCCTCTACGATAGTCTTAGAAATGCTATTGTTTGTTTATGTTGAAACAACTCATCGTCACACTATTCACGTTTCTTATGATGGCCCAAGCACATGCCTTTGATCGCGTGAGTTCCCTCATGCAAGATGATGCTTTCGTCATGCTTGATCAACTAACAGATCAAAGAGAAGAACTTAAACAGAGTAAAGAAGAAATTCGTCAGATCGAAAATCACATTAAAACAACCAGCAAAGGCCAAAACGTTTATCTACAACTGAAAAACGTCGCAGGAAGTATAATCATTGTTGGTATTATTATTGGCAGTTATAAGGCGAAATTCCCACCAGGACTAAGGGCCATGATGAGTGCTTATGTAACCATGCATGGACTTAATGCAAGTTTTATTAAATTGAATAACAAAGATTTGAAAAAGCTCAGTGATGAAGTAAAAAAATTCAATACTCTCATCAAACAACGTGAATCTCAATTGAGAACAAAGTTTTTATACTATTGTGATCAAGAGCCGACTCATCCCATTTGTTGTACGAATTTCTAATAGACCATTCGGAATGTGAGATTGAGACGAGGTGTTTGAATCTTTTTAGATTTAACTAATCGATGATTCCAGTTTTCCTGCAACTTTCCTTTCATCACCAATAAACTTCCTGTTGCTAATTTCAATTCAATTAACGGCTGCTCCAAATCCTTCTTATGACGGAGTTGAAAGAGTCGTTCAGCGCCATAGCTAAGGGATGCGATGATAGGCTCTTTCCCCAATGATTTTTCATTATCTGAATGCCAGGACATATGATCTTCGCCGTGACGGTAGTAATTCACGAGTACGGAATTGAACTGACATTGAAGATCTTTTTCTAATTTTTTTTTCAAATCCAGAAGCGGTGGTGTCCATAAAACTGAATCCATTGTAATTCTGGAATAAGTATAACGAACTCCTTCGTCTCCATGCCATGCAGTCATGCGCGGTTGAGGATGAGTTTTTCCAAACATTGTGATTTTATCATCGCGCCAGGAGATGCCCTGAATAAGTTCATCCAATGTATGAATCTTGTCATAATCAGAGCAATAAAGTGCTTGTCCATCATGATCAATGAGTGTTTGAAACTGCATTTTTATTTTTTAGGTTTTGCGAAATGTTCCGTTTGAATTTTGATACTGTCTTCGTGAATAGCATTGAAAATTTCTTTAATAAAATCTCCATCCAATCCCAGCTTTGAAGCAGTTTCAAGACGCTCTTTCATCAATTGATCGAAACGGCTGATTTGAAGAGCAGTGATGTTCTGTTCAATCTTTGCTTGTGCAATCTTTTCAACGATTGCTTTACGCATTTTTAGAGTATGAATAAGTTCTTCATCTAGTCGATCAATCTGAGCGCGCAACTTTTCGAGCTCATTGGTGAATTGAGCATCATTAGATTTTTCATGTTTGATTGAAAGAGAAGATAAAATATCTTTAAGTGCGGCAGGAGTAACTTGTTGAGAAGCATCTGACCACGCTTTATCCGGGTCAGGATGGCTTTCAATGATGAGTCCTTCCATGTCGAGATCCATAGCTTTTTGACAAACTTTCTGAATGAGATGGCGGTTGCCTGCAATGTGAGACGGGTCACAAAGAATAGGCAGCTCAGGAAATTTAATTTTCAATTCTGCCGGAATTCTCCAGAGAGGATCATTTCTAAATTCCAGTTTGTCAGCAACTGAAAATCCGCGATGGATAGCGAGTAGTTTCGTAATCCCTGCGAGATTCATTCGCTCCAATGCTCCAATCCATAATTGCAGATCGGCATTGATAGGATTTTTTATCATCACTGGGATATCGACGCCTTTTAAACTGTCAGCGATTTCTTGGACAGAGAATGGATTAGCCGTTGTACGAGCACCGATCCATAAAATATCCACACCATGTTTCAAACAAAGTTCGACATGCTTTGCCGTTGCAACTTCGGTTGTCACTAAGAGGCCAGTTTCTTTTTTTACTTTCGCTAGCCAAGGAAGAGCGAGTTCTCCAAGGCCTTCAAAATTATTAGGACGCGTACGTGGTTTCCAAATGCCTGCACGGAAAACTTTCACTGAAGAAATGTTTTTAAGTTCTCGAGCGGCAGATAAGACTTGCTCCTCTGACTCAGCCGAGCACGGACCTGCCATGACAATAGGGGAGTCGGTAATGTTGAGCCATTCTTTTACAGGAGTGATTTTCATGGCTATACCTTACTCCTTTTTTGGGCTAATGTTAAGCCGTTCAGCCCTACGTAAACTATAGGAATCTATATGCAAATCACAGATAAAAAAATTGAAGAGTATTGTGTAGCTAAAAGTAACCGTCCCTCGGAATTTTGTTTGGCTCTTGAAGAGCATACCCGTGCGAATATTCAAGGCTCACAAATGCTGATCGGAAAGATGGAAGCTTCATTTTTGGGGTTCCTGCTTCGATCGATCAATGCCACTCGTGTTCTGGAGCTTGGAACTTATACGGGGTATTCAGCGCTCGCGATGGCGGAAAATCTTCCATCTAACGGCGAAATTATTACTCTGGATATCAATCAATCAACTGTTGAAGTCGCAAAATCCTTCTGGGCAAAATCTCCTCATGGTTCGAAAATCACCAGTAAACTTGGGCCCGCATTGGAGATTATTCCAACTCTCGCTGGAGAGTTTGATCTTGTTTTCATTGATGCTGATAAGAGAAACTATATCGATTACCTGAAACTCACTCTTCCCAAACTTTCAAAACAAGGAATCATCGTCATTGATAACGTTCTTTGGAGTGGAAAGGTTCTGCCAGATGCTGAATTAAACCTCGATGTTCACTATGATAAAAATACAGAATACATTCGCCAGGTGAATGACTTCATCGCTCAAAGCGAAGATCTCTATGGAACACTGATGCCTATTCGAGATGGTATGTTCCTCATTAGGAAAATGAATTAACACGTGTTATAGAAAATTTTCACCGAAACTGGAATTGTTTATGTCTGAAATTGAAAATCCTGATAAACCAATCGCTTTAGAGGCCTACGAGAAATTGGCGGAAGCTTTTTCCAAACTTGCTCCCAGCAAAGCGGAGAACGCCTATATCGAACAGCCGGCAATGCGAAACGCTATTGGAAATGTTCGTGGAATGAAAATTTTTGAAGCAGGTTGCGGTCCTGGAATTCTTGCAGAATATTTAGTGCACGAAGGTGCCAAAGTTGTTGGTTTTGATGTCAGTCCTAAAATGATTGAGCAGGCAAAAAAGCGAGTTCCTCAGAATGCAACTTTTTTTGTAGCCGATATGGCAAAAGCTCTGCCGATTGATCAAGACGGGCAATTCGATATGGTCGTTGCTTCACTCTCAATTGACTACATTCGCGACTGGTCAGTTCCTCTGCGCGAGTTTTATCGTTTATTGAAACCAAATGGAAAATTTATTTTCACCATTCAACATCCATTGGGATCTTGGAATTGGTATAGACCAGAATGCGCATTTGGAGTTCAGTTAGTTGAATCGAGCTGGAAAGCGTTTACTGAAGAGCCGGTCGTTGTACCTGATTACTATCGTTCTTTTGAAGAAGTTATTAATCCCATTTTGAGTGCAGGATTTAGAATTCTAAAAATTGAAGACTGCAAACCGATCGATGCTCTTCGTAGTCTTGATCCTTTCAAGTTTGGTAAGTATTCAAAGCTTCCAACATTTATGTGTCTAGTTGTACAAAAGGAAGTGTTATGACATTTAGTGAGTACTTAAATGCAAGTTGGAGAGATCATGCGAATCGGCCGGAACAAATATTATCTGAATTTCGCTCTCATTTTCATTTATGTGAATCTCAAAATGATGTCATGGCACTGGGGAATTTAATTTTCCACGTGTGCGGAGAACATTTAGGTAAGTGGTCTGAAGGGCAGGGGCTTCTTCAAGAACTGAAAACTGTTAAGCCACTGGATGACGAAAAAGGATTTAATAGATTCATCCACGCACTCAAGCTTTGCTCAGATAAAAATACTTCAATGAACGGATTGAGTGAATCTGATCTCGCTCGAATTTATGCAATTAGCGCATCGGCCTTGGCCTCTCATAACGATCTGGAACGTTCTGGAAATTATTTAAAAAGAGCAGAACAGATTGCGAGAGAAAAGCTGGCAGCTGGTGATCCGGCCATTAAAAGTCTTGCTATCACTGGGTGGAACCTTTCATGTGCGCTGGAAGAAAAGCCCATACGTACAGATATGGAAAAAGAATTGATGAAACTTGCCGCTCACATCAGCCGAGATTACTGGGAAAAGGCCGGGACTTGGTTAGAAGTTGAACGTGGCGAATATCGTCTGGCCAACACTTATCTCAAAGCTTCTGAACCCCAAGCAGCTATGAAACATGCTGAGAATTGTTTGAACATCATAAAGAAAAATGAAGGCGATCCACTGGAATTCTTTTTTGCTTATGAAGCTCTCGCTCATTGTTGGTCGGCCCTAGGGGACCAAACAAGAAGCGAGAATGCTATTCATCAAATGGAGAAAGCTTTTGCATCACTCAGTGAAGACGACCAGAAGTGGACTAAGGTCAGTTTAGAAAAAGTGAAAGCTTTGTAATTACTTTTGTTCTTCAATTCCTAATGCATTTCCTTCCGAATCCCAAAAAGTGACAAAGCGGTGACTTCCGCCTTCAGTCCTAGGAGTCCCAGTTTTAACTCCAGAACTTTGAAGAAGAGAAAGATCACGATCCAGATTATCGGATGTAAAATAAATGAGCGGTCCAAATCCAACATCTTTTGAATCAGCTTCAGTTGGATGCAAATCAAGTCTACAATTCATTTCTTCATTGAATAAAGAAGCATAGGCTCCCGGATGATGGAAGCGAGTTTTGAAGTTTAATTTTTCATTGTAGAATTTTACCGCTCGTTCAAGATCGATTACATACATCATTGGATGAGAAAGTTTTTTAAACATTGTTGGCCTCACTCTTTTTATACCAATACAAATTATAAGATTCTTCTATAGGTTTAAATCCAACCGATTCATAAATTCTGGCCGCGTGGTAGTCAGGATCGGCTACCATCACCATGTGATCAACTTTCCCTTCATCCAAAATAAACTGTCCAGCAGTGTAAACGAGCGTCGAACAAATGCCGCGGTTTCTAAAGTCCGGATGAGTGGCGACATTCTGATAGCGAGCGACTCTATCTTCGTGAAAAATTCCTAAGTCAGCTACGAGCTGACCCTTAAGAAAAGCACCGAAACGATAACCTTGTTTTTTTTGAACAAGCTTTTGATAGGAGAGCGATTGTTTTCTTTTGAATTCAAAATATTCTTTATAACTATAAGTTTCAAGTCTAGTTGCCGTTTGTAATTCATCGGCGGCCAACCATTCGACTTCAGATTCAAGCGGTCGAACAATTATGTCTTCATTAAAATGCTTAGGGCGAACAAGTTCTTTTGCTACAAGACTCACCGATTTTTCTAATTCCATTCCATGTGCGAGATACTCAGGCGAGGACGGTGCTTTCAATTCATCCCAGGCAAAAACGTAGTGTTTAATTTCCGGATAGTAAGGGAATTCTCTGGCGAAAAGTTTCTTCCAGGTTTCTATTTGTCCGTCTTCCGGTGGTTTCTTGAAAATGAGCAAGTTTCCCCAATGATAACCCGGATTCGTAGGAGTTTTTATAGCAAGATAACTCTCGCGCTCTACAATTTCGCTTTCATTGCGGGCGAAAATCAAACTTGTTTTTAAGAGGAGAGAGTTAAGCTGCATTAGACCCACTTATCTGTATATTCGATTAACTTATCTGTAATTCCTTTTTCAGATAGTGAGTGACCTGCATCTGAAATGATATGCAAGTGGGCTTCAGGAAATGCACGATGAAGCTCCCAAGCGCTTTCTGCAGGACAAACAACATCATATCGTCCTTGAACAATCACGGTAGGAATATGACGAATTTTATCTACATTGTTAATGAGGAAATTATCTTCCGTAAAGAAACCCTTATTTGTGAAATAATGGCATTCGATTCGAGCAAATGCATCGGCAAACTCATCATCACCGAAGCGTTCAATTACATCTGTATCTGGAATGAGCTTTGATGTTGATCCTTCCCAAATTGACCAGGCCTTGGCCGCTTCTTTTCTTACGTTAATATCGGGTGATGTGAGTCGCTTGTAATAAGCTTTTACAAAATCACCGCGTTCATCCATTGGGATTGGCGCCACATAGTGTTCCCACGCATCGGGATAAATTTTTGAGCATCCTTCTTGATAGAACCAATCGATTTCTTTTTTTCTCAGGAGGAAAATTCCTCGTAGGAAAAGTTTGTCACAAGCTTCAGGATGCTTGATAGCGTATGAAAGGGCGAGAGTAGAACCCCACGATCCGCCAAATACTGACCATGTTTTTATTTCTAAATTTGTTCTTAGCTTCTCAATATCACTTACTAAATCCCAAGTTGTATTCTCTTCGATTTCTGCAAAGGGAGTGCTCTTTCCACATCCACGTTGATCAAATAAAATGATTCTCCATTTTTTAGGATCAAAGTAGCGACGGTAATTTGGAATCATTCCACCGCCAGGTCCACCATGAAGAAAAACAACGGGAGTTCCTTTGGGATTTCCTGCTTCTTCAAAATAAATTGTATGCAAGTCAGAGACTTTTAAAAAACCAGTATTAAAAGGTTCTATTTCTGGATAAAGTGTTCTCATGGGTTTCCTCACAATTAAATTAACTCAAGGTATTCTAGCTGAATGAATAAACAAATCGAAGGATTTATTTCATCAGGAAGCAGCTTTGATTATGATGATCAAATCACATTAAAATTTTATGGCCAGTCGACTGAAGGCTCCTTCCAAGTCATTTTCAATAATTTTAATAATTACTGTTTCGTGGAATCCAAGTCTCCAACTTCTCTCCGAAGTTTAGAGGGGCACTGGGTTGAAAAATGCGAATTCACTTCGCAAGGCGCGCTAAAAAACTTCAAGCAAGAATGCCAGTCGAAGGGATTAAGAACATTCGAAGCAGATATTCGTCCCATTGAAAGATTCCTCATGGATAATCGTCTTTATGCTCAAGTGACGTTGTCCGGACCTTCAACGATAAAAAATAATCTTCTCACTTTCGAAAATCCAGAAATTCGAGCGGGTCACCATTATCCGCAATTTAAAATTTTATCTTTCGATATTGAGACGGGCAAGGATGGTAGGCTTTTGTCGATAGCTTATTGCTTTCGAGAAAAAGATTTTGAAGAAAACCGCTGCTTTGTATTAAGCAAAGGGAAAGACAAAGATACAGAAGAAGTTTTTTTCTCACTCTCTGAAAAAGGTCTTTTAGACATGTTTCAAAATTCCGTCAAACGTTTAGATCCAGACATTATCACTGGATGGAATGTGGTAGGATTTGATTTCCGTTTTCTGGATCAAAAAGCAAAAGCACTCAACGTTCCTCTTATCCTTGGCAGAAATAATCGTTCGCTTGATATGTATCAGAACGCAAGAGGTGAGTGGAATCTAAATCTTGAAGGGCGTGTGATCATCGATGGCCCGATGGCGCTGAAAATGAATTTCTTTTCATTTGAAAGCTACAGCTTAAATAATGTTGCGAAAGTTCTATTAGGCGAAACCAAAGATATCGATCAGGATGAAGTTCACGATAAATGGGGTGAAATTGAACGTCGATTCCGCGAAGATAAAATGGCGCTCGCTCGTTATAACATCAAAGATGCCGTTCTCGTTCTCGATATTTTCAAAAAATTAGATATTATAGGATTGTTCATAAACCGATCTTATATTTCAGGTCTTCTTATGGAGCGAGTTGGAGGTTCGACCAGCGCCTTCGATCACTTTTTCCTGCCTGATTTACATCAAGAACATTATGTCGCCAACAATGTTGAAGATGTGAAATATCTCCGACCAGTTACAGGAGGCTTCGTTCTGAATCCTGTCGTTGGTGTGCATCCTCACGTGCTCGTTATGGATTTCAAAAGTCTATATCCCACTATCATTAGAACATTTTTTATCGATCCATTATCGAGAGTTGCGAAAGACCAAGACACTGTCATGACTCCCAAAAATATTGCATTCTCTCGCACCCAAAATATTCTGCCCAAAAAAATTGAAGAACTGCTTGAGCGAAGAAGTCTTGCAAAGAAAGAAAGTAATGCGCCCATGTCTCAATCAGTTAAAATTCTAATGAACAGCTTTTATGGCGTTATGGGTTCAATGGGGTGTCGTTTTTATCACGAAGATTTACCGGACGCGATCACAGGTTCAGGACATTGGGTTTTAAAGACGGTAATCACTTTCCTTGAAGAAGAAGGATATAAGGTTCTTTACGGCGATACAGATTCCATTTTTGTTCAGCTTCATTCAATGGATAATTATCAGGACAACGGAAAAGCACTCGTTAAGAATGTGAATCGTTTTCTTACGCAAAAAATTCTTGATGACTATAAAGTGGAGTCACATCTTGAAATTCAATACGACAAATTTTTCAAAACGCTAGTTCTCACATCAACGAGAGGTGAAGGAGAAGGGGCCAAGAAACGTTACGCTGGCCTTGCGTTGAAAGGAGAGGGAGATCAGATCAAAGAAGAAATGGTTCTTACTGGACTTGAATATGTCCGTTCAGATTGGTCGCCACTGGCCCGTCAATTTCAGTACGAACTTTATCGACGTCTATTCTACAATGAAGATCTAGGGGATTATGTTCGCGAAACTATCTCGCGTTTAGAGAATCATGAACTCGACGCCGAATTAGTGTTATCAAAAAAACTAAGTAAGCCACTAAACGAATATATAAAAAATGTCCCTCCGCAGGCAAAGGCCGCAAAACTGTTATTCGAAGAAAAGGGAATTCTTACGAGAAGACCACGTTACGTGATGACAAAACGAGGTCCAATTCCTGTTGAGCTTCCTCATGATGACATTGATTATGACTACTATGTTGAACGCCAAATTGCCCCTATCGCTGAGAGCATTTTACAACTTCTAGGTAAATCATTTGCAGAATTACATGGCGGACAATTATCTTTGTTCTAATCTCCTTTTGTAATCCTAAAAAAATTCAGTTAGCATCTATTTATGAAAGTCATGCATGACATTGTTCGAAACACTAAAGATGGAGTTAAAATTCTCTATAAAGGTGCCCGCTTATTCCATGATAAAAAAGGGACGACTTTGGCATCTTCTTCGACCTTCTATGCTCTCATCACCGTTGTTCCTTTTATTCTATTATTAGTTAGAGGAATCGGGTTTTTCCTTGGAAATATCAATCAAACGCAAAAGTATCTCTTCATACTCGCTGGCCGATTTTTTCCAACGACTGCACCTCAACTTTTATTGACGATCCAAGGCCTGATCAAGGGACCATTGTTCGCTGGAAGTAAATTTACAATTTTGAACTTTATATTCCTCGCCATTACGACCATTACATTTCTTAATTCAATCTGGATGGGAATCTATTTTATTACTGAAGATAAGAGCATTCTATCTGTCTGGAGAATTCTAAAAGGTTTCGTCATTATTGGCTTAACTTTAATCATGCTGGCCGCACTCTTTCTTCTACCTCCGGCCATCATTTTCGTCGTTAAGTTCATTCAAACTAATGCGCTTACTCAATTTTTTTACGAAACTTTTGATTTTTTAAGACCAATTCTGATCTACATTAAAAAAATAAATCTTAGAAAATCTTATTGGTTGAATTCGAGCATTCTGCATATTTCAATCATTATCGTGTATTTTACCGTACTATACCGTTGGCTCTTTTCCTGGAAAATTCAGTTGAAAGAAGCTTTCGTAGCGGCCCTGGCCTTTTCGGTCTCAATCTTTTTAGGAAAGTCATTATTTTGGATTTATTTTTATTATGTCCGAAATAGTCTTATGAGAAATTACGGCGATCTGTACACGTCAGTTGTCGGGGTCATTTGGTTATTTTATTTGATGTGTTTCTTTTTTTATGGGGCCTGCGTGTGCCACGTTTACCGTGAAAGAAAAGAGAGGAGAGTAGCGTGATCAGAGCTCTTATAAGAATTTATTCACTTCTCATTCTTCTCGATGCACTCTTAAGTTTTTTTCCTGAACTTTCAAAACATGAATGGCGTAGAAAGCTGAAAAAAATTTGTGATTACTCTCTAGATCCGATTCGAAAAAGGCTACCACATCATCTCCCTTTTGATGTATCTCCAATGATAGTTATCCTGGGCCTCTATCTCTTCATGGAAATTTTTTATTTTCTTTGGTAATTCTAAAAACTTGTCAAGTCTTAAGAATTAATTCTAAAATTAAGTATTAATGAAATTTCCCTTCATAGGATTTGAATGGACCAGGATTTAAGTTTAGATCTTTTATTACAAGAAACGCTCGCCTTGAGCGAATTTCTTCGTTCCAACTCGGAAAAAAGTAATATCGTTGCTCCATCACAGCCCTCATTTTTTGAAGTTGAACAACAAAACCCAGAAAACGATGACACTGATTATCTTTTGGATTTAGCTGACAGCATAGTTGAGGAGCCAACCTTCGAGGTCCTGCCTATTTCTGCTGAACCAGATCTTTATCCTGCCGTTCCCGGGATTATTTATAAAATTGATAATGGGATGAGTACTTTTTGTGTCCGTGGATTTTCTACTCAAAACATCAAAGAATCCATTCAGGAGCTTTTGAAACTAGATTGTCCAAAGAGGCCTATACTAAAGCTCTCAAACGAAGAAGGTATGGATCAAGTTCATTTTTTTCCAACGAAAAATCTCGAGCTGGCCGAAGCCGTCCGCGAGCAAATTATTAATCGTCGATTTCCGCACCTTGAAGACTCGCTTTGTAATATCAGTGATCCTGGGTTTAGTTGGTGGTTAAATTTAAACGCTGAAGATGGAGCGAGTGACGGAAAATTTGAAATCTTTTTTAGATCTCACGGAATTAATCGCGCTGAAAAATATATTCAACTTGGTCCTATAGGTGATGGTGCAATCGCTGCCCTACGTATGAATCAAGCACGAACTTTGCTTCGAAGTTCATTTCCTATAAGCGAATTCTCCTGCGATGATAAAAGTTTTTCAATTGCATCGTCAAAACCCGACCATGCTGGTTTCCTATCATTCAGAAATATATTTCTTGAAGGTGTGAACAATACTACGGAAGAGAACTTTCCTGATAATAGTCTGGGCAGAACGCTCTACTATTATTTTCATGAACTCGCAATCGTGCGTAAATTTTGGATTGAAGTCAAATCGAAGCTCAGCTAAAATAGATTAAAACAGGATGTTTTTTTCTTTAACTACAGGATGTTAAATTGGAATTTTCATTTGATCGCCCAAACGACAATTTCACTAAGAAAGCTGCTGAGCCTACGCCTGCTCAACCAACTCCTGCAGCTCAAGCTTCATCTCCCGATCAAATAGATACTTCAACAATCACAAACGAAAGACTTCGCAAGGCCATCGAACGTAATAGAGCACGCCAAGCTCAACAAGCAGAAAAACAACCACCAAGAATGCAAGCGGCCCCTGTGCAGCAGACGCCCGTTCAAGCTCCGCCTGTAGAGCAACACCATCAGGCTTCATTTTTGGGTCGACCAGAGCGTGAAGAAATCCCCCTTCCACAAGAAGAAGTGAGACCTGAGCCAGCACGAGTTGAACCATTAAGAGCTGAGCCTTTAAGAGTTGAGCGTGAGCCAGAGATTGTTACAGAAAGAAGTTCATTACCTCCAAGACCATCTGGAGTGGTGAGTAGACGATCTGTCGCAAAACCTGAAGATACAGAGTTTGTTCCTGTAAAAAGAGCGACTAAAAAAGTAGCATCTCAAATAAGCTATACAACGACATCGACTCGTAAAAAAGCTAAACCAATTGATCCAAAGTTCACTCACTATCTCGTAAAAGGTGCCTGGGTTTTCTGTGCGATCATGGTTCTTCGACTAATTTTCGCTAATGGTGGAGTAACAGATTACTATTCACAAAAAAGTCAGGTAGACGAGCGTCTGCATGAGTTAAGTGAAATCAAAAAAGAAAACATGCAGCTTGTACGTGAGATTGAACGTATGAGAAGCGATGTTGGATTTCAAAAGAAACTTGTTAGAGATAACTTAGGTTTTATCGCGCAAGATGAATATTTGATTCTATTTCCGAAAGGGAACTAGTTCCTTTCCATTTCAGAACATCACCAACTTTAAGACTTTTAGAAAATGTGCTGGGCGATTTAGTTTCCAGAATATATTTTGCTAAATATGTTTTTGTTCTATAGATCGGTGGCGGTTCTTTTTCACCTGGATGATGAGGTACATTTTTTTCTATTCCGACGACTTCTAAATTGGGACCTAAAAAAATAATATCCAGATTGAAATAAGTATCCGGCATCCAGAATTGTCTCGGAGCGACTTCTCCATTTACAAAAAGCATCCCTTCATTAGACCCAAAATCTTTCGGTTTGAGACCAGATAAGCCTTTTGTGTGTTGTTCACGTGTCAGACTCATTCGGAGAGTAACAGCTTTTCCTTGCGGGTTTAAAAGCTGATTTTTACTTTCCGTTTTAGAAACGGCTAATGAGGGTAATAAAAGAGAGAAACTTAATAAAAGAATTCTATTTTTTAGCATGGATAAATTGTCTCTGAGTTAATCTACTTAATCAAGGTCGCATCGTGCGGTATCAATTTCTTGATACTGTCAGCAATAGTTTGCGGATTGTATGGCTTTTTAAGATAACCATCTGCCTTTAAGATTTTTGCTCTTGATGGTAGATCATCCCATCCTGAAGCGATCACGACTTTATATTGTCCGCGGTCTGTTCTCTTATTCAAAATAGGTATGAGCTCGTTGCCAGACATAAATGGTAAGGCCAGGTCAACTAGAATTAGTTTTGGTGATTCGTGAGTCGCAAGATAGTTAAGTAGAGCTTCTCCTGTTTCCATGAGGGTTACGTCTAGACCTTTACTCGTCAAGAGAACATCAAGTAAATCTCTTAAGTCATGATCGTCCTCTACGATGAGAATTTTTTCTGATGGAGGAGGAACGTAAGTGCTCTGTTTATGAAGTCTACTGATTGTATTCACCAAAACTTCAGCGTTGAGCGGTTTCGCAAGAAAATCAGAAAAACCATTTTTTAGCGCGCGTTCACGTTCATCTTTCATCGCGTGTGCAGTAAGTGCAATGATTGGAACATTACTTCCTGCTCGCTTAATTTTTTTCATCACTTCATAACCATTCATTAATGGCATTTGAATATCCATAAGGATGATATCGAATTTTCTTTCAATGGCCTGACGTATTCCTTCGAAAGCATCGGCCTCAGTAACAACGGAAGCTCCTGCTTCTGAAAGGAGAACATTAAGAAGAGTGAGGTTATCTTCCAAATCGTCAATTACTAAAATCTTCACTCCTGCCAATGCAGTTTTATCTATATTTTTTTCAACTCCATTTTCAAGGCTTGGTTTAAAGCTGCTAAAGAATTTTGTTTCAGCAGGTACCGATATTTTTACAGTGGCAACAAAAGTGCTGCCCACGCCAATTTCACTATGTTTCAGAATAAATTTTCCCCCCATTGCTTCACAGAGACGCTGGGTGAGTATGAGCCCAAGGCCAGTGCCTCCATATTTGCGAGTAGTGCTGGCATCAGCTTGAGAAAAAGGCTGGAACAATTGTTTTGCTTGAGCGCTATCAATTCCTACTCCTGTATCTTTCACTGTCAGTTCAAGCATCGAGTCGGCATAACTGACACTCATTTTCACATTACCTTTATGAGTGAACTTTATTGCATTCCCAACAATGTTCATAAGGATCTGTTTTAAGCGTGTGGGGTCGGAGAGTATGTGAACCGGAATCTGGTTAGTTGCTTCAATGATAAATTGAATTCCATTTTCCGCAGCTTTTAAATCCATTGAAGAATTGAAATCAATTAATAGTTCTTCTAAATTTATATTTATCTTTTCGATCGCCAGTTTTCCGGCTTCAACTTTCGAAAGGTCTAAAATGTCATCGATGATCTTAAGAAGTTGTTCTGAATTTCTTTGCGTGATTGAAATATACTTCAGTAAATCTTCTTTGCGAACATGAGGATTTTTCATTAATCCAACAAAACCCATGATCGCACCAAGAGGCGTGCGAATTTCATGGCTCATATTGGCCAGAAATGCACTCTTAGCTTCGTTCGCACTTTCGGCCAAACGTTGAGCATATTGGACTTGATCGAGTGCCATCTCTAATTTGTGTGAGAGAATTTTTTGTTCATGAATGTCAGTGTTAGTGCCGATCCATTTTACAATTCTTCCCAAGTCATCTTTGATAGGGAGTGCTCTTCCTAGGAACCAACGATAAAGTCCATCCTTGCCTTTGAGTCGATACTCAACTTGATAAGGCTTACCTGTTGTTAACGATTCATTCCAGAGAGTGATCACTCTATCAAGATCCTCTGGATGATGAACAGGGCTCCAGCTCCACCCTTTTGTTTGCTCAAAAGTGTATCCAGTATATTGTTCCCATTTTTCGTTAAAATAAGTAATTTCTCCGTTTGGATTCGCGGTAAAAATTATTTGTGGCATGACTTCGGCAAGAGTCCTAAACTCTTTTTCACTTTCCTGGATGTTATGGCGTGAAAGCACTTTCTCTGAAACGTCATTGGCGAATACAAAAACGCCGTATGGATTTCCGTCTGATCCTTCCATCCGTTGATAAGTGATATCGAAAAATCGTGAATTTAAATTTTCATCTGTTTGATCAGGACTCCTCAACATCATGAGTGTTTCTTTCGAAGAGAAAGTCACACCTGTTTTATAGACTTCTGCAATGATATCAATAAAAGGCTGGCCGGATAATTCGGGTATGGCCTCTAATAATGGTTTTCCAAGAACGTCTCGATCTCCCAAAAATTTTAGGTAACCAGCATTTATTTTTTCGAAGATGAGAGTGGGGCCTTTAAGAATCGCCATAGCAGCAGGAGCTTCTCTAAACAATGATTCGAACTTTTGTTTTTCGTTCTCAATCATCTTATTTGCAGTAGCAATCCTATGTGCCGAGTTCTTTTGCTCTTCAATATTTGTACAAGTTCCAAACCACTGAATGATTTCACCTTTTTGATTTTTATCTGGAACGGCCCGACTCAAATGCCATTGATAGATTCCATTTAATTTTCGCAGGCGAAATTCAGCTTCAAAAGGTTTTCCTGAGAAAACGGAATTTTTCCAAAGGGCCGTCACTCTTCCGTTATCTTCAGGGTGAACGAATTTTTCCCAATCATCAGGATTGTTCGAGCCTGAGTATTCTTGCCAGCGAGAATTGAGATAAAACACTTTACCGTGAGCATTCGCTTTGAATATGATCTGCGGCATACTGTCAGCTAGTTTATTCAAATCATCCAAGTGATGAGAGAGTTCATTTTTTCCTGTCATCATGTCGGTGACGTTGATGGCCACCTGGAGAATGTGAGTCATTCTTTGTTGATCATCAAATAAGGGCTGAAAGGTCATTTGGAAAAAATGGGGTTTTTCCTGCGCTAAAATTTCAATTTGCATTTCACGATTTAATTTTGAATTAGAACCGCTTGATACATTTTTTAATGTTTCCAGAATTTTTACAGGCAGATCATCGGGATTGAAAAAATCCAGATATTGTTCATTGGCCCTTTCGATACTCAGATCTTCACATTTAAAAATGCACAGTCCGATAGGCGTTTTGTTGAAGAAACGTAAATAATTTTTTTCAGTTGCTTCTTTTACTGAGGGGGTGTTTGGATTTTCAAAAAAATCACGAAAGAGCGGTTCTCTGTCAAAAAGATTGTTTATTTGATCATGAACTTTGGGGTTTTGTAGATCACCACTCAATTCAGGATGAGCTTCATACCAATCGAGAAGAGAGCGAGCATAAGTAAGGAGTATAAGTAATGCTTCAAAGTCCAGTGGATTTAATACACTTCTCAGGTACGCAAATAGCTTCTGTTTTTGGTGACCCTCGTAGGCAGCGACGCTTGCTAATAAAAGTGTGGATTCTTCATTAGAGTCTTCTTGTGGCCAATGCTGAAGTCCCTTTAAATCTTGTAGTCGCTTTTCGAGTTCAAAATAATGAAGGGTTGGAAATTTTTTAAACTCCAAAATGTCATCAGTAGATAGTCCCAATTGATAAAGATTTGAAGCATGCCAAATCATTGGATAAGTGTGTACACATTGACGAGCTAGCAAAAAAAGCAATTTTTCTTTGAATTTAACGGGAAGATGATTTTGTAAATAACCATTTGTCATGAGAGCTGATAGTGCAAAAAAAATTTCAGGACGATCAATCGTCTCCTCGAGGTAGTGAGGAGTGAAGCCTAATTTATTACTAATCTGATGCTGTATGACTTCTGTATTATTAATAAATTTATCCTGAATAAAGTGCTGGAAGAATGTCTCTATAAAGTTCTAAAAAACATTTTTTTCAGAGTCAACTAAAGCTAACCTTGGCGTTTCACCCCATTTATTAACTTTTATGTCATTCTAGTTTGGCTTAGTGCTTGCAAACTTTTTTATAAAGAAGCGATGGAATTTACTCAATAGCTATATTCTATTGCTTGATTCGATTAATCGATTTTATTTAAATCCCGCCTCAGGCGATACTGTTACTAGAACTAGAGTTTGTCCTCATTTTAAGGAGATAAAATGAACGGATTATTAATGGGATTGATTGGGGGAGGAGTTTCCGGATTAGCAACTACGTCAGGTGCAATTCCTGTTCTCTTAAAGAATAAAAGAATCACTCAATTTCTCAAAAATATCAATATGGATTTTGTCACAGGGGTCATGTTATCGGCAGCAGCATTTGCGCTTATTTGGCCGGCCTATGAATCTGTCTACAAACGACAAGATAAACTCGATGATATCTTTTGGGTGAGTTTTGCACTCATGTTAGGAGTTCTTTTTATAACATCTGTTGGAAAATTAATTGAACATGTGCTTCGCAATCAGGCCAACATGAAACAGCAGAAGAAAGCAATGTTGTTCGTCATCGCCATGATGGTGCACAACTTTCCTGAAGGACTTGCCTCTGGAGCAGCTATGACAATTCCTGAATCATCTCAAGGTTTGTCATTATTAACAGCAATTGCTGTTCAAAACGTACCTGAAGGCCTTACGACTGCGCTTAGTTTCGTCACGCTAGGACTTACACCAGTCATTGCATTTTTTGGTGCAATGATGACAGGAGTAGTTGAACTCGTGGGAGGAATTATTGGTGGATATTTGAGCCATCAAGTGGAAGGTATTTTACCACTTCTTATGGCCTTTGCAGGTGGTGCAATGATGAGTGTCACAATTGTGGAAATTGTCGAAAGACTAAAAGCAGAAAGCTTTCGATTTCTCATTGGCCCAAGTTTTCTAAGCGGAATCCTATTGATGATCGTCTTTAATAATCTATAATCTTTTAACACCTAACTGGAGGAACGAACTATGAAACAAAAAATCGACATTGGAATTGATGATAAACACCGCGAAGAAATTGCAAAAGGTCTATCAAGAATGCTGGCCGATACTTATACACTATATTTAAAGACACATAATTTTCATTGGAACGTTACTGGTCCAATGTTTCAAACATTACATACAATGTTTGAAACTCAATACAATGAACTTGCTGAAGCGGTTGATGAAATTGCAGAGAGAATCCGTGCTCTAGGGCATCGTGCTCCTGGTACTTATCAGGAGTTCATTAAATTATCGAGCATCAAAGAAAGCACAACAGATCAAAGTGCTAATCAGATGATTGCTGAACTTGTTCAAGGTCAAGAAGCAGTTATTAAAACAGCTCGTAGTATTTTCCCAATCATTGAAGAATGTCATGATGTTCCGACTGCGGACCTATTGACGAGAAGAATGGAAAAACATGAGAAGACAGCGTGGATGTTAAGATCAATGTTAGAATCTTAATATGAGAAAAAATAGAGCAGGCATTAGCCTGCTTTATTTTGTTCAAAGTATTCGATTTCTTCTTCAATTGGTGTTTTAGCAGAAGTCGGTTTTTTGAACTCAACTAAGTTTTGCAACTCCATTTGAAATTCTGTGCCTAGTTCATCAGCATAATTTTTTGCACTTTCAACTTCAACATGCATTCCTGAAAACACATCAGCTAAACTTTTTTCATCTTTGCGAATGTAGGAAAGAGCAAAAAGAAATGAGCCAGTCACCGCACAAGTAAAAGTTGCAAGTGCTCTGAACATTGCTTGTTTTAAGCTCATCTCGCTTCCATCAGCATTGACAGCACGAAGATGAAAAAGAGATTTTCCTAATGTACGTCCATCAGTGAGATAATAGAAAAGTGTGAAGTACGAAAAGACGAGACCCATCATTGAAACAGAGGCCATATAAGCCGCTTTATCCACAACTAGTAACTGCATTTTAACAGGCAGATGAAAAAAAACAGTGCGAGTAAAGTGATTGAATGAGCTTACCAGGAAGGCATTTGTTACAACGATAATGGCAAGGTCGATGGTTAAAGCGTACGTTCTTTTTTTAAGAATTGAAGCTGTACTCATATTTAACCTCCGATAAGTTATTTATACTTATGCTCTTATCGGAGATTGGTTTTTTAAATTGAATGAAACTAGTGGAGATCGATTCTTTTTTTAAGTTCATTGAGTTTGATAAGAGCATCCAGCGGAGTCATTTTCATCACATCGATTTTCTCTAAATCAGACTCTAAATCCTTCAAATACTGAGGCGTAGACTCCACAACAGGTGTTTCATCGAGAAAACAAAGTTGAGCATTTTGATTGGTGATCGCAAGTTGAGGTTCATGTTTCTCAAGCTGTTTCAGAATTTGTTCTGAGCGTTTAAGCACCGATTGCGGAAGACCCGCGAGTTTGGCCACATATAATCCAAAACTTTGAGAAGCTGCTTGTTCAATCAAACGATAAAGGAATTGAACATTGCCATTATGATTAACAGTTTCTACTGTTAAATTTTTTGCTGAAGAGTAATCTTTCGCAACATCAATCAACTCATGATAGTGAGTAGCAAATAATGTAAGAGCTTTTGTCTTTTCAATAAAGTGTTCTACTAATCCCCACGCAATAGAAAGTCCATCGTAGGTAGAAGTTCCACGCCCAACTTCATCTAGAATGATGAGCGAGCGATCAGTTGCATGTCTTAGAATTTCTGCAGTCTCGGCCATTTCCACCATGAAAGTCGACTGGCCTTTCAGAATGTCATCGCTGGCTCCCAGACGGCTGAATAAGAAATCACATAATCCTAATTCTGCTTTTTTAGCAGGAACATATGAACCCATTTGCGCTAACAACTGGATGATCGCAATTTCGCGCATCACAGTTGTTTTACCGGCCATGTTGGGACCTGTAATAAGACCAAAATAACATTTCTGATCAAGGTGTAGATCGTGACAGACAAACTGATCGCGAATAATCGATTTAATGAGAGGATGGAAACCTTGTTCAATATGCAGAAGTTGTTTTTCTGCTTTAAAATTTGGTTTAGTAAAACTTTCTTGTAAGGCCATGACGGCCATACTTTGAAAACAATCAATTTCCGCAATGTTTTGAGACATTGCGAGAATTGAAAGATTGCAGTCACTCACGGCCTGCAATAGTCCTTTAAAAATTTCTCTTTCGAGCTTTTCAAGTTTTGTCTGAGCAGTAATTGTTTCTTTTTCTAGCTGAATAAGTTCGGGAGTCGTGTAGCGTTCAGCATTGACGAGTGTTTGTCTGCGTTCAAATGTTTTCGGAACTTTTACAGTGCTTCCTTTTGAAACTTCAATGAAAAATCCAGAAACGTTATTCGATTTAATTCTGAGTTTCAAAATTCCTGTTTCTTCTTTTAAACGATTTTCCATCGCAAGAAGTTCTTCACCCACAGTGATGTGAAGATTGGCCAGCCTGTCGCGGTTTTTATCAACACCAGTTTTGATGAGATTTCCTTTTTCAAGGCTAGCTCCGATTTCATCGTTAAGCGTGTTAACGATGTTTTCAGCTATTTCAGTTAAACGGGCAATTTCTTTTGGTGAAAGAGCAGGCTTTAATGACGTTTCTTTTAACGAAGCGAGAATATTTTTATAACTCAAAATAGCAGTTGAAAGATTCAGTAGATCCGAAGCAGAGCCTTTATTCATGGAAATCTTTGCCATGATTCTTTCGATGTCGCGAATTTTTGCGAGATCATCTTTTAACGACTGAATCAGGGATTCATTATTAATGAATTGTTCCGTAATTGTGAGACGCTCATTAATAGTCGTTAAATCAAAAAGAGGTGAAGAGAAGAGACTTCTTAAATGTCTCGCCCCCATCGCAGTCTGAGTTTTATCAAAGAAACCAAGAAGTGATTCTTTGTACGACTCTCTCGATTTAGGAAGAATTTCTAATCCAACTAACGTTGGTAATGTAACTTTCATCAGGCCAGATGATGAAATCATCTTAAATGGTCTGATGTGCATGAAGTTTTCAATTAATTGAGTCGAGCAGACATAATACGAAAGTGCACCAATTGCATTGAGAACATCATTATCAAGTTTGATAATTTTATCGCGTTTGTATCCAGGAATTAATTTTTCAATGTAGATATCAGTAAATTTTGGATTAAAATATTCTTCGCTCAAATGTGTTTTTAAAACATCTTGGTGAGTGAGAATAGTTTCAATCGCCTTGTCTTCGTTGTCGCGCCACTGGCCCATAAAGGTAATGAACTCGCGAGGTGCAAGCATGCGAAGATTTTCAATGAATCCTTCGAAGTCATTGTGCTTAAAACCTTTAAAATCACCAGTCGTAAAATCAAGAGCAATGAGAAAATAGTCCTGTGCATTTTTGTAAGCACAAACCATAAAACGGTGATCATGGCCTTGAGTTTTTTCCAAATCAAAAGGCATTCCTGGACTCACTACTTGAGTTACAGCTCGTTTAACTATACCAACCGCATCTTTCGGATTTTCAACTTGCTCACAAATCGCAACTTTCATTCCTTTATTCGTAATGCGATCAATATAAACAGCGGCCGCATGATGAGGAATTCCGGCCATTGGAATTGGCGTATCACCAATTTTTCCTCGGTGAGTAAGCGTGATGTTTAGAATACGAGCTGTGGCCTTGGCGTCTTCAAAAAAAACTTCGTAGAAATCACCCATTCGAAAGAGAAGAAGAGTGTCAGGGTAATTTTTTTTTATTTGAAAATACTGCTCCATCATTGGAGTCAATTTTGTTCCGGAATCAACTATTGCCTGCAAATCTTTAAGCGACACTTTGTATTCTGCCTTAGAAAAAATAAATTAATTGATAAATCTGCTCAAGTGTACCAAGAATACAAGGGTTTAGTAAAGATATTGAAGGGCCATGTAAGGTTAAAAGAGGTAAAATAAACTCTTAATTTTATAAGGATTTAAGGGCTATAATACGATAAGTAGATCATAGAGGTAGCTATCAAAATTCGGCAGTATTTAATCATCATCATTTTCACCGTCATCACATTAGGACTCTCGTTTGTGTCTTTTATGGGAAGTTTTGCGGCCAATGAAAAAGCTCTTTATGGTGAAACAAAAACTCAGAGTCGAACTGGTGACGAAAGTTTTTTTAAAATTGTTGAAGTGTACCTCACATCAGAAACAAAACCTTTTCTGCGGCTGGAAGCTTCAGAGCTCATTAACAGTTACCAAGATGCTCACTTAATCGGAATAAATCCAGATGGTGTAATTTACAGAAGAAATGATGAAGGCATTGAAGAAGATCCAATTTTTTTCAAATCAAAAAATTTAAAGCTAAAAACTCAGACAAAAGATTTGCATCTTGAGAACGAAGTAGAAATAAAAAAGGGTTTATCGACAGTTCAATCGCACATCACAGACATCACTAACAACGGTGCTTTAGTGGAAGCTCGCACGGCCGTAAGAACTCATACGATCGATCAAAAAACAAATGATCAGCTCAACATCAATGCTGACTATGTTTTATACAAACCTAAAGAAGAGTTTTTTGAATATAAAAGTAATGTCAATGGACTCATCACTAGAAAACGCCAATACGAAGAAAACGTAAGTTTTACGACTGATCTTTTGACCCTTATGGGCCCTAAAGGAGAAGTGGATATGCGTGGAAACGTCACCTTTAAAAAAGACAACTTAGACGCTTTCGCCAATCGCGGGGCAGTCTTCCTGGAAAACTATAATAAAAAGCTCAAGTATTACTCACTTTCTGACGATGTGAGATTACAGGAGAAGCTCGTTTTGGATGGTAAACCCACGACGAGAAAAGCTTTTTCTGAAAAACTAGAAGGAATCATTAGTGAGAAGAAGATTATTCTCACAGGTCTGCCTAAAGTTTTTCAAGAAAAAGATGTCATCAAGGGCAATCGAATTATTATTCGCGAGAATATTGAAACGGTTGAAGTGGACGACGCAAACACGAGTATTACACTAGAGCCGGCCAAGGAATAGGCAAGGAAATTATGAGCGCAATTAAATTGGAAGCATTTGACTTAAAAAAAACATACGGCGGAAGAACCGTTGTGAAAGGCGTTTCATTAGAAGTTGCTCAAGGTGAAATTGTTGGTTTGCTAGGACCAAATGGTGCAGGGAAAACAACAACGTTTTATATGATGGTGGGACTTGTTAAGGCCGATGAAGGAGAAATCCACATGGCACACAAAGAAGTTACGGAGCAGCCCATCCATCAACGTGCGCTAAATGGCATTGGTTATTTACCGCAGGAAGCGTCAGTTTTTCGCGACCTCTCAATTGAAGAAAATATTTTGGCCGTGTTGGAAAACCGCTCGATGCCAAAGCGTGAACGAATAGAGATTATGGAGTCACTGATTAAGGATTTTAAACTTAATCATGTTCGAACTTCAAAAGGCTCTGCCCTTTCAGGTGGAGAGAGAAGAAGAGTAGAGATCGCAAGAGCACTTGCACTCGAACCAAAATTTGTGTTGCTTGACGAGCCCTTTGCCGGAGTAGATCCGCTGGCCGTTGCAGACATACAGTCTTTAATTCAAGGATTAAAGACAAGAAACATCGGAGTGTTAATCACTGACCATAACGTGCGTGAGACATTAGGAATCGTCGATCGTGCGTACATCATGAATAGTGGTGAATTATTAGTTAGCGGTAAACCAGAAGAATTAATTAACGACGAGAGAGCAAGGAAGTTCTACTTAGGAGAAGAATTCAGGATGTAATTCGAAAAAATTTTATGGCCATCAAAATGTCTCAGGGCTTAAAACAGTCCCAGAACTTAGCGATGACACCGCAGCTGCAACAAGCGATCAAGCTGCTTACACTCACTCACTTGGAAATGACAAACGTCATTGCTGAGGAGATGGTGGAAAACCCGATGCTGGAAGAAGCAGGGGGAGAAACAGAAGTTGAAGCTGTTTCCGAAGATCGTGAAGCCACATCAGATGATTTTCAAGAACAACCACTACTAAAAGAAAAAGACGATTTCGATTGGGATTCATACGCTGATTCTTTCAACTCGAATTCATCATCGCAACCTAACATGGCATCTGGATCAGATTCAGATGAAATGCCTGGTTATGAAAATATTGTTTCGAAATCAATGACTCTTGCTGAACACTTAGAGTGGCAGCTTAAGATGGAAACACTCTCTGAAGACGAATGGAAAATCGCTCATCTAATCATTGGTAATATTAACGATGACGGTTATCTCGAAGTTGGTCTTGATGACCTAATTGCAGAATCAGGAGTAACGAGAGAACAAGCTCTCGACGTATTAGAAGTTATTCAGCGACTCGATCCAGTCGGATGTGGAGCAACTAATTTACAAGAATGTCTTCTGGCCCAGGCCCGCATTGCTGAAGAACGCTCTCCACTTTTGGAAAAAATTATTCGCGACCACTTGGAAGATCTCCAAGGGAAAAACTTTGAAAAAATCGCCAAGACTCTTGCGGTTACAGTTGAACAAGTAAAGAAAACATCTCTGCTTCTTCAAAACTTTCACCCTAAACCAGGGCGTTTAGTTGCTCCTCAAGAAACACACTATATCCTTCCAGATATTTTTGTTGTTGATGCTGGCGGCGAGTTTGTTGTTCAAGTTAACGACGAAGGAATTCCTCGTTTAAAAATCTCAAAACTTTATCAAGAGATGATCAAGCGTGGTGCTGGTCATAAGACAGATGAAGCTTCTGAATTCGTAAAAGATAAATTAAGAGCTGCTGAATGGTTAATTAAATCGATTCAAAACCGTCAAAAGACCATTGAGAAAGTATCAAAAGCAATCGTAGCGAAACAACAGGACTTCTTCAAAAAAGGTCCGAAATATCTTAAACCAATGGTTCTGAAAGATGTTGCAAACGATATTGGAATGCACGAGTCAACAGTGTCCCGTGTAACGACAAATAAATATATGCACACGCCGATCGGGACATTCGAATTAAAATATTTCTTTAACACTGGTATTGGTGGAAAAGACGGTGGTGTCGACATTGCTTCGGAAGTTCTTAAATTAAAAATAAAAGCAATTTTCGAGAGCGAGAACCCTGCGAAACCATTGTCCGATCAAAAAGTAGTAGAAATTTTAGCTCGAGAAAATCTGACTGTTGCCCGAAGAACAGTCACAAAATATCGCGAGATGCTGGGAGTACTTCCATCATCAAAACGAAAAGAAAAAAACTAGAAGCAACTCTCTCGTTTAACCGTTCCGCAAGGACCATAAGTAAGGGCGACTATGAAAATTACGACTTCGTTTCTGCATCTTGAACACACACCTGCACTTGATGAAAAGATTCAAAAAGAATCAGAAAGGTTGGCTAAATTTTTTCAAGATAAAGGATCGATGAAGTGGTCTTGTTATGTAAAAAACGGAGTGCACACGGCGGAGATTTATTATCACGCTCCAAACTGTGAATACCATGCAAAAGCAAGCTGTGAAAATCTTTACCACAGCATTGATATGGCCGTTGAAAAAATTGAAAAACAAGTCATGAAGAAAAAAGATAAATACAATAAAGTTCATCGTGACAGAACTGAAATGATCATCCTTGATCCGCTCGCAGCATGGACGGATTATGAAGATGATGAAGATGTAGCATAATTGCCCACCTTGTCCTGTTCTGATCTTCAAGCGATGATTGCTGCAAATGAAAAAATATTCAGTCATCGATCTGGAAACGACAGGATCTAACCGTCTTGGTCAGAAAATAATTGAGATCGCCATCATTAACTACGATGGCGATCAAATCGAAGAAGTTTTTTCAACACTCATTCATCCCGAAAAATTTATATCTCATCAAATTACGCTTTTGACAGGAATTACCAATGAAATGGTAGAGTCTGCACCAAAGTTTTATGAAGTCGCTCGCAAAATTGTAGAGATGACTGAAGGGCGCGTAATCGTCGCACACAATGTTTTTTTTGATTACCGCTTCCTCCAGCGTGAATTTCGCGATCTCGGTTATGTCTTTCATCGACAAGTTTATTGTACTTGTACATCCTTTCGTCGTGCCTTTCCAGGTCATGTTTCATATTCATTGCGATCTTTATGCGCTGATTTAGGAATTACCCAGAGATCTGCCCACAGAGCACTTTCCGATGCAGAAAACTGTTTAGAGTTGCTGAAGTTAATTCATGCTGGATCTCTGCCTGAATTAAAAACAGATCATTTGATACCTTCCCAGCTTTCCGGTTTTTCATTTGAGAATTATCCTGAAACACCTGGCCTCTATTTTATGTATGATAAAGACGGCGCACTTTTATACATCGGAAAAAGCGTTAACATCCGCTCGCGTTTAAAACAACATTTTAAGCAATTCTCAGGATTCGCACGCGAACACGAAATGAAAAGCAGAGTCATGCGCGTTGACTATATGGAGTGCTATCACGACCTGCCCACATCACTTCTAGAATTACATTTCATCAAAACAATGAAACCCCATTACAACATCTCCGGGCGCCGAAAATATTTCAAGTACGGTTTGAAACTCTGCCCTTATTCCGCAGATGGAATTGCCGGAGAAGAATTGCGGGTAACAACACAGGTGGAAACTCTGCCTTTAATCTTCTGTTACGGCTCAAAACGCTCCGCCCTTAAGGCCAAAGAGAACATCTACTTCCGTCTCTTTGGCGTTCGCCTAGAAGACATGAATTTTCCAGATTGCATCTACTCTCTTAAGCGCACGCTTGGACCAGAAACTTTTTATTCCCGCATCTCTGCCTATTATATGGAACGTCTTAAACCGTTTGCAATTCCTGCACATCCGCTATGGTCCCTACGCATGGAAAACGGATCACTTCGTAGTATCGTACTTGAAGGTCACGGTGAAATTAGAATTGATGAAACACCCGACATGCGGTGGATTATGATAAATCAAGCTAAGAAGATGAAACTTTCGGCTTAACGTTTTCGTCAAACTAAAATCAAATTTTGATTTCAGCAGAGATTTCCCTGCTAAAAATTCAATTATCTTTCTTCACTGATAAATTTTTCATCTTGTATAGAAAGTGCGCAAGAGGTGAAGATGAAAAGAATTAGAAGAGAGACACAACTTTCAATGTTCAATCGCAAGAATGCAGGAAGACCGGCCAAAAACGATATCGGAATTAGGCATACATCGAGACCGTTTTTAGAACGAGCGACTTCGCTCCATTTGACTGTAAAAATCAAAAGAGAGAAGGCCGATCTTAAAAACAAAACAATACTTCAGCTGCTAAAAAGGGCCATTCTTCGAGCGCGAGGTAAAGGGTTGAAGATTATTCATTTCTCCCTGGAATTTGATCATATTCATATGCTTGTTGAAGCTGATGATAATGCAACCTTGGGGGTTGGAATGCAGTCATTTGGCGTCACTTTAGCGAGAGGAATTAACAAAATCAAAAAAGGCGCAGGAGAGGTCTATAAACATCGCTATCATTTCAGGAAAATCTCTTCATCCCTCGAGTTGAAAAGAGTGATGAGCTATATTTTTAACAATGGTGTTAAGCATGGAACTGCTGCAAACATCATAAATCCCTTTAGTTCAATCAGAGCAGAACGTAAATGGTATCTATTTTCGGATCGCCGAATTGAGGCTGACTTCGAACTGATTAGGATCTTAGATCAACCTTTTGTTCACTATAGGGGAGTTGAGTACACCTAATAGAGAGAACTATTTTTTCGAAGATGTTCAGTGAGGTGCTGATACTCTTTGCCGTGAGTGGGCAAAACTTTCAGCGGTTCACCACGATCATTTTTCGGAACAATTTCAATCCATCCACGAGTAATTTTACGAACGGTATCGATGTTGTTCACTACATATCTATTGGTGGCGATTTTGACTAGACGATCAACTTTTTTTAATTCAACACCATTTAATTTTATGTCGTAAATGCGGTTGATGAAAGGAATGCCCCATTTGCGTATTTTGAAATCAACAGTAGAGGAAATTGCAGGGGAAAATGATGTCGAGATATGTGAATAAAGTTCCATGAAATTGAGAATTCTTTCCAGATCTTTTGTTGATAAATAGAAAGAGACAATTTCAATGCCTGGTCTAAACTGTTGATCAAATCCGATTGAAACAGCTTCAAAAAGTTCGGCTCGAGTGTACGGTACACCTTTATAAAGTGAAGTACGCACAAGTCCCATAGATGTCATGTAAACATCAATTGAATCGAATAAAACATCACTATTTAGTTCTTTTATGATGCTATCTGTGACCAACTTCCCCATTGGGTTTGGAATAGCGTGCGATCGAATATAATCTTTTTGAGGAGTGAAGATAATATCTTCAGGCCTTTCTTTTTTGTGACCCATCAGAGTGAAGGCCTTTTTGCGCCATTGTTGGACTCTTTTTTCCCATTTTGGATTTGGCTTAATATCACTAGTAACTTTTATGACATGTGATCTTTCAGGATTGAGGAGCTTTACTTTTTTTGTTGCCGTATTGTAGCTCATTTCGAGCAGACCTAAATGCTCTCCATAAGATCCAGTTTGATTAATGATGACATTGTTCACTTGTGCAAATTCAACCTTATGAGTGTGACCAGCAATGAGAACATCCAATCCTTTTAATTTTTTTGCAAGTTCGATACTTTCTTTTCCGCCTCCATGCATAGAGAGCACAATGATGTCTGCCTTTTTTGTATTTTTTAAGGCAGAGATCTGCTCATTGAGAAGGTCCGCAAGTTTATCCATCTCTTCATCTGAATCAGAATCATCAAATCCTACAAAGCCTACATCCTCTCTCGTTGGTCGGCTGACCAAACATCCATCAGGTCCCAAAATTCCCAGAAATGCGACCTTTAATGTTCCATTTTTCCCTGTGAATTCTTTTACGAGAAAAGGACGGATAAGCTTATCACTTCCAACAAACTGCTGAAGACGTGAGTTTTGTTTTAAGTGAAGGTTTGTGGAAATGAGAGGGATAGTGCCGTAATATTTGCTGGCCTTATTGAGCATAATTTCGAGCCCTTTATTGTGAGCATCGAATTCATGATTTCCAAGTGTGACAACATCGAATTTATTCTCAAGAAAAAACTGGAGCTCAGGAAAATCTTTATCGGCAGACAAGGCCAGACCAGAGAATATTGTGCCTGCAAAAAAATCGCCGGCATCTACACCCATGATAATTTCACCTTTTTTTTCTTTTTCTGCCCTTACTTTTGAAATTAGAGTGGATAGTCGCGCAAAGCCGCCTCTTCTTTCATATCCGGAAGGCGCAGGAACCGCGACACCGTCTAAGTGAGAGTGCAAATCATTAGTATGAAAGATCGTAAAATTGATTTCGGCAGAGAAAGTGGTTCCAATATTAAGAATGACAAGGATGGAGAGTAGGGATTTTTTCATAGCCTCTAAGATAACCCAAAATGGAAAAATATGGCATTCAACTTGTAATTAAATTTGCGGAGCAACTTCTATCCTTGGATTTGAATGTGTTGAAGCCACTTCCATTAACTGTTCTTATTGACAGCTGTTTAAAATTTAGACAGCTTGTGAGCGTTGCTTTGACCGGTTTATTAGTCATCGGCT
Organism: uncultured Bacteriovorax sp.; assembly: GCA_946480715.1. The sequence goes on along the minus strand of CAMLKK010000003.1, from coordinate 81,111 downwards.
GTGGGGCAAAGTCTTCAAATCAACCCGTCGCTCAAGATTTTTATAAAAAGGAAATTTCGTTTTTAGTGATTGAGAAGGAATGCCAGAATTCAGTGGTTGAACTCTCACCATTAACATCGAGGATAAATGAGTTTTATAGTTCGATGTTGCGAGACAGACCGCTCGCTTTTTTCAATTTGCCCATACGTATTTATGATCCACAAGCTCCACTTATCATTTCCACTGAGAAGCTTGAGAATGAACTTCTTCAATTGGAAGAAAGGGCCAAATTACCTACAGAGGTGGAGAGTATTTTAGCTGGTGACCTTTATCATCTCTATCAAAACGCGAATAGATTTGAGAGTCTCAAATGTTCATTATCTCAGTTGACCAGAAATAAAGGTGCAGACCTGAGACCCTATTTCTCACTTAGCGATTTTTGTTTGAAAAAAACAGGAAGTTCGAGTTGTTCTCTCGATATGACTGTCGAAGATGATACTGAGCAGAGATTCCTTTATGAGAAAACAATGGCGCTCTGCCGTTCTTTTAAGAACGATGTGAGTTGTCAGGCGGATTGGATTCTTTCAAAAAAGAACGATGAAACTCATAAAATAGTCAGGCTTTATCAGGAGCGTTTCCAACTTGAACGTTTCGAGACTTTATTTAAATTGAGGACAAATCACCTGCGTTTTTCTTGTGTCAAAGAAGAAAGAACATCCATGAAGATTAAAGTTTTTCAAGGTGCGTGGGAGATAGAGACGCTTAAAAACATGCTCAGCTATGTAACTAAACAATGGACGAACGAACATTTCAAACTTGAGTTTGAAATTGTTCAAGATCAATCTCTGCCTAATGAGACAGTAGTGGAGATTGTCCCGACAAAAAGCTTCAACTCGTTTGTCGTAGATGACAACCCGAGAATCGTGCATCTCAGTGACAAACTTGATTTCGGCACAAAACAAAAAGTTTTGGCCCATGAATTTGGTCATGTTCTGGGTTTTCCGGATTGTTACATAGAGTTCTTTGACGAGAAGGAAAAGGAACTGGTTTATTATGAACAGGGCAGAGATGATACAAACATAATGTGTTCTCTAAAGAATGGAGTGCATGCTTCAGACCAATACATCAACCAACTTCGAGAGAGATCTTGCATCTTCTCATCAATGTAGGCGATAATATCCTTATGACTGACCACAACCATAATCATGAAGAAGAAGGTGGAACGGCCACCCTGATCAAAAACAAAGTTCAGCTTCCGAAAAAGTATAAAGTCCTTTTACACAACGATGATTACACGACGATGGAATTTGTTATTTTCATCCTTCAAAGTGTTTTTCATAAACAATTGGCCGAAGCAGAAAGAATCATGCTTGAAGTGCACCAAAAAGGAACTGGTCTTTGCGGTGTCTACACATATGAGATAGCGGAAAGTAAGGCCCGAAAAGTAGAGCGACTTGCACGAGAACACTCCCATCCTCTTTTATGCTCATTTGAACCGGAATAAATAAATGTCCAACATTGCTAGAAATCTAAGACTTGAAATAATAATTAACTCTGCCGTAATTAAGGCCAATTTACTGAAGCATGAGTATCTATCGCTCGAAATTATTTTCGAATCCATGCTGGCCGATCTTGAAGTGCGGGATGTTTTAGAGTCTTGTGGTGCAAATTTGAAACAGATGGAGGCAGATCTCGAATTATTTATAAAAGATGACAGTAACTTCAGTGTGCTTTCAAACGAGGATATTGATGAATTGTCAAAAAGACAGTTTGCTGATGCTGATTTGAGAAATTTGGCAAAAGAAAGTGGAATAAGTTATCAACCAGAGATATCAATGACTCTTCAAAGAGTCATTCAAAGAGCAGCAATTCATGTTCAGTCGTCTGGAAAAAAAGATATTGTGGGTATTAACCTCCTCGTCGCTATTTTCAATGAACCAGAAAGTTATGTTTGTTATCTTTTGGAAGCACATGGTGTTCAAAAATTTGACGTCGTTAAGTTAATTGCTCATGGAATTGATCGTTCCGTAAATCTGGAACCTTCGACAAATGATAATATTCGCGATGAATTTGGAGATGGTGCAGGTAAAACTTCTGCACTTGAAGAATATTGCACGAATTTAAATCGGCAGGTCGAGCTCGGAAAAATAGATCCGATGATAGGCAGAGATGAAGAAATCGAGCGTGTTGCTCAAATTTTGAGCAGAAGAAGAAAGAATAATCCGTTGCTTGTTGGTGAAGCAGGAGTTGGGAAGACGGCGATCGCGGAAGGCCTGGCCTTTCGAATTGTTAAAGGTGATGTTCCAGATTTGTTGAAGTCTTCAATAATCTTTAGTCTTGATTTGGCCAGCTTATTGGCCGGAACAAAGTATCGTGGTGATTTTGAGCAGAGATTGAAAAACGTTTTGAAAGAGTTGAAGCAATTCAATTCAACAGATGGTCAAGAAGCCGTACTTTTTATTGATGAAATTCACACCTTAATGGGCGCCGGTGCAACGAGCGGCGGTTCAATGGATGCTTCCAATCTTCTTAAACCGGCCTTGAGTTCTGGTGAACTTCGATTAATCGGAAGCACGACTTATGAAGAATATAGAAAGTTCATTGAAAAGGATTCGGCATTCAATCGACGTATGCAAAAAGTGGATGTGGGTGAACCTTCAAGAGATGATACTTTAAAAATTCTACATGGATTAAGATCGCGCTTTGAAGAGCATCACGACGTGAAATATTCAGACGAAATTCTTCAGCTCGTCGTCGATCTCGCTTCAAAACATATTACCGATAGAAAAAATCCGGACAAATCTCTCGATGTTCTGGATGAGGTTGGAGCGATGATTCGAATCCTCCCTTCGGATAAAAAACATAAAGACATTACAAAAAAAGATGTCGAAGCTGTCATTTCTATGATGGCGAAGATTCCTCGCATGTCTGTGGCCAGTGATGAAAGAGACAAACTTAAGAATTTAAGAGCAAATCTACGCCTGCTTATTTTTGGTCAGGACGATGCTGTGGATAAAGTTGCCGATGCAATTCTCCTTTCAAGATCAGGTCTTGGTCATGAAGATAAACCAATGGGATCTTTCCTTTTCACGGGTCCAACTGGTGTCGGTAAAACAGAATTGGCCCGTCAACTCGCTTTTGAATTAGGCATACATCTTGAAAGATTCGATATGTCTGAGTTCATGGAAAAACATTCTGTTTCGAAATTGATCGGAGCTCCTCCAGGATATGTTGGTCATGAGGAGGGTGGACATTTAACTGATGTGATTAAGAAGCACCCACACACAGTATTGCTTCTTGATGAGATCGAAAAGGCCCATCCAGACGTCTTCAACGTTCTTTTGCAAATCATGGACCACGGAACATTAACGGACTCGCATGGGCGTTCTACAGATTTTAGGAACATCGTCATTATTATGACATCGAATGCTGGGGCCAAAGAAATGGATTCGGGATCAATCGGTCTTAATAAAGGCGGATCTCAGCCAGAATTCAAGCGCGATCAAAGTATTCGAAACTTTTTTACCCCTGAATTTAGAAATAGATTAGATGCCATCGTTCATTTCAACAAACTTGCTGATGAACAGATCTTGAAAATCGTCGATAAGTTCCTCATCCAGCTTGAAACTCAGCTCGCAACCAAGAATGTGGAGCTGAAAGTGGATGATGCTGCTAAAAAATACCTCGCTCGAATTGGTTTTGATCCAAAAATGGGCGCGAGACCTCTTGCTCGAACGATTAATCATGAGATCAAGAAGCCACTATCGCATGAAATTCTTTTCGGTAAGCTCGAAAAAGGTGGTGTTGTTCTCGTTTCATTCGATGAATCTGCCCAAAAAATCACCTTCAAGTTCCCACATTAGGCAATTTTTAGCCTTTTCTCAGCCCCTCATCTCATTAATCTTCACTTTTTTTTTCATACGAAGCGGTCTTCATCGGCCGCTTCGAAATTTTTTTTTGAGGCCGAAGTGCGGTTTCACCTCAGTTGTGGAAAACGAATGAAACATCGATGAATAAAGCATTTCAGCGATTCGTTCCTTCTGAAAAAAGTAGAGATTGGATGCTTGAAAGAAGCTTTGATGAAAAAAAAATGAGAAAAAAATTAAAGGTTGAAAAAAAAATTACGAAAAATAAATCAAACATTCACTTTTTTGTTTGCACGAAAATAAAAAAATGTTTATTCTTAAAAAAAGAATAAAAACTTTTGGAGGATTTTATGGCTGTTAAGAAAGCAACAACAACTAAGAAGAAAGCTGCTAAGAAAGTAGCAAAAAAAGCAACAAAGAAAGTAGCTGCTAAAAAAGCTACAAAAAAAGCTGCTAAGAAAGCTACAAAAAAAGTAGCTAAGAAAGCAACTAAGAAAGCTGCTGCTAAGAAAGCTTAATTTTTTAAGTGACCTAGTTAAAAAAGGGACCTTCGGGTCCCTTTTTTATTTGTGCCGATTGAATCTAGACCAGTAAAAACTTCAAAAAGACCCCAATCTCGTAGACGAAACCCCCTCAACCTGTTACTTTCCACCCACATTTATCAAAACATAGCGGCTTTAAGGCTTTTTAACAGGGTAAACTTATGGCAACAGGTCTAGGAACTAGAGGCGACGGTCCTCGCGAACAAACAATTATTGATCCAGTTACAGGTGAAAAGACGGTCGTGATGGGCGATCTAACGTTTCCTCCGCGCAAAGTGTGGATGAAAACTTTCGGCTGTCAGATGAACTACCATGATTCGGATCGAATCATCTCTCACTTGAATGATCTTAACTTCACAAAGACAGAAGAATTGGAAGAAGCAGACATGGTTCTTTTCAATACATGTGCTGTACGAGATCTTTCGAATAACAAATTCTATTCTCAGTTAGGTGAGATCAAGCACGCAAAAAAGAAAAAGAACGGTTTGGTTGTTGGGATCGGTGGTTGTGTGGCCCAAACAGAAGGAAAAGAGCTGGTTAAAAAATATAATCATCTCGATTTCGCATTCGGGACAGATGTTATCGACACAATTAACGATATGGTGTTTAGAGTTTATGCAGGTGACTCGAAATTTACGATCAATTCTTGGGATCGCAGCGAGAACTTCTCAATCGAAACTAAGGTTTCAGCAGATTCACCTCAGGCCTTCGTTAATATCATCAAAGGATGCAACAAGTACTGCACGTACTGTATCGTTCCTTATACTCGCGGAAAAGAGCGCTCACGTTTATTAGCGGAAGTCGTTGAAGACGTAAGAAAGCTTGTAAAGTACCAAGGCATCCAGGAAGTCACGCTTCTTGGTCAAAACGTAAACTCTTACGGTAAAGAAAACGGAGAGTCACTCGCTCAACTCATTATGGAGTTGGATAAAATCGAAGGCCTGGAACTGATTCGTTACACAACCTCACATCCATATGATGTAAGTGACGAGCTTATTGCCGTTCATGGAACGTCTAAAAAACTTTCGAAGCACTTACACCTTCCTGTTCAATCGGGCTCAGCTACAGTGCTTGAAAGAATGCACAGAGAATACACTCCTGAACATTATTTAGGATTATTGGATAAACTTCGTGCTGCTCAACCAGAAATTGTTCTTTCAACAGATATTATTGCTGGTTTCGTAAATGAGACAGAAGAAGAGCACAAAGAAACGCTAGCTCTTCTTGATAAAGCACAATTTGATTTCATCTATTCATATGTATATTCACCGAGAGCAAAAACTCGTGCTGAAAAAATGGATGATAAACTTCCGGCAGACATTAAAGGTGAGCGTCTTCGCGAAATCCAAGCTCATCAATTGAAAATCCAGGACAAAATCAGACAAACGATGATCGGAAAAACGTTCCGAATGTTAGTTGAAGATTTTGGAACAATGGGTGGAGTAAAAAAATGGAAAGGTCGTACAAACTGTAACAGAATCGTCCACTTTGTACCTGAAAATGATGAAAAGGATTACAAATGGCATTGGGTAGATGTGAAGGTAACTTCAGCTACTTCGCTGTCTTGTCAGGGTGAACTAGTTGCTGATTTAGGCAAGAAAGCACCGTCTCTATCACTCAATTAAAAATTCTTAGAAATGAGGGGAGTTTTTTCCCCTCATTAATCTTCTCACTGTCAAATTGATAGAATAGGATCGAGGTGACCTATGAAGTCTTTATTGATTGCAGTGATCAGTTTTGTACCATTAACCGCAAGTGCGATAGTAAATGAAGTCTCATTCGACTTTGGATATGACCGCCAGATTTATGGATTACAAAGACAAAATTCCAACATCACGAGAACTTACTCAGGTGGAATTTCAACATATATTTTCGATTACACTGCCATCGATTTGAATGCTTCTCGCTCTGAAGATATTACGACTGAGCAGGAGAGATATACTGTTGCTACAGGTGTAGACCTGGTTGGGCAGCAGAATCGAGTGACTTCACATGTATATGGTGTAGGACTTAAACAGATGTTTGCTCCGAGATCGGCCCGATTGATTCCGGGAATCTCGTTAGGGTATGCAAAGCAATTTCTAAATTATCAATCAGACTTAACTGTTGAGACTACAGCAAACGGGGCCCGCACGATCATAACTGGGGGCCAGACTAAGCAGAGAATTGATTCCGTTTTTGGGACACTTTCACTGCAATTAAGATTGACCGAACGTTTGTCGCTGAAAGGATCAGTTAAAACTCTGTTTCCATCCTTTGAACTGGATAAAGCTCGCGACAACGTTAAATACGCTGTCGGATTTACATGGATATTCTAAAAAAAATCATCATTATTTTATCGATACTTTCGCTTACAGGTTGCGCGAAATTCAATTATCTATATGAGCAAAGTATAGGACAAATCACGCTTCTATCGAAAGGACGCGATAATCGCGAACTTCTAAAAAGTGTTCGTGTCTCTAAAACACATAAAGAAAAAATTAAAAAGATTGAAGAATTAAAAACTTTTTTCTATCGATACTGGAATAAAAAACAGACAAAAATATATTCTCAAACGACGATGCTTCAAAGTAAGGCGGTTACTTATCTCGTTATCGCATCTCCTTATAATGAGATTAAGGCCGTTGATAATTGTTTTCCTGTGATGGGTTGTTTTCCTTATTTAGGTTTTTTCAATGTGGGTAGTGCGAAGAGTTTCGCAAAAGAGCAGGAAGCTTCTGGATACGTGACATGGACGAGACCGGTGTATGCTTACTCTACACTGGGATACTTTACTGATACAATTCTTTCATCTTTTTTCAACTATGATGACTATGAGCTTGCAGAGCTGATCTTCCATGAGCTCTTTCACACTGTGTTTTTTGTTAAAAATCAGGTCGATCTTAACGAGAATCTTGCCAATTATTTTGCTCAAAATATGCTGAAGGAATATTTCATTTCTATTCATCAAGAAGAATATTTCATGCATCAGCAAAAGCAGGAAGAGGACGATAAAAAACTTAAAAAGTTAGTGGTGAATTTAGTGACTGAGTTACAGGAACTTTACAAAAGTTTACTTCCCAAAACGCAACAGGAAGCAGCTGATATTCTCAACGAATTCATGGAAGATCGTTTTAAAGTTGAAGTCATGAAACGTTGCCAGGAGCTAGATATCCAACCTAAAAATTGTTTCCCTCTGAATAGAGATTGGAACAATGCTAGTTTTGCGGCCTTTTTAACTTACGAAAAGAGCTCTAATGACCTGGCCAGTCTACAGAAAAAGCTTGGGCTCGACCTGAAAGGCTACTATAATTTCATTGAGAAAAAGTATCAGGATTTTCAAAGTCAGGATGAGATTCAAGACTTCGAAAAATTTCTGTTTCTTTAAATCGCAACAATCTTTTTGCAGGCGACTTCCAATGAAACACATCATGTTCATCGATCCGATTGAAAAATTAAATCCGAAAAAGGATAGTACTCTCATGCTTGCTTCAACAATGAAGCAACAGGGGATTGATGTTGCTTTGCTGTTTGAAAAAGATTTTTTCGTTAACAACCAGGGCGAAACGGTTTTTCGTCTTTATGATTTTACATCTGCTTTTTATGAAGATGGCGCTTATTTAAAAAGTTTTACGCTAAAAGAGTCCAACTTATATACATTAAAAAAAGGGGATACGATTCACATGCGAATCGATCCGCCGTTTGATACACGTTATTTGCGCTATCTGTGGATGCTTAGATTTCTGAATGAACGAGGGATGAATGTCCTCAATTCGCCAGATGGGATTTTGAAATATAATGAGAAGCTCCACGCTTATACTCAGCCCTCATCACTTCATACTTATGTAGGAAGTAGTCCTGATGGTTTTTTGGATTTTGTGAGTAAATTAAAAAATGTTGATGATTTGATTTTAAAACCATTGGATCTTTTTCAAGGGATGGGAGTAGAAAAAGTTTCAATCAATCGCCCAGATTTACTAGCTGTTTTTCAAAAGAAAGTGGCAGAGAATAATGGGGCCATCGTCGCTCAGCCATTTTGTGCGGAAGTGACAATGGGAGAAATTCGTTCACTATATTTCAAAGGTAAAGAGCTTGGTTCGATTTTGAAAGTTCCTCAAAAAGGGGAGTTCTTAGCTAATATTGCTCAAGGGGCCGCTTTTCATGCGATCGAATTAACTCCAGAAATAAAAAAAGAGTGTGATCAAATCTGTGCGCATCTCATGAGTGAAGGAGTTGATTGGGTAGCATTCGATATTTTAGGCGGACATGTTTCTGAAGTGAATATCACGTGTCCGGGCCTGTTAGTAGAGGTCAGTTTCGCGCACAAGGAAAATCTTGCTCTAGAAATCATCAAACAATTAAATTAAGATTTTCTTCCATTCAGCATTGCAGTTAATTCAATGTTAACGAAGGCGATGGATTCAGATTGGTCATTGAGTTTTTCGGCCATCTTCAAAGAATCATGCGCGATCTGGGCAGTTTTATTGGCAACATCATTAATTTGCAGCATTGATTTGTTAACTTCTTCGATCCCTTTACTTTGTTCAATCGTACCAGAGTTAATTTCTTCCAGCATGTTGCTGATACCTTGAGAGTCGACACTAATTTGATCGAAAATGCGGTGACAATTGTTTACAGCGCTATGGCCATCTTCGATTGTGCTTTTACCAGATTCCATGATTGAAACCATCTGACCTTGAGAGTTTGTCACGATTTCATTAACTCGCTTAACACTGTTGTTAAGAAGATCAGAAATTTCATTGGCAGCTTGACCACTCATGACTGCAAGATTTCCAATTTCTTCCGCGACCACAGCAAATCCTTTTCCATGTTCACCAGCTCTTGCAGCTTCAACAGAAGCGTTGAAAGAGAGGAGTTTAGTTTGAAAAACGATGTCATTAATAACTTTTGTCTTCACATCAATATCTTTAATAAGTCTGGTCACTTCACTAAATTCAGTGCTGTTTTTGTTAACTTGCTCAATCATTTTTTCATTCGAGACACTTATTTTTTTAATAGTCTCAAGCATGATGCTGATGGCTTCTTTACCTTCAGAAATTTTTTCTAAACTTTCTTTAGCATTTGCAGCTGATGCGGTTACATTTTCACGATTGACGTCAGTCATTGAAGATATTTCTTGAACGGCCTGGGACGTCGCCTGGATTGTCGCATTTTGCTCTGTAGAAGATTGAGAAAGGAAGTCGCTGGTTGAAGCCACTTCTTTAGAGGTATCAGCTAAAGTTTGCGTAGACGATTGCAGTCTATCAGCAATCTGGAGAAGAGTATCAACCAAACTTTTTCTAAAATTAAACCCAGCAACACTAATAAGAACGATCATAAATACGCTTGAAAGAATGATCATCCATTTTAACTCTGCAGCTCTTTTTTCTGAGAGGATAAGAGTTTCATCGGTCGATTTTTTGATAAGATCACCTTTGCTATCTAGCTCGGTGAGAACTTTAAAATAGACAGGACTCACGTCTTGAATAAAAAACTCTATGGCTTCGGATGTTTTACCTAAAAGAATTCTTTTATCAACGAGATCGTTCACCTTCGTTTGATAATCTTTGGTAAGAACTTCAGTCTGCTTACAATCAAATTTGCAGCGTTGAATATGTCCTTCAATCTCTTTGAAATCTTTTTGGAGTTTTGCGATCGATACTTCTAGAACATCAGGATCTTTTTCTGTCATGAGTGACGTGAGCGAAGAGTGAATAGAAGAAAGATCGATAGAAAGAGCAATGATATTATTACTAATGGCCGCACTCTTTTCCGAGTTGGTCATTAGTTGTTTAAGATTTTTTTGCGTAGAAAAAATTGTGAAAATAGCGGAAACGCAGCTAATAATGATAATCAACGAGATAATGAGTAACAAATATTTACGAAGACCGATCTTTTTTAGCATGCGTTTCCTGATTGTTACTTAAGTTTGCTTACACTGAATCCCACTACTAGTGAGCCAATGTTTTTTCCGCCATCAACAACAGGAACTGCAACTTGAATACTTTGAAGTCCTGTTGATTCATCCATTTCTACTTTGCCTTGCCAAGTTTTGCCGCCCATTGGATCGTCGTGTTTTGGTTTTCCTTTGTGTGACCATCCTGAAGTTTTTGCAATGAAAGCTACTTTTGTTCCGTCAGCTGCATTTAAAAATGCTTCGTTCATCATTTCATTTTTTTTAGATTTAAGAACTTCTGCTGCTGGTGTTTTAGAGAAGTAACGAACTTTTGGATCAAGAACTGGAAGCTCCTTCCATTTATCTTGAGTCATGTCTTTGTAGTCAGCAAGTGGAGTAGTGTTTACTGCTTTAACAGCATCAACAACTTTTGGATCAGCTGCCAATTTTTTTACTTCTTCAATTTGCTTAGTGAGAACGGCAGATTGTTCAGCTGTTAATTCATTGGCATAAACGTTAGCTAGCATCAGTGTTGAAAAAATAAAACTCAGACAAAGTTTCATTGGTATTGCTCCGATAAATTGTTATTACACTATCCACCTTATCGAAACAGCGAAAAAAAAAAAGAGAGGCAAAAGCCTCTCTTTTTATAAAGATATTATCAAACTTAAATATTCTTAGTTTGGAAGATCGTATGTATCGTCTGTCGCAAATTCTAAATTGAATGCAACACATTCAGTAGCATTTGTCGTACCATTCACAGGAATTTTGTAGAATGTATCATCTGTACATGCCGTTGGTAATTTTCCGTAGATTGATTGATTACAGCTGTGATTTGATTCAATAGAAATAACTTCTAAGATGAATGGAGAAGTTGTCCCGTTAGGGACAGTAAAGCGTGCGGTGTTTGATGATCCGCCAACTGCACCCGTTAATGTTTTCACTTCACCTAAACTCTGCCCTTGAGTTCTAAGCATGACTTGAACTCTTAATCGTGAAAAATTATTTTGTGTCCACGTTGAACACGTTCTTCCTTGTCTTGAAGTTCCACCCGACACTGTACTTGGTTTCATTCTTACGGCGAAACTTGCATCCGTTCTAAATTGGTTAGGAGAAATATAAGAAGGAAGGTTTGTAGCTGAAGACCAGTAAACAGGTCCAACAGTACCAGGTCCGCTGAAAACGAGTTTCGGCAGATTTGTATAATAACATTGAGTCGCACCTGAACGAGCAACACCATCTGAACAACCTGTTACTCCACCAGTTCCACCAGTGCCGCCGGTTCCGCCAGTGCCACCAGTTCCGCCTGTACCACCAGTGCCAATTGGATTGGTAATATAGTTCACCGTTGATCCTGCTTTTTTCTCAGCACATGAGCCGAGTAAAAGGAGAGCGAACATCATAAGAGGAAGTGTTTTATTCATTTTCATAAAAACCTACGAAACATTGTGGTTTAAGGTTTAGTTCTCCATGTCCTAATCGACCGAATTGGTGGTTTTCTTGAAAAATTAATTCAATGGGGCAAAAGACAGCTCTTTTTGGTAGGTTAAGTGCTTGAAAAGGCGAGATTGCGCAGAGGTTGTAAACACGATCAGTGTTAGATAGAATAGATGGGTCGCACTCCTAGGATTGGAAAACGCGGCATGGACCATATGAAAACTTCCGAGTTAGAAAAATTCATCCAAGGCCTTACAAACGATCTTTATAGCATGGCATTTGTCATGATCCCTGATGATCTGCAAGCTTCGCAGTTAATGATCGATTCCGTTCAGGCTTTTCTTTTACAGAAAAACACCCTACTTCAAAAGTGGGAGGATGATCTATTAATTGCAGATGAAGAAAAGAAGGAGATGTGTAAAAAGCATATCCTCAAATGTATCTATGAACTTTCTAAAAAAAGATATGTTCAATTGAAAATGAGTTTAAAGGACGTTGAAGATTCCAGTGGATTCTTCTCACTCGAACTAGATGAAAAGGCCGCACTTTATTTAAAAGAGCGTGCGCATTTTGATTTGCTTGACTGCGAATTCATCTTGTCCAAGTCGAAAAGTGAAGTCCTGGCCTACCTTTATAGTGCACGCTTAAAGATGGCCGAAAAAATGAACACTGTCATGGCCCTGGACACAGTCATGCAACAACAAGGAAACTAGTTTGGATAGGGAAAGCGTAGCCTTTCGTTCAAATTGCATTCACTCCAAAAATATTTTCTCCCTTGCAGACCTGCCACAAGAAGACGAAACTTTTTTGAAAATCAAAAATCACATCGACACTTGTCGTGTGTGTAGTAGTCGATATGCTCAATTCAACACTCAAGTTGAAGCTATGAGAATGTATATTCCGAAACCAATCATTGATAGAGAATCGAAAGAAGTTTTTGAAAGAGAAATTCATGATCTTTTTAAAGTTCTGAACCTTAATCCTTCAGCGGCGGCGAAGGCCAGATTGAAGCAAAAGCTTAAAAGTGTCGATGTCATTGGAGCGAGTTTTCTTTCTCATCTCACATCAAAAACAATGCTTAAAGCTTATGCTTTTGCGGGCTTCACATATCTTACTCTGAAGTACTTTTTTTAATTAATTTGAATCTGATAGTAGATTGAAAACTGCTTGCGGTTTTTTGTGAAAACTTTCGGTGGATTCGGTTGGTTTAGCTGCTTCAATGTTTCTTCAAAGAAGTAGTGAAGATCATCATTTTCAGATGATTTTAGAATCTTTACTGTGACGATATTTCCAGCTTCGTCATAATCGATTTTCCCAATGAGAAGATGTTTGCTGTCGAAGACTTTAGATAGCCCTGGACGTTCAATAACTATTTTTTCGTAGTTTGCATAAATTTTAGAAAAATAATTTTTATAGCTTCGAACATAGAATGAGTAGTAGGCCTTTTCATCAGAGTTCAATTCATCTTCTGAGACACCTTCTGGTCTTTCATATCTAATTTCAAAATTCGAAATTTTTTCAACCGCTTTATTGGTTGGACCAAATCCTTTTCCGGCTTCACTTTTTAAAAGATCTTGCTCTTGAGAACGGGGAATCACTTTCTGCACTTTTGGATTGAAATAAAAATGCGAATTTTTAGAAGATGCAACTGTCGGTGGACGCATGTTTAGTGCTTGCGATGATTCTATTTTGGGAGGAGGAGGAGTTGTGTTCGATAGCTGCGGACCAAGATTTCCTAGAGAAAGTCCACCAGCACCTTGGCTGCCTTTTCCTCCTGGAGGTGTAGGTTTCGGGCGAGTAGGGTTAAGATCAGGACGAAGCATATTTTTAACTCCATCTTTGATTCCAACTTTACGAAGTTTTTCAACTTCTGCCTGATTGACGACCTTGATGCGATCTATTTTTAATGGACGGGATTTATTTTCATTCATTAACCCAAGAATTTGATTTTCAAGAGCTTCTTTTTTAACCAATAAAAAGAGTAGGGCATGTATGGCAAGGGCCACGACGAGGGAGACACTAAATCGAGAAGACGCTGTATTCTTGATCACTTCAGTATAATAACGTCTCTTCATTGGAAAACCCAGGTATTTTTGACCCTATTGTTGACCCGGGTACTCACAAAGGTAGAATCAAATTGGGTCAGACTGTCTGATCTTACTTTGCAAGGATTGCAATTTCATGAAGAAGTTAGTGAATGTTCTGGAAAACAAACGCACTATGATTGGCATGCTCGTTTTGGGCGCGCTCATTTTTACCACTTACAATATACAAGATAGCTCGCAGCAATTGAAAAAAGTAACGAATCTGGAAAGTGGGATTCAGACTTGTTTCACTCGCGTGAATCAATCTTACACAGCAAACATTCTAGGCGATGCTTCTTCAACATATCTCACACAGAACTTCCAAAACCTTACTGAGGAGTGTTTTGCAGAAGGTATTTTAAGCGCTGAAAATGGACTTAAAACTCAGCTTCCTACAGTCGCGAAACTTTTAAGCACACTTGCTTCAAACGTTCACTGGTTCCATGAAGATGTACTTGCACCGGCAAGTTCAAAAGGACTGTCAGGTCAGGGAAGAGATGTTGGAACTCGTTTTGAAAAAATCGAGACAACAAAAGATCAAATTTTAGAATCAACTGATCAATACAAAACACAAATTCATTCGCAACTTAATCAAGACAAAAGTCTCTTCTGTGTTTTTGCCACATTATTAGCTGTGCTGATGGTGAGCGAATATATGAGCATGACTCGCAGAAGACTTTCAAATTCAGCTCGTGAAAAAGAAGCGTTTGCAGAATTAATGACTGAAAACGATGGGGCTTCAAGTGTGAAGGCCGGAGAAATTATCAAAACGGCTCTCGAGCAAAATAGCCTTGTGAATTGTGCCCGTCTCTTTTCGAATTTTCACCAATACACATTGGTTGAGCGTAATAAAAATAAACTTTCGTTAGAGTCTCTGATCACACCAACTCAAGTGAGATCAACGCTTGTTACTGAAGAAAATCTCAATACAACTCTTGATAAAATTTGGGCCGATGATAGCATAGCAATACCGGCCGATAATAAAGGATCAAAAGTTTTGGAAGACATCAATTTAGAGCAAATGAGCTCTTCAATGGTTGATCTCCTTGCAGAAAAGTTATTTTCTCGTGGAGTTCAATTAGATATCAACGTGGCAGACACGTTGACAGTTAAAGGTAAGCAAGAAGAGTTAGAACAAACTCTTTTCCATCTTTTAACTTTTGCGATTAATTCGACTCAATCTGAAAACAACGAAAAACATGTTTCACTATCTGCACATAAGTTAGGTGATGTCGTTGCTCTAGATCTTCTTTATTCAGGTCTTGGATTTGAAGAAGGTGTTCTAAAGTCGAGAGTAGGGTTAACAAACGAATCAAACACAGTTCTTGATCTAGATCTTCAAGTTGCTCAAGCACTTTTAGAAGAAATGGGTGCTAAAGTCCAATTAGATAACAAGCTCGACCAACAAGGAGAAATTGTTGGTGGAAGAATCAAAATTATTCTTAAAGCTGGTCAGAGAAAACTTGTGGATCTTAAAGTGGGAAGCAAGAAAGACATTCTAGCGTCTTTACAGGGAATCAACGGTTAATTTCAGTTCTTAATATCGAGGCAATCAACTCTTCTGTTTCTTTCAGAAGAGTTTGCTTTGAAGTTTTTAATTCTTCAAAACGTTTTGTCACACGTTCTAAATCTGCAAATGAAGGAACTTTTAAATTCAGAAGAATGTCTGAAATGTGAACGCCATTAGCATTCTGAAGAACGAATTTAATGAAGTGATTCATCAAACTTCCAGAGTGCAGATGAACGATTTCTTTTTCCTGGAACTTCATAATGAGAATTGAATCTTCATCGTTGTTCTTCACAACAATTGAAGTAAGTGGAAGTTGAAGTTCGCTCGGAGACTTGATTTTATAATCAACGAAAACATCATCATTCTTTTGATAGATTTGATGTGTTTTAAGTTTTATCAACTCTTGGCTGATCAGTGGATTGCAAAAGCTAATGGTTTGTGGTTTTCCATCTTCCATCACTTCTAATTGCGATTTTAACTGCATTTTAAAGTGTGAAGCGAGAGAAAGCATGTGCCACGGATACATTTCAGCATCAGTCGCAAAAGTCGCTTTTAAACGGCTAAATTGCATTTTAAGCGCTTCAGGATGCATCTCATTTAATGACTCAGGATCAGTTTCCATTAAGCGATAAGGTGCTTTAGTCGATTCTGGCATGAAAGTCGTTTTTAAGAAGAAGCTAGGCACAAGAAGCGATTTAAGTTTTGCTTTCAACTTTGATGGACCATCACTCAATTGAAGTTGAATGATTTGGTGACCAAGCATCGATGAGAAATATTCTCTAAAGACGTTAAGGTTAATGGCAGAATGTTTTGGTGTTAAACCGAAGTAATGGAAGAACGCAGTTCCATATTGTTCTAGTTTTCCGCGGTAAGCTTCAATTGGAGTGAGCTCCAATTTAACGTCTGTCGGATCATTCTGATTAACGATGAGAAGAAGTGGGTAACTTCTCTCTGGACCTTGGCGAAGACCTAAAAGTTCAGACGCCACACTATTTTTTCCATAATGGCTTTCATCATGGCTGATTACTTCTACGTTGAAGAAAGTATCAAGTGAAGTACATGAACGTGTGAGGTTTTTGAAGAAACTTGGGTGTGGAAGATGTCCTGAATCTTTCGATGATGTCGAAGAAACCAGTTTTCCTTCAATAATTGCATCTTGATGAAATTCAAATGCAATATCTTTATCGATTTCATTTACATAAAGCGGAGTCATAACAGAGTTTTTGTTTTTCAAGAAGCTCTGGAATTCTTCAACAAGTTTATTAAATTTATTAAAGCGTGAAAGGTTCCCTTTAAACTCAAATGCCAAACAAGATTCTTTTTGTTTGCGATTCATTTCAAAGAGGTGATTGTTCTTTAGAGGAGAGGCTTCGCGTTTTGTCAGTACGTAAATAAAATGGGCGATTTCGCCTTTTCCTTTTAAGTCTTCAAGGTTGAAGCTCGCTTCCACTTTAAAGTCTTTTAAAAGCTGTTCTACTCGGTCAGAGTGACTTGGAACAAACAGCTTTTGATTCGTGAATACGAAAAGTACACCATCTTTTTTCATTGAAGCTTTCTGAGCTTGAATTTGTTGAACCAAGAAGTGGTGAGGGTTTGTTTTTGGAAGCTCTGTTAAATTAAGAACGATACGGTGATAAAGCGTCTCAGTTCCTGGAAGTGCTGCCATATTGAAAAATGATGCTTGAGCTAGTCCATCTTCTGGCGACAGACGATATTTCTCACGCATGATTTTGCAAATGAATGGAACAACTTCATATTTGTGTTCAATGGCGATGCGTGTGAGGAAACTTAAAAATTGTAGTTCCTGACAAATTTTCAAGAACTGTCCGTCGATGAATTCTAATCCCTCGAACTCCGGACAAATCAAATTGTTCCAATGAGAAACTTTGATGTTTGTTTCTTGAGCAAGCCAGTGAGAAAGGGCCATAGAAGAAACGTGGTTTCCTGCAAAACGAGTGTTCATTGTTTTAGGAAGCAGGCAAACTTTTTTAGGAGATAGATTCGAAGCTTTTGCTTCTGGCTTTAGCCAATTTGGAAACTTAATCAACATTTCATTCACAAGTAGACCGAATGAAAGGTGAGAAAGAGAGTGAGAGTAATTTCTAATTGAATAAATCTTATCATCTTTTGGAGTTGAGATAAGCTTAATTAATTCTGTAAGAGTGACGTTTTCAAATGCTTCTTTAAGTTTAAGAAGTTGATCTTTGTATTCGTGACTAGGACGGTACCAGCTGTATTGGTTGATTTGTAGAGAATCACACATCAATTCAGTAGAGCTGTCCTTAACGAAAATTTTCCCCAGAAATGAAAGGGGATTCATGAGAATATCTTCTGTCACTTCAATGCGCTCTTCGCGCGCAAGTTCCATGATGAATTTGATTCTGAATAAATAAATCGCTACTGCTCTAAAACAGTGTATGCGGAAGAAATCTTCAATCGGTTTTTTTAGCGGTGAAGAATCGTCCTGCACGTGAAACCAAAAATCGTTTGGTTGAGTGAGTGATGATTTATCAACCTTTGCGTAGTCAGCGAACAACATAAACTCGCTGTACGTTTGTTGCTTCATCGACTTACTAGTCGCACATGATTTTTTGAAAAATGCCTGAGCATCGATCGAGAGATTGTTGAGAGTATTTTTTACGACAATGGCAGAAGCAGTGATGAGACCTTCACCTTTCCAACCAGGAATGAAAAATTCTGAAGGATTAAATGAGGACAGCGCGGCCTCTGCACCTGAATAAGGTGCATTCATAAGCTGTTCCTGCATTTCATCAGAGAACGCATTATGAAAGGCATGCTGCCACAAGTTTGGTCTGACGTTGTTTTGATCCAACTTTTTAATCCTAAAAAAAACCAACCAATTTCATTTGTTATTTGGGACTAAAAGTGTGTCTTAACATGAGCGTGAAGTCATGAAAAAAAAGCGAAAAAAAGCACGATTTTTTTTATTTAAGGTCTTGGAATGATTGAAGTAAGACATTTACCTAAAGATTTGGCCACGAGTCATCGATAAGTTGGGAGAAGTGACTAAAAGTTCGTACATTTCTGTTGACTTGATTAGGGGCGTCTATGGGCGATATTTACGATGATATTGATAACATTTTAAACGGAACAGACACTCCGGAAACTTCGGCGGAATTAGCTGATGCAATGGTCGATGGAATGCTTGATGAAGATAAAAACTTCAACGAAGCAGAACTTCAAGACATCATGTCGGAAATTGAATCGTTAGAAAAAGAATTCGAAGGCGCTGAAACAATCATGGCGGCACCTCTTAAAAAAGATCCTGTCATGGAAGAATTAATGGAATCTGCTGCTGAAGCAGAAATGATTGAAGAATCATTCGATGAAGCTGTTTTTGATGAAGGCGAGCTTGATGCCGTTTTAATGGATACAGACATTGAAGAAACAATCATTGCAGAACCGGCTCCAGTGGCAGTGGCGACAAACAATCCTCTTCAAGATGTCATTGAAAGAGAATTGGCCGAATCTTTATTGAAAGAAAAGGCGGAAGAAATTCGCCAAGAAATTCCTGAAGAAAAGAAGGTTCATGTTCTGAACTTCGATAAACCAGCACCTAAAGCAGCAACAACTCCAACAACACCAACGACAACAAAAGGATCAGAAGTGGCCTTTTCAGCTCAGGGGTCAATGGCCCTCACACTAGATTTTAAAGTCGGAACTGAAAATGCAAAACTCACGATTGATCCGACAAAAGGTTTAACTGTGACATTGGCAGGTGTAGAGCTTGTTATCAATGAAACAGAAGGCTGTCATGTTGTGATGGAAAATGGAATGAAGTTTTCAATACCACTTTCGTCACTAGAAAAATCAGTTAAAAAAGCTGCCTAATTGTGAGCATAAAAATCCTTGGCGGATTTGCCCGCGGTCAAATGCTGGAAGTGCCCAAAGGCGATATTATTCGTCCGACTTCTGTCATGCTCCGACGAAGAATCTTTGATTATTTTCAAACACTCGACGATGTTATCTTCGTTGATCTTTGCGCAGGATCCGGTGCTATGGGATTTGAAGCATGGTCACGGGGAGCAAGTAAAGTTTATTTAAATGAAGTTTCAAAAGCTGTTCTGCGCGTATTAGAAGAAAATCGTGAAAACATTCTCATTCGCAATCATCATAAAAAAACAGGTGAGATTTTGTGTTCGCATTATCCAGCGGAGCGATGGTTAAAAACATTTAGAGCAACTTACGAAACATTTACAGAAGATCAGAAATCAGAAACGATCATCTTCATTGATCCGCCATATTCAGAAAAGAAAGTCTATCTTGATCTCATCGAGCAACTCACAAAAGAGCCGTGGTTTTTTGGTCAACTTTGGATTGAAAGCGATCCACAAAAAGGTTTTCCAATGGAGCATTGGCAAACACTTGGTCTCTCTTGCGCAAAAAGTTTCGAGCAGGGTGACAACTACATCTTCGTGACAAATTTTCCCCAGTCCTAAGAATTCTTCGCTATACTAAAACAAGAATGTTTTTGTTTTCATAGTAAGGATTGTTATGGAATTAAGTTCACGTGTAAAAGGAATGGCCGAAAGTGTAACGTTGAAACTCAACTCGCTGGCCTTGGAGATGAGTGAACAAGGAAAACAAGTTTACAATCTTACTGCTGGTCAATTGCCTTTTCGTCCACCTCAACAATTTGTAGATTCAATCAGAAATGAATTGGATTTTTTAAAATCCTATCAATACAGCCCCGTTTCAGGTTTCACTGAACTTCGTCAAAAGATTCTCGCGCACATTGAAGAAACGCGCGGAATACATTTTTCATCAGTGAAAGATGAAACTTTTGATTGTGTGATTTCCAATGGTGCGAAACACTCTATTTCAAGTATCCTCGGTGCGCTTGTTAATCCAGGAGATGAAGTCATTATCATTTCACCCTACTGGTTGTCTTATCCGGAAATGATTAAGTTTTGTCATGGTGTTCCTGTCATCGTGAAGTCTTCAATCTATGATGTTTTCACTCCAAGCATGGCAGATATTAGAAAGGCAATTTCACAAAAAACAAAAGCGATCATTATCAATAGCCCTAACAATCCGGCGGGCATTCACTATTCCGATGAATGGATGAATGAGTTTGCAGAGCTCTTGGAAGAGAATCAAGATCTCGTCGTTATCAGTGACGAAATATATTTTGAAGTTTGTTACTATGATCCCAAACCAACTTATTTCTACCAAAAAAAACCTGAGCTTTTAAAAAGAACGGTGATTGTGGATGGCATTTCAAAGGCATTTGCTTCAACCGGACTTCGTATCGGTTATTGTATTGCTCCTAAAGTTTTATGTAAGGCGATTGAAAATTTACAGGGGCAGTTAACCAGCAGTGCAAATTCGCTCATCCAAAGAGCGATGTTAAATTATAACTTCTCCAACTCTGCTCAGTTTTTAGGTCCGGTTAAACTTCACCTGCGTGAAAATTCAAATGTCATTCGTGAAAAGTTCAAAGAATATCATTTGATGAAATGTTGGTACCAGCCAGTTTCTGCGTTTTACTTTATGATTGATCTCTCGCAAACGACGGTTTTTGAAAAGTATCGTCAGGACAAAAATGATCGTTCAGATTATTCGATGAAAATTTGTGAAGATGTTCTTAATCAAACAGGAGTTGTCATCGTTCCTGGAACTGATTTCGGACTTATGAATTCCGCGCGAATTAGTTTGGTATTACCTAAAGAAGCGTTTACTGAAGCTATCGATAAGCTAGTTCGCTTCCTTCATGGCTGAAATTGCCCCACATATAAACTTACCCCTTCATTAGGCATAATTAGTAGAAGGGGAAAGTTGAGCAATGACGGCAGTATCTCGCAAAAATTTACTACTCATTTTGATGATTTTCATTTTCAGCTCTTGCGGTAAAAAAGCAGAGAATGAAGTGAAGTCTAATCTCATTTCAGCTGAGATTTTGCTTAGTAAATCTGAGTGTCAAAACGCCATTAATCTTTTAGAGGGGATGGGCAGACAAAATAAAAATGCTCGTTATCTGAAACTTCTTTCTAGCGCATACGCATGTCGCGCGGGTTATTCAACGACTGTATTTTTCGGGACAGATATAGCGTTAACCTCCACTCCAGCTCCGCTAGGTGGGATTAGTCGTTACACAACTTCTCAAAAAACTTTCACATCTCCTCTTATCGAAGATCCAAAATTTGATGATCTTCAAGAAGCGATCAATATTTTGCTTTACGCTGGTGGAATCGCTTCCACTACTGAGCCTACATCGGCCACAAGAAATGCACTTTTCACGCAAGACGAGGCTTCAGACATCAATTCGCAAATGGCCTACATGATGTTTGTTCAACTCGGACGCTTTTTTAAAGTTTATGCAGATACAGATGCAAACGGAGTTAAAGGTGCAGGAAGTGCATCCAACGTTTGCTTTACAGATTATTCAACCATCAATGCACAAGTTGAATTCATTCTGACAAACCAGCAGGGCGCCTGCAAAGTTAAAAACTCACCTCATACACAGTTGGATTCGGCACTTGTTTCAACTGATGATCGCAGAGCTCGTCTATGCCAGGGTGTTGTGCTTCTTAATGGAATTTTAGAAGTTTTACCTAGTATTCTTGTTTCTGCTGGTGGTGGTGATCTAGATGACATTGCCTCGGTAACGACAGATATTGATACGGCCAAAGATGCATTGGAAACGGCTTATCCTGCGATCGGGCCGGTTCTCACAGTGCTCTCTCAATCAAATTGTGAAACGGATGCAGCGATCACGACTCAAACTTTGGAGTCGTATTATGCAACGATATTCGAGGCACTCATCGAATGAAAATTCTTTTAGGTGCATCCATTCTTCTTTCAACATTTGTGATTCAAGCACAAGAAGTGAGTTATCTAGGAAGAAGCCCGCGTGCTCTTCTTATGGGTGATGCTTATACGGCGATTGCTGATGATGAATATACATTGTTTTATAATCCGGCAGCTCTTGGAAGAAATAAAGGTGTGAGTTTCACGCCGCTTGCTCCGAGTTTAGGTGGAACGAATGCCCTTGATGATATGGATCGTTTCGATAATTTTCCGCAAAAAGATCCAGCGGCGATCGCGCAGAGAATTCTTAATTATCCGGTGACAATTCAAGCTTCAATTTTTCCAGGATTAAAACTCGGAACTTTTGGTTTCAATTTATTTGCAACTTCAAAGACCAATATTGTTTTAAGAAATGCCATTCACCCAGCACTCGATGTTGATTACAAATATGATCGTGGTTTTGTGGCAGGCTATGCTTACAATATCGGTAGTGGCGCCTTCTCTCAAAAAGTTAAAAAATCTAACAAAGAAAAGCTAACCTCGGGAAGACGAATTTCTTTTGGAGTTGCTGTTAAACACATGAACCGTCAGGGGATCAGTGATCAATACGATCTCTTTGGAACAAAACTTTTGAACAAGATCAATTCCGGTGCAACGGACATTGAAGATTTAAAAGAGGCCCTCGGATATTCAAAAGGAAAAGCGTGGGGAGTTGATATCGGTTCTGAATACGCTATTTCGTCAGGAAGATCTTTGTTAACGGCCGGTTTTTCTATCTTGGATATTGGCGATACTCAATTTACAAAAACAGAAGGGATCGGTGACGTTCCACTGCAAGAAATGCGTATCAATACTGGTGTTGCTTATAAGCAGGATTTTGGTTTTTTCGATTATACGCTATCTATGGATATGCATCCTTTAAACGCGACAATTCCTTTTGGACGAAAATTCCATATGGGAGCTGAACTCTCATTGCCACTTCTCACATTCCACGGCGGATGGAGCGGAGGCTACCTCTCCTATGGAGCAACAGTGAAGTTCTGGCCTATCAAAGTGACGGGTGGTTTCTACGGAACGGAAGTGGGCTACAAATTCAAAGAGCAAGAAGCTAAAAGATTCATCGTATATGTAAGTCTTTTCGACTTTTCAATCGATCTCTAGATCTCTATCATTTTTATCAAGAGACAACGAAGAATAGGCCGACTATTTCGGTCTGGTTTTTCAGTACACGGAGGTATTGTTGAAGAAGACTTTTGTCCTGGACACTAACGTTCTATTGTTTGATCCAAGTGCTTTTAAAAAGTTTGGTAAAAACACAGTCTTTATTCCTCTTATCGTTATTGAAGAAATTGACCGTTTCAAAAAAGATCAAAACGAAAACGGAAGAAATGCGCGTAACTTTTCACGCTTCATTGATGATCTTCGTTCATTAGGTGCTCTTAATGAAGGTGTTGTTCTTGAATCTGGTGGCACACTCATCATTTCTGTTGATCTTATTGCTGAATCAAAAAATTTACCGATCGATGTTAGTCTCAACGACAACTTGATTCTGTCTTCAGCTCTAGCTCTCAAGCAAAGAGGTGAGGATGTATTACTCGTTACTAAAGATATCAACCTTCGTTTGAAATCAGATATCCTCGGAATTCCTGCTGACGACTACGGACAAGTTGATGTTACGCTTGAAGAACTTTATTCAGGTCAGAGAATTTTCGAAATTTCAGGTGATCGTTTAAAAGAATATGAATCGAGCCGCTTTCTGGCCTTGGATGAAGATGAGCAAATGGGTGTTTTCGCCAATGAGTATTTCATTCTTCAAGAGTTTCATAATCCAAGAAGACGATTGCTAGGCCGCTACCACCAAGGGAAAAAAGGAATTGTTCCTCTCATTTCACTTCGTGAAGGTATTTGGGGAATCTACCCAAAAAATATTGAACAACAATTTGCTCTTGATGCTCTTCTTAATGATGAGATCGCTCTTGTTTCACTTGTTGGTAAAGCAGGAACTGGTAAAACACTTCTTGCCATTGCGGCCGGTTTGGAAAAAGCGATTGCTCAAGGAAAATATTCACGTTTACTTGTTTCTCGTCCTATTCAACCAATGGGTCGCGATCTGGGATTTTTACCTGGTGACGTAAATGAAAAACTTGCTCCTTGGATGCAGCCGATTTTTGATAACATGGATTTCTTGTTCAATCAAAACCGCAAACAAGCTGGAACGTCGTACGAAGAATTGATCAACCAAGGTCTTCTGCATATTGAACCATTGACGTATATCAGAGGTCGCTCGATTCCTGGTCAATATTTAATCGTCGATGAAGCTCAGAACTTATCTCCCCACGAAGTAAAAACAATTGTTACGAGAGCGGGAGAAGGCACGAAAATCGTTCTGACGGGAGATCCACAACAGATCGACAGCCCTTATCTCGATGAAACAAATAACGGTCTTGCTTACGTTGTAGAACGTTTAAAAACAGAAGATATTATCGGTCACACGACACTAAAAGTTGGTGAACGTTCACCGCTTTCAGAGGTAGCTTCTAAACTTCTATGAGTGATTCAAGACTACAAAGAAAATTTTTGCGTGCTCCTCTCAAATCACAATGTCTTTATGTTGATGGGGAGCACGTTTTTAAGGCCAGAATACTAAACGTTTCAGAAGGGGGAGTCCTTCTCTCTGAACTTCCACATATTCCGGATATCAATTCTCTTCCTATCGCTCTCAACATCGTTCACTTTCCGCGTTTTCAATCACTGACTCCTGAACAAATTAAAAGTCTTTCGGTTGACGAGTTTGAACGTACGATTCTTAAAACAAAAATGAGAATTGTTCGAACGTTTGAAAATATGAGTCCTGTTGATCGCGTGTTCGTAAACTTTATTGGCTGTGAATTTTATAATCCAACACCTGAATTTAAAGCGGTGATCGGCGAATTCGTTGAGACGTTTGCAAAAAATACGGTTTATCTTTTGAGCCTCTTCGAATCATTGGGAAATAGAAGCGAGCAGTTGGAGCTTTTAAGAACAGTCGCTCATCTTTTAGGTTACGATCGAAATATGAAAGTGCCGTTACTAAGAGCAAAAGTCCTGCATGATTATCAATCACTGGAAAGCGTTTAAGGTAATTCCACAAATCCTGCGTTGAGATTAATGTCTCTTCTTCCACTAGCGCTTATGGATCTGACAAATCCATAAGCAAAATACAAATATGTTTTTCCATTGTAGCTAGCAAGTGTAGGTTCACCGACAGTGATCATTTCATTGCTGTTTAGCGAACTCGCCGAAAGTAATGTAACTTCTGCTCCCCATGAGGAATTGAGATGATAATCATTATGCCCAGAACCAACATAAGCATGAGAAACAATTTTATCTCCACGACGAAGATAGAGTTTTGATCCCGTAAAAAAAGGCTGCGATTCTTCACTGGCAGTATTAATCACAGATGGAAGTGTAATCGCCGACCAGGTACCGTCGGGAAAAGTTCCACTCGAAATTTTATAAACAGTAAGATCGTGAGTTGTTTGTTCATCATCAGTCCAGATAGATTGGATCACTTCGGATTGATCATAGTAGAGATGCGGATTACCCTGAACTCCAGTATGCGAACTAAAACTAACGGGTTCGATATTAGGTGAAATACTCTGGAAGAGTTCTCCTGAGTATGTCACATCCCCAAGATTATTATCCTGCCCGAATGTAATAGCCCCCGCGTATACATCCGGCTTATCATCTCCAAGATCATTGAAGTAATTATTCCATGCCACTGCAAACTCCGCTGACGTGGAACTTGTCATATGAAATGACAAACCAAATGGACCATTGGCACCTTTAACGTCGTTAAAAGCGAGTTTAAAAGGATTCTTGAAACTGCCGTCACTTTGTCTTTTGAAACCATAAAATACAGTGGGAAAAAGAGCTATTTTATTGACGACACCTGGGATTTCAATGTTGAGATGTTGAAGAGTATTATTTGTAATTGAACCTACAGGAAAATTCGGACGAAGGGAATTATTGTAAGGGCCAACGGTATTGAATACCCAACTCGCATCTTGATTTCCGGAACAGCCCATGAGGTTATAGAGAGAGTAAGAAGCATCTGGAGGACAAATCGCTTTATAATAAAGCAGACCACTAAAATAGAGTGGACCATATTGAACAAAAAGATATTCGCCATTGGGAGTAATTGTAATTCCATCTTCATAACCTTCGCTGTTAACGTCACCAGGTACGCTTAACGGCTGACCAAGATCAGAATGAATAGTTGAAAAAACCAAAGCTTCACGAGAAGCTGATGCTGTTTGATAAGTCACAGTTACCGGATACACACCTGTAGTCGAGGGTGTCACAGTAAAAGAATACATTCCAGAACCTTGATCAACGATTGATGAAACACTTCCTTTTGGAACATTTAGTGAAAATGTTTGCCCCGACAAAGCTGAGCCATTTTTCGTGAGACGAGCAGTGACATCAAAAGAATCAAGACCAGGATCATTGTTTCGGTCAAAGGAAAGAGTTATTTCATAGTTATCAGATGGAGTTGGAGAGGGAGTAATGGGGACTGCTTTTTTACTTTTACAGCCTGCCAATAGAAATAGAATGGTGAGTGAAAAGATTAACTTCATCACTCACATTATAGCATAAACAGAAATTAGTGTAACTTGTCTTCGATTTGCTTTTTCAGGTCTTTAACAGATGTCGCGAGCATCTTAGATTCTTTTTCTAAACGGTGAGTGAACTCATTCATCATCACTTTTGTTTTTGAAAAAAGATCATCACCTTCGTCATTGCTTTTAATTTGATCCATAAGTGCATTCGACTCATTCATCAAATCATTGAAGCTTAAAACCTTCAGGTAATCAGAAAAGTTTGCTTCTTTTTTTAGGCTCTTCCATTCACCCAGGTCAACCAGGTTGTCGCTGTCGATATTCATTATTAATCCCCCAAAGATTTTGAGGGTTATCGCTTAGGAGAAACGACTTTTCAAATCTATTTTCGGAGGGTGAAGAAATTACAGCTCAAGCGGTGGGTCGTATAAGCGGGAGAGAATAAAAAAGGGGTCCGAAGACCCCTTTCCCAGTCAAAACTAGATAAAAATTACTTAAGTTTGCTGAAATATTCTTGCGATCCTTTTGGATCTGGTTTCATAGTCGCAGCTCCTTTTGTCCAACCAGCAGGGCAAACTTCGCCGTGCTTAGCTGTGTATTGGTAAGCTTCAACTGTACGAAGAACTTCTTCAACATTTCTTCCAACTGATAAATTATTAACCGTACAAGTTTGAATAACGTTTTTGTCATCGATAACAAATACACCACGTAGAGCTACAGCATCGTCAGCAAGAACGTCGTAGTCACGAGCGATTGTTTTTGTAAGGTCAGCAACTAGAGGATGGGCCATTTTTCCTAATCCACCTTTGTTGCGCTCTACTTGAGTCCAAGCAAGGTGAGAGAATGCAGAGTCAACTGAACAGCCAATCACTTCGCAGTTTAGTTCTTTGAATTTTGCAAGATTGTCTTCGAAAGCTGTGATCTCAGTTGGACATACGAAAGTAAAATCTAGAGGGTAGAAGTAAAGAACTTTCCACTTTCCAGCAAAGTCTTTGTGAAGAGAGATTTTTTTGATTTCGCCGTTTGCTACAGCTTCAGCAGTGAAATCCGGTGCAGTTTTACCAACTAGTCTAGACATGAAATGCCTCCATTTTTAGTTTAAGAACGAAAATAATATTTTTTTGAACGAGGTCAAGTTTAGTAGCAAGAGGAGCTAATATCAAGTGGTAATTCCTGTCTGAATGATGGTAAAATCCAGAAATAACGCAGACTTAACACTCCGGAGTTTTTCTCGTTTTACCCCTTAAATCGTTAAAGATTTAAGCGTTTATCGCCGATAAAGATAAGAGAAAACTAAAATAACTTAGTCAACTTGTCTCAAGTTGATTGCCCTTTTTGTGGAGAATTTATGATGGATCCTAAGGCCTACATTCCCAATCCAATTGTTATTGAACAAACAGCAAGAGGGGAGAGACAGTACGACATTTATTCAAGACTTCTGCTTGATCGTATTGTGTTTTTAGGAACAGAAGTAAACGACACTGTAGCAAATCTTCTTATTGCTCAAATGCTTTTCCTCGAGCAATCAGATGCAGAAGCTCCAATCCATTTTTATATCAATAGCCCAGGTGGATCAGTTTATGCTGGTCTTGGTATCTACGATATCATGCAACACATTTCATGCCCGGTTTACACTTACTGTGTAGGTATGGCCGCTTCAATGGGATCGCTTCTTCTAACAGCGGGAGCAAAAGGATTCAGACACTCAATGCCTCACTCACGTATCATGATTCACCAACCATTAGGTGGAGCTAGAGGACAGGCTTCTGACATTCAAATTCAGGCAAATGAGATTCAAGATTTGAAAAAACAATTGAATGGTATCTACGTTCGTCACTCGAGCGCAGGTATGACAATGGAGCGAATTGAAAAAGAAACAGACCGTGACAATTACCTTAATCCAACGAAGGCAATTGAACTTGGTCTTATCGATGTTGTCATTGATAAGAGTGACCGCAAATTAAAAAAATAGTGATCAGTTTTTAAGATAGCTTTTAAGCTTGGAAGGAAAATTAAAATGACAAAAGAAAAAGCAAATTTCGGAAGTGCCCTTCACTGTAACTTCTGTGGAAAATCACAGAAGGAAGTTAAGAAACTGATTGCAGGACCTGGCTGTTACATTTGTGATGAATGTATTGAGCTTTGTAACGATATCATTTTTGAAGACTCACAAAAGAGCAACGCTAAGGCCGTAGTTGATAATGTTCCAAAGCCGCATGAAATTAAGGCGCACTTGGATAACTACGTTATTGGTCAGGATCGTGCGAAGAAAATTATTTCGGTTGCGGTTCACAATCACTACAAGCGTATTGCTCACAAGTCAGGCGACTCTCGTAAAGGAGATGTTGTTGAGCTTGCGAAATCAAACATTCTTCTTGCAGGGCCTACAGGATCGGGGAAAACGTTGATCGCTCAATCTCTTGCAAAATTTCTGAACGTTCCATTCGCGATCGCTGATGCAACTTCACTTACTGAAGCTGGTTACGTTGGTGAAGACGTTGAGAACATCATTTTAAATCTTCTGCAAAACTGTGACTTCGATGTAGAACGCGCTCAACGCGGAATCGTTTATATCGACGAGATCGATAAGATCGCCCGTAAGTCTGAAAACCCATCAATCACTCGTGACGTTTCGGGTGAAGGTGTTCAGCAAGCCCTTCTTAAAATCGTTGAAGGAACAATTGCTTCTGTTCCACCGAAAGGCGGACGTAAGCACCCACAACAAGAATTTATTCAAGTTGATACAAAAAATATTCTCTTCATTTGTGCCGGAGCATTCGTTGGTCTTGATAAAATTATCGAGAAACGTATGACAAAAAGACCAATGGGTCTTATCTCGGAAAAAACAGAAGCTGAAAAATCTGTTATCGAAAAACTTGGTGGGATCGAGCCGGAAGATTTATCAAAATTCGGTCTTATCCCTGAGTTTATTGGACGTCTTCCAGTAAACGCTATGCTTTCTGAACTTGATGAAGAAGCACTAGTCGCGATTTTAACTGAGCCAAAAAATGCTCTTACAAAACAATACGCAAAACTTTTTGAATACGAAGGTATTGAACTTGAATTCGAAAAAGATGCTCTTCGCGAAGTGGCCCGTCAGGCCCTTGAGAGAAGAACAGGAGCGCGTGGTCTACGTGCGATCCTCGAGCAATCTATGCTCGACGTAATGTACGACGTACCGGCCAACGAAAAAGTTTGTAAGGTTATCGTGACGGTTGATTCAGTAACAGGAAAGGGAACTCCGAAAGTTGTCGAAGGTCCTCGTAAGACAGTTGCACCTGCTGGAACTTCAGCGAGTGTCACTCCCAAGAAAAATGTAGAGTCAGCTTAGGTCTTCTACTAAAAACACAAATTGAACCAAAAGGAATGCAGCTTCGGCTGCATTTTTTTTGTCTTAAATTCATAGTTGAAAAAAAATAGAAAATTCTAAACTTTAAAAGCGAATAAAAAACCCCTCGTGATAAGAGGGGTTTTAAGGTTTTGAAAGTCCCACGCAGGTCTAGCAAACCTGGGCTTGGGGGATAAAAAATCTTAACATAAATCGAAATTTTTTCAAGCCGAGAGCTCCATGGCCAATGAAGGCCCTTCTTTGGAGGCAAGGATGCTCAAGGTTTTGAAAGTTCTAGAACTGTTGATCCTGTTTTTTAAATTACTAGCAATAATTTTAAAATTGTTATGGAAATTGTTTTAGAGCTTGGGGGTGGAGAAATCCTCCCTTTTTTGAAAAATTTATTGAAATTTATGCTCTCGCATCCACTTCGTTGCAATCCACTTCGATCCCTTTTTAACCGGATTTCCTCCATGGAGAGTGAGCGGATCAACTTGTCCTAAGCTGTTACAGTATTCAAAATAAAGTGCAGAACCTTTTTTGGGTGTGACTGTTAATCCTATTGATGGAAAAATTGTTTCACCACTTTCTTCAACATCACTCAGATAAATAATGAGAGTGCTCACTCGCTGGCCTCCTCGTGTGAGGTGAGGTGCACTGCCGGATTCGTCTTTTGGAAAATAATCGAAGTGAGGTTTGTATTCACCTCCGACATTGTAGTTGAGAATTTGCAGGCCCTCACCATTTTCCATCGGACAGTTCATGACCGTAGATATTCTTTTATCAAGTTTTGTAATGAAATCATTTTCATTGAGTGTGAAATAAGTTCCGTAGCTGCTGCGAGCTTCGATGACTTCACTTTT
Organism: uncultured Bacteriovorax sp.; assembly: GCA_946480715.1. The sequence goes on along the minus strand of CAMLKK010000003.1, from coordinate 50,255 downwards.
TCCTGTGATTGGATCAACGATTGCCGAGCGGGTGAGTTTAGCTTCTGAAAGGCGAATAAGTTCGTCACATTCATCTTCGCTTAAAAGATCATCTAAGAGGACGACAACTGGTCTTTCCAATCGAAATGAAACACGCACTTCGCGATCTTCAGTTTGCAACGAATTTCCAGTGAAAGAAATGCGGGGCCTTTCATAGACATAATGAAAAGGCATTTCGACAAAATCTTCTGGTGACTGAAGATCCACGGCGATCTGCTCAACGCTTTTTAGGGCGACGTTGGGATCAAAATGATTTTCAAGTAATTTTTCAATAAGCGATTCATGTGAACAGCCGCGAGCAAGATTTTCTTCAACCCATTTAGTCCATTCTGCAGGAAGGGGCATATTGTTGTGCATAGATGTACTCCTCGCTTAAGTTCCCAGAAGGGCTTACCTAATTTTTATCAGCGATGCTAGAGAAGCAACATCATTTACAAAAAAATAAATTGGGCCTAGTGTTTATGCATTCAATTTATGATGGAGTAGATTTTGAAAACCTTAATGCTTATCACTGCGATGCTATTTTTATCTTCCTGCGCTAACGTCAAACAAATCGACCGTGGTCGTATGGCCTCTCGAGTAATGCAACTTGACCCAACACCAGAAGAAACCACTTTTTTGAATGAAGTGAATTCGTATCGTGAGGGCGCCGCGGGAGGCTCGTCAGCAGTAGGAGGTGGTTGTGGGTGCAATTAGACTCAGAAAGCCTTTAAAGCCTCTTTTAATAGGTCTGGGGGCCTTATGTGGCCAGGCTTCGCAGGCGATGGAACTCTCAAAGTTTAAATTTCTTCTCAACGTTCTTGATCAAAACAGTGATCAGGGAAAACAAGTTTACGATAACTCTGGAACAGAAAATCTAACAGTCGTGGCCCCGATGATTTTTGTGGCAGCGAATGTAAATGAAGACACAGACATTTCGGCGCAATTTATTCTCGATGCTTGGACAGCTGCTTCAGATACGGCCCTCGATGGAAAGACTGGTGCTTCGGGCGCAGGTATTAAAAATCAAGCTCGTGTTGCCGGACAACTTGGTTACAAAAAAGGAAATGAACAAAATAACTGGTCGACTCGCCTAGGTGTTTCAAGTGAGTACGATTATCAGTCTCTGAATTTTGGTGGAACGCTTGTTCGTTCATTTGCCGAAGACAATTTTACGCTTTCACTTTCACCTCAAGTTTTTTTGGATCAAGCAAAAGATTTTGATTTAAGAACACAGAAGACAACTGAGTTTAAAGGACGTGTGATTCATTCTGTTGATCTCTCTGGAGCACAGCTCTTAACTGAAAGTGATCTTCTTCAAGTGGGGTACACTTACATTGGCATGAATGGTTATTTGAATAATATTACAAGTAAGGTTCGTGTTCTCTCTGAAGCGACTGATCCGTTTCAACGTCAAGGCGAAAGACTTCCATCGTCTCGCACTCGTCATGCCGTTAGCTCTAAATGGGTTCATGGTTTCAGTGATGATGTCGCCGTTCATGTGGCCTATCGCTATTATACTGACGACTGGAAAATCAAAGCGCACTCGCCGGAAGTTGGATTGCGGATGAGTTTTAATGAGGGCGACAGTTTCCTAATGCCTTCTTATCGCTACCACACTCAGACAGCGGCAGAATTTTATCGTGATGTTTTTGCCACTCCTCAGTCACTCATGACAGCTGATTCAGATCTTGCGCATTTTGCTTCTCATCGATTTGGTGTTCACTTTAATCGTGGGGGTTACGAAGTCGAGAAGTGGGGCTACAAAGCTGAAGTCGACTGGAACATTGGAGCTTACTGGACGACAAGAAATAACGACATGGACTATCTTCTTGTTCAAACCGGTGTAGGACTCGCTTTTTAATGACAGCTCCACTCATCATTCATCGACCGTTGATGGGTGGACAATTCTCTGTCACAACTTGGAGTAATCAATCAGAGTTTCATTCGAGACTCATCAATGAAGGTTTTGATCTGATCGCTGATCTTGAAAATCGATTAACTGATTTTAAAGATTCACCCTTTAACCAAATCAATAAGCAAGCAGGAAAGTCGGCTGTTGTGGTAGACGAAGAAACGTTTCATCTCATTAAAAAGGCCAATGCTTTTTCAGACGAAACTACTGGTGCCTTTGATATTAGTTATGCGAGCGTTGGAAAATTATGGAGAGAGGCGCGTGCCAGTGGTGAATTGCCTTCTCCGGAATTAGTTAAAGAGCGAAGTCAGTTTGTCGATTATAAAAAAATCCAATTCAATGAAAACGAACTGAGTATATTTCTCCCACACGAAAAAATGCAGATAGGTTTGGGAGGAATCGGTAAAGGGTACGCCGTTGATAAACTCTATAATTTTTTGTTAAACAAAGGTCTCGTTAATTTTATGGTTGATGGATCAGGCGATATTCGAGTGCATTCCTCTTCCGAAGCACCGAGACCATGGCGATTAGGAATAAAAAATCCTTTCAGTCCGGATGAGAATAAAAAAATAGGATACATTCAATTAAGAAACGGAGCGCTGGCGACATCTGGGGATTACATCAATTACATTCGTCGTCCGGAACTTAACAAACGCTATCATCACATTATTGATCCTCGAACGGGAAATCCGACAGAAGGAATCGTGAGTAGTACAATCTTGACGGAAACAGCGCTGGACGCAGATCTTGCGGCCACGACGATGATGATTTTAGGGTTAACCGCTTCACTTGAATGGTTGAATAAAAAAAGATGGGCGGGATTTCTAGTCGCTCAAAATGGAAATGTTTTAATGTCAGAAATGGCTCTGCAATACATGCAAGGAGAATCAAAATGAAAACAATTTTATTGGCACTTTTATTTTCAACTCAAATCAATGCTGCTGTTATTGCGGATTTTGAATTACCGATTCATGGAGAAAATAAATCTTTTAAGATTCAAGAGGCGAGAGGAAAAACTGTTGTTCTTAATTTTTTCGCCAGCTGGTGCCTTGCCTGCATCAAAGAGATGCCTGCGCTTAATGAAATGAAGACCAATAATCCCGATGTTCTCTTTGTTGCTATCAATGCAGGTGATACAAAAGAGCAGATTAAAAAACTACTTCGAAAACATCCTTTTTCATTCACAATTCTCGAAGACAGCTCTAAGGAAATTTCTAAAAAATTAGGAGTGAATGAACTTCCTCGCACGATGATCATTGATCCCCATGGAAACATTACATATAGCGCCTCTCAAATCCCCAATTTGATACCAAAAAATACAAAATAGTCGGGTAATTTTTTACTTTAATTTTTTAAACTTACACTTTCTTACAAAGTGCCCCTATCAACCATGCTTGAAAATACCTACGGTTAGCAGGGTGATTGAGTAAGATGTGTTTATAATTGCAGGGAAAAAAAGCAATTTGTACCATTTCTTTTATTTTGCAAGATAAGCATTTTTCATGTCATGATTTTATTAGACCCTATGGTTCTCTGAGGACGTCAAGAAGTGACCCTGAGAACGATAAGAGAAGAAAACAAGTAGTGCAGGAGGTACTATGTCGCAAGCCTGGTCCGAGTCTAAAAAGTTCCCACTTCTTCCATTGAGGGACATGATCATTTTCCCACACATGGTAGTACCTCTGTTCGTGGGGAGAGAAAAATCGATCTCAGCTCTTGAAGAAGCCCAACGAAACAATAATGAAATTTTCTTAGTCACACAAAAGGACGCCAGCGTTCTTAATCCAGATCGTGAAGATATTTACGAAGTGGGTGTGGTCGTTAATATCATTCAAATGCTTCGTCTACCGGACAATACTGTAAAAGTATTAATTGAAGGGAAATACAGAGCAAAAATTAAATCATTCGAATCTGGTCCCGAAGGTTATTTCGCGGCAGTGGAGAAATGCGTATCTGAAACTAAGGATCCAGTCACTCTAGAAGCTACTATCAGAAGCATCAAAGGAATCTTTGAACAGTATGTGAAGCTTAATAAGAGAATTCCTCCTGAACTTCTGATGAGCATTTCTTCCATTACTGATCCTTCAAGACTAGCTGATATTATGGTTGCTCACCTCACGATGAAAATCGCTGAGAAGCAAGAAATCCTTGAAGCAGTAGAAGTAGGTCGCAGACTTGAACTTCTTCTTGAAAAAATGCAAGGTGAAATCGAAATCATCAATGTTGAAAGAAGAATCCGCACGCGTGTAAAAACGCAAATGGAAAAGTCTCAAAAAGAATACTATTTGAATGAGCAGATGAATGCGATTCAAAAAGAGCTTGGCCAAAAAGATGACGGCAAAACTGATATCCAGGAAATGGAAGAGAAGTTAGCTGCTAAGAAAATGCCGGAAGAAGCTCGTGAGAAGACAGCTAAAGAACTTAAAAAACTTAAGTCAATGTCTCCAATGTCAGCTGAATCAGCAGTAGTGAGAAACTATGTTGATTGGATGCTTTCACTTCCTTGGGATGAATACACGACTGACAATAACTCTGTAGCGAGAGCTAAGGAAATCTTAGACGATCATCACTACGGAATGAAAGATGTTAAAGAAAGAATTGTTGAATACCTAGCTGTTCGTTCACTTCTAAAAGAAGAAGGAAAAGGAACAATTCTATGTCTATCTGGTCCTCCGGGAGTAGGTAAGACATCGATTGCAAAATCACTTGCTGAGTCTCTTGGTCGTTCATTCCACAGAATCGCTCTTGGTGGCGTACGTGATGAATCTGAAATCCGCGGACACAGAAGAACTTACGTTGGAGCAATGCCGGGTAAAATCATGATGGCCCTGAAAAAAGCAGGAACATCAAATCCACTTATCCTTCTTGATGAGATTGATAAAATGTCATCTGATATGCGTGGCGATCCTGCAGCAGCAATGCTTGAGGTTCTAGATCCAGAGCAAAACAAAAACTTCTCTGATCACTATATTGAAGTAGAGTACGATCTTTCTAAAGTTATGTTCATCATGACAGCGAACGATCTCTCTAAGATCCCTGGTCCACTACGTGACCGTATGGAGATCATCCACCTTTCTGGTTACACTCCACAAGAGAAACTGGAAATTGGGAAACGTTACTTACTGAAAAAAGCAGTAAAGACGAACGGATTAACAGAGCACGAAGTTCAAATTGGTGACTCAGCAATGACGGATATCATCCGTGGCTGGTCAAAAGAAGCTGGTGTTCGTGAATTCGAAAGACTACTGAATACTGTTGTTAGAAAAATTGCTACTGAAGTTGTTACTAAAGAAGTTCAAGCAGGGAAGAAATTTAATGTGACTTCAAAACAACTTCCAAAATACTTAGGCCCTAGAAGATTCGATAGCACTGATATCGAAGCAGGAGCACAAGTTGGACTTGTAAACGGTCTTGCTTGGACTTCAGTTGGTGGTGAACTTCTCCACATTGAAGTTGTGACTGTAGAAGGGACTGGTAAAATCCAGATCACGGGTAAGCTTGGTGAAGTTATGCAAGAGTCAGCGAAAGCAGCTCTTAGCTATGTGAGATCAATCTCAAGCAGACTAGGAATTGGAGCTGATTGGTATAACAAAAACGATATTCACATTCACGTACCAGAAGGAGCAACTCCGAAAGATGGACCTTCAGCTGGTGTAACAATGGTAACGGCACTTACAAGTGCGATCACTGGAATTCCAGTTCATCAAAACGTTGCTATGACAGGAGAAGTGACGATTCGTGGACGTGTTCTTCCAATCGGTGGATTGAAAGAAAAACTTCTTGCTGCAAAACACGCTGGTGTAAAAACTGTCGTGATCCCAGCTAAGAACGTTAAAGATCTTGCTGAAGTTCCTCAGGAAATTCAGGAAGGATTAGAAATCCATCCATGTGATCACGTAGAACAAGTTTTAAAAATTGCTCTTGAGCTTAACCAACCAGAAAAATTCATGCAGGTTGTGGGCTTAAAAGTAGTTGATGGCGACCGCTCAATGGAAGTTGCTAACTAAATTGTCCTTGGAAGAATCCATAAAAAAGAAGGCCTCAGAAATGAGGCCTTTTTTTTGGTCATTTTTACCCGCATTTTTAAGTCGCTAACATTTGATATGCTTGAGAGATATGAGAAAACAAAAAATTTTATTAAGTCTTCTGTTACTACCTTCACTGGCCGCAGCTTTGGAGTGCCCTCCTAATAATGCGCCACTTTGTCCTGATTCAGGCACTACGCTTTTGGATGAAACCTATCCCACTCAAGCTTTTGTCATGAGTAATGGACCAAGCTTTAAAATTAATCCACCACCTTCAAAAGAACATCAGGCCGTCACGAAAAATTACATCAATACAATTGTAAAAAGTTACGACTACGACAATGTTCCGCAAATCATGCTCGCGCTATCAAGTGAAACGGAGTTTGAATTTTATAAAAAGAATCTTAGGTCAGATCTGGAAAAGAAAAATCTTAAGCCAGAACAAATTGAAAAAATTGTTGGCCAGTTAACGCATATGAAGTCGCCAAACTATACCTGGCAGCAAGATTATTTCGAATCATTTGTAGATTTAAAAACAGGTAAGCCTGTTGTCCGTCACATCGATTCATATTCAGTGCGCATGAAAAAGCATGCCACAACTCAAATGGCGGCTACTGGCTCTCAATGTGGAATTGAAGAAGGCGATAGCATCAGATCAGATTACAAATCGTTTGCCAGCGGTGAAATGGGTGGAAACATCGAAGGTGCTCCCGGTGGTTTCTGTCTAGCGGGAAACAATCAAGGAAAAGATTTTACGAAAAGTTTCTGTGGGAAAGAAGAGAACATCATCAATTTAAATGTTTCTTGGCTTTCAGTTGGTCACGTCGATGAAATTTTTAAGATTGTTCCAAATCTTATTGAAGACGGAAGACCTCGTGAGTGTAAATTTTCTTTAATGGCAGCAAGTCCTCAGAAGGCACTTGATCTATTGAAAGACAAACAATATAGCAAAAGACCGTTCTTTGATTTTCCTGCAAGTACATCAGAGGAAGATCTAGAAGATCTTCGAGACTCGCGATCGAATGAAGATAATTTAACTAATTTCAAACTCTGCAATTACATGAACGCTGCAGGTAGAACTCATCCTAAAACGCGTAAACAGCAATCGGGTGGCGCACAAGGGAAAACGGTATTCACTGAAATGCTGATGAGTACGGCAAATGCAGAATACAAAAGTCCATTTAAACACGAGTGTGAAGCAAACGTTACTAATGTCACGAACGAAGAAATGCATGAACAAATGGTTAATGATCCTGAAACCGTAAAACTCAATGTAGCGATTCAGGAGTCAATTGATAAAGATGTAGCGCTCATAAAAGCTAAAATTTTGTCACGTCTTCCACAATGTGCACGCTATTTTGATGTTATCAACGTTCCTAACTATTTCGAAGGCGGACCGCTGATTAAAGATGCCTCTGGGAAGGGAACACTTCCAGTTCACGGTAACGTAAATGCCTTCTTACCTAACCCAACAAACTCAGTTCTTATGAACGAAACGCTTCTTTTCCCGGATGCAGGTAACAGCGCCTACAGCGATTATCTGGTCAGTGAGATGAAAAAGCGCAAAGTAAAATCTGATTTTATTGCGACTTGGGACTATGCTCACTTAGGAATGGGTAACATCCACTGTTCTTCACATTCACTTCCTTATTGCAAACCGAGATCAAAAAAATGAAAAAATTATTATTTGTAGCTGCTTTCATTCCATCTCTTGTTTTCGGAAAGACTTACAGTTGTAAGCTTGAAAATAATGAATCCGTTAAAATGAAAATTAACGATGCGAAAACGATGACTGCTGAAGTTTTTCAAGGAAAGAAGCTTGTGACGAGCTGTCTTTTTAGTTCGACACTTCCAGGCAGTGATCCGCGTGGTGTTGCTTCTGAAGTTATTCAGAATTATGAAAACACTTCTTGTACTCCGATCACCGATGCACCAAAAGAAAAGTTTCAAGTCGCTTCGAAGATTTATACTAAAATTACACTTGATAAAAAGAAGGCGATTCTCTTTCTTTTCAGCGACCGCCAACCATTTCCTTGCCATTCAATTTAATCAATTTTTAGAGTAGTCCTGGTGCGATGGCGATGTGGAAAGGACCCACGTCGCTGTCGAATGGGATAACATAGACCGGATTGTGCTTAATTTCCCCTTTAAACAGCGCTGGAATGACCATTTCGAGGTTATAGCCGGATTCAGAGAAGGTCTTCTTAGACTGGCCATAAATGATATTGGCAAGCTCTGAAGCAAAGTCCTGGTTTTGCGCATCTATAGCAGTGTGTTTTTCTTGAACGGCGCGCTCATATAAACTGAGAAATGTTTGTTCCGGAAACAAAACAAAAAAAGTCCCTTTAAAAAATTCTGTCGCAATAACTATCTTGGAACCAATTCCAATTTCAGGAGGATGTTCGAGTTTAGAAAGTAATTCCGGCTTATGCGCTTTGAGTTTGGAATTGTTCGCCATCTCCACCATGACTTTTTGAGTGGCACGAATGAAGACTTCCAAAAATTCTTTATCAACAGTGAGCGGCCCTTTTTTATCTTTTTCAAACTTACCCAGCGTGCTCATAGAAAGTTTGCGAACGATTTCTTCCTCGGCCACTGGACTCGGCATGATCTCCAGACCTTCAATCGAAAAATTTTTCATCACATCCTGGATGAGTTCATAATCGTCCGCCGTAAAATAAAGCGGGATATCGTAGTCATCTTTGCCTTTGAAAGTTGAAAAAAAACGGAAGAGATAAAAGAGATCTTTTTTTCCAATATTTCCGTTGATGAAAACGGCCTTCATTTCAATTTTAGAGGAAATTTCTGTGAACTGCAGTCGATCCAAACACAGATGAACGTTAAGCTTCTTACTCACTCCCAACAGAGCGGCCTTAAGAGACAGGGCGCGGCCCTTGTCTGCATCGATGATAACGATATTGCGAATGAATTCCATCTCCTAACTATGCCACGGAAATGCCTTTAAATGCGTAATAGATCGTGATTTTTTCCTCAATATTCCTTTTTTATTCCCGAAAAAAAGGCCTAGAAAAAATACAAATAGCGATTGACATAAGCTCTATAAACGTCTATTTTTATCAACACTTCTGAATCAAAATGGGCGTTTAGCTCAGCTGGGAGAGCGCTACCCTTACAAGGTAGATGTCGGGGGTTCGAACCCCTCAACGCCCACCATTTTTTTTCAATTCGAAATCGCCTTTATTCATTACCTTTTTACATCTTTTTGAAATCTGCCTATTTTTTGTGAATTTGCTCATGTTATTGAAGTCTCAAAATTAACTATTGAGGTCTTTATGAAAAAATTCATGCTCTCACTTCTTGTTCTTGTTGCATTTAATTCATTTGCCGTTGAACGTGAAATCGTTGGTTGTTTAAATCCTGCAACTTCAACAACAACATTCAATGCTCTTTTTGATGTGACTTATAATCGTCTTAATTCTTACATTATCGACGTTGAAGGCGAGTTAATGGAAAATGAACTTATCGCTGAAGAGAGAGAAGTAGGACCATTCTATTTTAAATACGCTGAGAATGAAGTGAATGTTTTTGGTTACAGTGTAGACACAACTCCAGATCTTTTAGGCAACTGGAAAGTTGAATCTTGGACAAGTTCGACATCGATTGATGATGCTACAGCAGAAGTAGGAACAGAAACTGTTGAGTGTTACAAACTTTTGAAAGCACCAAGTGATTTAAAAGTTGATGCAAAAAACATTGAATCTAAAATTCAATAATTTTTAGCCCGCTTTTTAGCCCATTATCCCACTGCGAATAAGTTTGATCGACATGGCCAGAAGGATAGTACCGAAGAATTTTCTTAGAATAATACTTCCGGTTACACCAATGGCCCTGTCGATAAAATCTGATGCCTTTAAAACTGCATAGACAAAAATCAAATTCAAGATCAAACCGAGAATGATGTTTATTTTAGCAAACTGAGAATTCAATGAAATAAGTGTTGTCATCGATCCGGCACCTGCAATAAGCGGGAAGGCCAGAGGAACAATAGGGGATGAGTGTTCAATCTGCGGATCATGTTTGAATATTTCAATGTTGAGAACCATTTCAAGTCCCAAGAAGAACATGATGAGACCACCGGCAATCGCAAACGATTGAACGTCTACACCGAAAAGCTTGAGAATTGATTGTCCGACGTAGAGAAAAAGAAAAAGTAAAATTCCGGAAACTAGGGTGATCTTAAAAGCATCGATATGCCGATATCGTTTGCGCAAATTTAAAATGAATGGGATTGAACCAAGAATATCAATAACCGCAAAAAGAATAAGCGTTACTGAAAACATCTCTTTCAAATTTAAATCGGCCCACATTTCCATCAGATCATTCCTTGTTTTATGAACAATCAATCATAGCGCGAATTCAGTGTAAAAAATACATGCAGAGCTATTTAAATTCTTAAAGTGGTGCCTTTTTGGTACTACCTGCTTCATTAAAAATTACAGGGGGACTCAAATGATTAGACACACTGTTGTCTCATCGACGTTAGCAGCTATGCTTGCTTTCGGCGTTCAAAGTGCATTCGCTCAGCAACTACCAGTGGAAGCTCAAAATAAAGTTATTGGGGTGAGAATTGATGATTTGGTAAATGTCATGCCATCACTTATTCCAGGACTCGCCAATGTTGCGGCCAACATGAAGAAGAATCCTCAAGCGTTCTTCCCTGCATCGGCAATTGAAACTCTTCACACTGTTTTTCTAAGTGAAGAACCGAATCTAGATTCACCTACAATTGAATTAAAACTGACAGCTTTAATTAAGACAAAACAAGGCTCTCGCATTGAGAAAATTCTTGTTCGTTACAATAAAAATGCAAAGAAGCTTGAAGAGATGAGCATCGAACAACAAGGATCATTTGATGTTAAGTCTTTGAACCTTACTCTCACAGTTGGACTCATTGATCGTAAACTCATTTTGGAAGATAAAAATTTTGATTTAAAAATTATTTTCCCAATCGGTGTTGGTGGATTTGATGAAGGTGTTCTTAACGAAGGACAAGTGAGTTTATTAACTCCACGTTTTAAGCATGGTTTTATCGATCAAAGAGCGGTTATCTCAAAACGTGAAAAACCTCGTTACTTTGATGGTAAACCTTTTATTCGTATTCTTAATGGACGCGACTTAAAAACAGACACAACTGCGATTGGTTTTCATATTGAAATCAACGATTCTTTCGTTCGTGGATTTGATTCACACGGATGTATGCGGTTAAGAGCATTCGATCTTCAGGCCCTGCATGATCTGATTATGGATGGAGACGAACAACAATTGCCAATTACTGTTTCATACAAAACTGAAGATAAAGCTGATCACCCTTGGGCCAAAAGAAATAAGACTTATAAAACCGTTCTCAATAACGGAACAGCACAAAGTCCATTCTTCCCGCTTGATCGCGATAATCTCGTGCAAATGACTTATAAAGAGTCTGGTGCTCCGATTGAAAAACTAATCGATCGCGCTGATGATAACAACGAAGAGCTCTATAACTACGATACTCAGGCGCAACTGAGAGAGCAAAACGAAAGACGTAAGAACGAATGTCAGGCAAAAGTCATGGCCGGAATCATTCCTGCTGATGAAAAAAGTGTCGAGGCATGCCAGGATGAAGGAAAGAGAAAGGACTCTGCTAAAGACAGAATCTATCGTAAATTCATGGGAATTGACGGCGTGAGTGAGCTTCCATCCGTCTAAAAAGTATACAGAGACGGTAATAGTTTCAGGACCAGACCTCTTTTAAAATAGGTTTGTTAGCATGAGACTGTTACCGTTTTTTTATTTTTTAGGAGTCTCTATGAAAGGTATCTTTTTAACGGCCGGTCTATTACTTCTAGCTAGCGCTCCTTTACATGCCAAAACTCTCATCGTTAGTGACGTAGACGACACTGTCAAAATGACCGATGTACTTAATAAAAAAACGGAAATTGTTCGCAATGCTCTCTTTTCAAAAAAAGCTTTTTCTGGGATGTCTGCGCTCTATAGAGAACTCGATAATAAAGAAACGATCATTCATTACGTGAGTGGATCACCAAAAATAATCAAATCGATTATCTGTAACTTCATGGATCATAATGAATTTCCACAGGGTAAAAATCTTACGTTAAAAACTAAAAACATCGAAACATATGAATATAAAGTTGAAGCGATTAAGAATCTTATTGAACAGACGAAGCCAGATGAAATTATCTTAATCGGTGACGATACTGAAAAAGATCCTGAAGTTTACGATACAATCTCCAAACTATATCCAAGAAAAGTTTCAGGAATCTATATCCGTGCGATTCAAAATAGAGCATTGCCTACAAATGGGTTGGATAGAAATTTCTTTTCGGCAGTTGAGATCGCAGGACTTGAACATTTGAAAGGAAAACTTTCTGCGGATTCTATTTCTAAAGTAGCGGCAAGTTTTATCAAGCAAGAACATGGTTCGGGATTAGCGATTAATCATCGCTATTGTCCAAAAGATGGAAGAGATGAGCTAGAGGAAATCAAACAACAAGTGTCTGACCAAAAGACGATCGACGACTTAGAAAAGACACAAGAGAAAATTATCAATAGTTGTAAGGCTTAACTATTTTGTTAAATGATCTGGTGTAAATGAGAGCGGCATGAGGTCTTTGAACTTCATGACCGTTTCTCCGCCGGCCGCGTTCCCCATAATCACTTCCATATTTTTTGTCGCAAATTCACTCATGATCTGACGGCACATTCCACATGGTGGCCATCCTTCAGATGTGTAGACGTAAACTTTTTCGATTCCTCTTTTATTTTCAGAAATGGCCTTAACAATCGCTGTTCTCTCAGCGCAGATTGTACCGCCGTAACTTGCATTTTCAACGTTACAGCCAGTGTAGATTGATCCATCACTCATGAGAATGGCACTTCCCACTTGAGCTTTAGAGTAAGGAGAGTAGGCGTGAGCCGAAACTTCAATGGCCTTTTGTCTTAATGTTTTTGTTATTTCATCCATGGCTGACTCCTATTGAAGATTGGCGAGCTGTCCGACAGCTTCTTTTAAAATTGCAGTGAAGTGATTCATGGCCTTCATTGCTTCATCTTTAATATCTTCGTGTTTAAGTTCTTGTTTGAGAATTCCAGCACCCATGTTTGTGATACATGAAATCCCGCAAACTTTGAGTCCCATATGGTGAGCGGCGATTGTTTCATGAACAGTGCTCATGCCAACCATGTCTCCACCAAGAGTTCTGAACATTCTGATTTCTGCCGGAGTTTCATATGTTGGACCTAGAACACCGACATAAACTCCACGTTTTAGTTTGTTTCCACATTTTTCAGAAACATCTTCTAAAATTTTGATCATCTTTTTGTTGTAAGCATCTCCCATATCCGGGAAACGCGGGCCAACTGAATTATCATTTGGTCCAATAAGTGGATTTTTTCCTGTGAGATTGATGTGATCTTCGATTATGACTAGATCACCTGGTTGATAATTTAAATTCACACCACCAGCTGCGTTTGTCAGAATTAATTTTTTAACTCCTAGACGGCCTAGAAGTCTAACGGGGAAAACAACATCGTCCAGATCTAAACCTTCATACGTGTGAAAGCGTCCTTGAAGAGCGACGATCGGAGTTCCATTTATTTTTCCCAGAATCATCTGGCCTGCGTGACCTTCTACAGTTGTTTTTCTGAAGTTGGGGATATCGTTATATTGAATGACGACTTTATCTTCGATTTGATCGACGAATGCACCAAGACCTGAACCTAAAATAATTCCTACAGCAGGTTTTGCGTATTTATGTTTTTCGATAAAATCCGCTGATGCTTTTAATTTTTCTGCGAGTGATTGATTCATAACTATTTCTTCTTTTTTGTCTTAGGTGCAAATTTCGTCTGCACTTCAATTATAAGTTTCTTTTTCGTACGAGGTTTTGTTGCCGATATTGTGATGTCTCCACTGATAACGGCCTTGGCAATCCCTTCTGCAATTTCAGTCTGATTAGCGTGACAGTGAATCGTCATCAACGTTTCACCTTTTTTAACAGGATCACCAATTTTTTTATTCATGATGAAACCAACGGCAAAATCAACTTTATCAGAAGTTTTCATACGGCCACCACCCAGGCGGACACAATGAAGACCAAGCTGTGTGCAATTCATTTTTGTGACGAAACCTGATTTTGACGACTTCACTTCTAAGAGAACTTCAGTCTTTGGAAGTAGATCGTAGTTGTCGATAACTTTTGCATTTCCACCTTGATCGATAATCATTTGACGGAATTTTTCTAATGCTGATCCATCATCAATCGAAGCTTGCGCTTTTTTAATACCGTCTTTATGAGTTTTAGCAAGGCCCGCGAGATAAATCATTCCACCCGCTAGAGCAACAGAGAGATCGGTTAAATCTTTTGGTCCTCTGCCTTTTAATGTTTCAATGCTCTCGATCATCTCCAATGCATTACCTACAGCAAGCCCCAGAGGCTCATTCATGTCAGTAATCATCGTCATCATGTTTTTATTGAAACGCAGACCTGTCTGACGAATGCTTTCCGCTAATTTTTTTGCATCACTTAGTTTGGACATGAAAGCACCGTTTCCGGTTTTAATGTCCATGACAATTCCTTTAGCACCTTCGGCGAGTTTTTTACTCATGATCGAAGCAGTGATGAGTGGAATCGATTCAACCGTTGCTGTTACATCTCGAAGAGCATAGATTTTTTTATCAGCTGGCGCGATTTCGCCCGTCTGACCAATCATCACAAGTCCGCGCTCTTTTAACAAACGTTCAAATTCATCAAGCGAAAGTGATGTTTTGAAACCTTCAATTGATTCAATTTTATCAACCGTTCCACCAGTGTGGCCGAGACCTCGTCCGGCAATCATGGGAACTTTTACTCCACAAGCAGCAGCGATAGGAGCGAGGATGAAAGACGCTTTATCACCAACTCCACCTGTTGAATGTTTATCAATGAAATGTTGTTCGGGAAAATCAAGCACGCGACCTGAGTACAACATGGCATCCGTTAAGTGGGCCGTTTCCTCACGATCAAGTCCATTGAGATAAATGGCCATCAAAAGGGCAGACATTTGGTAGTCGGCAATTTCACCGTTGTTCAATCCATTGATGAACCACGCGATTTCCTCTTTGGTAAGTTTTTCTTTATCTCGTTTCTTTTGTATAATAGTATAAGCAGAGAGTGATTGAATCATGAGTAGCTCTTCGAAGTCCCTTGCGGAATTTATTAAGAGAAGTAGTGTATTCAAAAGGCTTAAAGAAATCAAAAATTATCAAAAATAACGCATGACAAAGGTTACAGGACACCACGATGGTAAACAAACTTTTAGCACTTTTACTTACACTGATCCTTACAATGAATCCTATATCAGGTCTTGCACAGGAGCAGGGGCCTAGTGGAGATTTAGTTGATGAATCTTTGCGCGATATCACGATTGTTTTAGGAACGGGAGCTGTTGGGGCAGTATTAGGACTCTCAACACTATCCTTCGTAGATGAACCAAAAGATCACTTAAAAAATATCTCCATCGGTGGGGCCATTGGTATTGTCGTCGGTGTTGGCGTTGTTATTTTCTCTCAAGCAACACGATCGCAAACAACAATTTCTGACATTAAACGCCCACTCAATGAAGCAGGAGCGGAATCTCTTTCTCGTTTAGCATTCGTAAATGAGAGAATCGCTGCTGAATATCAACTGCCAACTTCAGCTCAATTCAATTTTTCTTTTTAATCACTCGATTTAGTCGGGCATTACGCATTGCTGCCCTTTGATAGATCGCCCTTCATTTGATAAACTAATTCAGATTTATCACTTTAAGGATTTTTATGGCTAAACAATTAATTATCAACCAGACACTCAATGAGTGCCGAGCGGCGCTTATTGAAAATGGTGAAATTCTCGATTTCTTGATGGAGAGATCCCATCATCACAGTGCTGAACATAACCGAGTTGATTTTCCCTTCGTAGGAGATATCTACAAAGGAAAAGTCGTGCGCGTTCTTCCCGGAATGCAATCGGCCTTCGTCGATATTGGTTATGAAAAAGCGGCCTTTCTTTATGTCGACGACGCTTACATTCCGACTCTCGAAGAACAAAGAGAGATGGCGGAAAAAAGTAAGAAGTCAGTTGAAGAATCAAAACGTCACGGCGAAGTGATTCCCGACGAACTTTCGACTTTATCCGAAGCCGTTAACATGCGCTTTCGTCCTGACATCAGCATTGAATCTTTCATTAAAGAAGGCGATGAAATTCTGGTTCAAGTCGCAAAAGAGCCAATCTCTACAAAAGGCCCGCGTGTTACTAGACACATTACATTCGCTGGCCGCCATATTGTGTTCATGCCTTTTATTGAACACACGGGTGTTTCGCGTCGAATTGAAAGTGAAAAAGAGCGTGAACGCTTAAAAGAAATTCTCGAAACAATTCGTCCAGACGGTACTGGTGTTATTGCTCGTACAGTTGCTGAAGGACAAAGTTATAAAACACTGAAGTTCGACTACAACATGCTGGTGAAAATCTGGAAGGATGTTTCTCGTAAAGCAGAAAAAGTTCGTGCACCTTCTGTCGTTCACCAGGATTTAAGTTTCATCCAAAGAGTTCTTCGTGACATTACTGATGAAGATGTTGATGAGATCGTTTGTGATTCAAAAGAAAATTTAAAAGACGCGGAAAAATTCGTTCAAAAATTTCTTCCGACGATGAAAGGAAAGTTTAAATTTTACGGTGAAGAAGCAGTTCCTATTTTTGAAAAATTTGGAATTGATCTGGAAGTTGAACGTGCTATCGATAATAAAGTCTTCTTGAAGTCGGGTGGATCTCTTAACATCGATCAAACTGAAGCGCTTGTTTCTATCGACGTTAACACTGGTAAATTTATCGGTAGAAAAACTTTCGAAGAAACTATTCTTAAAACAAATTTGGAAGCTGTTAAAGAAATCGTTTACCAACTTCGTTTAAGAAACTGTGGTGGTATCATCATTATCGATTTCATCGATATGGAAAAAGAAGAGAGCAGACAAACGGTTTACAATGCTCTTGTTGAAGCACTTAAAAAAGATCGCGCTAAAACAAATGTTCTCCCTATCTCAGGTTTAGGTCTGGTTGAAATGACCCGTAAACGCACGCGCGATACTCTTTCGCGTATCATGTGCGAGCCATGTCCTTATTGTGAAGGAACAGGGAGAGTAAAATCGACATTAACTGTTTGTTACGAACTCATTCGTGAATTGAATAAAGTATTGGCAAAAAGCAAAGGATCTAAAGTTTCGATCTATGCTCACCCTGAAGTCACAGCGACACTAACAGGTGAGGATTTTGATTTGATTGAAACGCTAGAAGAAGCACACGGTAAATCGATTCAAATTCGTTCTGAAAATAATTATCACATCGAGCAGTACGAGATCTTTCCACAGGAATACTAATTCCATGAAAGTAAAAATCTATAAAGGGCAGGAAATTGAACCACTCATTCCTGCTCTTGCTCAACTACGAATAAAAGTTTTTCGCGATTATCCTTATCTCTACGAAGGCTCTATGGCCTATGAAGAGAATTACCTAAAAATTTATACGCAGACACAAAGAAGTGTTCTTGTTGCTGTCTTCGATGCTCAAGGAGATCTCGTTGGTGCTTCAACGGGAATGCCATTAGCAGATGAAGCTGATTACGTTCAAAAACCTTTTCTAGAAGCTGGTTATAATATCAACGAAATTTTTTATTTTGCAGAAAGCGTTTTAGAAAAAGGATTTCGCGGAATGGGATTAGGACATCGTTTTTTCGAAGGACGTGAAAGCGCAGCAAAAGAATGGGGTTATACATTGGCCGCATTTTGTGCAGTAGAGCGGCCCGAAAATCACCCTGCTAAGCCATTGGACTATCATCCTTTGGATGAATTCTGGGACAAAAAAGGATTTAAAAAACATCTTAAACTAAAAAGTGAGTTTGCATGGCCCGATTTGGGTGATAGAGAGAACTCCACAAAAAAAATGATTTATTGGTTAAAAGAAATATAAAGTCCGTTATGAATGTTCCTGGTGTTAAATTTCTCGATCACAGAGAAGGCTCTGTTGGTCCCCTCGTTCGTCAGTTCGATTGGTCTCAAACTTCCATCGGCGATATGAAATCCTGGCCTGCTACTCTTCATGGGTATGTCAGTATGATTTTATCTCTTCCAAGCCCCGCTATTATATTTTGGGGTGAAGATCGCGTGCAAATTTATAACGATGGTTACGCGCAAATTATGGGACCTCGTCACCCAAAAAATTTAGGATCGACTTACAAAGAATGCTGGCCAGAAACTTATCCGATCATTAATCCATGGATGGATCGAGTGATGAAAGGAGAAGTTGTAACGGTTGATAAAACATTTATTGTGATGACGAGAAATGGAATTGCAGAAGAAACTTATTTTACATTTTCATTCAGTCCACTTCGCGATTGTAACAATAACATCGCCGGTATATTGCAGCTTGTACAAGAAGTTACTCAAGCTATTCAACAAGAACGTCGTTCAGAGACAATAAAAAGATTAAGTATGTTGCCCCTTTCCGGATGGGTCGGCATGAATGACATACTTGATGTCCTTGCACAAAACCCAAATGATATTCGTTATGCGTGTCTCTTCCTTAAAGAAAAAGACAATTCACTTCGTTTGATGGGCAATATTGGCGAAGAGAAAATCGATGCTTGTGATTGGATTCAGCATTTATCAGAATCTGAACCGAAACTACTTCCGCATGGTCATTCAATTGCGATTCCGCTTAAACGTTCCGAGAACGAAGAAACACGTGGAATACTTGTTGTCGGCCTTTCTGCTCTCATTAAATTTGATGAGCATTATAAAAACTTCCTGCTTGAAGCCGCTCGCGAAATCTCACTGGCCATTGAAAGTGAAGAGCAAGTGAAATACAGAACGGAATCAGAAGAAGCACTCAAACTTGCCATTACGGCACGTGATGAATTTCTTTCCATTGCTTCTCATGAATTAAAAACGCCGATTACTGCTTTAAAATTACAGTTACAGCTTGCGAAGAGGTCGATGCGTCCAGACGCACCTCAAGCTCTAACTCCAGAACGTTTCCGCAAAGTTCTAGATTCATCAATCAATCAAGTCGACCGTCTCACGAAACTAGTCGACGACCTCCTGGATGTCTCACGCATACAGGCCGGAAAGCTGCAAATGGATAAGTGTCCAATTGATCTTGGAATGCTTGTGAGTGATGTTGTTGATCGTTTTTCTGATCAATTCAAAATAAATGGTTGTGAAACTAAAGTGGACATCAAAGCTTCTCCAATGATCATGGCGGATTTTTTTAGAATCGAACAAGTTGTAACGAATCTTCTGACAAACGCTTTGAAATATGGAGATGGAAATCCAATCCATATAAGTGTTGATGCTAAAGAGGGAAAAGCAGAATTAGTTGTGCGTGATTTCGGAATGGGCATTAATAAAAATATGCAGGCAAAAATTTTTGAGCGCTTTGAAAGGGCCATTTCCCATGAAAATATTAGCGGATTAGGTCTTGGTCTCTATATTACTAAGCAAATTGTTGAATCTCATCATGGGGAGATTGTCGTATCGAGCGAGCTCGAAGCAGGCTCTACATTCACCGTTCTTTTTCCCGAAATTAAATCCCTAAATGATTAAGTAAATTCTGCGATCCCAAAACAACTGATGCAATTCCTTGACCGGGAAATTGGGTATCTCCTAAAAGATAATAATTTTTATATGGACTGCGAGAAATAAAAACATCGCTGAGAGATCTTTTTAGCGAGTGAGGTATTCCCCCTACAAGTCCATGCGGTCTATGAGTGTAGCGTTTGAAAGTGGTGGGAGAACCAGTGATGATGTGATCTAAGCTTTCGCGTTTGATTGTTAATCTTTTGCAGAATAAATCGATCATAAAATCTGCAACTTTTTGCTTGGCCATTTTGTATTCTTCTCGAGTCATCTGTTCCCAAATTTGAGAATGAGTGTGAGTAGAAATGGTCACTGTCCTTCTTCCTTTCTGTGGTAAAGACAAAGAAACAAAAAACGATTGTGTTTCACAAAGTGGGATACGCTCGCAATGAATTTGATAAAAGAGGGATTCGAAGTCTTGGTCTGTAATTGTGAAGTAGAGCATGTAAGCTGACCAATAGGTCGCTGATTCATTATATTGAGGAATTGTGGAAACAACATGTCTCGCCTGTAAGATTCCTTGATTGGTGTGCACATGAAAAATGTCATTTACTTTTTCTACTTTTTCAACTTTGTGGCGATAGCGAATGTCGGCACATTGATCAGCTAAGAGATTTACAAAGGCCTTCATTCCGCCCTTCATGACCGATGTATCGCTCGGATAGTTAAGTCCCATGGCCCCCATCAATGCCGGAGTATCAAATCTATTATTTTGAGCGGTGATGAAAAGCATTTCGTCTATAAGTTTTAGATAATTTTCATCTTGCAGGGAATTTAGATGAAAATATTTTTCAACTGAAGTGAGTAGAGGAATTAGTGAGCGAAAGGGAAGTGTGTTTTTAATTTTTAAAAGTGAAAAAAGATCAGCGGTCGATCTCAAAGGCAGATGGTTAAAGTTTTCACTCAACTGCCATCCCATTTTTTCAACATCTGAAATTTTATTCCACAATTCACGATGATTAATGGCTGGAAATTTTTCTTCCAGCTCATTCATCCATTGTTCGTGATCTTGAAAACGTCTCACCATTTTATTTTCAAACGAAAAAATGATTCCCGGATCTATTGTGACGAGTTCGGGTTGCAATTCGAGAGTACGGAATAGATTGGCGAGTGGCCGATTTGTCTTTAAACCCGAAAGTGTCGTTGCTCCCGCATCGAAAACAAAACCATCTCGTTCGAAATAGGAAGATGATCCACCTGGAAGTGAATGGGCCTCGAGAAGTACATTATTAATTTTTTGTTTGGATAGCATGGCCGCAAGGCTAAGCCCTGAAGCACCCGCCCCAATAATGACAAAATCATGGGTCATAACAAATATTTAGCACATTCTGGTCTTGTTGACAGTGGTTGGACGGCCCTTGTCTAAACCTTGTCTTAGGGAGTGTTGATCACTTTCGCATTATAAAGATCTAGAGGTTTTAATGAAAATAGCAGTCGTTGGCTCTGGTATTTCTGGTCTATCTGCCGCGTGGTTATGCCAGCGCGAAGGTCATGATGTCACATTATTTGAAAGTGCTCATTACTTGGGTGGACATTCTAATACCATCGATGTGACGTTGGAAGGAATAACACATCCAGTGGACACAGGGTTTCTTGTCCACAATCCTCAAACGTATCCTAATCTTATCGCACTTTTCAAATATCTTAATGTTGATGTCGTTGAAACAGATATGACTTTTAGTGTTCGTCTTGATGACAAAAAAATTGAGTGGGCCGGTACTAATCTTCTGACTGTGTTTTCACAAAAAAAAAATATTTTTAAATATTCATTTTGGAAAATGATCCTCGATATTTTGAAGTTCAACAAAGAGGCGAGGGCCAATTTAAGATACTCTCGCGAGCATCAATTAAGTTTGGGGGAACTACTTTCTGAAAAAAAATATTCCCGTGAATTCCGCGATTGGTATTTGATACCGATGGGGGCTGCTATTTGGTCGACTTCTACCGAAGAGATGCTCAAATTCCCGGCCGAGACTTTTTTACAATTTTGTATAAATCACTCTCTGCTCCAAGTTGAAGGACGGCCAGTGTGGAGAACAGTTAAAAATGGATCTCGCGAATATGTAAAAAAAATGGCCTCTAGTTTGGCCAATATTCATTTGAATGAACCAGTGTTATCTGTCACACGCGGAGACATGGTAAGTGTTCAAACGAATAAAGCAGAATATAATTTTGATAAAATTATCTTTGCCACGCATGCAGATCAAACTGTAGCGATGATCAAAGATTTAAGTCATGAAGAGAGAAAAATTCTCACTCCGGTTCGTTATCAGCCCAACACGGCTTATGTTCACTGGGATGAAAAACTATTGCCCCAAAATAAAAATGTATGGTCCGCGTGGAACTATATTTCGCAAAAAGATGAATTGAATAAAAACGAAGTTTGTGTGAGCTACTTGATTAACAAACTTCAACCACTGCCATTTAAAAGACCAATTATTGTCACTCTTAATCCATTTATTGCTCCTGATGAAAATAAAATTATTCAGAAGATTGAATATCATCATCCGGTTTTTGATCAACCTTGTATTGATTCACAGTCGCTGCTTTCAACAATACAGGGAAAAAATCACAGTTATTTTGCCGGGGCCTGGAGTGGATATGGATTTCATGAAGATGGTTTGAAATCAGGAATGGTTGTGGCCAGACTTCTAGGAGCACAAGTACCATGGTAAAAAACTGGCTTCGCGAAGGCATTGTTTGGCATGGAAGGCTTAAACCTTTTAAGCACAGCTTTCGCTATAAAGTTTTCTACATGAAGTTTCCATTGTCGCAACTGGGACAACTCAACAGTACTCTTTTTTCCATTAATCAATTTAATCTTTTTTCTTTCTATTATAGCGATTACCTCGATGGGAAAAGTCAAAATCTTGATCAGAGTATTCGTGAATATGCTCGCGCTGCCGGATTAAAAGCGGAAGGTGAAATTAACCTTCAAACTTTTCCGCGCATTCTAGGATACGTTTTCAATCCAGTTAGTTTTTGGGAGTTCTATAAAAAAGATGGAGCACTCGAAGGCATTCTTGCGGAAGTGAACAACACTTTCGGAGACCGTCATTTTTATCTCATCGATGGTGTTGCTGGTAACTGCTCTAAAGAGTTTCATGTATCACCATTTTTTGATCGCAAAGGTTTTTATCAATTCCAATTTTCACCGCAAAAAACTTCAATTGATTATTTTGAGAACTCAGATTCTTGTCTCTTTAAAAGTTCTGTAACGGAATTAAAGAGTCATGAGTTTTCCACTGCCAGATTATTAAAATTATTTTTTAGTTATCCGCTTATGAATTTGATGGTGATGGTCCGTATACACTGGCAGGCACTCAAACTATTTATGAAAAAAGCAACATTTTATAAACGTCCTGAACCGTTATCACCAACATTAACAAAGGTCCGCATATGATCTTTAATGCAATAAGAAGAAATCTATTTTTAAAACTCATTTCCCAGTTAAAAAAAGGGCAGTTGGTCGTTACGCTTGAAAATGGTCAAGCGCGAATCTTCAAAGGTACAGAACAAGGAAGAGAAGCTGAACTAAACATCAAAGATGCTCGCGCGTACGGAAAAATTCTTTCCGCAAGTGATATTGGATTAGCTGAAGCTTATCGCGATGGTTGGCTAGATTCACCAAATATGGCCGAACTCCTTTTGCTCTGTTTAGAAAATCAAGAAGCACTGGAAAAAGGCTTTAAAGGGACAGCATTAGGAATGCTGCTTTATAAAACAAAACACTACCTCAATCGCAATTCTAAAACAGGCAGTAAGAAGAACATCCAGGCCCATTATGATTTAGGAAATAATTTTTATCAGTTGTGGTTGGACTCAACCATGACTTATTCTGCGGCCATTTTTAAGCATGAAGATGAAACATTAGAAAGTGCTCAGAAGAATAAATATCAGAGAATTATAGATACACTTCAGTTGAAATCCACAGACCACATTCTTGAAATTGGTTGTGGTTGGGGTGGATTCGCCACTATGGCCGCCTTACAGTCAGGTTGTCATGTGACATGTTTAACCCTCTCTCAAGAGCAGTTTAATCATGCTCAATCGTTAGTTGATAAACTCAATCTTGAAGATTTAATCACAATTAAACTTTGCGATTATCGTGATGAGCGTGGGGTGTATGATCATATAGTCTCCATTGAAATGATTGAAGCCGTTGGACAGGAATACTGGAACACATATTTTGAAGTCCTCAAAGAGCGTTTGAAACCAGGTGGAAAAGTCATGATTCAATCCATTGTGATGGATGATGAACATTTCGATCACTATCGCCAATCTACAGACTTCATTCAGCAATATATTTTTCCTGGCGGAATGTTACTAGCGCCGAAAGTTTTAAAAGATTTCGGACAAAAGTATCAGCTGCAAGTGAAAGATTTTTTCAACTTTGGACTCGATTACGCCAAAACGTTGCAGATCTGGCGACAGGAATTCATGTCGAACATTGATAGTGTTCGCAGAATTGGTTTTGATGAATCGTTTCTGAAGCTGTGGGATTTTTATTACGTTTATTGTGAAGCAGGATTTCGATCAAAAAAAATAGATGTTGTGCAAATCGTATATGAAAAAGCGAGGTAGTTATGTTTCCTATTAACGTTGTGGAAAAAGAAACAGGTTTTAGTAAATATCTTTTGAGAATGTGGGAGCGTCGTTATTCGTTTCCAAGACCTGCCAGAGATGAAAAAGGGGATAGACTCTATTCAGTCGCGGATATTGAAAAATTAAAACTCGTGAAGCTTTTGATGGCAGAAGGTTTTCGTCCTTCAAAAATCATGAATCAAGCGATGAGTGAACTTGAAGAGCTTTTGAAAAACTTCAAACGAGAAGCGAAGGCCGCTACAAAAGTCTCTGTGATTGTCCTTACAAATCCGGCCTTAATGGAAGATCTCCGAAAAGTCATGGAAAATCATGGTGTTAGAGAGTTTGTAGAGATCTCCAAAGCAGAAGATTTAGGGCGAATCTCCCTGTAAAAAGGGGTCATAGACCTTTACTAGAAAAGGCCTCTTTGATAGGGTGTGGTCATATTAAGGGGGCCAAAAATGAAAAGTTTAATCGCAATCGCATTCTCACTTTTAACTTTGACTGCATCTGCTCAGGATTTAGGAGCTGTTGATTCACTACTTTCTGTATTGCCTCTTGGAGTTCATCAAGGTGAAAACTGTTCTGTGACAGTTAAAGAAGTTGAGTTCCCAGTAAGATCAGCTTACGTTTACGTAAAAAATAACAACACAACAATTTTCAAAATCGTAAAAGATGGTTCTGAGTTTTCACTAAAACCTCACCGCAGAATTTTTCTTCAAATTGAATCGGTAACGATTGATGATACTCGTTCATCTGAAATCGAAAGAACAATCAGAACAAATAATTCTGATAAAGGTCTATACGTAGTTGTCGAAGAAGCTGTTACTGTTAATCGTGATCGTCGCGCTGAAGTTGCAGATTGTGATTTAAGTCTTTAATCAAAAAATTAAATTTGAATAAAAAAGGGAGCTTTTAAAGCTCCCTTTTTTTATGCCTTTCTTAGTCCTAATTTCAATTGGTAGTCATCAACTTCATAACTTAAATCTAAAGACGCTTCACTCATCAATAGAGAAGACGCTAACGTTTCGCTAGCGATGTGATCTTTAAATTTTGAAATGGCCGCTACAAGCTCAGGAGAGCCGTTATATTCAACATGAATGCGATCGCCAACATTGAAGTTAAGATCTTTACGCGATTTCTGGATACGGTTGATCACTTCGCGGGCAAGACCTTCTGCAATCAATTCTGGATCAAGAACTGTATCCATATCAATTGAGATGAAGCGGTTACTCATCGCTTGCGTACCTTCTTTGGCTTCACGGAAAATCAAAATCTCTTCCGGATAGAAAGTAATTCCATCGAGAAGAAGTGATCCTTGCTCTTCGAGTTGAGTTAAAGCAGTTGCATCCAGCTTTTCGATAATTCCCTTATATTTCCCCATGTCCTTGCCAAGTTTTTTACCAAGAACAGGAAGATTAGCTTTAGCGAAAAGTTTAATGAACTTCGATTCTTCAGTTGAGAATTCGAGATTCTTTACGTTCAACTCTGTCTGAATGTATTCAGAAAGTTTTTTAATTTCATCGAGAAGATGTTGATCTTTGTGGATGATTGTTAAACTCTTAAGCGGAGTTTTAACTTTAATCTGAACAAGATTACGTTTTTGACGTCCAAGCAGGATGATCTGTTGCATGCGATCTACAGCAACCTCTAGATCTTTGTTGATGAGGTAATCAACTGGAAGAGGATATTCGCAAAGGTGAACAGATTCTTTTTCAGACGGATTCATTTTGCGCAATTCCTGGAATACGTGTTCCGAAAAGAATGGTGCGAATGGGGCCATCGAAACTGTTAACTCTCTCAGCGCTGTATAAAGAGTAGAGTAAGCTGCACATTTATCATCCGTTAAACCTTCTCCCCAGAAACGAGGACGGTTGAGACGAATGTACCAGTTGGTAAGATCTTCAATGAATGTGAAGAGCGCCGGAACAACGTTATAGAGATGGTATTCTTCCATTTCAAAAGCAATGTTCTTTTTCAGCGTTTGAAGATTTGAAATCAACCAACGATCAACGATGTTGTCACTTGTTTTGAAATTTTTAACTGGTGACCATCCATCCACTTCCGCGTATGTCTGGAAAAATTTAAATGAGTTTTGCCATGGTAGAAGAACTTTTCTTACCATGTCTTTTACACCAGTATCAGTGAAGCGCTGTTCTTCACCTTTTACCAATCCAGAGTTGATTAAATAAAGTCTGAGAGCATCGGCACCAAATGTTTCCATAAGATCATCTGGCGGAGTGTAGTTCTTTAAACTCTTCGACATTTTTTTTCCGTCTTCGGCCATTACAAGACCGTTGACGATAACGTTTTTGAAAGCTGGTTTATTAAACAATGCCGTTGATAAAACAGTTAATGTGTAAAACCATCCGCGAGTTTGATCGAGACCTTCAGCGATGAATTCAGCAGGGAATCCTTCTTTAAACATTTCGGTGTTTTCAAAAGGGTAGTGGAGTTGAGCGTAAGGCATTGAGCCTGATTCAAACCAACAGTCGAGAACTTCCGGAATACGTCTGTAAACGCCTTCTTCACCTGTTTGCGTGAAAGTTAAATCATCTACATTTTCTTTGTGTAGATCTGTAACTTTTGTTCCTGTTAAGCGTGCAAGCTCTTCAATAGAACCGATACAAACGCGTCTGTCCGTTTTATCGTTGATCCAGATTGGAATAGGTGTACCCCATATTCTGTTTCTTGAAATCGCCCAGTCGCGAGCGCCTTCAAGCCATTTACCGAAACGTCCTTCTTTGATGTGAGAAGGTGTCCAGTTGATCTGTTCGTTTGATTTAAGAAGTTGATCTTTAATTTTTTCTACGCTCACGTACCACGATGGAATCGCGCGATAGATGAGTGGAGTGTTTGTACGAGGACAGAATGGATAACTGTGAACAAGAACACCTTGATCATAAAGTTTTCCTTCGTCTTTTAGTTTTTTAATAATTTCTTTATCGGCCGCTTTAACATGCATGCCTTTGAAGTCTGTTACTTCTGCCGTGAATTTCCCAGCATCATCAACCGGACATTCAAGAGCTGAAATGCCAGCTTCTTTCATGATTCTATTATCGTCTTCACCGAACGCCGGCGCTGTGTGTACGATACCTGTACCGTCAGTCGTAGTAACGTAGTTGTCGTTAAGAACTACGAACGCTCCTAAATCAGCATCTTTTTTGAAATAAGGGAAAAGCGGCTCATAACGAAGACCTTTTAACTGAGCGCCAGTCATGCTCTCCAGAACTTCGAGATTTCTTTTTTTCGAATAAGCTTCAACTCTGTCTTTAGCGATTATGAACTTAATGTCTTTATCTTTGTCGTGGATTTTTACGTATTCAATTTCCGGCCCCACGCAAAGAGCGAGGTTGGAAGGAAGTGTCCAAGGAGTTGTTGTCCAGGCAGCGATGTAAAAATCTTGGTCTTTAACTTTGAAGAGAACTGTGACTGCAGGGTCTTGTACGTCTTGATAATTCGAAGTCGCTTCGAAGTTTGAAAGAACAGTTCCTAATGCTGTTGAGAAAGGAACAACTTTCGTTCCTTGGTAGATTAAATCTTTCTTCCAAAGTTCACTGATGACCCACCAAACAGACTCCATGAATTCTGGGTCCATTGTTTTGTAATCGTTTTCGAAATCAACCCAACGACCGATACGTGTGATCGTGCGTTCCCATTCGCTTGTGTAACGTTGAACGATGGCACGGCATTCGTCGTTGTAGCCTTTAACACCAAGTTGCTTAACAGCGTCCTGAGCAGACATTCCTAATTTTTTATCGATTTCGTTTTCAATCGGAAGACCATGACAGTCCCATCCGAATCGACGTTCAACATAACGGCCTTTCATCGTGAAGTAGCGAGGAACAATATCTTTAAGCGTTGATGCTAAAAGGTGACCATGGTGAGGAAGACCTGTCGCAAATGGAGGTCCATCATAAAAAATATAAGGCAGCCCTTTTTTTGTTTGTTCAAGTGACTTCTTGAAAATCTGATTTTGTTTCCAGAAATCGATAATCTTGTGTTCAGACTTCACAAAAGAAAACGAGCTAGAGTCTGATTCATTTACTTCGGTATTTTCCAGTGACATTGAGAGTGGCTCCTTGGAGGTCCGGTAGAGGGATTTCAGAGGCAAATTTTATCATCTTCGGCCGCATCTGAACAGTGCGAACCTACACTTCCCGAGGGAAAGTGCCGAAAAAAAAGACATGAGAATAGTACTTATCATCCTCCTGTGGTCCCTTGTGACAGCGGCCATGGCGCAGGAGTTTAAAAACCAGAAAAAAGGACTTACAACTTGGGGGAATCTCCCAGTAGAAAAGACACTTTCATTCACTGAATGGAAGCAACAGTCAGATTTGAAGGACCTCTATCCGGATTGGCAGAAGATCCTCACAGAGCGTAATTTGCGCGAAAAAGTGGGAAATGTCTTCGAATGTGTGGGAGTTTGTCGGGTCGATCGTGGTGAAAGTTTCTTCAACGCCTCTCATCGCACCAGCATTTATGAAGGTGATGAATTTCAAACGATAGGTGAGAGTTACGCCTGGATTTTTCTACTTGATGGAACCATGGTCCGCATGGCCCCACATTCATCGATTACTTTTAATGAAATCAATTTAGGTGTTGAAAGAAATTTTATCAATGCTCGCTTAAACGCAGGAAACATACTGTGGCTTTCCCGAAGTGAATCGGCCTTTGAAGAAGTGAATATTCGTGAAACAGATGTTCTTTTTTTTCCGCTTAATACCTATGAGGCGATGCCTGTCACCGATAAAAAACCATACAACGAGAGCGATCTTCTCGAGCTTGTTGAAGAGAGAAAGACCCATCTTGAACATTACAAACTTCTCAATAGTGAAATTGAAAAAAACAATAAAATGACGAAGGGGAAAAAAACTTATGCTTTCCTCGTTCTTCCAAATGCGACCATTATGGGTCCTTCTCCGCAAATTGAAGTCGTCGTTCTCATTGGCGGAAAATCTTTTATTAAAAGCCGCTCTTCAAAATTTTTAGGGTTAAAAGAGTCTACTGAGAATGAACTGCAAATTCAGTTGCGTGGATTTGAAAATAAAGAATTAAAAGTCATCAGCGATGATACGTGGATGAGTGTTGATGAGAAAGGAAGAGTTCTCGGGCTGCAAGAAGACACCAATTGGCTCACGATGGGAGAATTCATCACCAAGCGCATACCAAGTATTTTAGTTGGCCGTGAAATTTTCCTGCGTGATTATTCTCCATTTATTTTTGCGGAGAAATTAGATCCTCTCGTGCTGGCCCGCGATCATGGTTATCGCCTCTGGACTAAAGCAGAAGACGAAGCAAGACTTGCTTTTCTCACGGAGTATTTTAGAAGAATAGAAACATCGAATCTTCTTACCAGCGCAAACTTCCGGCAACGACTCGAAAAGCGCGGTGACACTGATGGGGCCAAAGGACAGATCATGGAATATGGACGACATTTTTTCATTAAGGCCTTGAACGCTTATTATTCATATGAAGACGATTCAACGATAAAAGAGTATGATCCGT
Source organism: uncultured Bacteriovorax sp. (assembly GCA_946480715.1). Next base: position 20,539 of record CAMLKK010000003.1, on the reverse strand, counting down.
TCAAAGAAGAATTGAATTCTACAAAAAAATATCTTTGGAAAAAAATGCATGGCATCCGCTAAATACAATCTTGTTCTCGGTTCACAAAGTCCACGTCGTAAAGAATTGCTTTCATGGCTGAAAATACCTTTCACCATTCGCACGGCAGATCTTGATGAAGTTTCAAATCAAACAGACCCCGCGCAAATTGCCCAGGATCTAGCCTCTCAAAAGGCACAAGCGGTTAAAACAAAATGTGCTGATATAGAAAATCCGTTCATCGTTGCGAGCGATACGATCGTCGTGCTCGATGGAAAAATTTATAACAAGCCTAAAGATCGCAATGAAGCCCGACAAATTCTTTCAGAGCTATCGGACCGCACGCATTTCGTGATGACTGGAGTAAGCTTTCTTTTCAAAGATGAAGATGGCAAATGGCGCGAGCATTTATTTTTCGACTGCACGGAAGTGACGTTCAATGAAATTACACATGAACTCATGGAAGCTTATCTCGATACGGGAGATTCTCTCGATAAAGCAGGTGCCTATGGTATCCAGGGACCTTCGCTTACTTTTATTTCCAAGGTTAATGGCAGCTACTCGAACGTAGTCGGTTTTCCGCTTGATAAAGTTGTTGGAGAACTTGGTATTGTGTTAGGGGATGGCTGGAGATCAAAATTTTAGGTAAAAAAAAAGGCCCTCGAAAGGGCCTTATTTATTTCAGCTTATTATAAGCTTGTTTCATACTATCGTTTTTCTTCACTGATCGATTCGGACGCATTGAAAGCGGCTTCAAAGTCTTTGCCACTTTTTTATCAGCAGGATTTCCAGACGCGCTTGAAGCGTTCATGTTTTTCTTAGCGAATGTTACGGGTTCGATTGAGTGATTTAAATTGTCAGTTGTCATAGATACCTCTTTTGTTAGTTTGTTGTTCATTGTTGGATTCCGGGTTGGTACCTTTTTCCACCAATAACAACCACCACAAAGAGGGGGTTGCAGAAGGTTAGAAAAGCTACCTAATGGTTAAGATAGTCTTCAATACATTCTCCTTTGACCTTATCCCGACTAAAGCAGTTCACTAATCGGTATTAAGAATAAGATCTTTAGTTATATTTATTATAGCACGAGTGAAGCCAATTTCCTATGAGGGCAGTCTAGGCAAAGTTTCCCTGTCAAGATCCTTTTGTAAATCATTGAAATGGTAGGTATTCTAGAACTCTAATTGATGAATAAGTCATGAACCTTTTACTCACAGGTGAGCTCTGCTATGGCAAATTTTAGCGTCTCTGGGTGCATTCTCCTCGTCGCCACAACTTTAATCACATCCTGTTCAACATTCCATAAAATGGCCATTTCCGGCTCTTCTGGATTGCTTTACAACGCCTCTGGGGACGTTGAAACACAGGGAAATTATGAAGTCGTGAAGTCTGCGATGCCGGCCAATCTTGTTTTGTTAGAGGGATTATTATCAGCATCACCTGACAATCTTAATATCACAGCAACACTCAACAAGGGTTACGCAGGACTTGCTTTCGCAGTCAGCGAAACTCAAATGCTCGAAGATGAGTGGTCAGAAGCGAAACATGAGAATGGAAAAACTCAAGCGCTTTTCAACTACACACGTGCACTTGATTACGGGATGAAATATCTCAATGAAAAGGATGTGCGTTTTGATGAGCTTGTGAGCAGAGCAGGTGAACCACAAATCATTCATCATCTTTTGGATAAAAAACTTTCAACCGATAAACGCGATCTCGAAACAGTTCTCTTCACGGCACAAGCTCTCGGCGCACTCATTAATCTGCAAAAAGACAGTATGATCATCGTGGCCCAGCTTCCGGTTGCAAAAGCACTTTTCGATTGGGTTTGTTCAAAAGATCCACAAATCAACTACGGCACATGTGACATTTTTTATGGAGCGTACGAAGCAGGAAGACCGCAAATGCTTGGTGGAAATCCTCAAAAAGGAAAAGATATTTTCTTAAAGGCCATCGCTCGTCATCCGCATAATTGGTTGATTCGCACAAGTTATCTACAGTATTATCTCATCCCACAAAATGATGAAGAGGGATTTAAAGAACAAATGGATTTCTTAAATGGAGTTCATGAAAACTTTAAATCACATTACATCTACACAGGAGCGCCACACCCAATGCCAGAGTGGGGACGTGAAGAAAAACTCCGTCTCTATCAAGCACTCGCTTTAAAACGTTTTGAATTAATGAACCAATATAAAAAGACTTTCTTTTAACGAAAAGGATCACGATGAAAAAAACATTACTCGCACTTTGTGCACTTACATCTCTCAATCTCTATGCTGCTCCCATTAAAGTTGGGGTGCTTGCTCCGGAAGGAACAGGCTGGGCAAAGAACATCAAAAAGATGACGACGGAAATCAAAGAAGCCACTAAAGGAAATGTAGAAATTAAAGTTTATTTCGGCGGCTCTCAAGGTGACGAGCAGGATGTTCTACGCAAGATTCGCATCGGTCAATTGCATGGTGGTATTTTCACGGGGAAAACGTTAGGTGAAATCAGTGGAGATGTACGAGTTATTGAGCTTCCGTTCACTTTCAATAACAATCGTGAAAAAGCACTAAAAACTTTGCAAAACATGGCTCCTTTTTTCAATCAAAAATTTGAACAAAACAAATTCAAATCACTTGGTGTTTTCGAAATTGGTCAGATCTATTTCGTTTCACAGAAAAAAGTTAATAATTTAAATGAAATCAAATCTCTAAAAATTTGGTCATGGGATGGAGATCCAATTGTAACTGGAATGTTCGAGGCGATGAATCTAAATGGTGTTCCTCTTGCTCTGCCAGATGTTCTTTCATCTCTTTCTACTGGTGTTGTTGAAGCGGCTTACGCTCCACCAATCGGGATTCTTGCTCTTCAGTGGAACACGAAAGTAAAGTACATGATCGACTTTCCAATTTCATACTCAATCGGCGCATTCGTTATTTCTCAGACAGCTTGGCAAAAAGTTGCACCTGCAGACCAGAAAATCGTGGAAGAAATTGCGAAGAAGTATGAAGGTGAAATCAATGCTGGAAATGCAAAAGACAACGCAGATGCAATGACTGCGATGAAAGCGCAAAAAATTGAATTCGTAAAATTTAATGACTCTGACGTGAAAACAGCTCAAGGTTACAGAGCAGAAATTGTTAAAAAATTACGTGGAAAATTATTTTCAGAAGAAGCATTTAAAAAGTTGGAAGCAGAGTTAGGAAAAAAATAATGAAGACAGTTAAACTTCTCGATACGGCCCTAGAGAAATTTTCTATTTTTCTTCTTGTTGTATCAGTTCTAGCGATGCTCTTTTTCAGTTCAGGAAGTATCGTTCTCCGCTGGTTTCATATCAATCTTCCATGGATTGATCCATTCATTCGTCATCTTGTTTTTTTCAGCGCCTTTTTAGGAGGAGTTGTTGCTACAGGAAGAGGGACTCATATTGGAATTGATCTAGTTGGTAAAATTATTGAAAGCAAAGGGTGGCATGGAGTAGCTTCATTTATTAAAAGATTTATTATGGTTGCTTCTTTTGCAGTTCTCTTATGGCTGATTCAAGCGGGCATTGATTTTACAAAAGTGGAAATGGAATTTGCTAAAATAGAGTTTTGGGGAATCAGTAGTGGCTATCTTGTTATGATGATTCCGATTGGACTTAGTTTGATTGCGCTTCGATTTCTCTTTGTGTTTCTATTAAGTTTTGGTGAACAACCAAGTGCAGTTGTTCAAGGAGAAGTCCGATGAGCGGAACAATTGCGGCCCTCGGTATTGTAGGACTCGCGGTTATAGGTGTCCCTTTATTTGTTATTATGTCTCTTGCGGCATTGGTTGCCTTTACTTATTCGGGTGTCGAAGTATCTGCAGTTGCTCAAGAGTTTTACCGAATTTCTTCAGCTCCAACTTTAATGACTATTCCACTTTTTACTTTTGCCGGATATTTAATGGCCGAAAGTAAATCGCCGCAACGTTTGCTTCGGCTTGCTGAAACCGGATTGGGTTGGCTGCCGGGTGGAATTTCAATTGTTGCTCTTGTTGTTTGTGCATTTTTCACAGCATTCACTGGAGCTTCAGGTGTAACAATCATTGCGCTTGGTGGATTGATTTATCCGATTCTCGTCAAAGATGGATATAGCGAAAAGTTTACTTTGGGGACGATCACAGCATCAGGTTCGCTCGGATTACTTTTTCCTCCCTCACTTCCCATCATTCTCTATGGTCTCGTTGCGAAAGTTGATATCGATAAATTGTTCAAGGCCGGTTTAGTTCCAGGGCTTGTCATTATGGTTGTTCTTTCTGCTTGGTCTATTTATAACAGTCCAAAAGGTGGAGCAACTAAACATCCATTCGTTTTGAAAACTTTTTTAGCTGCTTTAAAAGATGCGTGGCTGGAAGCACTTCTTCCCGCTTTAGTCCTTGTTGGAATTTACGGTGGATTTGTTACAGTTACCGAAGCCGCGGCTTTCACGGCCCTCTATGTTTTTGTTATCGAAGTTTTCATTTACCGTGATCTAAGTTTCATGGGAGACGTTCCAAGAGTTATTGTTGATTCAATGAGCTTAGTAGGGGGGATTCTTCTCATCCTTTGTTGTGCTCTTGGATTTACAAATTATCTGGTCGATGAAGAAATTCCCCTAAAGATCTTTGCGCTCATGAAAGAGTTTATTCATGACAAATATACATTTCTACTCTTCCTGAATCTTTTCTTGTTAGTAGTTGGATGTTTGATGGATATTTTCTCGGCAATCGTTGTCGTTGTTCCACTGATCATTCCAATTGCAACAGACTTCGGTATTGATCCTATTCACCTTGCAATGATTTTTCTTGCGAACCTGGAAATTGGATATCTCACACCACCAGTGGGGATCAACCTGTTTATTAGTAGCTTTAGATTTAATAGACCGATTACGGAAATGTATCGTGTATCAGTACCGTTTCTCATTTTACTTATTATCGCGCTTATCATTATCACGTACATTCCGAGCTTGAGTTTATTTTGGTTTAATTGATGAATTTTAAAAAAGTATTGATCACAGCACTCACTCCTTTGTTCATCCTTAACGGATGGGCAAAAGAGCCTGTGCTTAATCAGTATTATGAAAATGTTTATCTGGGCGAGAAGAAAACGGTGAACTATCGCGGACCTCTTGATCCTCGTGCAGTCTTTAGTGATGTGGCCGGGGGATTGGTTCTCCTCGATGATATTTATCGTGAAATTTATTTGAATGAAGAAATTCAGCCTGGACCTTTCGAACTTCACCAATTTTGGTTTAAAGACATTGTTGAGAAATCAACATGCCCGGATGAAACGCTTGCTGAAAACATGGAGTATATTCGATATCTCTATCGTCTTGTAAGCATGTCTTATCTTTTTGAATCTCTGCGTATCGGCCACAAAGCTTCAAATCAATTAGGAGCTCCTAAAATTTGTTCTATCGAATTCAACGATCTTTTTGGAAAGTGCTCACCAAAAAGTGAAGACATGAAAAAATTTAAAGATCGCGTTTACGGAAAATTCGTCAACGAGATTTCTAAAACTAAAGTTGATCCTTTTTCAAAAAAAGAAAAAGCTGAGTGGCTGGATGAATTTCAAAAATCGACATCCCTAACGACAGATCCACTTTTTTCACGTCTGCACGAATGGTGTATCGGCAATAAGAAAAACTGCCGCGCTCTTCCTGAAGAAGAAATTCAGACCGCAATTGGCGATTTTTGTAAAAAAGATACAGATGTCATTCAAAGATTATGTGCTGAAAAAGATCAGCTCTACGGACTTAATCAAATCGAAAAAGCTACGGAGCTTATCCGTAAGTCAAACGCTTTCAACATCATCAATCAAACGGGAATGGGTGAGGAGTGTTTAAGACGTTATTCAAAACTTTTCTCTACAAAAGAAATCCCTTACCTGAGTTTAAATAGATTATATCCGCTCATTTATTCCCATCTTTTAAAAACGGATTCTCGTTATATTCAGGGGGAGCTTTTCCTTCCAGGGTCGCTAAAAGAATTCGATATGAAAGGCCTCAGTGACTTTTTAACGGCCTTAAAGCCGCCAAAGGTTGAACCAGTAGTGGTCAAGCCAAAACCTCGTCCTAAAGCGCCTCCGAAGGTTGTTATCGCGCCTGAACCTGTTGTTGAAAAACCGGTTGAGGTAGCACCTGTCGTTGTTGAAGAAGTTAAACCAGAACCTCCAAAACTTTCTGAGTTTGAAACGAAGGCCCTCGCCATTCGTGAAAAAGGAGAGGCGAGTGCTGTGATAGATATGGAAGTCTTTCGCGATGATTTTGAATTTTCGCAAGAGATGATGAGTGAACTTGCCACACCAATGAAGAAGTTCCAGACTCGCGCGGCCCTAAACGATATGAAGGCCTACGACCTACTTGGTTCTAAAGAAGCTCCTGTTGGTCTCGTGTTTTTAAAATATTTATTGGATACAGACAATCATCAAGGCCTCTTCAACATTCTGACAGTGCTTGGTGAAAAGTTTTATGTTGTAAATGATATTGAGAAAAAAGAAAGACCGCTTTATATGCATCTTAAAAACGATGCTTCGACAAATAACCGCTGGCAAATTGTTCTTTTAAAAGATCCCGCTCAAAAATAAAAAACCCCGGGAAGAACTCCCGGGGCGATAAGACTTTTTATTATTCGAATTTAGCAGCGTGAGCTTTAAGTTGTGATTTAACTTGTTGGCTCATATCAAGCATTAACAGAAGTCCTGAGTGTTCACCGTTAGCATCTTCGCCTACGAGTGAGATGTTACCAATTCTGTTGTTACCAGTATAATATCTTGCTGTGATAATCGATCCACCAATTCCAAGATTTTTAAGTGGGATGAATACACCAAATACTTTTGGTCCAATGTAGAACGCCATGTTCTTGAATTTTTCAATTGAGAAAGCTACAGCTGGAAGACGACCACCGGCTACACCTGGAAGTGAACGACCACCTGGAAGAGTTGCTGGGTCAAGAGTTTGAAGACGAGTATCTAGTACGTCTTTAAGAGAAAGATTGATCGCCATTAAAGTACCAGCTGATTGAAGATCTGGCGAAATTTCTAAATACGAGTTTGGATACTTGGGAATGTTGTAACGAAGACCACCATCCAATTGAAGGTTTTCGAAAACCATTGAGATAAGAACGTTGTCTTGAACAAGAGTAACTGACATTCCGTTCACTCCTGGAACTTGAATGTTTTGTCCGCTTGTACCATCACCACATGAAGTAGTAAGAACACCAAGAGAAATTACAGTAGAGAGCAGGAGAACTTTTGTCTTAGAAAAAATTGTCGTCATAGAAATCCCAAATATCTTGCCGTGATTTTCTTTTACTCTTTTTCACTTCAACAGACGTACCGCTGAAAAACCACAAACGTTTTAAAAAATCTTGATCAGATTACAAGGGAATTTGAGTGGCCACAAGAAAAGCAAGTGGTCTAAGAATTTTGAGTAGTTAGGAAAAGGGCACTTTTTGAAAAGTGCCCATTATTTGTGTGATCGCCTATGAAGGGATTAGAAATTAGCGTTTAGAGTAACTGAGCCTGCGCGATCTTTGTAATCACCAAAAAACTTTCCGTAAAATGCATTAACTGCAAGGTTTGGAGTGAAGACATAACGAACAGATGCATCGACGATTGAATTTTTTTCTTTGATTGTTCCAGTGTAAAAAATCCCGTGTCCACCAGCAAGAGCTGCTGACCAATCTTCATTAATTTTTTTAGAGAATCTCACCGCATGAAATGATTCATCAACGGCTTTATTCCCTAGACCAAAACCAATAGTGCGAAGTTTGATTGATGATTGATTGTGATCTGGAGAGTTGTTAACAAGACTTACAAGTGAATCAAATCCACCAGCAATTAAACCACCATCTTTTGTTCCCATTGATTGAAGTTCAACTTTTACAACTTCGAAATCTTTTGTGAGTTTAAGAGCAGCAGAGTGGTGAGTGTCTCTGTAAAGAGCAGAGCCGTCAAAAAGAAAAGTGTAGTAAAGATTAGCAGTCACACCAGCGAGTGTTGTTTCGAACTGTGGAGTGACCTGTTTAACTTTATCCAGGTTCACACCGTTTAAAAGTGATGTTGCTGGATTGTAAGCTTTAGAAACCCAGTATCCAGTTTGGAAAGCGTATTTGAAAGATTCAGTAGCACCGTAGTAGTTTACTGAGTACATATCAACATCATCGTCACTGTTATTTAAACTTCCTTCCGCTCTCTTGTCGTAGATGATCGCAAGAGCATCAAACTTTGGAAAAATTTTTACAACTTGAATTCTATCTCTTCTGTCATCACTCGTAAGGAATGATCCAGGAGATGTTACGGCCATGCGACCAACAGATGTGATCCATCCATCTTTGCTGTATTCAATTTGAGCGTGATCTAATCTTGTGACGTTTGATTTTCCGAAACCATCATCATTTGTTCCACCAGCTGTAAGTGTTCCAGCACCAGCGTGATTATCTCCTTCCCAAGTATTGCTTGAAAGAACGAGACCCGTTTTTACTGTTAAGTTTTCATCTGGTTTTGCTTGAAGGTTTAATCGAAAGAATTGGTTGAATGCGTGAGTGTCAGCTCCGGCATAACTATTTCTGAAGAACTCGCGAACATAAGCGTCGCCATTAAATTTAAATGTTGTTTCGGCCATAGCAGAAACTGAAAATGCACTTACTAAGAGCAAGCTCAATAAACTTTTTAACATAGTGATCTCTCCTCAATTTTTTTAGAGGTAAAGATTCGGTTAATTGAGTGTGCTAGTCAAGTAAATGAAGTTGTGCATTAGCCCAAGTGAAAACTTTTAATCGCGTGGTACTCATCTTCAACAAGTTGAGTGCTCGTTTCATGCATAAAGGCCGTCACACGAACAACTTGAGCGAGGGATAATTTCGCTGATTTTAGGCCCGTTGGAGAATCCTCAAAAATAAGTGTTTGATCGGGACGTACACCTAAACGTTTCATACCTTCTACATAGGGATCAGGATGAGGTTTTGTAAGCGCTGTTTGATTGCGCCCCATCTGCAGTTCCATGAAGGGATGAATATCAAAACACAAAAGAGTTTCGTAAACGATGACATCTTCACTGGCAGAAACGACGGCGCATTTGATGTTTTGATTCTTTAAATGTTTTAAGAAATCAAAGAGACCGGGAGTAATGTATTGTTCTTTTTCATTGGGATGAAGGGCCTTAAATAAAGCGATGAGGTGCCTATTTTTTTGTTGAATAGCAGCTTCAATCTCACTGTCAGTCAGTTGAGGGCAAACAGTTTTCAACACCACATAATCAGTCATTCCGTAAAACTGATCGATTGTTTTTTCCAGATCAATCTTAATTCCCAATGACTCCAAAACCATGACGGCCGCTTTTGCATGCAGAGGTTCAGTGTTCACAAGCGTTCCATCCATATCGAAGAGGACAGCACTTTTGTTTTTTACAAGACTTCTAAGGTCGGTCATGGGTGATTTTGCCTGATAAAAATGTGGGTTCGGATAAGCTATAATAGTACAGGAGAAAAACTAAAACCGTAAAAGGAATTTGGCATGAAAATATTCAATCAACCGTCGAGTGCTTCGCCTGTAAAGTCAGAAAACTCGAAAGCAGCGAAAGGCGCCAAAGGTCCACCTGGTCGTAAAAAAGCTCCGCCTCCAGAAAGAAAACAAATGTCCGCAGATGAGATCAAAGGAAAACTTGCAGCACATGTTGAATCTTCTGCTGCTCCAAAAAAGAAAGTTGTTGAAACACAAAAATTAGGTGAAGGGTTTCTTAACGAAGCTGTTGTGAGACCACCCGTCATTGTTCCATTTGAAAAAGATTCGGCAGTGGAAGCCACGGAAGAAGAAGTGGAAAAGAAAAAAGATATAATTTTAAAAAGTGATATCGCAAAAAACGATCCGACAGATACAAACACGCAAGAAAAATTAAAATCAGTCCTCGCAAAAGGTGCGTTTAGTTTTAGTGCTAAAGAGAAAGAAGCTCTCGAGCGTATTCTAGGTTAATTAGTTTTGCTGAAGGGCCGGATTTTTGGCTTCCATATCAATCAGGATGGCATAAATTTTTTCGATCGTTGTCTTTATAACTGATTCCAATTCACCTTTGATAATGGCCGCAGCTGAGTGATCATGTCCACCGCCTCCGAGAGCGCGGGCCATAGTACCAACATCAATAATACCAGTTGAACGAAGAGAAACTTTAATATCGGAACCCATCTCTCTGAACATAACGGCAACTTTGATGTTGTCTAGAACAAGCAGATGGTTGATGAAAGCGAGTGTATCTTCAGAATCAACATGAAACTTACTGAGCAGATCTTCAGTTAAAGTCAGCCATGCGATTTTTTCATCTTTTGTATTGTGCGCGGACGCGAGAACTTTTCCTAACAGCTTCATGTAGGAAAGTTTCTTCGTTCCATAAATCATATTGTAAGCGTGTGGAGGACGAACTCCCGTATCCATGAGTGACCCAATCAAACGGTGAGTGTTTCCAGTAACTGTGGGATAGCGGAAACTAGATGTATCAATGAGGATGGCCGTGTATAGTGGGAGGGCCATATCACGAGTGAGTGGAACTTTGAGCGACTGAATAAGTTCTCCTGCGAGTTCTCCCGTTGCTGCTTTGGAAGTGTCTACACAGTTTGCAGAAATGACATCACCTGGACATGGATGATGATCAATAAATAATAAATTTGGAGCACGTTTCGCAATGGCCTTCATACGATCGCCAATTCTCTCTAGAGAGTTTGTATCGACAACAATAAAAAGATCGATTTCAGATTCCGTGAAGAAAGAGACATAATCATCATGAGAAATGACGACATTTTCAGGATCGAGATATTTATAACGTTCCAGAAGAGGCTCTTCGTTTACACAAATCGAATTCTTCCCGATTGCACGCAAAGCTAAACATAAGGCAATTTGGCTGCCGATTCCATCTGCATCTGGAATGATGTGGGTTGAGATCACAATGTTCTGTGCATTTTTTACGGCATCGAGAAATTTTTCTTTTACGTTCATCATTGCAGTCTAATCGTTAAGATCAGCTCCTTTCATTAAAGTTATACTAAATTTTTTTCAATTGCTGTAATTTTTGCTACGATTTTTCCCATAATGTTAACTTTTGCCTCAAATCTTTGTGGATAACGAGTGGTCCTATGGAATATGCAATTGAAATTCAAAATCTAGCGAAGTCTTACCCTGGACGCATGGCCCTAAAAGACGTTTCTTTCAAGGTAAAGAAAGGAAGTGTGCATGGCTTTCTAGGTCCCAATGGCGCAGGGAAATCGACAACGATGAAAATTCTCTCCGGCCTTATTACGCAGTCATCAGGAACGTTTCAATGCAATGGGCGTGTTGGATTTCTTCCCGAGCATCCTCCAGTATATGGAAACATGACGGTTCGTGATTATCTGGAATTCGTTCAAAAGATTACAACCGTTCAAAAAGGAAAAAATGTTGATGATGTTTTGATGAAGACCGGATTGCAACATGTGCAAGATCGTCTCATCGGAAATTTATCAAAAGGATATCAGCAGAGAGTAGGAATAGCTCAGGCCTTAGTAGGTGATGCCGACATTATCATTCTCGATGAACCGACTGTTGGTCTCGATCCAGTGGCCATTGCTGAAATCAGAGCGCTCATCATGGAATTGAAAAAAGATCACACGATTCTTTTTTCTTCCCACCAACTTCACGACGTTGAACTTCTTTGTTCCGACATTACTTTGATTGATAAAGGTGAAATTAAAATCACTGGTGAGATGGATAAAATTCTTAAGGGTCTCAAAAAGCAATCAACACTTTTTGCGAAAGTGGCAAACTTTAGTGCACAGGAAGCTGAAGCGCTTAAGAAAAAATGCAACCTGTTTGAGCTCACTTTTAAACAAGATGGTTCCGCGTGGGATCTCATTTTGAAAACAAAAGGGGATGAAGATCGTCGCCTTGAAATTTCCAGAGAACTTTCCAAGAGCGAAATTGGATTGCTGGAATTTTATGAAGAGCAAGCGGATCTCGAAGATCTCTTTAAGAGGATGAATTAATGAAAAACATAATGATTCTTACAAAGAAAGAATTAAAAGATACTTTTACTTCTCCACTTATCTATATCCTGACGGGATTATTCTCATTCATGATGGGATGGTTGTTTTTCAACTACATTCTGCAGTCGAAAGAAATGAGCACAACAACGATGACCCAAGGGGTGATTACACCAATCTTCGGCAATATTAATTTTATTTTTGTTTTTCTTTGCCCGCTCATGACAATGCGATCGTTTGCAGAGGAAAAAGCAAGACACACTCTCGATCTTCTTTTACGTTCTGAACTATCGGAAATGCAGATCATCGCCGGCAAATTCTTATCGATCAGTCTGTCGCTGATTTTCATGCTGTCTTTTACATTTCTTTTTCCCATCATTCTCAGTTTCTCTGGATATAGCGATTGGGGAGTGGTGTGGAGTTCATACCTGGGAATTATTCTTTCGATTATGACTTACACAGCAGTAGGACTTTTCTGTTCGAGCCTTACTGATAATCAAATCGTTGCAAGCTTAATGACTTTCTGTATTTTGCTGGGATCGATGTTAATGGTTATTTCAGTAAATGCTACAGACAACTATTTGCTGGCGCTAATTACTCAATATATGACGATCCCTTTTCACTATGAAGGATTCACTCGCGGAGTGATCAAATCATACAGCATCGTCTATTTTATTTGTGCGTGGACTTTTTTCTTTTTATTAACTCGTCAGTCACTGCAATCAAGAAAGTGGTAATTTCAATATGAAAAAATGGTATAGCATTCTTCTTACTGTCATTAACGTTATTCTTTACCTCGTCATTGTTGCGCTTTGGATTTCTATCCCAGACGAGTTAACGCTTAATCTCGCCGTTACGATTTTCAACCTGTGTTTAACGATGCTGCTTTTGTTTTTAAACAAAGACGATCTGAGCGTTTATTATAAAAGCCATCACTTCAAAAAACTCACAGAGACGATTACGTTTTTTGTTCTGCTTTTTGGAATTATGGGGCTCATTAACTATTGGGCCTTTAAACATCCGGTTCAGGCAGATTTATCAGTCATCAAACTGAACTCTCTCTCTGACCAAACAAAAAATGTTCTGAAGCAGATGGATGATGATATCACATTCAAAATGTTTGCCCGTAAAGCTGAATCAATGGCGTGGATGACTTTGCTTGAATTCTATCGCATGGAAAAGAGTTCAATCAAACTTGAAAAGATTGATATTGATGTTCGTCCTGATCTTGTTGGCGACTATCAAATCAGTGAAGCGGCCACTCTTGTTGTTGAGTATAAAGGCAAGAGACAGAAGGTTACTCAAAGAGATGAACTTAACATCACAAACGCTTTGATCAAAATCTCTCGTCCTGCTGATCCTGTCATTTATTTCATCACGGGACATGACGAAGCGGACTTGGAGAGTCCTGAAAACGAAGGACTTAAATTTATTTTCGAAGCGGCTAAAAATTCGGCCATCGATCTTCGTCCTATTAATCTTGTGACAACTCAAGAAATTCCCTTCGATGCAAAAGCAGTTGTTCTTTGGGGACCAAAGAAATCTTTGCAGGCCGGAGAAATCGAGGTTCTAAAACGTTACCTTGCTCGTAAAGGAAATCTTCTTGTCGGATTGGATCCGGATTTGAATGGGGATAACCATCAGAATCTAAGAGCGCTTTTAGAACAATATAAAATGAAAGTGCGCAATGATCTTGTTGTCGATAACAAGAGCTTTGTAACGGGATCCAACGGGTCGATTCCACTCATTTCTGAATTCAACACAGACGCAGGCGTGACGAAAAATTTTAAAGGGCAGGTCTTCTTTCCTTTAACAGCATCGCTTGAAAGTCTACCGGATGAATTGTTCCCGCAAGTAAAAGGAACAGTCACATCACTTTTTTCAACAACACCTTTTCCTGCTTCATGGGGTGAAACAAATTTAAAAGAAGTGGTGAATCAGCAAATTACTTTTACTCCAGGAAAAGATCAGCCGGGTCCACTGAGTTTAGGTCTTACTTACGAAAGTGCAGATAATAGGATTGTGGTTTTTGGGAACTCAACATTTGTCATTAATGCTTATTTGAAATTCGGAAGCAACTTTGCACTTTTCCTGAATTCACTTTCATGGATTGCCGGTGAAGACCGACTTATCTCATTTAATCTTCCGATTGTTCAAAGTGAGCCGGTATTCATTTCTGATCCCCAAAAGGGAATTATTTTTTATTTCTCAGTTCTCTTTTCCCCGCTCATTCTTTTTGGGACGGCCATCGTAATGTATAGAAGGAAACGTGATAAATGAAAGAATGGATTAAAAAAAATCGCAATATCAGTTTATTTGTCCTTCTCATATTGGCGGTCACTGCTACGTATTTTTTTGAAGAGAGAGCGAATCGTAAAAGTGAAGCCGCTCTCGATAAAAAATTGTCTATCGTTGATGTCGATCGCTTAGGTGAAGTCACGGCCATAGATGGAGTTAAGCTTGCTTTTGAAAAAAGAGGGGATGACTACTACGCCAAAGACAACAACCTGAAGTTATCAAAAGCGAGACTAGAAGAATTTTTTACAATTCTCTCTGGTGTGAAAATCAAAACTTTTTTAGATGAGAAAGAAGTTAATAAAGTTGGCAAAAGTTTTTATATTCCGGATCCAGGGATGAGAATGACTTTCACCTTCGAGAAAGGACAACTTGTTTTTATTCTCGGTAAAAAACTGGAATATGATCAAAGCTTTTACATGGAAGTTATACGCGATCAAAAATCTCAAATCGTCATTGCCCATGATGAGTCACCTGATCCTGGTGTCTATCAAACAGATGATGAGTACAAAAAGTCAGATGCAAAATTTCGTCGTCTGGCGATGATATTTCTTCTTACCAATAAGTATTTTCACGACACACATGTTTTGAAAGATCTTGGTTATGTGGAAGATAAAATTAATTTCAAAGAAATTGCTATTTCCACATTTCGAAACAGACGATTTGTCATCAACTTCGAAAAATCGATTACTATTCCACAATCGCCTGCTGGACTTGGATACTTTGAAGAAAATTGGATTTCATTTCATCGTCGCCTGACAAAATTAGAAGCAAAAAGTCTCATTTATCCGGCTGAACCTGCACTTCTCAAAGAGCCTCTATCGCAATTTGAAGTAACTGATCGTGAAAATAAAAAGTACACACTGGAAGTTTATAAAAAATATGGCGAAGAAAACGGCTACTTTTTAAAAAGCAGCTTAGATAACATTGTTTATGAGCTGAAGCAGGAAGACGCTCAATACTTTTTCGTCAATGTTCAGGATTTTTGGGTGAAAAAGATCGTTCCGAAATCTAAAGAATACGATCTCACATTAACATTTTATAAAGGCCAGCAGCTGAAAGTGAAGATCACTGACAGTGACCTTTTTAAAGTGGCTTCGCTGACTCCCCAAGTTCCCCAATCAAAATTGAAAGCAACTTCATTTAAGCAGCTGATCGATTTTATAAAAATGGAAGGGGACCACGTAAGTGATCTGACAGAAAAACCAACTGAAATCCTCAAGAAGAACGTTTTGCAGTTGAGTTTTGAGAATAGACAATTGAATGTTATCCTTGAAGACAACGATGCCATGACTGTAGACCAAGCAATGAAAGTTAAAATTCATCATTATGTTGGAGCTACACTTCCTTTCAGCATCAAGTATGAGGATTACGTTCAGCCATGACAAAACCGATCTCGACATTCATTTCAACGTTCATGCATCCCACTCGTAAAGAGCGCGATGGAGAACGTTCAACTTTCCTCGAAGTACTAGGTTTTTCTTGGGGACTACATCTCGTACAGGCCATGTATTCAGTTGCCGCCATTTATCTGGGAATTGTGAGCTATGAGTATCTTTCGAATTCAAAAGATTTTACTCATCTTCTTTTTCAGGCACTCAATGTAAAGTTTCAGAAATTTTCTCTGCTCTCCACTTTATTTCAGGTGATTTTCTATCCTTTCATTTTTCAATTTTTGCACCAGTTTTGGACGTTCCTCATTAAGTTTTACGCTCAAATTTTTGATTTTGAAGCTGATACTGAACACGCAGAAGAAGATCTCATCACTGACGTTGTCACGACATCATTTACATCGAATGTTTTTCTGCTCATTCCGATTTTTGGTGGAGTCCTTTCGACAATTGCTCAGGCCTTTTATTTATTTACCGGCCTGAAATCAAAACTGTCTTTTACAAACACGCAAGCTTTTTTAGTGTTGATTACCCCGCTCTTTATTCTTTTTTTACTAGCGATACTCATCGCGTCTTACTTAGTGTTTCTGATATCCCTTATCTAATCCCCTTTGAATCCCCTTGAAACGTCTTGAATTTTGTTGATGTTAGATTTTATTAATTTTTTGGGCCCAGTGACTCGTTTACACGCATTCGACCATAGGCCATGATGGATTTACACACGCACATGTATTTTGATTTTGAGACATTTTTAGGAGAGACCAATGAGTTTATTTTCACCGATGGCAGGAGCCTCCGGCAGTATTGAAGTTGTATGCGGTCCAATGTTTTCTGGCAAAACAGAGGAACTTATCAGAAGGGTAAAGCGCGCACAAATTGCTCGTCAAAAAGTTCAAATTTTCAAACCAGCTATCGATAATCGCTACCATGAAACAGAAGTTGTTTCGCACTCATCTCTTTCAATTGAAGCGACACCAGTTAATACATCTGTAGAAATCCTTCAAAAAGTTTTTGATTCAACGAGAGTTGTGGCCATTGATGAAGTTCAATTCTTCGATGCCAATATTACTATTGTGGTTGAGAAACTCGCTCGCCGTGGAATCCGAGTTATCATGGCAGGATTAGATCAAGACTTTATGGGCAAACCATTTGGTCCAATGGCCGACCTTCTGGCCATCTCTGACCGTGTTGATAAAATTCAAGCGATCTGTACTGTTTGTGGAGCTCCAGCTTCGAAAACTTTCAGAAAAAATCCTGCTAATTCTGCACAGGTTTTAGTGGGAGAGACAGATTTGTACGAAGCTCGTTGTAGAGCGCATGCTGACTTCTTTGGTGAAGATCAAGATCAACTCGCTTTCTTCGTAAATTTAAACGAGTCTCGTTCCAAAACTCAAAACTTATAGTACACTTAAAGGCATTCATAGGAGAAGACGATGAATGCCAACAGTACAAAGCCTATAGGGGAGTTCATCTCTTCTGCCGCTATCGAAAAACGAGTCAAAGAACTCGCGGACATGATCAATCGTGATTTTAAAGATCAGGAAGTGGTTATCGTCGGTGTTTTAAACGGATCGTTTATTTTTTGTGCCGATCTCGTTCGCCATTTAAAAATCCCAGCTCAAATTGAATTCGTTTCACTGAGTTCTTATGAAGGAACGCAAAGTTCTGGTGAAGTCAGCTTCCGCCTGGATGTTAAACAGTCACTCGTTGGAAAAAATGTGATTGTCGTTGAAGATATCGTAGACACGGGACTTACGATTTCATTTTTACTAAAGCACATGAAGCTTAAACAAGTTAAGTCGCTAAAGCTTTGTTCACTTCTTTTAAAGCGCGCTCGCTTAAAAACTGAAGTGGCGATTGATTACTTAGGTTTTGATATTGAAGATAAGTTTGTGATTGGTTACGGCCTAGATTTCGATGGACGCTATCGCGAGCTACCTTACATCGGAGTATATGGTGAATAAATCTTTCCAAGCATCTGGTTCAGTTCGAGTTGATTTATTAGGTGGGACACTCGATCTTAATCCTATCAATCTTATTTTACCAAACGTCGTTACATTAAATCTTGCGACTTCATTAAAAGCGCAAGTGAATGTGAGCGCTATTGATTTTGATGGCGTTGAAATTGTTTCTCATGACTACAATTCAACTGTGCAGTTTAAATCTTCTGATTTTAAACCAGAGAATTTTCAAAACGGATTTTTTGGTAATTTTTCCTTCATTATTCAGATCATGAATTTATTCAACCTGAATCGCAACGTTCGCATGGAGCTTTCATCTGGATCGCCTCCTGGAGCTGGACTTGGCGGTTCTTCAGCAATGGGTGTGACTTGTTACAGTGCCATCGCTGGTTATTTAGGTCAGAAGTTTGATCGAATCGAAGCTATTCAAAAAGTGAATTCAATTGAAGCACGAATCATTGATTGTCCGGCCGGCTATCAAGATTACTATCCTGCTCTTTTTGGAGGAGTGCTGGCACTTCTTCCTGAACCAGGGGCCGTTAAAGTTGAACAGCTTTATTCAAAAGAGTTAAAGGACGTTCTTGAAAATAACCTCACGCTTGTTTATTCCAATGAATCAAGAAATTCAGGAATCAATAATTGGGAAGTTTATAAAGGTTTCTTCAATAAAGATGTAGAGATCAGAAAAGGACTGGGGGAGATCGCCAGACTTTCACATGAAGCTCTTTTAAGCATGAGAGCAAAAAATTATACAGACCTGATTAATCTCATCGCAGCTGAAGGTGAAGAGCGCAGAAAGCTTTTCCCAGGTATTCTGACAGAGAATATGAGTGCACTTCATAAGGCCCTTAAAGATCATTCTAAGCACCTTGGAATGAAAATTTGCGGTGCTGGCGGTGGTGGATGTTTCTTGATCACACACAGAAAAGAAGATCGTGAATTCGTTGATCAAATGATCTCGAAATTCAACATGAAGAGATTAACGTTCCAAGTGGATGCACCACTTTAAGAAAACAATATGGAAATTAAAAACATCGGAAGTTTGAGTATGAAGGGCGGTAGAAATGATAATTTCTATTTCTGCCTTATTGAGTATTACTCAGACAGCGGCCGATGGTTTTTAAAATCACTTCTTCCGGTTAAAGATGAAGATGCGCTTGATAATGATGAGGCCATCCGTGCCTGGATTCATAATTTCGATGTGAAACAACTCGTGGTTGATTTTCCGCTTTCAAAACCTGCTTGTGAAACTTGTGACCTGGAATGTCCAGGGGCGATTAATTGTCCGGATAACGGCATTACAACGGTTAGAGAAAAGATTCGCGATTTGCTGAATGAAGATCAAAAGCTCATTAACAGCAACCCGAAAAAATATGAGCAGGAAAGAAATAAATCTGATGAAGTGGTTTATAACCGCGACATCTTTTCTAAAGAAACTTCTCATCATTTGTTATCTCGTTCGTTTAAAAGAAAATTGAAAAAAGGTTTCCTTCCTTACTGGAATAGAACTTTAGATTTTTGGGTCTGGAAATATTACTACGATCAAATTCTCGATACGTTCAATACTTCGTTTGATTCGTTTGGAAATGTTTCGCTCATGATTCTCTCGCGCTTTTCCTATATCAAACGTCACTTTCCCAAAGCACTTGAGCTCTTTGAGGCCAATGAGCAGATTATCTTGATTGAACTTTTAAGATCAAAAATCATTCTTAAAAAAGATATCGAACTTATGAGTGATATCGATTTAGGGATTGAAGCAAGATTGGATTTAATTAAAAAGATCGAAAACAAACTTGATATATTTATCTATAATCACGATTTGGAAATTCTGGTGAAGAATCCACGTGCGTTTGATTCATTTTTGCTGGCACTTGCCGGACAAAATGTTCTGCAACAGAAAAATCGTGAATTGCCTGATTGGACGAAACCAGCTGAAACGAAATTCATCATTCCAAACTTCGGTTAATTTTTGGCGAGGACTCGTCCAGAGATTTCCAAAGTTGTTGTTGTTCCGACAATAGCACCGATCAGCCATACAATTGAAAATTCCATGAACAATTCTGGTTTCATGATGAGGAAAAAACTAACTGATGTGAGTAGAAGCATTAGTGTTGAAAGAGTTTTTTGGTAACGAAGCGCTCTGATCTCGTCACGTTTTAATATCAAACTCATCATGAGTACACTCGTCGTTGTGAAGAAAGCTCCACAAAGCATGTAACAGACAGAGATGCCCATGAACATGAATGAATGCATGAGATTGAAATCGATATTAAATGTTTTGATTCCAAACTGTGGACAGATGGAAAGAGTACACACGGCCGTGAGTAAGTGGATGACAAAGACTTTCAGGAGAAGCGTTCGACGATCCGGCATGAGTTCGCTGTGAACTTTACTCAAAATATTTTCAGAAATTTTTGAAGGAATTTTATTCATAAACTTCTTCCTTTTTTAATCTGTTCAGCAAGCGACTTACCGTTTTTCTAAGAGACACTTCCGACTTATTTAACTGCAAAGCGATTTCCTGGTAACTTAATTCATCGATAAACTTCAAAGTCAACAGGTTCTTTTCGTTATCTTCAAGTCGATCCATAAAACCCAAACTTATTTCTTCTTTTGGCGACTCTGCGGGTTCAGCCGCCAATTTTTCATGTCTGAGGTCGCGTCTTTTTTGCGAGCGAACATGATCCAAAAAACTACTGCGAGCGATGACAAACAACCATTGTTCAAAAGTATATTTGTCACTAAAAAGGTGTTTGCTCTCATGCACTTTAAGAAACACTTTTTGCACCAAATCTTCTGCATCAGCGTTGTTTTTTAGTTTCGATAAAAGATAACTAAAAACTCTGTCTGCAAAACGGCGATAAAGTTCTTCGAATGCCGCAT
>CAMLKK010000002.1 GCA_946480715.1 uncultured Bacteriovorax sp. | reverse complement strand
GGGCCCGTGAAATGAATTCGAAATCACCAACGGCGATGCGTATGCTGAAATTCGGTTTCAATATGATTGATGATGGTCTCGTGGGCCAGCAATTGTTTGCGGGTGAAGCAACTCGTTTAGCTTATGGAACGGAAGAAGCGCTGGAAGGAAGGAATTCGTTTGTGGAGAAACGTGAGAAGGATTTTAGTAAATTCCCTTGGCATTATTAATACTTCACTAGCGGGAACTCTTAATAACACGATTATTATATTAAGTGTTCCTTTCGAAGTAAAAATTCTCCACTGGAGAATTTTTTCCCGCTAGTTAATTCCAAAAAAATCTGAACCAAACTGATCGCCAGTATTTTTAAGGGTCCAAATGGGCCCTATAAAAAGAAAGAGCAGATCGCGAAAGAAACTTGGCTTTTTCCCTTCAATCTTATGGCCGATGAATTGCCCGATCCAGGCAAGGATGAAAAGAGCGAGCGAAAGTAGAAAGAATCTCGGTCTGAGCGCTTCCAAAATCATGAGCATGATCACCAGCTCAAGTCCGATGAAAAAAATCACGCGAACATTTTTAAGTGAAACATAAAAGAGCATCGCTCCTGTAATGAGAACAAGACTCCAATCAAACCATAGTGGCCAGTTACCGGGAACTGGAAGCGCTTTAAGAATACCAATCAAACTAAACATAATCACCGGAACACAAATCTTATGAATGAGGACATTCGTCGGATGCTGGTGAGACAGTGAATATTCATCGAGATAATCTTTTAACGTCATAAAAACTTACTCGAGTAGGTTATCAATTCGAACTTCAGAAATATGACTGAAGCGACTCGTGATTTTTTCAGTTGTCGTATGAATTTCTTTTACGTCTTTGCTGACAGTATCAATGTGAGAAGCAAGATTGTCCCAGCGTTTTTTGTAACGTGAGAATTCTTCGGCCAGTTTATTGAGCTCTTGGTGAATGACGTTTGTGTATTTACTGCGTTCAATATTTTGAATAACAACTTGAACAGTTGTTAACATCGCCATGAATGTTGTTGGACTTGTCAGCCACACTTTTTTCCCATGAGCATAGTCAATAATGTCTGAGTGATAAGCGTATAGTTCAGCGAAAATCGCTTCGGCCGGTAAAAAGAGAATCGCTTGATCGGCCGTTTCGCCTGAAATGATATATTTTGAAGCGATATCATCAATATGTTTTTTGAGATTGCTCTTAAACTCTTTTACGAAATCTTTACGTTCGACTTCATTGAACGAAAGGTCGAACATGCGGCGGAAGTTCTCCAGCGGAAACTTCGAATCGACGACAATATTTCCTGTCGGTTCCGGCAGAAAAATGATCGAGTCACATATAGTTCCGTTAGAAAGTTTATGCTGAAGCTTGAAAACCTTATCGTTCTTTTCACCAAAAACAGAATTGAGAATTTGATTAAGCTGAACTTCTCCGAAAATCCCACGACTCTTTTTATCTGTAAGAACATCTTGCAGAGAAACGACGTTGCTTGAAAGAGATTCGATTTTTTTCTGGGCCTCGTCGATTTTCGCTAAACGTTCAACAACACTATTGAAAGTTTCGTTTGTTTTTTTGAATCCTTCATCCAGATTTGCACGAACGGAATTCGAAATTTCGTTCAGCTTTTCTTGCATGTTTTTGGTCATTTTTTCATTCATAACGAATAGGTCTTCTGACATTTTCGTCTTCATTGTCACAAGATCACGGCTGATTGTTTCTTTCATTGAAACAAAGTCTTTCGATGTCTTTTCATTCATCGCTCCTAATTGTTGCGTAAGAGCATGTTGAAAATGTCCAAATTTTTCGATGAGATCCTGTGATGTTCGGTTTTGTTCTGTAATGATTTTTTTGAATTTGTCTTCGATGATTTCTGAAACCTGCAGCTTCATAATATCTTTTTGACCTTCAAAACGCTGATTGATGATGGTTTCAATCTGAACCAATTTATCGTTGAGCGGACGAAAGTCCTCTTTCAAAAAACTAAAGTCAGTTTGTTTTTCTGATTTTAAAATTAAATAAATTGTAAGAGCGAGATTCACACCGATAAGTGCGCCCAAAAGCATAAGCATAGATACTCCCCTGAATTTGGGGTCATCGTATCATGAGTGCTTAGGTTCCGTGAATCACTTGTTGAATGTTTTGCACCACTTCTTCGAGGGTTTTTGCTTGGTTTTCCAGTTTATTCGCTGCCTGAGACGATTCAGAGGCGATCTGCGTGCTTTTATCCGTTCCCACGTTCAAACGCGCCATGGCCTCATTGATGCCGCTCATGCCCTGATTTTGCTCGTTAGACGCCATCGAAATTTCTGAAACCATGCTGGCCACTTGGTTGAAGCTTTTTACGATTTCGTCGAAAACTTCTGAACACTTTATGGCCGTTTCTTGACCAGTTCTCACTCGTTCACGGCCCAAATGGGAAACTGTCTCAATTTTTGAAGCGGTTTCTTTAACGATTGATTCAACTCGCTCAATACTTTCAGTTAAAAGTTCACCAATTTCTTTAGCAGAGTTACCTGACGAAGTAGCAAGATTTCCCACTTCTTCAGCAACGACTGCGAAGCCTTTTCCATTTTCGCCTGCTCTGGCCGCTTCAACAGAAGCATTGAAAGAGAGAAGTTTTGTCTGAAAAACGATATCGTTAATCATTTTTGTTTTATTTCCAATCTCTGAAATCATCCCGAGAATTTCGTTGATCTTTTTATTACTGTCTTCAACTTGAAGAATAATGTCTTGGTTTCCTTGATTGATTTCTTTCATCGACTCGATCATTTGTTGAATGACCTGACGACCTCGTTCCGCTGTATCAAGACTATGTTTAGCAAGCTCTTCTGAGTTTTTTGCATTTGAAGTGTTTTGTTCGATCGTCGCTGAAATTTCATGCACGGCCTGAACTGTGGTTGCTAAATCAGTCGATTGATCTTTTGCAGATGAATTTAAAGTTTGAGCATTTTGAGAAAGAAAATTTGAATCACTGTTGAGCGCCTGGCAAACAGATGCCAATGTCTCAGCTGAAGTGATGATAGGGGCCAGAAGTTTTTTAGTGATAAAAATAACTAGGAAGAAAGTGATCGCCAGAACAATGGCGGAAAAAAGAAAAACTTTCTTTAACAAGTCTGCAATTGGTTTATAAACTTCCGTTGCCTGTTTTTCGACGACTACTGCCCACGTTTTTCCTTCGACTTCAATTGGTGCGATTGACGTCAGTACTTTATGCCCAAGCTCATTAACAGCTTCAAGAGAAATTTCTTTATTATCTTTAAAAACATTATCTACTTCTTTGATGCTCTTCAATTGAACTTTGTTTTTGTGAGATGAAACGATATTGAATTTTTCTTTATTGATGTAAAAATCAGAACGCAATAAATGATCTGGACCAATTAAATAAGCTTGACCGGTTTCTCCCATACCTTCGCGTGCAGAAAGAAACTGTGTGACAGCAGCTGTGTCGACTTCAATAACCACAGTCCCCATCAAATCCCCTTTATTAATCCCTTCTGATAAGTGAGCAAATTCTGCATATGAATTTACGCAGTAGAAGGCCATTGTCTTATTGAATTGAGGATAAAATGAATAATCTGAATAAAAAATGTCCGTAGTTTTTGATTTTTGCGCGTTCGACACACACTTTGCAAGTTCAGAATCTTTCAGTTCTCCGCCAGTCAATGATCTTCCCATGAAATATCCATGAGCATCACCTTTAGCAGAATAGAGAATTTGTCCCTGAATACTAACCAGTAAATAATTAGCTAGATTATACGACTTTAAAATTTCTGCCGTTTTTGAATGATAAATTTCATCGAGCTTTTTATAAGTCCCTTCTTTGATAACAATGTCCTGACCTGTCTGATTACCGGCCGCCATGTACGCACTCTCATAAGAAAGGAACAGGCCTTCTGTTAAACGATCGTTACCTAGAAGTTTAGCAAAAGTATGAGTACGGCCGAAAAAATCATCAACACGTTTTCTTGAAATTGATTGAATGGAATTCAATTGATCAATCGCTTGCTTTTTTAAAGCTTCGCGCGAACTTGTGTAAGAAACAAAAAGAGTGATTGCAATACAGATTGAGGCAATTGATAAAACTGCGATGATCATTTTCAATTTGATCGAAGTTTTGTTCAATCGTTCAAGTAAAGACATAATCACTCCTTTTGTTCTGACTTAAAAAATGAAAAAGAAATTACTTAATATCGTCTTTCCAAACACCAGATCCTACGATCCATGATGTACCTGAAGGCATTTTACATTGTTTAACGAATGAAGTTTTAGGAGTTGCTTTCTCTTCACCTGGTTTTGCCCAAACGTAATCAACCCATGCACCAGCAGCTTTAGCTTTTGCTGCTTTATCGAATTCCGCGAAAAGAGCAAATTTATTTTCATCAAGTTGCTTTCCAATTTCTTGACCATTCAAACGGCTTTTTACCGGATGGAAAACCATTTTAATTTCTGGAGACATATCCTGTACCCAAATATAGTTGTCGCCACAGTTCTTAAACAGAAGTCCAGCTGGCCATTCAGATTTAAGAGCTTCGCCTTTTGCAGTAAGTTTTGTACAAAGTGCGTTTACTTGGTCCTCTACGATCTTTTTAGAACATGGTTGTTCTGCTGCCATTGTTGAGAACGCAAAAGCGCATGAAAAGAAAAGTGTCGCTAATTTCATTTTGAAACTCCTAATTAGAAAAATGTTCATCATTTGATTTTATTTTCGGTAGAACGGGACACAACTTAAAATTTCTTAAGTTCCGATTTTAGTAAGTCACTCGAACCATCGAAGTAATTTGAATGCGAGTTTTTTAAGCGAACTGGAATAAGGAGGGAAATAGAGATTTGTTAGCGTGAACCAACTTTGTGTGAGAATCGACTTTTCATGGGAGAAAACTTTAAAACCATAATGACCGTGATAACTTCCAATTCCCGATGTTCCTACTCCACCGAATGGTAAATGCGGATTCGCGAGATGAAGAACGACTTGGTTAATGGCCATGCCACCGGAAGTTGTTGCCGATTTAATTTTGGAAATAAAGCTCTGACTAAATGAAAAAACATATAATGCCAGAGGTTTTTGATTGGTTTGTATGTAATCAATCACCGTCTCAATATTTTTATATTTGATGATTGGAAGTATCGGCCCGAAGATTTCTTCTTTCATGATCGGAGCATCTGTTTGCACATCTTGGAGCACTGTCGGGGGAAGATAAAGATTCTCGCGGTCGGCTTGATCCGGAAAAAGCTTCTTTTCATTCACGATTGCGTTGTTGAGCCTATCGAAAGCGCGAACATCAATGATACGTGCAAAATCATTTGTTCCTTTTCTTGCCTCAATACTTTCACCATAGGATTGCTGTATACAAAGGGCCACTTCCTGGCAGAATTGATCGTGAGTTTCTTCCGGAACAAAAATGTAATCTGGGGCCACACACGTTTGTCCCCCATTGATAAATTTTCCCCAGGTGATTCGACTGGCGGCCATTTTTAAATCTATATGACGATCAATGATGACAGGCGATTTTCCTCCCAATTCAAGCGTAACTGAAGTGAGATGCTTGCTGGCAGCTTCCATGACTTTCTGACCAACTTGAGGTGAACCCGTGAAAAAAATATGATCAAAAGGTAATTTCAAAAGATCGGCTGCAACCTGTGCATCTCCTTCAACAAAAAAAACTTCACTGCTCGTGAAAACTTCAGCGAGAATTTTTTTCAGGATAGCTGCGGTTGCTGGCGTTTTCTCTGAAGGTTTTGCGACAATGCAATTCCCAGCTGCTACAGCAGCTACGAGTGGATTAATGAGGAGAGAAAAGGGATAATTCCAAGGAGCAAGAATGAGCACAACACCCTTTGCTTCATAATGAATGGACGAGCGTGAACCGAAAAGAACAAGAGGAGTCGGCACTCTTTTTGGCTTCATCCATTTTTTAACTCTTTTCACTGCGAAATTTATTTCATCAAGGACAGTGTGAATTTCAGTGAGTTCGCTTTCAGGATATGGTTTTTTAAAATCTGAATAAAGAGCAGCTTTAATTTCTTCACGATGACGAAGAACAGCTTCTTTCAATTTTTTTAATTTCTCAATACGAACATCGGCCTTTGTCTGGGCCACATTCCATCGATTGTTTTTTAGAGATTGAAAATTTTGTTCTAAATCGTGCATCGATTTTGTCCTTAAAGTTTTTCTTTCAGAATGTGGCACATGTATCCGGTAGGATTTTTGATTAAATAATCTTGATGATATTCTTCTGCTGAAAAGTAGTTACTGAAACTTTCGATCTGAGTGACAATTGGATTTTTAAAAACGTGTTTTTCATTAAGTTTCGCAATGACTTCATTCGCTATTCTTTTTTGGTCATCGGTAAATGTGAAGATGACCGATCGATATTGTGTCCCTACGTCGTTATGCTGGCGGTTGAGAGTTGTTGGATCATGCAATCTAAAAAAGAGATCAAGCACTCCTTCGAAATTTAAAACTTCAGGATTGTATTCAACGAGCACAACTTCAGCGTGGCCGGTCATTCCTGTACAAACCATTTCATAAGAAGGTTTTGCCATTGTTCCACCAGCATAACCGACTTCAGTTCTCACGATACCAGGAATGGATCTTAAAATTTGTTCCACACCCCAAAAACATCCAGCGCCTAATAATACTTTTTCAATGGTCATTGTTTTCTCCTAGGTAAGAACGAAAATGCCGGCCCCCATGAACAGGTAGCAAACTAATTCGCCTCCGCAGTCTATCCAAAATTCTTTAAGGGGAATAGTTCGAAATCGGCCAGACTTAAAAACAGAAGCTGCCGTAAAGAGCAACCATGCGCCGAGTGATACTTTCATCGCATCTAGAAACTTATTGCTAACCAAGGCATGTTGAAGAGTGTCCAGTCCCCAGACATTTAAAAATGAGCAAAAGAAAATAAAAAACCAATCCTTTTTAGTTAAAAAAAGGTTTTGTTTGAATTTTTTATTCCATCCGTAAACAATTCCTAAATTGAGTAGCGCTACAATGGGAATGTAAGCGTAATCCAAGACATTCAAACGCAGTCTCCTTTTAGTTGTCAGGTCATTCTTTGGTTGATTCTTTAAGTATTTTAGTGAATAAAAATGAAATGAGCAAAAATTCTGAGAATTCCTTTTATAGCTATGATTATCATCAGCCGGATGGGTACCGCTTCTCCCTTGATTCCGTCTTTCTGGCCCAAAGGGTAAGTGCTTTTCTTAGCTCTCAGTATGCTCCTGATGCCATCAGCGGCCTTAAAACAATGGATTTATGCGCTGGTTGTGGTGTCATTGGAATGGAGCTCTTCTTCCATCAGAAAACGATCAAAACAATCGATTTCGTGGAAGTTCAAAGTTTATACGAAGAATATTTTGCCAGAAATGTGAAGATGATTGGAGCTAAAGATAGAGACTTCAAGCTTCATCTCATGAATTATTCGGAACTCACTCACAATGTTAGTTTTCATGAACAATACGATCTTGTTCTTTCAAATCCACCCTATTTTTTTCCAGGAGAAGGCCTACTCTCCCCTAACGATTTTAAAAATCGCTGCCGTTTTTTTATCGACAGTGACTTTGAACAATTATGTTCCGCCATTCATTACGTATTGAAACCAGAGGGCAATGCGTTTGTTTTAGTAAGACCAGGCAAGCACCATGGACGCGATCTTTTTAAAGAATGGCAGAATCTTATTCTGAAAAAGAAATGGAATTTAACGGCCGAAATTTTTGATGAAGTCCGCGGAACTAACATTGTGAGATTGACTAAAAAAGCCTAAAAAATTCTCCTCCAGCTGTTTTTCTAATTGCTGAGAAGAAAGTCCTAATTCCAGTGAAGCAATGGCATAGAGTTCATCCAATGAGATTTCGAGCTGATCATCTGTTTCAAGCAGCAGACGATTCAGTGGAATTTTTTTTAGGTGTTTTATCCCTCTGTTGCCCAAAGAGAAAAAGGGATTAAATTTTAAATATTCATTGATCTGGAATTCATTTCCATTGAAATCATGAATCATAAAAGTTTGTTTCATCTTCACTTTTTTGAAAAGACCAATAAGATCGGAATGCGAACGAACACAATGTAGTATGACTGGAAGATTCCTTCTTTTTGCTTCATCTAAATGCCATTCTAAAACGGTGGTTTGATCTTCGATGGATAACAAGTCTGCTCGCGACCTATCTAAACCACATTCACCAATCGCCATGAGATTGGAATGCTTTGATATCAGCTGCTCAAATTTCAAGCGCAATTCGCGCAATGAAACTTCTTTTTGCAATTCCCATGGATGAATACCTGTGGTCTGCTTTCCCATGACCAATGCAGGATGAGATCCTTCATGATGAGTGTGTGCATCGATTTTCATTATTTGATTTCGTTGAGAGAAGAAAGAACTTTTTGGAAGTGAGCGCCTTTAAATTTAATTTTCGCCTTATTCAAATAATCGGCCACAGTCCATTTTGGATTATTGAGAATATAGTCTGTCATGTCGTGAGCAACGATAAAGACAGTTGAAAGTGGAACAATTTTTACGTGCGAAATTCCCATCGGAAATCCATTTTCTTTTGGAAGTTCATGATGCTGCCTGATGATCATCTCAACATCAGGAGGAATTTCCCGCATACCTTCCAGTGTTCTAGCAGCGATAAGTGGATGTTCCAAAGTGAGTTTATAATCCTGAGGCGAAAGTGTAGATTTCAATTCTTCCAACTCATCCTTGCTGCTGATTTTTGCAAGATCTGGTCGATTGTGAATGGCCATGTCGTGCAAATAAGCTGCATAGACAAATTTTTCAAGAGTTTTATCGGTGTTCCACTGCATTTGAATGGATATACCTGTGGAGATATTAATCACCATTCCAATATGTGCGAGAATGTAGTTATCACTCGCGCGATCGATTTTCATCGAATTGAATAACTGTTTTAAACGAGTGTTCTTTTTCACCTGCTCCATGACCTTTTCCACTCTTTGCTCTAACTGAACAATAGGAAATGGAAGGTCACATTTGACCGTTGGAACGTCATCAAGTGACGCTTGATCAGCCACAGGTGCAGATTCTTCTTTTTTATCACCTGACAGAACATTGAGAATGATTTGTCGAAGTTCACTATGTTCGAACGGCTTCATGAGAATACCGGCAAAGCGCTGCGAATTTCGCTGAATAAAATCCGGATTAATAATTCCACTTACGATGACAAAAGAAGATTTATTATTAGGATTTTCCGGACGATCAATTAAATATTTTATGACTTCAGCACCATTACGCCCTTCGAGATTGATGTCCAGAATGACGAATTGGAAATGATGTTTATCCAGTAAGTTTTGGGCCTCCTCTACTGTGCCTGCAGAAATGATTTTATCGAACAGTCCTTCAAGGACTTCCGATACGATTTCAACAATTTCTTTGTTATCATCGACGATGAGGAGAAACTTTTCCATAGACCTATCTTAAATTATTATGGTAAAAATTCCCAACTTTTCATTGGTAAGAATAAATGTCCCTAAAACCTTCTCTCTACAGTAAAACACAAGAAGACCTTCAGAATTTCTTGTCATCAGAGCAAATGGCCGATTCACTCGCTCCATTGATTTTGCAAAATATTTACAAAAGAAAAAAAATTAAAAATCAGCTGTCTGGCAAATTATCAACGGCCTTAAATGATCAGTTTTCTACGGAACTTCCAGAAATCGCCCAAGTTTTAAAAAGCGAAGATGGAACCATTAAGTTTTTAATGAAATTTAAAGACGATCAAACGGTAGAAACGGTTCTCATCCCTTTTCATAAAAAATTCACCGTTTGTCTGTCGACTCAGGTGGGCTGTGCGATGAAATGCAGTTTCTGTTTTACAGGAACTCAAGGTCTTAAAAGACATTTGAATCCGGAAGAAATTATCGGCCAGTACATGGTGGCGTGGAATTATTTGCGTGATATTTTTCCGGAACATACTTTTACTCCGAACATTGTTTTTATGGGACAGGGGGAACCTCTACACAATGCGGATGCCGTAAAAAAGGCAATTGAAATTTTTATTGAACCATTTGGGTTGGGAATTGGTCCGAAACAAATAACTCTTTCTACAGCAGGACATTTACCGGGTTTGAAAAAATTTGCTCAGTTTCCAAAAGTGAATCTCGCTCTCTCATTGCACTCACCATTTAATGAAGTCAGAAAAAAACTAATTCCTATCAACGATCACTGGCCGCTAGAAGACCTCTTCGCTGAACTTGCAGAAGTGCAGAAAGGTCTAAAGCCTGGTCAGTTTATTACGTTTGAATATCTGTTGATCAAGAATCTCAATGATCGTGTGGAGGATGCAGATGAGCTCAAACGTCTTCTCTCTCCTTTAAAGGCCGTGATCAATATTATCCCTTTTAACCCTTTTCCGGGGAGCTCATATGAGCGACCTTCGAAAGAGGACGTCGACGTCTTTAAATCGCTTCTCGTCGCCCGTAAATTGCACACTCTCGTGAGAACCACCAAAGGTAGCGACATTCTCGCCGCTTGCGGGCAGCTCACCTCTAAACTTTCTTCTAAAACCTAGTTTATAAAAATTACAGGCCGTTCCTACCCTGTCCGGATTAGTGATATATCTGGGCCACAAAGCATTTTAAATGAAGAGGGAGTCATCCATGAATTATCAAAAACTCATCGTATGCGCAGTTGTAGCGAGCGTCTCAGCAAGTGCCTATGCTCAAAATTATCAAAGAAAAAATGAAAAGAAGCTTTATGTTGGATCAAATTCAACAGAGGCCCGCATGACTTTTAATGGCGTTGTTCAACATGTAACGACGGCAAAAAATCCAACGGAAAAAACACTTAGACGTGTTATTGAAGAACAAGTTCAGCATTCAATTGGACCAATGTCTTTTGCTGATGCATCGGCAGTACCTAAAGGCGATCATGTTATTTCAGATATCAAAGTTGCGGCCAGAAATGGAAACGTTATCAATATCACTTACAAATATGATGGAAACATTGTTTTAGAAAACGGACCTACTAAAACTTATGACATCGTTTTACCGGTAAACCCTTCTACAATTTATGAAGCAGCGATGGTTGGTGATTACAATCCTTGTACTGATGATCACTATCAATCAGAGGGAGATTTCTGGTATTTTTGGAATCCGGAACAATCTGGATGTAAGTTAAAAGCTGGCAAAGACTATTTAGTCGTAAAAGCAAAAATTGAAAGATATGAGAACACAGCACTCTCATATCCGGAATACCACAACCTTCCGGATGAAAATGGAAACATCACTGTACACGTTCTTTTTGGAATGGATGATCCTGAGAAGGAGCGCAATCCACTTAAGAGCAGTGATATCAATGCTGATAACTATCGCGTGATCCGCACTCACCTTCTTGCAAAAGGATACATGCCAAAAATTTGGACAAAAACAGAAATTGCAAAAGTTGCAAAGACTGTTAATGGTGATCTTCCATTCGTTGAAACTCTTCAGAAAGGAAAAATCATCTATCGCTTTTTCTTTGGTCCATCTGGAATTGATGAAGATTCTTTGGCGTTCCACTGGTTTTATAAAGATGCTATCGAAAACGCTTCAGTCATGATTTATGGCGGACACTCTGGTCTTGGCGGACACTTGGATCTGGACTCAGTTGAGTACAGCCTTGGTGAAAAAATTAAGTTCAATACAAAACGTTACCAAATTTTCTTCTTCGACAGCTGTACATCTTATAAGTACTACAATCAGATGTACTTTGAGCGTAAAGTAACTACGAAAGATCCTAACGGAACAAAGAAGCTCGACATCTTCACAAATGGTCTTTCAACATATTTCCACGTTATGCCTGATTCAAACAAGGCGATTGGAATTGCTCTTGAAAAAGCTCTTGGCTACGCTGCAACGGGAGCAGGTTTTGTGAGTTACCAAACTCTCGCGAAGCAAGTGGATTCAGATAATCTGTTCGGTGTAAACGGTGATGAAGACAATGAAAAGCCTAAGGCGATTAAGTAATTCATTCTTTTTAATAGTAGCATTCTGCTTCACAATTGCTGATGTTTCAGCGGGTGTGAAGTGGGATGTCGCTGTTCTTTTCCTGGGCAAAAATGCTCCGACTGATTCTGCCGAATTTCAAAAAGATATCGATCGAAATGTAATGGAACTTGCCCGCATTTCAAATGTAAAAGACATCAACCTTTCTCTCTATCGCGAAATGCCTCAAACGACATATACCTACTCTCCCAATGGAAATCAAAAAATTGGACTCAATTCTCTTCTCGCGGGCGATGCTGGATCAATTTCAATTCAGGGACAATATAAAAAAACTGAACGTAAAAATCTTCAGAGCTTTCTGAAGAACGCATTTAAATCTCCTCAATCAAAAAAAATTCTCATCATTTATGGTCACGGACAAGGTTCAGAAGGACTGTCTGAACTTCCTCTTGCAGAAGCAAAAACGCTATTGAGGAACATCGGAATGAAGTTAGATATCCTGTGGCTGGATTCATGTTTCATGGGTAACACTGAATTTTTGCATGAAGTGAAATCTGTAGCCGACTATACTCTTGCTTCCCAAGAAGCAGAATTCACCTCAGGTCTGCCGTTTGAAACGATAAACATGCTTCCAGATTTAGATAACGCCAAAAGTGCTGCACTTTTTCTCGCTAAAAGTTTTATCGAATCCTATTCTTATTTGCTAAAAGGGTCTCAACGCGAAAACGTATCAACCAGCTCCGCTACGATTTCAATTATCGATAACAATAAGTGGGAAGATGTCATTCCTCTCATTCGAGAAAGCAAAGAGATTTTCGAAAAACTTCCAGACTCTGCCCAAAAAGCAATTCTAAGTGAATTGAAGAAAAAATATGCGATGGAAAATCGTGGTTTAGTTGATCTGGGACAACTCTTATTACTTATTCGAAAAGCGAACAAAGATGCTTCGGATGACAAAACGTTAACATCACTTATTCGTCTTTTGAGTATTGATTCCCAACGAAAACTAAAAACAAATCCTCGCTTAAAAATCACTCCACCGGTTCCAAATGCGCTTCTTGTATTCGGGTACAATAATTGGAGTAACGGTTCCGAGAAAGAGTATCATGATTCAATTTTTCGCGATCTGATTGTTGCAGACCAATTTGTCACGGGACCGAAGTCACAAAAATGGCCGGCCATTGTTGTGGAAAAAGAAAAGTTAATGATTCTTCCTTTTGCTCCGGGAGTAAAAAGTTTTGATACTTACTGGGCCGATCCAAAAACCTTCAAACCTCTCTCATCTCCACAAACTTTCGTGCGTGCAAGCGATGTTGTCATGTCCGGGACTGAAAATAGATTCGTTGTTTTTACTGCATACACTCAAGCTATGGGAGCTTCCGCTGAAAAATACACGGGACTCAACATTACAATGCCAAAAAGTGCACCTTCATTTGAATATTTTGAATCTGATTTCAATCAGGCAGTCGGTTGGCTCGCACTATAAAAAAACGTGCATCGTTTGCTGACAAGAAGACTGCATGAGCTGTCTCGAATAATGAGTCCATTGATGAGAATCAAAGCGAAGAAGAGCTTCTTTTGACTTTAGATGGTCGCTCAATTGTCCGTTTGATCCGCCACTCTTCCACTCTTGATAAGATTCTTTGAAAGCTTCCCGTAACAATTCTAAGCGTTCTCGATCAAGTTTCCAGGCATCATAGGATTTCGGTATGTAGTCACCTGTTTGTTTTTGTGCTTCTTCAAAACTCGCAAAAGGTAAATAAGAAGTTCCCATGAAAAAAACTTGATCCTGTTGTCTTGCAGAGTTGGGCAAAGTGAAATTTGCAGTATCATCAAACATAATGATGCTATCAATGTCATCACTCACCTTTGCGAGATCTTTTTTATATCGTTCAGCAAATCGGGCGGATTCAGGAACATGTTCCATTCGTACGAGATCGTCACGCCCTAATATTTTGTATGCAATTTTTTGAAGTGATCTTCCGTCATCCAGTTTTATGAGTGAGAGAAGTTTTTCATTTCGTTTATTAGCGCCACCAGAAAAAAATGAAATCTTTATTTCCGGATGTTGGGCCATTTCCTGGATAAGTGATCTTAGACCTGGGTACAAAACATAATCTGTACCATCTACATGAATGACATCTTTAAATTTCGAAGCATCTTTCACTTCGGCGACAATTGTCCAATCAATATCAAAGACGATATGTTGAACCTGCCCAGATGACTCCGCTGGACGCCTGCTTATTTCTGCGCACCCCACGAAGACTATAAAAATGATAAATAGAAAAGTTTGTTTCATCGCGAACAGTATCGGATAAAATGAATGCCTGCCTTATTAAACCGAAAAAGTCCGGTACTGTTGAACTCTTTAATTTTCCGTGCTTTAATGCGCGCATATGAAGAAAGAAAGAATTTTATTATTTTGGAATGGTGGTTCGGCCAGTGCCTTGGCCTTGCATAAGTTACAGACTGAAGCGAATTATGAAATCGCTGGGCTCATCTGTTTAGTCAATAGAGCAACGAATCGTGTGCCTTACCATGGAATTCCAGATGTCCTCATCATAGAGCAGGGAAAACTTTTAAAACTTCCTGTTCAGCGAATTTTCATTGATCCATCTACGACTACAGAGTCCTCTGAAATTATCAAGGTATTGAAGATGTTTGCTAAAACGAATATCGCGGGTGTCGCATTTCCAGATACAACGAATAAAGAAAGAGATCTTCACGAATATATCGCTAAAGAAAGCGGACTTCTTCCACTTTTTCCACTTTGGTCTTTAAGCGCAGAGGACTTCAACAAAGAATTTTTTTCGACAGGTCACAAAGCACTGGTCACTGGAATTAATAAAGATGTTTTAACCGTTAATCATCTGGCACTCGAGTACAACGAAACGTATATCGAAAATTTACCTGCAGAGGTCAATGCGGCCGGATTGAATGGCGAATTTAATACCTTCGTTACTTATGGCCCTAGCTTTAAAATGCGCGTCCCATTTTCAAAATCAATTGCCGTCGATGAAGATAACTATCTTGTGAGTTTGATGAAAGAGCCTTAAGCCTTTTTTAGTTTTCCAACAAGCAGCTTTAGAACCCATGGAGCTAATGCTAAAAGTGCAAATGAAACGAGAACTGGTGGTGATAAAACTTCATCAACACTTTTGATTTTTGCAATCTGTACTCCTGCGAGAGTATAAAAAAGCACCATCGGTACTCTTCCTAACCACCCTACCCAAAAAAATGTCCAGGCTTTTAAAGGAGAAACGCCAAGAATAAGATTGGCGATGAAGGACGGAACAATTGGAAACAAACGCATAGAAAAAAGTGCTAGGGCCCCATTTGTTTGCCAGTCTTTTTTGAAAACTTCTACTTTGTGTCCGTATTTTTCCATGACCCAGTCACGTAAAAAGTAATTTGCAAGATAGTAACCGCCAAGATTTCCTATCGCCGTTGCCACTGAAGAAAGTAAAAACCCCGGCCAGAAACCAAACAGCGCTCCTGCCAAAAAACTAAGCATTGATATACCTGGAACTGGTAGTGAAGCGAGAAACATATTGAAGAAAAAAAACAGCCCCATATAGTAATAGGGATTCGTGAGATAGACATTATGCCAATCTTCCCGCATGGCCTGAATCATTTGAAAGTCAGTGAGACTCGATAGTTGAGGAAAAAACTGATTAACGAGCAGAATGAAAGAAACAATTAATGCAATAAAGATTAAAGGTTTTTTCACTCTTCGAATTCACCTTTGTAATCAATTTCCGCCAAGCCTTTGTTGTTGATGATCCATTTGGCGAATGGACCATATTTCTGGATCATTTTATCAGATGAACTTAAATCCATCGGACAAGTCATACCCAGTTTTTCAACTTGTCTTTTGTATTTCATCGCCGTTTTGTGTGATGGAAATTTTGCACAATTGATTCCTTCATCCATTGATTCATCCATATACGAACGGAAATCAATTTCTTTAACAAGACGGTATTGATTATTTTCGCAAGCGATGTATGGACCTCTATTATCCCCGAGAACATCCTGTCTTAACTGCAGCATGTGATTCCAAAAACGCATGCCATTGAAGTTAGCAGACAAATCTCCATAACTAAAAACGCCGGTCGCGATTTTATTTCCACCGAAAATTAGTTTTTCGTCGAAGACTCCGCGTTTAACTGCCGTCTCCAGATTTTTGTTTTTGAGATAGAAGTTTGTGAAGTATTGAAAGCCCCTTCCAAACATATGTTCAAATTTATCTGTACCGACAATGACATCTCCCATTCGGATAAGAGGAGAAATGGTGAGTCCTGATTTTTTAAAGAAGGGAGATCCCATGACAAAGCCATCCCAGAAACGCCAATCTTTGTAGATTGAATTTTCAAACGGAGTAAGAAGTTTTGGAATGGCCGGATTATCAATAACTGAAATCGTTAATTCCCCATGAGAATGATTCGCAAAAACTGTTCTTAAATTTTCGTAAAGCTCTTTTTCATCACATCCAATTTGCTTAGCATGCATTTCTTTTAGAACACGCTTAACGTTTCTATTGGCGAGTAAATTAATGATTGTTGAAGCATCTTCCAGGTTTTCATGACGAAGCGTAAATTGATCCACTTCTGCGGCCGAAAGAGTTGAGATAAGTGAAAATGTAAGTAATAAAGAAGAAAGAAATTTCATAAATCCCTAAACCGTATCATTTTAAAAAGGTGGGGAGCACCATACCAAAACTTTTTCAATTTGAATCGGTATTTTGCACATCCTCACTCTCTAATTCAGGGAAAAATTCACGCGCTAATATTGGCAGTGCTCCATAAACAAGAGACGCCAGTAATGGCCCGACGAATAAACCAGGAATCCCCAAGACAACTACGCCTCCAATAACGGCGATAAAAGACACAAATACAGGCACATTCGCATCGCCAAAGCTAGAAGAGAGATAAGGACGAATGAAATTGTCAGCAGTCCCCGTGATGACGCCGACGACGGCCATTGTAATCCCTTGCCCCACTTGATCATCAATGAAAGCGATTCCTGACAACAAAAAGGCCATGGGAGCGGCCCCAATAACGGGAATAAAGGAAATAATAAATGTTGTGAAAAGAACAATGTAAAAGTCACCAATCCCGCAAATAAGCGCACCGATAGAAACGATCGTAGATTGAATGAGCCCTGTCACCACGTTAGCGACAAAAACTTCACGGGCACTCGACTTTAATACAATGATGAATTGATCTGCATTTTTTTGGGAGAAATGAAAATAGCGATCAAAAAATTTTCTGATTTGAACTTCTTTGAGGAGAAAAAAATAAAACGCAAAAAGCGTAATCACACTTAAAATAACAATGTTCGGGATTTGTGAAACGAGATCACCAAAAAGTTTAAATGTAAAAGTCCCCGCATTATTCAATAGAGCTAATACTTTCTGTTTAATCATCTCTGGATCAACATTGTAGTTTGCTGAAATTTTATCAAACAGAGCATAGATACGTTGTTGCCCACTTTTTGTGAGTTCGTCGATGGACTGCTCAGAGAAAAATTGCGAGACAATTTTAAAACCGCGCATGAAGAAAAATGTCAGCGGCATGATAATGAGAACAAAAAGACAAACGGTAAGCATGATGAGAGATTTTTTTCGGCTATGCCCGCGGGCCATGAGTTTATGAATGAATGGACTTGAAGCGAGGGCCAGAATCCCTCCGAAAATAAGGGGAATCATAAAAGGGAAAATGACATAGAGAAAACCAAGAATGATAAAAAGCGCTGTCACAAACTTGAAAAAATTTTTAAAGACAACTTCATGGATAGTGCTTTTCATGTCAAAGAATTCCCGACGGCTTCATTGCCTTAGCTTTCAAGATTAAAGGCAGATCCATCATTCGTCCACATTCGGTGTTGAGCATTTTTAAATTTCGCCCTATGATTGATCTATGAAAGCCCTATTGCCACTAATGGCCATTATTTTTGTTCTCTTCACTGGAAAAGCTTCTGCTGCTCCGACTCTCAAAAATTTTCAAACAGACTACTGCACACTTTTTCTCGATGGTCCGACAAATAACCCTGGCCAATGGAAGCATTGCTGTCTGGAACATGATTTACGCTATTGGTTTGGTGGTTCTGAAGCAGATATGGATATGGCCGATTTACGCTTGAGAACATGTGTGACGAAAGCGGCGGGCGACACTTGGGCCGATCTTATTTACTTCGGTGTGCGTGCTGGTCATCACTCACCTATTAAAAATAAATATCAATGGAGCTGGGGCTGGACGGAAAAACGAAAGAATCAAGCACTCACTCTCGATGAATCTCTCTATGTCGAACGGGAATTGAAAAAGCTAAATATCACAGAAGTCAGCATTGCTGACTTCATCCGCGATAATCTCGTTCTATCCAAATAAATCTTTAGTGATATCGAAGAGCTTCTGCTTGGCTAGATAGTTTTTGATGTAGTTTTTATTTTCTGGTTTATACCAGAAGAAAAACGTTCGCTGTTTTGTTTTCTCATCCAGAGAAATCGCTGTTTTCACTTCTTTCAGCGTATAAGGATGATATCCAGAATAATAAATTTCTGTCGCAACAGTCATTGGCGTCGGAGTGAAATCCTGAACCTGCTCAAGCCTGTAACCAAGTTTTTTCGTTTTCACGGCGAGTTTGGCCATATCTTCAGGCGTGCATGATGGATGGCTCGAAATGAAATAAGGAATGATTTCCTGATTAAGCCCTTTCTTTCTACTGATCTCTTCGAACTTCTTTTTGAAAGTTTCAAAATAATGGAATGCAGGTTTTCTCATTGTTTTGAGGACGTGATCCTCAGTATGTTCAGGCGCTACTTTGAGACGGCCGCTCACGTGATGAGTTATAAGTTGCTCTACGTATTCTTCATCTTTTTTCGGATCGAGACTTCTTTCGTTAAACATGAGATCGTATCTAAGCCCCGAACTCACGAATGCTTTTTTCACTTTCGGATGGGCCGCGACTTCACGATAAAGTTCCGTCATCTTCTCTGGACTCGCATCTAGATTTTTACAGATAACTGGGAAAACACATGAAGGGGCCGCGCATTTATCACAGTGAGCTTGATCGATTCCTTTCATCTGATACATGTTGGCCGAAGGTCCACCCATGTCCGTGACGATTCCTTTGAAGTCACTCATTTTTGACATAACTTCCAGCTCTTTCATGATCGAAGATTTCGAACGACTTGCAATCATTTTTCCCTGGTGAGCAGATATCGTACAGAAGCTGCAACCACCGAAACAGCCACGGTGAGTGTTAAGCGAAAATTTAATCATCTCATACGCAGAAATTGGGCCGCGATCTTTATATTTTGGATGCGGTAATCTCGTATATGGTAAATCAAATGAGGCATCTATCTCAGCTTCTGTCATTGTCTGAAAAGGAGGATTGATGATTAGTAACTCAGTTCCTACTTTTTGCAACAATCGATTCGCAAATTGTTTGTTTGATTCAACTTCAACGTGCATGAAGTTTTTTGAGTAAGCTTTTTTATCTTTCAAACAAACTTCATGCGAAGAAAGCTCGAAATCTTCCCAGGAAATATTCCCAATTGGTTTTGCTACTTGCTGATCAATCAAAAACGCAGTCTGCGGAACATT
The DNA here is from genome assembly GCA_946480715.1 of uncultured Bacteriovorax sp. The sequence goes on along the minus strand of CAMLKK010000002.1, from coordinate 175,810 downwards.
TTTAATTTCATTAAAAGGAATACCTTCTTGCAAAAGTTTTACAACTTCTTTTAAGGGCTGCTCACCCATTCCGTAGAGAAGAAGATCCGCTCTCGAAGTTGAAAGAATATTGGGCATTAAACGATCAGACCAAAAATCATAGTGAGTCACACGGCGAAGAGAAGCTTCAATACCTCCGATCATGACTGGTGTTTCAGGATAGAGGTCTTTTAAAATTTTTGTATACACGCTGGTTGCATAATCAGGACGCATATCTACTGCGCCACCTGGAGTATAAGCATCGCTCGAACGTAAACGTTTACCAGCTGTGTACTTGTTCACCATGGAATCCATGTTTCCCGAAGTCACGCCGAAGAAATATTTTGGTTTACCGAATTTTTTAAAATCGCGAAGATCATCGCGCCAGTTGGGTTGAGCAATGATCGCCACCTTCATTCCCATGGCCTCTAAAAGGCGTCCCATAACCGCTGCCCCAAAGGCCGGATGGTCAACGTAAGCATCTCCTGTAATCAAAATGACATCGATCTCATCCCAACCGCGCTTTTTTGCTTCTTTGACAGTCGTAGGAAGCCAGGCCGTAATGGGCAATTCTGAGGGAGAAACAGTCGTCTCTGATAGTTTGTTTGGTTTTGTCATAATCCGTGGAATTTAGGCCAAAACGGTTTGTCTGACAATGGAATGAGGATGGAATCAGGTGAAGTTTACACGGTCTTAACTAAAAAAGCGTTTAAACCAGGAGCGCTTTTTGTGGATTCGTTGCCATTGCAACTCTTCCCCGCTTCCTAATCTCTTAACAAGCCCTCTCTTTTCGAGGGAATTCAGGATCGTAAGCATTTGTGGTTTATCAAAATTGGGAAATTGTTTAAGGGCCTCAGTGTCCATATCAAAAACAATTTTTGAAAAGGACATGGGCTCATAAAAAGACAGCGTCGATAGAATAAGATCTTCTAGTTCTTGCATGGAACAAGTCTATCCAAAGCCGAAAAAGCGTGGCAACCTAAATTCGATGATATCGATAAAAATCCCCGCTGAAGAATATGAATTATCTTTTTCAAGAAGTTCGGGTACTGGCGGACAAAATGTTAATAAAGTAAATACCAAGGCCACGCTTAAGTGGAATGCTTTGCTATCACCAAGTCTTCCAACTGCTGTACGTGAACGCTTTATAGAAAAATATGGCAAACGTTTAAATGAAGAGGGAGTTTTAACTCTGACTTCGCAGGCCTTTCGCACCCAACATTTAAACATCAGTGATGTGGTTAACAAACTTCACGAAATGATTGAGTCAGTTGCTACTCCACCAAAAATCAGAAAACCGACTAAGCCTACCAAAAGTTCAGTGCGAGAGAGAATTAAAGGTAAAAAAGCACACGGTGAAAAAAAGAAAAACCGATCAAAGATATCCTTCGATTAAATTCGGTAAATAATCTTTTAATTCAAGAAAATGAAATCCTAATTTTGCTCCTTTTGAATTAGGGAGAACAAAATCTTCATTAAAACCAAAAGGTGAATGATTTTTTTCATTTTCCTTATTAACTAACAATGCCTTTTTGTGAGTTTTTTCTTCAATTATTTTCATGATGTCTTTCATTGAAATCGAACCAGTGCTGGCACAGTTGATCGCACCTTGAAAGGTCGATTCCCCAATGAATTTTAAAAATTGTCCGGCTTCTTTCGAATCAACAAAAGTCATCTTCATTTCTAAATTCGGAAAATAAATGTCCTCACCTTTTTTGACTTTGTCGACATGAAACTTCAGTCGTCCAGTGTAATCATCGAGACCGAGCACGATTGGAAAACGTACCATAACAGCTTCAAAATATTTCTGATTTCCAAAAACAACTTCGGCCTGTCTTTTGGCCTCCTGATAATTGTAAGGATTCGTATCAGTGAGATTGAGAGGATAATTTTTAAAATCGAATTTTTCTTCATTCAATTCAACATCTATCTGGGCATCGTAGACTGAACCCGTGCTGGTGAAAACATACCGTTTGCATGAATGTTTAAAGGCTTCGAGGGCCATGTTCGCCGATCTTCCCGACATGCAAATCTGATCAAAAATAATATCGAACGGCCCAAGTGTTGCGAGTTTTTCGAGATCAGTTTGAACTTCGCGATTGGCCTCAATAAAATGAACTTTATTTTTTTGAGGAAAATCGACATTACCTCTCGTCGCGACGAACACTTGATAGTTTGAATGCAAAAGTTCATCAATGAGATGTCTGCCAAAATATCGGCTTCCGCCTAAAACAAGTGCTTTCAAATGACTGACTCCTTGAGAACATCGGTATAACTACGTGAGAGAAATCCTTTATCAAACACTCCTCGCTTTAAGAGGAGTTCATGCATTTTGCGAAAATTCTGATGAGGAACTGTCATGAGAAGATGATGCTCCAAATGATAATTCACAAAATGAGGTGCGACAGTAATTCGAGCGAGAAATGGAGCATATGTCGTGCGAGTGTTTCTGAGCGGATTGAGATCCATATCAGTGCAAGCATGTTCAGCAATGGATCGAATGCGGACAAAAAATGAAAAAGTCGTGAGATAAGAGATGATCCACAAGAGATAAAGTGAGGGGTGTCCCATGAGTTTTAAAAAACTAAAAAGGACAAAGTTGGTAATAACAACTCCATGAAGATTTTTTAAACCATTGAACAAAATTGTTTTTATACCTTTAGGATGAAGTCTCACTACGCGGCTAGAAACGCTATAATCTATAAAACCAAAATCCATGAGAAGTAAGCCGAAGACACGTTTAATGCCGGTAACACCGGTTAGATCACGGATGAATTTTCTTATTAATGATTTTTTAGGGAGTGGAAAATTTTCCACCAAATCAAGATCCGGATCTTCACTACTTCCGGCAAATTTATGATGTTTGAGATGATGAGGTCGATAACGTCCTAAATGTTGCCAAGTTGGATAGGCCGCAAACCAAGATCCAAAAAAATCGTTCATCCATTTTGTTTTAAATAATGAATAGTGAGCAGCATCGTGCATGAGTATGGCAAGAGCGAGATGACGTCCGCCAAGAATGATGAGAGCAATGAAATAGCTCCACCATGCAGGAAACTTTGCTACGAGAATAAAAGATCCCGCAATCATTCCCCACGTCGTACATAGGGCAAGAAAACCTCGTGCGTCCGAAGTTTGCATCAGGTCTTGAATTTCATCTCGGGAAAGAATTTCACTGGCCTTCATTCTTTAATGATAGGCCAGATTAGAAAAAAATTAAAGGACGCTTAATATGCGAGTTATTTGATCGTCTGTGCAGAATGCTGCAGGAGTCAGGCGTAATCCAGGACCACGAAGAGCAAAGTTGCAAGGAAGTGCTCGCAATTTGTCTGCAGTGTCGGCCTTAGGTATAAAATTAACCATTGCTGATTGATGATTTGAACTTTCATAAGGCGAATGAACTTTGTAACCTTTTTTTTCGAGTCCATGTCTTAAGAGCGAAGCTAGTCTTAACGTTTCTTTTTCGATGACCGGCACGCTTGTTTTTAAAATCAATTCGAGACTTGCTCCAAGGGCCGTTATTTCTAAAACTTGTTTTGAGCCCGCTTCAAATTTAAAAGCGTTTTTTTTCGGCATGCAGATGAGATCTGTTGGATCATCGCACGTTCCAAAAGTATAGGCGCCTACATTATGCGGACGAATAAGTGAGATGTGTTTCATGTCTAAAGCGAGATAGCCAACACCCACTGGAGAAAAAAGCCATTTATGGCTTCCACCTGCAACTGCATCAACTCCCCACTTCTTCATTGAAAATGGATGAAGGCCTAGACCTTGAATAATGTCGACGAAAAGAAAAATATTTTTTTCGCGAGTTATTGCTCCAAGCTTTTCCAAATCGGTTTTGGCACCAGTTTGAAATTGGACCCAAGATATGGCGATTACTTTTGTTTGAGGAGTAACGGCCTCTAAGATGAGATCAACTGGAGTTGAGAGGTCTTCAGGAGAATCAATCAGCTTGAGTGTTGCCCCTGAACGTTTTGCAGCTTCCTGCCACGGGTATAGATGAGAAGCATATTCTTGCGCCCACATGATGATTTCATCACCTGTCGTGAGTGGATAATTAAAAGCGAGTTGAGAAACACCAGATGCCGTACTTTGAAAGAATGCAATTTCTTCATGAGAGCAATCAATAAGCTTTGAAAGTTGCATTCGAGCATGAAGAACATCGGCCATGTAATCATGATCGGTGTAAAAACCTTCCTGATAAAATCGTTCGCCCCAATATTTTATTTTCTCACTCGCCGCTTTGGTAATGGGTGCAAGTCCTCCATTATTAAAATGCAGCTTTTCACTGTGGAAAAATTGATTTTTAAAATCCTGGATCGACATTAAACCATTTCCTTCAATTCTTTGATCGCTTTTTCCAAACGATCAAAGTGCAATCTGAAGCCTAGTAAACAGAAGCGAATCGCCACTTTGCCATTCAACTGACAAGACGAAAGAAACAATGTCCCCTTCTCATTTATTTTTGTGAGAAGTTCCAATGTTTTTTGATCTCCATCTTTATGAGCGAATGTGAGTATCGAAAGTTCTGGTTGCGAGATCACTTCCAATTTTTTAATGCTGTTTAACTCTCCACTTAACCATTCAGCGAGTTTCAATTTCTCCTCCAAGTTCAGCTGGAAAGGAGCTACACCAAAAGTTTTAAGTGGAAGCCAGATGCGAAGTCCTCTGAAATCCCGCGACAGTTCCGGTGAAATGTCAGCGTAATCCACTTCGTGAGTTGGACGAGGTGGCATGTAAGAATCATCAGAAAGGTAATCAAACAACATGTGGTCTTTATTTTTTACTAGCAAACATCCCGTTCCATAAGGAATCGAAAGTGCCTTATGGGGATCAAGCGCAATTGAATCTGCTGCATCGATACCTTTGAGCAACTCTTTTCCTTTTTCAGTAAGCATGAAAAGAGCTCCGTATGCGCCGTCAGCATGCAGCCACATACCGTGTGTTTTTGCGAGTTCAACCATGTCTTGAACTGGATCAATACATCCCGTTTTTGTCGATCCTAGAGTGGCCACCATCAAGAATGGTTTGAAGCCGCGAGCTTTATCTTCTTCAATTTTTTCTTTGAGAAGGACTGGATTCAGCTTGAAATTTTTTGTCTCGATCAATCTTAAGTTTTCTTTTTTAAATCCTAATGTCACCCACGCTTTAGCAATACAGTGATGGGAATCGGCCGATGTATATCCCGTTACTTTAGAATAATCATGTCCTTCAACTTTCTCTTTACGGGCCATAGAAAGAGCACTAAGAGTGGCCAGCGAACTTCCTGAAGTGAGAAAACCTTGTGACGTTTGATCATCGTAACCGACTAACGTCTGAAACCATTTAATAACTTCCATTTCAAGCGTTACTAAACCTGGCGCCATCATGTAGTGGCCGGTGAATGGATTTAATGTTTGAGCGATTAGTTGAGCTGTATTAGAAATAAAGTTTCCTGCTCCAGCAACATACGCCGCAAATCCAGGATGACCTGGAATTTGTGAATAAGGTGCAAGATCTTGAACAACTGTTTTCAATAGGTCTGCATAATTTTCCGCACGCGCCGGAAAATTTTTTGTCGTTTGATATGGAAGCGTGAAATTTTTCTTTAAACCATTTGTTGCGGGATCATGCGCTTCTCCCATTGGAGATTTGGTCGGCATAGCTTTCATGTATTTTAAAACTTCATTTGCAGTTTGATCAAAAATCTCCTGCATTTCTTCATCATTCATTTCCAGCGGCTGGTCAATTTTTTTCCACCAATCACTCTTGCCTTCCATCTGATCGAGCACGTTTCTTCTGCGTGAGTGAATATAGTCTTTCGACTTGAGAAGCAAACAGGCACCATTATCAGGAGAACCATCTAGCGAAGCTGCGATTCTGAATCCAGAGTGCTGATAGAAGTGAGGACGAAAATGAAAACGAGCAAAGGTGCTGGCTTCGTGTCCACAACTCATAAAAGATCCACCTCGAATCATTTGATGTTTTCCATCAAAACAAGGCGTCGAGAAATCATCATAGTAAGGATGAACTGAAAACCCATCAAGTGGATTGAATTGATCTTCCAGCCAGTGCCAAGTGTTTCCGTAGAGCTCTTCATTCGCATTTTTTGGTGAAGACCAGAGAAAATTAAAATTAGCTGCATACATTTCTTCAAGATTTTTTTGAGCTAACGTATCGCCTTGATAAGTTTTCTTTTGAAGAACAGGATCAGCTTTCGCGTCTGTTAACGAAACAAACTCCGCTTCTGTGAGCAAACGATATTTTAATGAACTGTTGTCTTTTTCTTCTTTCCAACGAATATAGGCCTGAGCTTCGTGATAATTAACTTCGGCCGGCCACGACCACGGCATTGGAATAATTGTAAAGAGTGTGCGAAGAGAATATTCATGCGAGCCTTCCGGCCCCGTTGCTACCCAAAATGTAGGACGCTTTGTGTTCCTGAAACGTCTCCACTCTTTTCCTTCCGGCAGCCAATATTTGTCCTGAATGTATCCGCCGCTTGCGACGAAATCGTAGTATTCACGATTGGTGATTTGATGAGAGCTATATTGGAATTCTTTTACGTCAACTGTACGTTCGCCATATTCGTTGTCCCAACCAAACGATGGTGTATGATCAGGTTTTCCAATTTTTACTTTTTTTGCTGAAGCTTTTTTCCATGCGTTCGAAATTTCTTTAAAAGTTGTTTCATTCGCAGTTGGATGAAGAGGAACCCAGTATTTTGGTGTTTCTAGATATTCAACTGGCAATTCGCGCATGAGAACACTTGATGTTTCAAAGTGAATCTTTTCGTGCTCCATTCCCATCCACAACGACCACCACGGTGAGTTCTTCAGAAACTTTCCAGGTTTTGCTAAGTCAGGATGATTTTTAATAACATCAACAACGATATCGTAAACTTGTTTGCGGTATTCATGAACCGCGCGAACTGACGGCCAGTCCATTTCGTTTTTGGACATGTCATCCCAGCTCATTTCATCAACACCCGTTTCTAGAACTTTTTCGAGATAGATGTTAACGGGATCTTTGCGAAGCCCTGCCACTCGCAATTTATTCAAATAAAGAACGGCCGGATGACCATAATAAAAAATCAGCGGGTGTCTTAGTTCATGATAAGGAGGGCGCTTATAAGCTTCTTCTACTTTGAGTGATTGAAAAAGAAGTTCAGTGAGAGTCCATGAATTATTGAAATAAGCGAGAATGTCTTCACGCGAACAAATTTCTAGATTAAGCAGTGGCAATGCTGTTAAACACTGACGTTCTTTATCAAAGCCTGCACACTTTTCTGGCGCGAGTCCGGTCCACCATGAATCACCAAAAACTTTTTTTAACTGGTGATCATATTGAACAGGATTTGGGGCCAAAGATAGATTCGGATTTCGAGTAATCGTCACACTCATAATAAACCTCAAGAAAGCAAAAAAATGATGCCCTCTTATGATTCACCTTTTTCATGACTTTGTCATGAGAGTATAAGGATTGACTAGGCCAGGTAGTATCCGAGTAAGATGGTTACTTCGAGGATAGTTTATAGATTTTGCCGCTATCAGTAGAGAGATAGAGGGCCTCATCGGGACCAGCTTTTACTTGCCTGAATCTCTCCCCTAAATCATCTATGATTTTTTCTTCACTAACTTTGTTAGTCCCTTTCAACACGATTCTGCGGATATGGTTGTCCAAGCAGGCCAAGTAAAGATCACCTTTATAAAATGAAATCCCCGAAGGGTTGATGCTTGGAACCCAATGCATGAGAGGTTGTTTGAGACCTTCTTTAGCAGTCGTACCAATTTTTGGACCGTAATATTCACGTCCATAGGTGATGACCGGCCAGCCGTAATTTGCGCCTTTTTCAACTAGATTGATTTCATCTCCTCCGCGGGGCCCGAACTCTGCATTTAAAAGTTGCCCACTAGGTGAAATGGTAAGTCCTTGGGGATTGCGATGACCATAACTCCATATTTCCGGAAGAGCATCCTTGTACCCAATAAAAGGATTTCCTGGAGGGACTTTTCCATCACGATCTAATCTTAAAATTTTACCCTGATGGTTTGTGAGAAGCTGAGCCTGATCCCTTTTATTGCGTTCTCCGACACTCATAAAAAGAAATCCCTTATCATCAATCACAACACGCGAACCAAAGTGAATACCGCCTTTTTCAAAGGCCTGGGCCTGAAATATACGTGCACCTTGAATGGCTTTTTTATCGGCCGTTAACTTTCCTTTAAAAAGTGACGTCGTTGGATTGGGAGCATCAGGATCTGAATAAGTGAGATAGAGCGTTCCCATTTTAGAATCGTAAAACACATCTAATAGACCGCCTTGATCTTCTGCATACACTTTTGGTGCACCGGCGATCTCTGAAACTTTTTTTGTCGTTAAATCCAGATGTTTGAATTTGCCGCTTCTTTCTGTGAAAACAAGCTCATTCTTAGAAATAAAATCCATTCCCCAAATGACTTCTTCGCCTTCAAATATTTTTTCCATTTTATATTTTTGTCCATTGATCTCATAAGAGTCGCGAGCAAAAGCAGATGATAGAAAAAGAATTGTAAGGAGAAGGTATTTCATTGTTAAGGAAGTCCGTTAGAGTTAGGTTTTAATTCACAAAACGCAATTGAAGATCTCAACCACGCAATAAAAGAAATATTTTTTGTTTCAAGATTCTGGCGCGCCCAATAGACCATTGCCGGGTAACCTTCATTGTCTAACACAGCAGCAGTCGCAGAAGTTTTATGAATCGTCATTCTTCCCGCTTCAATCCAATCAGGCGACATTTCCAGCAGAGCTGTTTCCAGTGACCAATCAGACATGCTGTTTCCCTCTCCGAAATATTGAAGAACCGGAGACATGTAAGCGCCTTTTGCATCTCTATTTAAAAGGAGTCCAATGTAATGAGTTGTATCAGGATCAAGCGATGGAGACTGATGGTAACATTCGCCCGAATACATTCCAGGAATAAATGCAGGAGCTGTTTGCAGACTGTTAAACTCCGAATAGATGCGCTCTTGAGTTTCAGTGCATCCTTCGTAACAAGCATTCTCCAATGTCTCAGGAGCTTCCCAAGCGAAAAGAGTTGTTGTTGAAAGAATCAAGATCAGACCACAAAGAACTTTCATGTTCATAAATTACTCCGCTTAAGTTTCCAATGTAAAGGCCAGCTTATCCAAGCTCACGCCGTTAAGTTTACTGTTCCAGAAATGTTTCCCGCTATAGTAAGTGCGAGTTGTGACGGCCTTGAGCGGTACGCTCAAAGTGAATGTTTTTTTCTCTTGTGCCTTGATTTCCAGTTTTATGCCTTTAAAACATTTTACGTTATGTTTATTGTTGGCCTTTAATAAGTGAACTTCATGATCAAGAATAAATTTTTGTGCTTTTTTTGAATTGTTCATAACAACAACTTCGACTTTGAGACTCTCACCTAGCTTGATTTTTTTAGTGAGCAGTTTTTGCGCTTTCACTTCTACAAGATGAGCATCGACTCCGTGAAGTTTGAAGGCTCCTGCATGGCCCTTTTTGATGAGCGTGCGAGAAGCATGTTTAATCACCCAATCAAGTTCTTTAGAAATCTTTTTCTGCTGACTCCAAGCTGTCAGTTTATTAATAATAAAATCCGGATGATTTTTAGAATGATCGTTTAAGTGATTGGCGACTGACTTTCGAACATAAAGTGACTCATCATTTTTTAGTTTTTCTAAGAGATGCCATGTGTGTTTGGGATCTTCGACAAAACGATGCAGTTTTTGTCCCCAAGGAAGGAGTGGACGTGAGCCTTCAGAGACAAGCCTGCGAACATGTTCGCACTCATCTTCCACCCACTTGTTAAAATATTCGAGTGTCTTCTTTTGATCTTTTATAAAAAAATCACGAACAGCGAATTCGGCCGTGAAAACTTTCGTCATGGCCTTTAATGCTTCCATCGAAGCATCAAATTCTTCAATCCCATAAGTAGCGACATAATCTGTAACCGGCCAGGCCGCAAACCCACTTAACCCGATTGAATCATCTTCACTCTGTTTAAGAGCTAAAGTGAGGATCTTGAGATTCTTTTTTTTATTGTGTTTGAGACACTCATCAAGCCTGCGTGAAAGGACTTTCACCCGGGCCTTTAGCTCCAGTGGTTCAAGTTCTTTTTTGATGTTTTTAAGGAATTGATCCTTGGGAAAAGTAGGATCATTTCGGAGAATGGCCTTAGCAGTTTGCTCGGCTACCTGAGTCCCAATCATATTTTTAAATGGTTCCATGTTAAAAGTTTATTTTATTTTTATCTGCCTTGGCAAAGACTCCTTTTTTGATGAGAATAGCTTTTAATGCTCCGACTAAAAGACCTCAACATAGCTCCCTCAGAGAACGCTCAATCGAGACGTTCAGTGCTCATTGAAGCAATGGCCAACCTGGAAGGAAAAGCGATTCATTGTTTTCAATGTTCCGGAACATGTTGTACGTCAGTGGCCAATTCCATGCAGATCACACCGCTTGAAACATTGGAAATAATCGAAGGTCTTCAAGCTTCGGGCAGTGATTTAAAAGAAGTTGAATTAAAACTCAAAGAAACTATTCAGCAGTATCGACTCGATTACGAACTCTCCACTGGAAAAAAAGGAATTAAACAACTTCGTCGAACCTATACGTGTCCATTTTATTCTCCAGGACCAAAAGGCTGCGCACTTTCTCGCTCGATCAAACCTTATGGGTGTCTTGCTTTCAATCCCAAGATGGCGGGAGACAATGGTTCAACGTGTTCGAGTATGATCGATCTATTAGAGACGCGAGAAAAAAATCATCAATCATTTGAAGACATCGCCAACCAAAAAATTCGTGAAGCTTACGGAATCGATTGGGACAAGTTAGATCTTCCGCGCGCACTTCTTACTTTTTTCCAGAAGCTAAACATCAGTGCTTAATTTAAATGAGAACCAAAAAGGCTATGGATATATCATTGCTTCAGGCATTTGTTTTGGGGCCCTCGGTTATTTTGGAAAAGAGGCCTTCAAGCGACACATTTCTCCGGGAGAACTGCTTGCTCTTCGCTATTTCATCTCTGCCCTATTAACCGGGGTTATCATTCTCATAACTAAACCCAAATCAATCATCCTTAAAAAATTCGATTGGATCTCAAGTTTGTGTTTAGGAATTTTTGGTTATGCACTCTTTTCCAGTTTTTTCTTTATTGCGCTTACGGGTCTCTCTGCTTCACTAACTGTTCTCTTGCTCTATACCTACCCCGTGATGGTTGCTATTCTTTCGCGCTTTATCCTGAATGAAAAATTAGGTATTGCCGGAAGCATCTCGCTCGTCGTTGTGACGTTAGGATTAGTTTTACTCGTTTGGGGAGAATGGGCCATCAGCGATCCCAAATACATTTTTACGGGATTAGGAGCGGCTTTTTTCTACGCTCTCTACATTATTTACTCGCGAAAATTTTTAAGCAACGTAGAGGCCATGCCCTCTTCATTCTACGTTCAATTGGGTGCAGGTGTTGTTCTCTCCCTTATTCATTTCCCAAGCTACGTGCGACCGTTTGAAATTCTCTCTCAGCATGGATTAATGATCGTCAGTATGGCGATTATTTGTTCATTGATGGCGATGACATTGTTTCTGGCAGGACTTCGCAGGATTTCTTCTTCTGAAGCTTCGATCTTGAGTACGACAGAGCCAGTTTCGGGTGTAGCGATTGCGGGATTATTTTTAGGAGAACGACTCGCCTTTATCCAATGGATCGGAGCCGTTCTCATCTTAGCAGGTCTTATCTTAATGGCCCGATCTAAAGTATCAGCCCCTTCAAGAATAGAGTCGCGAACGTAAAATAAATAATCAGTCCGGTTACGTCGACAAGAGTCGCAACAAACGGTGCTGATGATGTCGCTGGATCGAGACCAATTCGTCTTAGGAAAAATGGAAGCATTGAACCAGCAATCGTTCCCCAAAGAACGATTCCCATCAAGCTGAGGGCCACGGTAATTCCCACCATTACATAGTGTTCACCATAAAGAACTTCTTTTCCCGGCCAGAGAAGAACGCGAATAAGACCAATACACCCGAGAATAAGTCCGAGTGAAAGACCAGCAATAATTTCGCGTGCAAAAACACGCCACCAGTCTCTTAAACGAACTTCACCAAGTGCCATCGCACGAATAATAAGAGTTGTTGCTTGAGATCCAGAGTTACCGCCGGAAGAAATAACGAGCGGAATGAAAAGGGCGAGCACTGTCGCCTTCGCAATACTTTCTTCGTAGTGGCTCATGGCCGTGGCCGTGAACATTTCACCAACAAAAAGCGCCATTAACCAACCAGCGCGTTTTTTAATCATCGATGTGAGACCGATATCGAGATACGGCTCACCTAGAGCTTCCATACCCCCGAGCTTGTGAATATCTTCAGTGGCCTCTTCTTCGATAACTTCAACCACGTCGTCGACGGTAATGATACCTTTCATCACGTTGTTTTCATCAACAACGGGAAGAGCAAGGAAGTTGTGATTTGAAAAAGTTTTCGAAATATTTTCCTGATCTTCGTCCGCAAGTACAGTCACAAGATCGGTGTTCATGATTTCTTGAATCGTCATTTGCGCTGTCGCTAAAAACAATTCACGTAGCGAAACAACTCCAAGTAAAACTTGCGAGCGATCAAGAACGTATGCGTAGTAGATCGTTTCGATTTTTGATTTTGATTGAGCACGCAGGTAGCGAATCGCTTCTTCCACTGTCATCTCAGGACGCAGACGAGCAAAGCGCGAGTTCATGAGTCCCCCGGCTTCATCTTCAGCGTAGGCCATGAGTGCTTTAACTTCAACGAGTGTGGCATAGTCCAGACACTTCAAAGCGTGTCCCTGTTGTTCTTCGTCGAGGTTCTGGATTAAGTCGGCAATATCATCGGGAGCAAGCAGACGAATCCACGAGCGTTTTTCTCCATGAGGAAATTCTTCAAAGAGTTCGGCCTGATAGTCCGAAGAAAGATTGATAAAAAGTTCTTCTTGATCGATTCGCCCGAGCATAGTGAAAACTTCCATACGTTGAGCAAACGTAAGGACCTGCCAGTTTTCAAGCAAGTTTTCTAGAGAGAAATCGTCATTCAAAAGTGTTGTTTCCATTTAAGCACCATTTAGAAAAAGAGAATCTGGTGAGTCTTAAGTGGAGGGAGAAAGGAAGTTTTTTAGTGACCTTTAACGTCTCCACTGAGTTTTTTCAATGCGAATTGCTTGGGATCTTCGTCCATCTTGAACCTCAGGGATAGGGTTAATAGTTCTGATAATATTTACCGAAATTTAATGCCGGTCTATCTAAATGGCAAACGTTTTTATAAGATTCGGTTCACATGAGTAAAAAAAACAGACCTCAAAATTCAGCGGGAAAAATTCAGGAGCACTTGAATGCTCTCGATAGATGGACCGCTTACAAGAAGGGACTTTGCGATTCTTGCGAGGGACTTTGTTGTTATATGCCAGTAGAAGTGAAGGTTCCCGACCTCATTCGTTTGGGCATTCTCGTGGATTTTCATTTAGAGCTTTCAGAAAAAGAACAAATCAAGGAAGCCCTCAAAGATCGGGCCGTCACCCGCTATACGCCCTCAACGGGGAAATTCACGCTCGCTCAAAAACCAGACAGCTCGTGTATCTTCTTGGGGGCAGATAAAAAATGTACTCGTTATCTGGATCGTCCGGATACCTGTCGGAATCATCCGCAGATTGGACCAAGGCCGGGCTTCTGCGCTTACATGCAAAAAGTTAATTGATCTCTATGCTTCTTAAACCAGTCGACTAAAAGTTTTCGCCCACGTTTATCGTTTTGGCGAAGTGGTCCCCAAAGAAAAATATATTTTCCGAAGAGTTGATTTTTTAGATCTGAGCGCAGGAATTTTCCGTTTTTAGAGGGAGCGCCATGCATCTGCCACGAAAGAAGTTTAAGACCACAAGGAAGATGTAAAAGTGGATCGCGAATACTCTCCATTGTGTTTAATCCACATTGTTCACGTGCCGTGCGTTTGGAAAATTGGAGAAGGCCATAGTTTCCATGTCCGCCCTTAGGTGCGATGGCCCCCGCTTTGGGATTAAAAGCGCTCTCTGCGCGAACTAGGGCCGAAAGAAAAACGATCCAAAAGTCTTTTCGTTTTTCCAGATCAGTTTCGCGATTAAATCCTTCGCACTCGAGCTCTTTAAGATCAGCTGAATCCACTTCCATGCTCATAAAAGATTTGTATTCTTCTTTATTCATTTCCTCTGACAACACTTGAGTCCAAGATTCCTGCCATGAATGACGTTTTGTTTGAGCTATTTCGACTTTCGCGAATGCACCCAAAGAAAAAAGAATGACGAATACAAAGCTAATAATTTTCAAGAATATGATCCAATTGATTAAAAACAATTTCTTCATCCATCTGCCCTGGCAGATGAAAGAACGTTACTTCTGCACGATGCTTTTTTGTGCTTACAAAGTTGAGAACTTCATAGAGAAGATCATTGCAAACATATTCACCTGCACTGGTTGAAACGACGAGATCAGGACAAAGCTTCTGCAATCGTTTCAAATCAAGAGTGGTGAACAATCCATCCGGGCCATCTGCTAATATTTTAGAGGCGACAGGCTTCTGGCCATCATTATCCGGAATTCGCGCATCCATCCAATTAATCCCAATTCGCTCGACAGACAATTTCTGTCTATTCTGCGCAAGACCCGTAAGAATGATGATATCTGGATCAACTTGTTCAAAATGCTCTCTAAAGGCCAGAAAACACTTGTGGAAGACAACCGGAAGGATGGCGCCTGCCACTAATCGATCCGAAAAAGTTTTCGATTGTTGCCTCTTAACCCACTCCGCCGAAATATTTTTAGTTGCGTGGTCAAAGGGTTCGAAACCGGTTATCAGAATTTTTTTTTCGCTTGTCACCATGATCGTCGTTGACCTTTTGGATGGACCTCAATAAAACACCTTTCCAGTTCAAATTGAGGATTTTAGAGGTTCTATGCAAACATTATCCAGCTTCATCTTATCTGTTCTTTTTTTGTCTTTCAACGCTCAAGCGGCCGTTTGGGAAGATACGCAGTCATGGTCCCTTCAATATGAAGAACAATTCTCTGAGTGGATGAAAAGTCCCAACGTTAGAGAAACAATGTTTACTGAAACATCATCTCCTTTCTACGGGATCAATCCTGACTGCGCTGATGCTTCATACGCTTTGAGAGCTGTGTTTGCTTATCAACATAAACTTCCTTTTGTGATGACAGCTCCATCTGGTTCTCGTGATGGCAAAACTCTCAACAATAGAATGAACAAATGGGATAAGGCCGGACCAACAAGCGAGAGCAGACTTGTGGCGATGATCACTGAAATTGGTGATTCAGTCGGAACAGAAAATCTTGCTTACTTCGATACGTTTCCAACAGCGATTAAATCAATCGCGCCGGGAACACTCTTCATGTACAAAGTGAAAGCGCGTTTCAAGAAATTTATTCGTCACACTTACAACATCAAAAAAATAAATGAAGTTGGAACATTCGATGTTATCTATTCAACTCAAGCAAATAAAAAAGCACACGGGCCTTTATTAAGACGTAAAGAAAAGGAATTCGAAGAGCTGCCGAATTCTCCATGGGGATTTAAAAAATTCAGATGGCCGGAGCATTTAGGTGCTGATCTTTCAGCGATTCCTTCAGAACTTGGTCCTTCAATGGAGCAATTTGAATTAGCTGAAAAATTAGGTGCGCATGAGTTTTTCAAATATGTAAAAAAATCTGTCGCGACAATTATTGAGACACGTGGTGGACGAGTGAACCGTCAGTTCACAGCGCTATGTAATGAATCAGTAGCGAGAATTGATTACGTAAATCAAGCGCTCGACTATCTTAAGAAAACTGGCAATCGTTGTATGGATTATGAAGAGTTTGATGCTTATTCAACTCCACAAAGAGATTCAGGAATTAAAGATCTGTTTGCAAAACTTAATGAAGCTTACGTTGAAGCTGAGCGCGCAGGAGAACTGAGCGCAGCTGATCCAAAAATTGTTGCGTTTACACAACTTATTTTCAAAGGAAAAGGTGCAACGATTGAAGAACTCAAGGCGTTCTGCCCTATTAACTACGCTGCAGGAAAGACTCTAGATCTTGCGACTCTTTACAAGAGAATTGAAAGGGAGCAGCTTTCTAGTCACCCGAACGATGTGGTTGAATTACGTTGGGGCGAGGCAACTTCGCCGAAGACTAAATGTAAACGCTGGTACTAATGGTGGTTAAAGAGCGTGGATAAAAAGAAAAAAATATTTTTTGTTTCAACGCTAATCTTTTTTATTGTGGGCGGATTTTTATTATTCGCTCCCAATAAAAAGAAAATCAAACTTGATTCTCTTTCTGCCGATTCATCTCCACAACCTGCAAGACCAACTTTCATTAACGTGAGCACAAGCGCTACCGCTGTCTCTCAAGTTCAAAATGATGTCTGTCAGACTTTAAGAGCACAAATGCCCGCTCTCAATGATTGGCAAAAAAATGGTCAGGCCGTTTCAGAACGCTTCACGAACATTCATAAAAATATTAACGGCCAGATTTATCGTTTGAGAACTTTCTTCAAAGAACACGCTGAAGGTGAAACGCCTGTCTATCTTGTTTATAAAGAAGATCAAAATGAAGAAGCGCACATCATTGAAACGAGCAATTATAAAAAAGGCCGAGAGTTTTTAAAAATTGAGAAAGCAAAAGGCGAAATTCTCTACACTGAAAAGGGATTAAGCATTGGTGATGATCAATCTTTTTTCGTTCACTATGTGAACTCGGAACTTAAAGGGTTTCAAGGATCTTTTCCCCAAAATCCAACACTCGCCAACGTCGACTGTCGCTTTTAAGCGCACCCATCTCCCGCCGGCACTTCCGCTTGCGGTGTACACGCACGATCTGATTCTGGACAACGAAGACGCACATGAAAATGCGTTCGATGCAAATCGAGAGGACGAAGCCTTCTTAACGTTTCAATGACGTCAGGCCGTTTAGAAATCCCCTGCTCTTTTGTGTATGCACAAAGATGTTTTTTTATAAGTTCATCGACGAAGATGCGCTGAACGGGATGACGATGAACCAATTCATGAAAAATTTTAAAGTTGCGTTCTGTGTGAAAATTAGAACTCACTTTATTGTTCACGATAAAATCTTCTTCCCAATACGTCGCTTGCGGCGATTGAAGACGCTTATTGTGAGTGAGATAAACAACATCAACGTCCAACCCATTTTGATGGCTGGAGTGACCTGGAGCATTTCCTCCTTTCATCGAAGATAAATCTCCGATCTGAAAAACTTCTGCATCTGGAAATTCCTGACGAAGATACTCGGAAGCATCGGCCAGCACAGCATGCATTTCATCTGTCGCAAAAAACTTTTTACGGGCCAAAAAAAGCTTATGAATGGATATAGGTTTTTCGAGAATAGATTCCCCATCTTTCAGCGATCCTTTAGAATAAGATCCAATGGCCTCTGAAGCATTAGCGAAATGAGAAAACATCATGGTGAAAACGATTAAGATTGTTGTTTGCATTCCTTTATTTTAAAGGAATCTTTATTTCAATCTACGTGGGCAAAAGGTGACTTTGGACGAGAATGAGTCCTGAAGGCGGAGCTAAAAATTTAATCCATTCTGGATTGGCTTCATTGAGAGATTCTGTAAATTCATCAAAATTAATTTCTTTGTTCCCCAGTCGAATGAGTGCTCCCATCATTAATCGAATTTGTCCGCGTTTGAAACTCGATCCTCGAACTTCTAGAACATAACTTGTGTCGGGAAAAAAGCTTGCCATCAAATCGGTGTTTAAAGAAAGTCGACAATGAGTGATTGTTCTTTTTTTCAAAGAGTCAGCTTTCATCACATAATTAGGAAGCTCTCTCTCCCCTACAAAAAGTTCCGCGCCTTTTTTCATCATTTCGATATCGAGATCTTCCTTAAAGTGGGCCATAAATGGAGCGGAAAAAACGTGCGGATTTTTAACATTAGTTGAAAAGTAATAATGATATTTTTTTTCGCTAACATTTTTTAACAAAGCAAAATCAGAAGACACTTTTTTGCAATCAATGACTAAAACATCAGCAGGAAATTCTAAGGACAAGGTTTCAGGAATGCATTCTCCTTTCAATGTTAAAAGACAATAACTCTCCAGACTGGAAACCATTTTATCAGTACGGCTTGAAAATTTTGTTTGAACTGATAAGTGCGGAAACTGATCCTTAACTTTTTTTTCAATAAGTTCTTGTATAGTTCGGAGACCTGGATGTTTTTGCATGCCAAAAAAACGAAATCCAAGGTACTGAAAAGTAAGTAAGAAACACTGTTTATTCATGGCAAAAGCATAGTCGTCCTAGGCCCTGAGAGTCAAGACGATGTCTATTGAAACACGTTAGAATGCCCCGTCCTATTAACGCTAATAGAAGAGGTTTAGAAATGATTACACTTTATGGTCCGGCCCGTTCAAGTGCAGGAAGATGTCTTTGGTGTCTAGAAGAAATTGGTCAGCCGTATGAAAATAAAAATATCGATATGCGCGCTAAAGAACACAAGTCAGAATGGTTTTTAAAAATCAACCCTAATGGAAAAGTTCCGGCACTCGTTGATGGTGACGTCACTCTTTTTGAATCATTCGCGATCAATAATTATCTCGCTGATAAATACAAACCAGAGCTATTGGGAAAAACTGTTCAACAGAGAGCTTATGTTCAACAGTGGAGCCATTGGGCGAGCGCTGAACTTCAAATGCCACTCATTGAAATTCTTATTCAAAAAATGTTCATGCCTGATGATAAACGTGATCAAAATACTATTGATAGAAATACGCAACTCCTTCCAAACCTCTACAACATTCTCGACAATGCTCTAGCGAAGTCAAAATACCTTGCTGGTGATGAGTTTACACTTGCTGATCTTAACGTTGCTTCTGTAGCTGGACTGGCAAATGCTCTGGGATTTGATGTGACTGCTTATCGTAATGTGGGCAACTGGATGAAGGCAGTGAGTGATCGTCCGTCTTTCCAAAAATACACAAAACTTAGAAGCTAATTTTAATTGAAATAGAGGGCGAGGAAAATGGGATACTCGCCCCCATTTTTCGAAATCGTATTGATAATTTCTCGGCGAACTTCTTTAAAGTCACTTCCCCATTCACGATTTAATTCTTCACTAAAACCGAAATGATGAACGCCCATATTCGCCGGATCGCTATGGAAGGAACCGTCTTCTTTATCGAGATCAATAACGGCGAGAACGCCGCCTGGACGTAAATTCTTTTTTAATTTGTTTATCATTGCAGCTGGATCTTTCAGATGATGAAAGGCCATAGATGAGAGGATCAAATCGAATTGTTCGTGAATGCTCTGTTCTTCAAGGTTCAAAAGCATGCTGGCAACACGACCATTGTTTTCAAATTTTTTATTGAATACTTCCAACATTCCTTCAGAAGTATCGATGCCTAAAAGATAATTTTGATCATCGACAAATTGCTGTCCTAACAGACCTGTTCCACAGCCAACTTCTAAAATATTTTTAGGAGAAAAGGTAAGGTGTTTCCTGATTTTATCAGCATATTGTGCGTTCTGAACAATCTTTTCAGGACGGTCCCATTCTTTCGAGGCTTCGTTAAAATGATTCATGATTAATAGAGCTCTTGTAAAATATCACCAATAAGATTGGTGCGTAGGAATTTAACCCAGTTGCTGTCTTCATCGATTTCGCGATTAAAAGTTTTCACCTGAGCTTTTTTCGTGAGTTTCTCGTCGCTGATTTCTTGGTCAAAAATCTGGATCAATCGTCCTGCAATTTCCGGAGACTTAAATTCAATAGCAATTTCGTTACTTACACTCGTTGAACCAATACCAAAATTGTGTGATCCGATCATGACATGATCTTCGTCAAAGATCATCACTTTTTCATGAAGGTAAGTTAATTCACCATCACCGTTCCATTGATAAATATTAAGTCCTTTACGAGCGAGTTCTTTAAGATCAGGCAAGCTGTAGAGATAACCTTTGTTGCTGACAAAGGCCGCTGAACGTTTGCTGTTTGTGATAACTTTGATATCTTTTCCGGCCTTCACATTTTTCAAAAGAAAATCTTTGTAATCATCTGTCGGAATCATGAAATAGTTGTAAGCGCGAAGAGTTTTAAATTCAGTTTTCAAAACTGTATTCATAATATCATCAGTCATATAAAGACGTTGTTTGATATTGAATGTATGCATATGTTGTTTGATCACGGCTTCATGAGTGATGATTCTTGCCTTCACACCATTTTCAAAAACAGGCTGCTCAGGAAAAAATGCAGGGTCGTTCTCATAGAACAAAGTCTGATACATGGATTGAGTAACTTCCATGCAAAATTCTATTTGCGAGCGACAAGCACTGTTGAGTTCCAGTTGAGTGAGAAAATCGTGCATAATTTTAAAATGTTGCTGCACTTGATTCACAACAGGACCTTCGAGCATGACTTCCATGTCTTTACCTCGGAAACTGCTATCAGAAATATTTCTTCCCCCTAGGATGGCCTTTTGACCGTCCACTAAGAAAATTTTCTCATGCAGATTATTCGAGATTGAAAGTCCTTCAACTGGTTTTAAGCGTAAGAAACTCATGACGGCATTTGGTACTTCTGGAGTTAACCATTTTTTCGCCCGTCCAGTTACATCTGTCGCAACACTTGGGACAAACGTTGTGAGGATACGAACTTCCACCCCACGCTCATTCGCTTTCACTAATTCATGCGCGAGTTTTTTGGGAAAACTTGAATCATCCCAGAAGTAAGTAATGATATGGATATGGTGCTTGGCCTGTCTGACCATTTCAAGTTTCAGTTCAACGGCTGCTTTTGGATCTTCTAATAACGTTAAGCGATTCCCTTCTTCATAAGGGTAAATGAACGCTTCTGCTTGTCGCAAGGAAGACGTCATCACGAGGAACATGATTAAGAGTAGATTGTTTAACATGATCGCATCTTAACAAAAACCAAACAGCTTTAGTGAGACGCTGAAATAATTACATTTAAAATTTATGGAGTTGAGGCCGTGGCCCTGCCACACCAATTGCGCTTTTCTTTTGTGCCACCATCATAAGCGTAGGCCAGACGGTTTTTGAGCAGCAATTCTTTGAGGTCTCGTCCGTCGACTTCTACATCTGCAAGTATGCGAAAGTATTTGTCTTTTTGGACATTTTTGAGGTTAATTTTTTTGGCATTTTTGAGGACGTTCTCGACGAGTCGTTTCGCATTTCGAGACGCTTCCTTTTCACATGGTAAATGCCCTTTGATCTCGGGAGCATCGATGCCGCTTACCCGAACGCTGATGTTATCTCCTATTAATGGATGGACACCCGGTATATCGACGGTAATCGTGTCTGCATCGTAGTTCTTCACAAACTTCACGCAGTTAAATTGATCTTTGCTATGGGCACATTCTTGTGCGCTAACACTGTTTAGAGACAACAGTAAACTACAACCTAAAATCCATTTCATAGTATAATGGTGCCAGCAGACTTTTAAATTGAAAAGCTTACGGTTACTATTGATGTCAAAAACTTTTAAAGGACTTTAAATGAAAAAAATCGCCATTGTTGTTGCGAGTGTTGGAAAAAACCTGGAACTCGCTCATGAAGTAGAAAAACTTCTATCCACTAAAAATGTGAAGACTTCACTTATTAATGTTGTTGAGATGAATCTTCCGCTTTACACAAGTAAAGCAGATGCGGAACATTCAGCAGAAGCTTTAATGGCCGCTTATAAAGAACCTCTTGCAGCTGATGGTTTCATCTTCATCGCTCCTGAATATAACGGTGGACCGCCGCCATCTTTTAACAATTTCCTAGCATGGGTTTCTCGTTCAACGAAAAACTGGCGTGATGCTTTTAATTCGAAGCCAGCTATGCTCGCTACACACAGTGCGGGTGGTGGACATCAAGCTGTTCTAATTATGCGTTTAATGTGTGCTTATATCGGGATGAATGTTATGGGCAGACAAATTGTTTCGACAATGAGTAAACCGAGTCAGCACGAGGAACTCAACAAAGTGACTGATGAGTTCCTGCGCGTTTATAATCTAAACTAAGAAAGTCTCTTGATAAGGTGAAAGCCAAATTGAGTTTTAACGGGAGGGGAAATCTCTCCCACATTTAGAGCGAAGGCGGCTTTTTCAAAACTCGGCACCATCATTCCTTTTCCAAACTCTCCTAAATCTCCACCATTGTTGCCTGAAGGACATTGAGAAAAATCGCGAGCAAGTTCTTCGAAAGATTTGCCATCAGCAAGTTTCTTCAAAAGATCGTTAGCTTCAAATTCTTGATCCACTAAAATGTGTTGTGCTCTAATTTTCATCATTACTCCGCTCTATTAAATACGCAAATGTCATTGCGTTCAGTATTAACTAATTTGTTTCTTTCAGTGAAAACATAGCCAAGTTGGTTGCCAATGAGTTCAGCACTAAAAGTTGTCACCCATAACAATTCACCATTCAATCTGGCCATTCGGTTGTAAGCGCGAATTTGATTCCCACCTAGTGCTTGATGTGAATAATAAACGCTGTCAATTTGTCCCGTCATAGGGTTTTCGATGAATCGCTTTAAATTTCCGGAATTCAAATCGGCCAATTGATAAATGACTCTCGAGCATCCTTCTGATTCATCTCCATTGCATGTAAAACTTAAAGATGGAGACGAAGTTTGATTTGAGAACTCAGCAAGCTTAACATCAAGTGTACTTGGACATTGTCCTTTTTCTGTACTGACAAGATTGAATTTACCAGTAAAATCTTTTTTCTCTAAACCGAAAGCAGCTGAAGAGAATAATGTCACAGCAATCAGAATGAACTTCATTTTATACCTCGCTTAAATAGATGCTCTTACATACCTCACTCTCCTATTCTTTAGCAATTTCTATACATTCGTCTAAGCGACTTTTGATTAGAAAATCGATGACTGAGAGGCCTCGAGCTCAGATGTTTGGGTATGGGAATTCTAGTATTTGGGCGAACTTTACGTTTACCTTTCCTCTGAACAAATTCTTTCTTCTTTTTTTTACGGTCTTCATAGACGTGTTCAATGCTGACGCCCTGAGGATGATCAGTGATCCTAGGTCGCTTTAATTCAACAGCAAAAAACGCGAAAAGACCTATTAAGAGATGTCTTAATAGCATGCGGTTTCCATTTGCTTAAAAAATGTTATTGGGATTTAAAAAATGAAAGAATTAGATATTCATGATGAACTCATTATGCCTGAACGAAGAAAAAAAACAAGGGGGAATAAGTCCCCCTGTAATTATTGGAAAGTAGCAATGCGCTCAAGTGCTTCTTTATCATAGGCATTCACTTGATCCCAATTAACGGCTTCCCAAATTCCTTTTAAATAATCGGCGCGTTTCTCATGATGTTTGAGATAATAAGCATGTTCCCAAACATCCACGCCAAAAATAGGACGACCAGAAGTTTCACTCTGTCCCATGAGTGGATTGTCCTGATTTTTTGTCGCACAAATTTTTAATTCACCGCTTGTAGCACGCACTAGCCAAACCCAACCTGATCCAAATTGCCCTGTACCGGCCTTTTCAAATTGTGTCTTAAATTCTTCGAGCGAATGAAAAGTTGCTTCAATCTCTCTTTGCAATCTTTTCGGCATTTCTCTTTTATTTTTATCAGGTGTGAGCACTGACCAGAAAAAAGAGTGATTCCAGTGTCCACCTCCATTATTGCGAACGCTGACTGGGTAAGAATCAATGTTCTTGAAAATTCTTTCTAACTCTACATCATTAGGCTGATCTTTAACTTCTGCCAAAAATTTATTTAAATTATCAACGTAAGTTTTGTGGTGTTTATCATGATGGACAATCATCGTTTCTTTATCAATGACTGGTTCTAGAGCTTCAGGAGCATAAGGAAGTGGAGATAATGTAAAGGGTGCTTTTAGCTGACAAAGCGACGCTAATGAAGTGACTTCTGATCGAGTTGTTTGTTTTTCTATTTGAGTATTTTGATTTTGTTCTTGAATCAAGAGCGACCTCCTGTTTAGGGGTTATCATTGATATCTTTGCATGATAAGTGCCCATAATATTCTATGAACTCACTAACACTTGACTGGCAAGTTAAGTGAAATGTTTTTTTCTTCTCACCTTTTTTTAGTAGAGCTGAATAAGCTGATCTGATTTTTTTTGATAAAGGAAGTTGAATATTATGAACGATGGCGCTGGCAATAATAAACGGTCTTCCTTTTTTAGAAAGCTCTGGATATTTGAGATAACGATAGTTTTTCAACAGATAGGGAATTTTTTGTTCAGGATTCTTTTTTAAACTCAATCCAACCCTCGGACATTTAAAAATTGTCTGCACAGTTTCATTGCTGGGTAGAAATTCAAAATCGCGTCCTCCAATTTTACCATCAACTTGATGAATCAACTCACGCACTTTCGTTTCTTTAAATTGAAGGAGAATTTCATCAACTACTTTCGAGGGACCATCGATCATTCTTTTATCTTTAAGGGATTTCAAACCTCGGATGAGAATTCCGCCGAATCTTTTTTTGTGACCAAGTGAAATGTCCACTCCTTTATAGCTTCCCTCTTTGAAAGAAGATCCATGAGTGTGAAAGGCCATCTGCAGAATAGTTTTCTGCATCGGTGTCGCATGCGAGTTAGCATCGGGATGATTTTCATCGTAAATATAGAATTCAATCTCCGTTATTTCATAGAGAGAATTTCTGATACGAAAGGTATGATTGTTGAGAATTTCATGTGCGAGAATATCAAACCAGCCCTGATAATCCTTCACGCTTTTTTTGAAGATTGCATTTTTTAATCTTTCGTTCATTCGTTACGGCCTTGTAACTTAAGCACCACTTCAGATTTTAACTCATCGAAGCTGAAAACTCTTGTCACACTGAAGACCACCTGACTAAGATGGTGATCAATTAACCAATGAGGAGGACCAATGATTTTTGACTTAACTGTTCCCCAATTTATTAAATCACTAAAAAACTTTGAAGCTATTTTGGATAAAGCAGCAGCACACGCTGATATGAAAAAATTTGATTTTGAAGTTCTAGTTAATTCTCGACTTGCACCAGATATGTTTCCATTCGTTCGCCAAGTTCAAATTATGTGTGACACTGCTAAACTATGCGCTTCGAGATTAACTGGTAAAACGGCACCAGTTCAAGAAGACAATGAAAAAACTCTTTCAGATATTAAGGCCCGCGTTCAAAGTGTCATTTCTTATCTTGAATCGATGAAACCAGAAGACTATAAAAATGCAAAAGATGCCGTGATTACTCAACCACGCTGGGAAGGTAAAACATTAACTGGTGAAGACTATGTCATTCATCATGCTATTCCTAATTTTTATTTTCACCTGACAACTGCTTATGCACTATTAAGAAATAACGGTGTTGATATTGGTAAAAAAGATTTTCTAGGACCTATTCCTTACAAACTTCCTTAGATCCAATCCGTTTCATCTTCATTTATTTTTAAGACTTCCGCAGTCCGTGCCCGTTTCGGACTGCGCTCAATTCCAATCACATCCAGTCCTCGAAGTTGAGCAGCTGCGAGAACACTTCCTTCGCCGCAGAAAGGATTGATAAGTGCTGTTGTACTTGTATGTTCTTTAAGAAAAGTAGCAATCTTCAAACAAGCGATAAGTCCCATTCCCCTCTCCCAAGTTTTTTCTCCAAGATCTGGCAGCACATCTGGAATTGTCACTTGATTGAGTTCCAAGCGTGTTTTTTTTGAAAAAGCGATCAGATGAGAATAAGCAGGACGCCCAAAAGTGAGAATGCCCGGTTTCGTTCGACAAAGTATTTTATGAAAAAGAAGTTCTGAATTTTCTTTTTCTGCAGCTTTCATGATCAGAAAACTTTTATCAACCCATGTACCCTCATACTTAATATCCGATTGGTAAAAAAGCGTGAGTCCATCATCAGGTGTTTTTTGAATAATGAGTTGAGCAGTATTTATGAACCATTCTTTCCACTCCAGCAAAGTGTACTTAGGGAATTCAGATTTATCTGGAAGTGAAGCTATCAAGGAACTTCCCGACAAAATAGAGTGGTTATTAAGCCATTGAATGGCATCTTCGCAATGTATAGTTTTTGATCCAATGTTCATCAACAAATTTTAACCAGAGGGAAACGGCATGGATAGTGCTAATTCTATCTTAGGAATTCATGTTAAAGATCAAAGGAGGTTATTTTATGAGTAAAAATAAAAGAAACTCAACTAATCAAGAAAAAGGAATATTGCAAAAAGATGATGATCTAAGAAAAAAAGGGAAAATTGACCACTCTGTAAACCCTCCATGGCCAGTCAACGATCCAAAAGGAAAAAGTGGAGCTCCTGACCGCGGACACCGAAATCGCCCATAAAAAAGGATTTTCAATGAACGTAAACGTAAACGTCTATGAAGAATCTCGCTGCGAGAATTGTGGAAACCATTCGGCAAGAATTTTCACAGTCTCTCGAGATGGTAAGTCCCATCTGTTTGACAGCTTCGAATGCGCGATCAGCAAGATGGCCCCCCGATGTTTTCACTGTAATACGACCATCATCGGACATGGTGTAGACGTCGAGGGTTCAATATACTGCTGTTCACATTGTGCTGAATCTAAATTTGAAGAAGAAACTTCCATCGATCAAATATTAGTGGAGAGCGGGCGTTAGACTTGTTCTTCACTTATTGTTTTAATTTCGATCATCGTTATACTAAACGAATGAAGAAAGAAAAATCTCATCAAGATCTTGTCGATATACTCGCACTCAAAAGACTGAGGATATATACCGAACGTGGTGATCAAATCATGTTTGCTTCTCTCTGGGAGCATAATCCTGTCGTCGTCGTGTTTATACGACACTTTGGTTGTATCGCATGTAGGGCCCATGTCTCACAGGTCTGGGCGAAGAAAGATGAGATCGAAAAAAAAGGGACTCGCATAATCTTTATTGGTAACGGAAACCATGTCATGATTCAAGGTTTCAAAGAAGATTTAAACATACCTGATGCAACTATTTACACTGATCCTACCTTAAAGACATTCGATGCCGCCGGGATGTTAAGAGGTATTCTCCATATTGTTTCTCCTCAATCACTTATTGGAGGAGCAAAACTTTTCATGCAAGGCCACCGTCAAGGCCGTTCAACTAAAGAAACTGGCTACCACACGCAACTTGGTGGAGTACTCGCCATCAAGAAACCAGGAATCGTCACTTATCATTTTGTATCCGAATACATCGGTGATTTTGATCGTCCAGAAGAATGGCTCTAAATCACTCGTGGCACAAGCTTTGCTCCCTAAAATTTAGAAGAAACAAAAAATAAAGGGAGAACGAACAATATGGATAATGAAAAGGAAGTCGATGTCCAAACTCCGCAATTTTATATTCAACTTTTCAGTGAGTGGAAGGAGAACGAAGAATATCTTGAAAGAATGATAAAGGATCTTTTACTTGATCATTTTCTCCCTGAGGAAAACGATTATTAATGAGTCAAAATTTATAAATGATGAGGCAATTTGGCCTCAAGCAATAGACTCCAATTTTCTAAGTGACTTAAAAATTGAATCTTGAACCTGGCACGCTCTCTGCAATTTATACTTACAAGAGAGTCTTCAAAAGAAACAAACGTGAAAAACTTGATTCTTGATTCTCGAGGAAATAGTAAGGTTAGTGGCATATGTATTGCGGGCCACTAGTTGAGAATAAGTTAAATATCCAGTGCTAGCAAAGTCGAAACTGCTGAGGTTTAGACTGATCTAGACGGAAATAATTAGATTCATTTTTAATTATTTTAACTTAATCTTTTTTTCCAAAAGCAATAAGAAGCCATCCTTACGGATGGCTTTTTTTTATTTCTAGTAGCTGATAATTCTCTCGAGCATAACTCCAAAATCACTTCCAGCACTGCTTGGACGCCTCGAATTCCCTTGCTGAACGCTGCTGTCAATATACCATCCCTTCCCTAAGGATCTTCTTACTCCTGCTGAATTCAAACCACCGTCTTCACTTGCAACTCTTAATGAACTTTTTGAGCCAAGACCAACTTGGGCCGAGACTGCTTTTGAATCAGGATCATAACCAATAGACTCTATAGGTGTTCCTGCAAGATAATAAAGAACACCTAAGCTTAGAATTCCTTTTGAGAGCACTTGTCCGGCGTTTTGCGCGTTTTCTTTATCGTCTCCTTCTAGATTATCGAGTGGTCTTCCAAAAAGAATAACGGCATACATATCATCGAGAGAAAGTGGTGGAACACTTGAGAATGCCTGACGAGGTTCGCTAATGGGTCCTTCTAAAAGTAAAGTTATTTTGTATTCTGGCAAATCAAAAAGAACTTTGGCATTTAACTGAGGTTCTAGTGGTTTATTAAAATTAATTTTCATGAATTGAATCTGAATTGGTCTTTTAAAAAAAGTCGTTTTTAAAGGTAAAGCTTGTAAAAATCCTTCTTCTACTTCGCCGTCTTTAATAGCAAGATCAAATTTTAGACGTAATATCTCATCTAATAGATTTGTTTTAAGGGCCAATGCCTTTTCATCTAAGGCCTGCAATCTTAAATCAACTTTTGTTCCTTTCTTTTTCGACTGATTCTTTTTAGCTTCAGCAATGATTTCCTTTTTCGTTTTGATACGTTTATCGGGAAGCAGCTGAGGAGGAATTTTTGTTCTTGATAATTCTGGCAAATGTAAAGCGACCTTTTTTAAATCCAATTCTACATTGACCGCTCCAACTTCTTTTGTCTCTACATTTATAGGTACATCACTATTTACGATCAAATGAAGAACTTGTGTTTTCCCCTTCATGTCCAGCTCAGTATCAACATTCAAAAGAGCGTAGTTGCCAGGAAGTCTTTCGCCTTTCATAATAAAATTGAGATCACCTTCCATCGCATTCAGTGGCGCTGGAAGAATATTATAAGGAGGTTTCATCAAACGATTTATAGTGGAGCGCAGTTTTAAAATTTTGAAATCTGCTCTAGCGGCATGAATGATCTCTTGAAGGAACTTAGGCTTACCAAGATCTTCTTCAAGGGATTTCTGGGAAACATTGGTTGTAAGATTCAAAGTCGCCGATTCAACTGACGCTGAAGCTTTGATCGGAATATTTTTTTCTAATATATCTGCTTGAACTTTTAGTTCTCGAAAAAAAAGTGGATTGCGCGTTTTCAAATCCATGGGCAATTTAATTTTTTCCGGCCCCTCCACAATAATTCTTTTTGGAGTAGCATGCAGACGAAAATCTAGAACTTTTGCCAATAGATGTCCGGCATTTTTCTTAAGCTCCAAATTGATTTTTAGCGGATCTTCAGAGGGCCTATCTCCATTTATGAGAACTATATTTTCAAACTCCGCATTTATTTCAGGAATAACCGGCTTCCATAAAAGATTCCAGTAACTCATAATATCTGGAGGTGTCTCATCTTCTTCATTTGGATCCTCCTTAGAGGTCATAACAAATTTAGATGAAACTATATTTATAGGCCTTTGTTGAGAATGATTAAACTTCTTTGAACCACTAAAAAGGACATCAAAGTCCCAACTGATTTCTTCAAAGCATGCATCCAATTGTTTGTATGGTTGATTGAGTTTAAAACAAAAGTTTTTAAATTCTCCTGTTAACCTTCGATCATTCCAGCTTTTCCATTCGTGCCCAATATGTCCTTTTTCCCAACTCCATGTTTCAAAAACCTTAGTTTTATTGAGCACGAAAGCAATATTTTTTTCATTAATAATTTTGGTGGGAGCAACAAAAAGAACTCCAGCAATAATAAAAACTAACAAAAAAACAAAACCAAATAATCCAACTAATATTTTGAATAATAATTTTAAGGCCTTCATTAAAATATGCCTCCCAAACCGATATAGAAAAAATATCCATCATCCTTGATTTCACGATTCGAAAGTGATCTGGCCAGATAGGTTTGAACTAACCCAATGGGTGAAAGCCATCTTACCCCCAACCCCGGAGAATAGTAGAGCCTTCTATCGAGAGTAAATGATTGTTGTCCGAATAATCCTGTATCTATAAATGCAAATGTTTCAATTGTCGGTAGAAAGGTATGAGTTTTTCGAACTTCAAATTTAGTCGTCAACTTGGATAATGATCCAAGACCATTGTTAGACGGAAGACTGCTCAAATTAAAACCGCGCACATCATCGCTTCCTCCTCCATAATGTTTTACAGAAGGTGGTAATGAATCCAGTGCCACATCGTCTTTCACCCAGGTTGAAGATGCGTTTAATCGGCCACCTAATATTCCTGAACCCTTTCCCCAACTCCACAATTTCCATAGATGAACAATAGTCCAATCCATTTTGAGAAGTGGTTCTTCAAATCCTAATCCAGGATGGCGTGCATCGAGATTCAATTGATAAAGCTCTCCTTCTTCGGGATGAACGTCAAAGACCTCGTAAGAATGAGTTTTCGATTGTAGTTCGGCCTCTAAAGCTACAGTAGTAAATTTCTTATCTTCTTTATTTTGGTTTGTATCAAATCTACTTGAAATTAACGAAGGACCTGTAGACCAATGCCAGTAGCGGTTCCAGGTATCACGAGTCCATTTGAGGTGAGGCCTTAATTCTGCAGTCAGTTCACGATAGTTCGTCTGATCTTCTCTCCGGATCTCTGCCTGAGTAAGTAGTGACCGTCGTGGAGAATCCTCCCAAAACCAACGTTCTGATAAAAAACGAATGAGCTGACTTTTGGCCGAAGCTTGTAATGTTGCTTCTCTTCTTGAGGCCATCTCACCATAACGAAGATTGGCCCACTTCACTCTAAACATGGGACCTACTTCAGTGGATGCCCCCACTCCGAAGCGAATGGAGCGAGCATCACCTAAAATGAAATTCTGTTTTAGAGAGAACGTATTATTTTCCAAATCACATTTCTCTTGAAAATAAGTTCCTTGTACTATTTCAGATCGTAAAAGCCGTTTCTCAGTCAGTTCTAATTCACGTTCTCTAAATTCATCATCGGCAGAAAAGGATGTATAGCGGATAAATGCAGCTTCTTTGAGACCGTTAACCGTTTCTCGTTCCAGAGGACCGAAATCAAATTTTTTTAATCCACTAACTTTAAGCTTAATCTCACCTGTTTCAGCATCGGCCGTAGATTCTACTTTCGCGCATGGGTAACTTTCATTCCGATAAAGTGAGAGAGTTTCTTCTTCTATTGTGTTGAGAAGTTTGGGGTTTAATTCTTCTTCTTCGTAATGGCGATTAAGAATTTTTTCAAATTTATTTTTATTTTCATCTTCTGATTGAAGAATGACTTTTGCGACGGTGACTTTTTCTTGAGGGTAAATGTGAAGGACTTTGTCCACCGTTTCAAATTTCGGGTTGGTATATCCACGTGATTGCAAAAATCCAGTGGCCAAAAAACCAGCTTGATAGGAAGGAATATTTTTATAGGCTTCCGTTGTCATATCACCACAGAGAAGCCTTGTTTCATCTTCACTGAGTTCTATTTCTTCCGCGTCATGGATGATGACTTTATTGCACACTTTTTGTTCTTTAATTTTTTTTGATGAGCAAGAGACAAATAGCAGAAGCAAAGTTATCCAAAAAAATCTCATTTATCCTCTTTTTTTATAACACTAATTTTTCCGTTCGTTTCCATCGTTGCTTTATGAATATCACTCAAAGTTTCTACGCCTTGCAGACGAATAGCTTCGTATAGTTCTTGATGAGTAATGGTAAGTTTTTTTCTCAACTCATCATTGAGAACGCCATCTTCAACGAGCACTTTCGGTTCACCATCGAAGAGTTTTTCCAGGCGTGGAAAGTGAAACGCCATTTTCCCTAAAAAAGCATTAAGGAGAATGAGTGTTGCCACAGAGATAAAACCTGCTGTCAGACTGTGATCATCATCGAGCAGTGCATTTTGGACGGCTTCACTAATAATGAGCAAAAGGAGAAAATCAAATGGTGAAAGCTCGCTGAAATGTTTTTTTCCCCACAAACGAAAAGTAATAAATAAAAATGTGAATAGAAAAAATCCTCTGAGAACAATTTCATGCCATTCATTTTTCAGAGACCACATTTCAACCTCACCAATTGGTTAGCAGTTTCATTAGCAAAGCATTTCTTGTGCCAAATAATATTTTCTGAGATGTGCAATTTGCCTCAACGATTCAAGACCAGATTACCGAAAATTAATTCGTTAACGCTTCTGAGATAAAAGATTTGTGTTGGCATCGTTAATGCTTGAATACTTACTAACAAACTCAAGGAGGACTTTATGGTACAAGGAAGAAAAAAAACATCATCAAAAAGTAAACGCTCTACATCTAGAGGAAGAAAATCATCATCGCAAAAATAATTCTCAAGGAATTTTATGAAAGAATGTGAAAATTGCGGTCAAGTTCATGAAAAACCATTTCTTCTAGTAAGAGATGGACGAGAACACACATTCGATAGCTTCGAGTGCGCTATAAGTTTTATAGCGCCTCGTTGTTTTCATTGTCAGAAATTAATCATCGGAAGAGAAGTTCATCAAGCAGGGGAAGTGTATTGTTCACATGACTGCTCAAATGAAATTCATTTTTCTCCCGTTATTCCCTAATAACATTTAACACAATAGTAATTTATGACAATGATGAGAGTTGAAACAGATAGTTTAGGTTCACAACAATTACCCGACGAAGCTTATTATGGAATAAATTCCTTCCGTGCTTCACAAAACTTTCCTATCAGCGGAACGAAAATTCATCCCGTCATGATTGAAAGTTACTTAAAATTGAAAAAAGCCGCAGCACGTGCCAATCATCTCTCTGGTGCCTTAGCTGAAGATAAATGTTTGGCCATTGAAAAAGCTGTCGATCAACTGCTTGCGAGTGACTATGAACAACATTTTATTGTTGATACGTATCAAGCTGGGGCAGGAACTTCACAAAATATGAATACAAATGAAGTCATTGCTAATAGTGCAAATGAACTTCATGGAGATCATCGCGGTGACTATTCTTTTATTCATCCCAATGATCATGTCAATATGTCGCAAAGTACGAATGACTCGTATCCAACGGCCATGCAACTTGCGACTCTCACACTTTCTAAAAGATTAATTCATGAACTCAGGATGCTATCGAAGTCATTAAGCGGGAAAGCAACTGAATTCGACAGTGTCTTAAAATCTGGTCGTACACATCTTCAAGATGCTGTTCCAATCAGATTAGGTCAGGAGTTTGGGGCCTATAAAAAAACGGTTGATCAATTACACGATCTCGTTTTATTGGCACAAAATTACTTGAGAGTTCTGGGTATTGGTGGTTCCGCGGTAGGCACAGGAATTAACGTTCCTGATGGTTATCGCGACCACATTATCCTTCTCCTAAGAGAATACTTTGATGAAGAAGAATTGTCTCTTTCTACAAATATGTGTCAATCGATGCAATCTCAACTTCCCATGATGACATATTCAAATGCATTAAGATCGATTGCACTTGAACTTACTCGAATATGTAATGATCTACGCTTAATGAGTTCGGGTCCAACCAATGGCCTGCAGGAAATTTTCCTTCCTGCCGCTCAGGCCGGATCGAGTATTATGCCAGGTAAAGTGAACCCATCAATTCTCGAAATGAGCAATCAGGTTTTTTTCAAAGTGTTAGGAAATGATCATGCTATGGCCCTGGCGATGCAAGCTGGTCAGTTAGAACTTAATGTTATGATGCCACTCATGGCCCATCTCGCATTGGAATCAACCCATATTCTTTCAAATACATTATGGGCACTTAGAACAAAATGCATTGATGGAATTAAACCTAACATTGAACAATGTGAAAAAAATGTAATGAACACCTCTCAAATCATCACGGCGCTCAACCCTATCATTGGTTATTCACGGGCAGCAGAGCTTGCAAAAGAAGCTGTGAATAACAAAAAATCAGTCATTGACCTTGTTCGTGAAAAGAAAATACTCTCTGAAGAGGCCATAAAAAAACTACTGGATCCGAAAGCATTAACAGGACACTAATATGAATTATCAAGACGTCATCAATTTTTGGTTTGAAAAACTCACTCCGAATGAGTGGTATAAAAAAGATGAAATTCTTGATCTCAAGATGGTTGAGACTTTCATTGCTCTTCATGATAATGCCATTAAAGGTGAACTCTTCGAATGGAGAAGGACGCCCATGGGAAGATTGGCCGAAATTCTCATCATTGATCAATTTTCGAGAAACATTTATCGAGATGATCCCAAAGCATTTATGTACGATTCGATGGCGCTTGTTCTTTCTCAAGAGGCGATTAATGCAAATATCGCGCAGGAACTCTCACCGCTTCACCGCCAATTTCTCTACATGCCCTTCATGCATAGTGAATCAAAAACTATTCATGAAAAGGCCGTGAAACTTTTTTCAGAACCGGGTCTGGAACACAATCTTGATTATGAATATCGACATAAAAAAGTGATCGATCGATTTGGAAGATATCCTCATCGAAACAAAATTTTAGGAAGGACTTCTACGACCGAAGAATTAACTTTTTTAGTTGAAAACCCTGAAGGTTTTTAACGATCGTACTGTGAGATAATGGTTATATCGCCGACCGATGATTCAAAATATTTCTTTTTGGCCACGAGATAATCAGGATGAGCGAAGAAAGCATCCATGCTTGTTTTATCTCTGCAATAAATGGCAAAAACTCTATTGATTTTTTTACCTGATTCGTTTTTAAGAACTTCATCAACCCAAAAATCGTAGCGAAATCCACCTCCATAAGTTTCAAGTATAGGTGTCATTGCAGCACGATAATCTTGATATTTTTCACGATCAGTTACTTCAAGTCCAACAATCATTTCATGGGCCATAATAAACTCCTTAGAATTCAATTATGGCCTGTGGATCAAATTTTTTAAATTCTTTTAAAACTATTTTTCATTTTTTTAGCAGCATATTCTTGGGCCTTTCGAGCTTCCTTAACGACAGGGGCCATACCAAAGAACTCATGAGTAACTCCCCTATACAGTTTGTAATCTACATCAACGTTTTGTTCTTTCATTTTATCCGCTAGATCACGACCTTCACTGCGAAGAGGATCAATTTCAGCGCTGATAATAGTTGTTGGAGCTAAACTCAGAAAATTAGCACTCACTAGATTAATTCTTAAATCTTTAGCTTCATCAGGATGATTGAGATATTGGGAAAAAAACCACTCCATTCCGGCCTTATTAAGCGGTTTTGTATCTCCACTTTCTTTGTAGGAAGCGGTCTCCATATATTGACCGGCCACTGGATAGATAATGAGCTGATGAACTGGCGTTTGAATTTTTTCATCTCTTGCACGAATGGCGACATTGAGAGCAAGGTTACCACCCGCGCTCTCTCCTGCAACGGCGACACGTTTTCCATCGCCCCCCAAAGTAACAGCATTACCTAAAACCCACTTGTATGCGGCGAAAGCATCTTCATGAGCGGCCGGGAATTTGTGTTCCGGTGCCCGACGATAATCTACGGACACAAAGATTGCATTAGTCTTCGCGGCCAATGAACGTGCGGTGGCCGCATAATCCTCAGAGTCGTCCAGCACCCAGCCACCTCCGGGAAAATAAACGACAATAGGCTTTAAATCTTTTCCAGGTGGGCGATAAACAGTGGCAGCTATTTTTCCAGCTGCCCCATCGACTTGAATTTTTTCTTCTGCAACATTCTCTTTAACTTTTAGTTTTTCTTTCTTCATCACTTTTTTAACTGCATCAGCAATACTCGATTGCTTGCGCGCTTCAGCTGGTGAAAGTGAGTTGAGCGGCTTACCTTTGTCACTCTCGTAAGCGTTAAGGACTTTTTGCATATCCATGTTTGGTTGTGGAGCTTTGTTGTCAGCAAAAAGTTTTGTATTACCGATTGAGATAAGGAAGAAAATCAATAGCAAAGGGATCAGATCTCTTAGTTTCATTTTAAACATCCTTGTCAAAACAAATTGTCATCTTAATTTTTGCAAAGAGCTTGCCTTAACAAAGAATTGAGATCAAGAGCATTAGCTGTGCCATGCCCGCTGCCCGTGTTATCAAAGATACACCAGTCATTACATTTTATGATCTGGGAGAGAACTTCCAAAACTTGCGGGTCATAAGAGCTGCGATAAATGATCGGAGAACCATGCAAACGATAGTAAGTGATCCCTCCTGCGTTTTCATATATTGAAGGCAGTGAACATCTTTCCGGATCAGCAACAACCTTAGAAAGATTGTTATGTTTATAAAATATTTTTGCTTCCTTCTCTATCCATGAAGCATGTCGGGGCTCTACCACGATGTTGCCTGAAAAATGGTGACGAATTTTAGTGATAAGCTTCTGACAGGCTCCCCTATTGAATTCTTGCTTTGGTGGAAACTGAATCAGCAATACTCTGAATTTATCCTTTAATCCTTTTGCTCCTTCAAAAAACTGAGCGAGTGATTGATCATCATAGACAAATTTTTCATGAGAAAAATTACGATTCAGTTTCAGGCAGAATTGAAAATGATCTGGAGTAAGTGCGTACCATTTTTCGAAAGTCTCATAACGATGATAATTATAAAAAGTAGAATTGATTTCTACACCATTGAAGACTTGAGAGTAACTTTCTAATAAATTTTGGGCCGCAGGAAAATGATGTTGAAGTTCACGTGGAATGGACCAGGACGCCGTTCCGATGACACTCATGACAGAGGCAGCTCGACGGTGAAAGTAGAACCCTTCCCATGAACACTTCGAACATAGATGCGTCCGTTGTGGGCCTCAACAATTTGTTTAGATATAAAGAGACCAACACCCATTCCACTAATTTCCGAAGCGGAAATGGCCCTCTCGAATTGACCGAATATTCTTTCGTAATCTTTTTCTTCAATACCTATACCTTGATCAATGAAACGTATGACTGCATTGTCACCATTTTGCTCAAGTGTTACTGAGATTGGATTGCCTGAACCATATTTAATGGCATTGGAAAATATATTACTAAAAACCTGCTCCAATCTGAATGCATCCCAGACACCTTCTATTTTTCTTGTCGGAAGAATAAGATCAAAGCGAATGTTATTTTGCTCTAATTGAGATGAGAATCTTGCAGAGAGATCCTGCAAAAGATCGTTCAGTAAGCAAGGATTCTTTTTAAGAATGAGTTTTCCTGTATTGATGCGAGAAATCTCAAGAATATCTTCCACGAGATGAACCAGACGGTTAATCTGCCTCAGATCATCAGAAAAATATTTTCCTAATGTTTCGGTAGTAGGATGTTCTGTTCCTCTTTCCAGCCTCTTCATACGCATTTGTGTCTGCATTTTAAGTGTTGTCAGAGGAGTGTTTAACTCATGAGAAGCAATTGAGATGAATTGATCTTTTGCTGTGAGGGCCCTTTCTAAATCGCTCGTGCGTTTTTTGACTTTCTCTTCGAGGTTTATATTAGTCACTTTCAAAGCTTCTTCGGCCAAGCGACGTTCACTTAAATCACGAGTGATTTTTGAATAGCCGGTGATCTCACCTGATTCATTTCGAAGTGCGGTCATAATAACGTTGGCCCAAAACTTCGAACCATCTTTTTTGACTCTCCAACCTTCATCTTCAAATCTGCCATGAGCACGTACTTCCCGCATTTCTCTATCGGGTTTTCCGGCATCAATGTCTTCTTGAGAATAAAAAACTCTATATGAACGTCCGATAATTTCGTCAGCTCGGTAACCTTTAATTTTCTCAGCACCGGTATTCCAGGTCTGAACGAAGCCTTCTTTATCCAAAGTAATAATCGCATAATCTTCAACGTTGTTCACAAGCAGACGATAGCGTTCTTCGCTCAAGCGCAATTTTTCTTCGGCAAATTTTCTTTCAGTTAAATCGCGGGTGATTTTAGAAAAACCAATGAAGTTATTTTGTTCATCGTGAAGTTTTGAAATAACAATGTTGGCCCAGAATCGACGACCATCTTTTCTGATTCTCCAACCTTCTTCTTCGTAGCGACCTACATCTTTAGCAATTTCTAATTCATGTTCAGGATGGTTGCGAAGAAGATCGTCAGGTGTATAAAACAATTTAAAAGAACGCCCGATAATTTCTTCGGAAGTGTAGCCTTTTAATCTTTCGGCTCCACGATTCCACGTCAAAATTGTTCCCTCTTTGTCTAATAGGAAAATGGCATAATCAGTGACAGCTTCGACTAGCAGTCGAAAGACCTGATCGGAAACATTGCTCTTCGTTAACGGGACAGATTTATGATCTTTCAATTAGTTCTCCGTCCGAGAGCTTACTTTGTTCTATCTTGATCTACAAGCTTCCTTCAATTAAGTAGCAGAGGATCGACTTCTTGACCGCACGCTTCCGACAAACGGGCCCATGCGAGGTGATAATTATAGAGAGATTCGTAGTAATCTTTGTAAACTAACGCGCGTGTCGTATAAGCATCGATGATATCTTTGGCCGGCGTTAGACCAAGCCCCACCGAGGTTTGAATGTTGGTGAGCCATTTTTTTGCTGTTTTATACGCTTTTTGAAGAGCGAGAGCGCGAGAATGCGCCTCGACAACATCCATATAGGCCTTGTGAAGGAGAACTGTCAGCCCTTCTTCAGCATAGTACTCTTTCGCCTTTAATTCTGCGATTTCAAGAATGAGTTTATCCTGCTTTGATTTTTTTACACCAAAATCAAGATCCCATGTGAGTCCAACACCAGCTGAAACATCACTGTGATTGTAACGATCAAGCACGAATGGATTTCTTTGTGCTTCTCTTTGATTGGTTTGAGCATAGTCATATTTAAAGAGCGCTCCAAACACGGGTAGCTCTGATTTTTTTTCGTTAGCTAGTAATTCATTTTTTGCACGAATACCTTTGCTTACTTTCTGAAGATCAGGAAAAGAATTTTTCATGATCTCTAGGTAATATTCAAAATCTTTAAGCTCACGCTCATCTATTTCAATCCACTCTCTTTCGTTTTCAAGTTGTGAAGTCATGGCCTCACTCTGCGGAATTCCGATATAAAAAAGAACTCCCATCTTGGCGAGCATTGCACTTTTCTGGATTTGAACGAGCTTTTCCTGAACTTGATATTTTAAAACCTCTAGTCGAAGAAGATCTTCTTTTTTAGCTTTCTTCTCGGCGAGAATTTTAAGAGCATCATCTAAATCATTTTGGGTTTCAGAGACAAAATCTTTTAGGGAAGAAGTGAATTGCCATCCCCAATAGGCCTCTTTTAATTTTGAGCGAACTTCCTGAATCTTTTTTTGTGTATCAAGCTGATTGATTTCTGCATTTAATGTAGCCGCTTGGTTGAGATTTTTTTCTCGTCCCCACATGTAGAGTGGAAGTTTTGCTTCTAGGCTTGCGACCCATTGAGCTCCCCATGTGTCTTCATTCGTGTAACCTAGTACACTTCCCTTCTTACCGTTGATCGGACCAACACCGGCAAGCGCATTTATTTTTAATCCCGTCTCACCTTTAATCAATGTGAGATCTGTTTCAGCAATCGCTGCTTTGTAAGATTCACTTTTAACTTCAGCATTATTTTTAGCTGCGAGATCAAGCGCTTCTTTCAAAGTCAGAACTTTGGCTTCAATTGTCAGAGAGATTAAAAAAAAGAGAGGGAGAAAATATCTCATGTTGTTTTTTTAGATGACTTAAGTTCATTAAGACGTTTGCTTAAAAGTTCTTTTAAACCCTTCCAGCCTTTTTCTTTAATTGTCTTCTGAACTTTTTCATTGATAGTCGTTACCCATGATTCATCATCAATCGCCACGTCGACGATTTTCCATTCATCACCTTCTTTTTTAAGAAAGTAATCAACGTCAACAATATCGCCTTTTTTATTCACGCTGGAAGAAACTTTTGCCTTAGCTTCATCCATTTGTGTTTTTTTGTATGAAATTTTAACGTTATCAAGGAACTTAGGAGCTGCTGGAAAAACAGAGCGAGTGATGATTTCCTTAATCGTTTGTTCAAACCATTTCACTTCCTGTCCTGGAAGTTTGGAAAATTCCTGCGCGAGTATGTTTTTTGTCATTTCACCGAAGTCGATGAAGTTTTCAACTGATGCCTTTTTTGAGGAATTATTCAGTAGATTCTCGCTGCCTGCTTTTGCAAAAATATCTTTGATCATCTCTTCCGGTGGAACGGTCGAAAAGGCCAGGTTTGTATGGGCAAATAGAGTCAATAGAATAAGGGTACGAATCATCGTTTTCATATGGATATCCATCTGATTAAAAAGAGAAATACTAATGGGACAGAAGTATAGTTTTTTGGCCCTTCAGTCAATCTTTCCATGTACAAACTACAGTAAACAACCTATTAATTTCCCATGAAAAAACTCCTCCAGTTCAATCTCAAGTATTTTTGGGCAGCTCCTCTCGTGCTTCTGTGTTTGGCCGTTGTTGGATTCAACTATGCTTCCCATCTGAAAATCAACCTTGATTTAGCGGGACTTCTCCCGGAAGACTCAGAAAGCATTCGCGAAATGAACAACGTGGTCGCTAAAGTTGGCGGAGGCGGATACGTCATTGTTCTCGTTGGCCCGATGACCAGTCCGGAGAAAACACTTGTTCCCATGAGTGAAAAACTTCATGACCTGAAAGACATTAAATATACTTATTTTGAAAGAGAAGAATTCGCCCTTAAAGACAAAGCGCTCTTTATTCTTCCTAAAAAAGATTTCAAACAACTGACTGAACATGCACAAGTTTTGTTCTCAAACGAAGTTGTTGATACAACGGGACTTGGCCTTGTCGATGAAAGCGATCATGCAGAACAAGTGCAAGAGGCCAAAGATTTTTTTAATAAACTCAAGAAGAGAACAAGCACTGATCAATACTTCCTTTCTCAGGATAAAAAGTACGCCATGCTATTAATTCGTCCTGAATTTGATTCAACGAATTTAAAACGCTCTAGAGAACTCATCAAAAATGTAAAAGAAACTATTGATCAATCATTTAAGTTTCCTTACTCCCTCTCTGGTCGATACGTAGAAAAGGCCGAAGAAGAAGTTCAATTTGAAAAAGACATTTCTAAAACAGGAATCATCAGTAATGTGGCCATCGTGCTTCTCCTGCTTTGGGGATTAGGAACAATCGCAGGTGCCGTGAGCACTGCGGTCTTTGTTATCATCTCAATGTGTTTAACGGCGGGACTTGCGGCCGTTGTCATCGGACAAATTAACATTCTCACGGGCTTCCTACTCGCTATTCTTTCAGGTCTAGGGGCAGAATTTGGAATCCATTTTATCCGCCGCTATCATCAAGAA
This sequence comes from uncultured Bacteriovorax sp., assembly GCA_946480715.1. The sequence goes on along the minus strand of CAMLKK010000002.1, from coordinate 134,627 downwards.
AGAACGAAAGGCGCTGTTAAAGATGTGGCCATTAGAAATACCTATTTCCATCTAAGCCGCAAGGCCCTTTTCTCATCCGCACTGACAACTTCATGTTCATTTTTTATTTTAGCTTATTCTGATTTTCGTGGTTTTTCGGAATTGGGAATTATTGCGGGAATTGGTATTCTTGTAATCTATTTAGTTTTCGTACTCGCCTTCCCGTTGATGGCCAAAATCCTTCCCGAAAATTTCTCGAAAATCCAATCAAGCTTTGTGCTTGGAAAATATCCTGTAAAGTATGGTTGGAGAAAAGGTCTCTTCATTCTCATTCCCGTTATCCTTTTTGGACTTTATCATTCACGCTTTGAATACGATTTCGAAAAACTGCACAACTTCCCGCCTGAATTGCAAAAAATAAATGCAATGACTGATCAGATATTCGGAAGAGCGATTACACCGTCGGCAATTGCGGCCCGTGATAAAGAACAAGTGGAAGAGCTCAGTGGGTGGCTGCGTTCAGAAGAAAATGATCATACTGTGGATATGGTTGTCTCACTCTACGATCTCGTTCCTGATGACATGGCCAAACGCCAATCGCGCATGCAAAAGCTGAGAACATACGTTCTAAAAGCAGATGAAAAAGAGCTGGAAGAAAAATCAGGTCTTAAAAAAGAAAAAATCCTTACGTGGTTGGAAACTGCACCGTACGACAGGTCTTTTATTCCGAAACCAATCAATGACAATTTCGGTGAAGATGGAAATATCCTGCTCGTTTTTCCGAAAGAGCGTCAGGGAACTTACGATAATATTCGTCGATATGCTCAGACACTTCAAAACGCCAAAAAAGAATTTCCAGGTATGGAAGTGGGTTCTGATACTCTCGTCTTTGCTGAAATCCTTCATCACATAATTGAAGACGGTCAATTCGTTCTCTTTTTATTTCTGGCCGGAACACTTTTTATTTTCTGGCTCGACTTCCGAAGAATTAAAGATGCTCTCTATCTCGAATTCCAACTCGTTTGTTGTATTGTTCTTCTCGTGGCGCTCATGGGTCTTGTCGGTGTTCCCTTCACCATTCTAAACGTCGCCATGATTCCCCAAGTTTTAGCGGCCGGAATTGATATGGGAGTGCATGTTCATCACCGGGAACGCGAAGGTCATCCTCCACTTTTATCGGCGGCACTTGATTCACATGCCATTCAACTTGGCGCCATTATTTCCATTCTTGGATTTGGATCACTGCTCTTTGCGAGTTCAAAAATGTTAAAAGGGGTTGCTTGGATTTCTATTCTCGGACAAGTTTCTTCCTACATCATTTGTATGATTGTCTTTCCACTCGTTAAAGAATTTTTCAAACGCAATAAAAAATAAAATTTCAGAATGAGAGGAAGCTCACGTTATCATAGACGCTGGCGGGAACTTCTTCTTTTTCTAGTTTTTCTTCGAGCGTTTGCCAAATTTTTATTTTGGTATCTTTCGGATGACGAAGAATCGCCACTGTTCGATCATCTACACCTTGGGCACCTTTCACAATTCCCTCAGTAAAAGCGACTGTATAATTTTTGAATGGATTGATTCGTTCACCATTGACTCGCATTTTACGAATCTTAAATCCTAGCGGCGTGCGGATATAATCGACATCGATTCCCGCGAGTATAAGGGGCTGACCAAACAAGCTGAGAGATTCGATCGTCAAACGTAGCCAGACACCGCGCACTTTAGATGTATAGATGTTCCAGCCATATTTATCGTGAATGTCCAAAACGCGGGGAAATGAATTGAAAAGATCTCTGCGATTAACATCACCCACAGGATAATTCTCACCATTCATTGGCGGAACATGAATGGCTATATCGGCTTCGACTTTATCTTTGATTGATTTTCCAATAAAGCTTGCCCACTTTTTCATACCCTCATCATCACCTGGTTTGAGACGGGAAATGCCTACTTTCTTTTCTAACCATTCTTTACCGTAGAGAGTTTCAAGCTCAACATCCGCTTCAGCAACGAGTGATTTAATAGATTCGTTGTCACCTTTTATATTGAGGGGAATGAGTTCGTACTTCACTATCTTAAGCGGTTTTCCTTTTTCAATATCAACTAAGATGCGGCCAAGGTACTCCGTATGAGCTCCTGCTTGAACGATAGGAATTTGTCTACCGTCACGATTCTCCTCATACTTTTCTTTGTAGAGAGCATCATGCGAATGTCCTCCCACAACTAAATCTATATAACGTGAACGGGCCACCATTCTTCGATCAGAAAAAACACCAATATGTGTAAGAGCAATGATTGCATCGTTGCCACGCTCTTTCAGAATTTGTTCGTATTTGACAGCGCTATCAAGTGGATTGGTGATGAGTCCGCGTTCAAATCTCCACTTATAAAAAATTTCATCAGTGGTGATTCCAACAACACCAATCTTAATACCATCAATATCGAATTCAGCGTAAGGTTTAATTTTTTCTTTGAGATTGGGATGTTGATTTGAAATTTCTAAATTCGCAGTAATGAATTTATATTTTAAATCAAACTCGCCTAATATTTTATTCAATTCATTTGTCCCCATCAACCAATCATGGTTTCCCATAATCGCAACGTCGTAACCAATTTCATTATGGATCTGAAAAGTTTTTCTGCCTTTTTCGGCCATGTAATAAATATTTCCTTCGAGAAAGTCTCCGGCATCCATCACCAGAGATTTCACGCCCACTGCTTCCATTTTGGATTTGTAAGCATCAATCATTGTTTTTAATCTTTCCATCCCTCCACGATTTTTATCGTGAACAGAATTATCTAAAAATGAGTGTGTATCATTTGTGTGCAGGATCTGGACAAGTCGCGCATATACATTCGTGAAAGGCGAAAACGCCAAGAACAAAAAAAGAGCGAGAGAAATGTTTTTCTTCATAATGCACCTGCCTTGAGCGCCTGAAATGCATAGTCGATGCCAACGCTTTGGCGAACAACTTGCTCTCATGTGTATGGGTGCCCAATGAAATTAAAAATTTTATCCTTCAACATTCATAAAGGATTCGATTGGAAAAATACAGTCTATACGTTGGATTCGATGAAAGAATTTATCGCATCTACAGATGCGGATATTGTTCTTCTTCAGGAAGTTGTCGGCAAAAATGAAAAGTTTAAAGAAAAAGGAATGATCGACAAACAGTTCGAATACTTCGCCGATGCATTGTGGCCTCATTTTTCTTACGCCCAAAATGCCCTTTACGAACACGGTCATCATGGCAATTTAATCCTGAGCAAGTATCCCATCGAGTCTTGGGAAAATATCAATCTCTCCACTAATCCTTTTGAGCAACGAGGAATGCTTATCTGCAAAATTAGTTTACCTCACTTGCAGCAAAAAAAATTTTATGCGGCCTGCTTGCATCTCGACCTACTCCACAAAGGGAGAAGTAAACAGTATGAAAAAATAAAAAAATATCTGCATGATAAAAATTCGGATGAGGAAGATCCATCACTAATAATCGCCGGAGATTTTAACGACTGGAATATGAGAGCTTCTGATACTTTTGAAACTCACTTAGGTATGTATGAGGCCCATAAGTATACTCATGGTAGTTATGCCAAGACTTTTCCCGCAGGATTTCCTTTTCTTAAACTCGATAGAATCTATGTAAAAAACATGAACGTAATGAAGGCGGAAGCCATCGGTATAGGAAATAACAGTCTCTCTGATCATCTTCCCCTATTTTGTGAGGTTGAAGTTCATGATTCCTAATTTTTTTCACATCACCAAAGGAAATCATGTTGAGTTCTATCTCGATGGTCTTCGCTATCAGAATTTATACCTAGAGATGATCCGCTCCGCTGAAAAAAGCATTCACCTCCAGACATATATTTTTGATATGGATGATTTTGGACGACAGGTTCATCGGGCCTTAATTGAGGCCGCGAAGAGAGGTGTTAAGGTTTACGTCCTGATCGACAGCATGGGGTCACGACTATTTCCTATCGAAAAAGAAAATCAACTTATCGAAGCTGGAGTTTATTTTAAACGCTTTAATGCCCTTCATATCAAATGGCTCTATCGATGGGGACGTAGACTTCACCATAAAGTTTTATTGATCGATCACAAAAAATGTATTGTTGGTGGAATAAATGTTTTTGATGCTATTCATACGCACAACTGTGTTCCGCAACTGGATTTTGCGGTTTATTTAGAGGGCCCCATACTCGTCGACATTACCAATTACTGCCGACTCATATTTAAAAAAGCGTATCGAAAAAATTTGCATTATGAACATCATGTCGAAAACAATAAAAAAGAATTGTATCATACAACTGGTTATGAAGTTGGTATATCCATAAACGACTGGGTTCATCGACGCTGGAAAATAAGTAAACAATATGCCAAGATGACTGCTTCAGCTCAACGGGAAATCACTCTCATCAATTCCTATTTCTTTCCAAGACAGAAGTTCATGAAACAGCTCGTGAAACTTGCTAAGCGCGGAGTCCGCGTTCGCTTGGTGCTGCCTCGTTTTTCAGACTGGCCAAGCTACATTTACGCTTCTGAATATCTCTACGATTATTTCTTGAAAAACGGCGTGGAGATCTATCAGTGGAAAGAATCAATTCTGCATGGAAAGTTAGCGACCGTTGATGATACGTGGTCCACTATCGGTTCATTCAATTTAAACTACACAAGCTATCAGCAAAATATGGAGATGAATGTGGATATCTATTCACAGGAATTTACCACTGCTCTCAACCAAGAAATTGAAAAAATTATTCTCTTTGGGTGTGAGAAACTTGAAGCGCATAAATTTCTGGAAAAAGCACCGGCAAAAATCCGCATTCGTCGCGCCTTCTATTATGTCTTCTTCTCAATACTTTCGAACTTTGCTATCGGACTCACATTTCAGGAAGAGCCGGTTAAAGGTAATAGAATTTTTCACATCCTTAGATTCGCCTTCTCTCTCATCTTTTTCATTTTGGGATGTGTTGGTGCGGTACTGCCGTTCATACCCGGATTTCCTTTTTTCATCATAAGCTTCTTACTAGTCTATCGCCAGATTCTCTTGAACAACAAAACTTTAAACAGAGTTTAGAAATAAAACCGGGTCTCAAATTCATAGCGCTCATATTTCGGAGTGTTTTTCCCTCCCAAAATTGTTTGACCAGCGATATTGAATTCCAGAGGAAGAAAAAAGCGTCCACTTTGATAAAGAGGAACAGTGCTAAAGTTGAGATTCGCGCGAGCTGTATGCGAATGTTTTTCAGTATCAGCTTCTAGTATTTGATCACTCTCTGCAAATTCACTTTGATAATCTGATTTCTCAGTGTACTCGAAAGTATAAAGTAGACTAAACTTCCAAAGTTCCAACAACTGAAAATTGGTTTGAAAATTTGATTGAAACTTGTTTCCTAATTTTACTTTAGCCTCACCAGATCTCATCGTTAAGGGAAAAGTTAGTGATTCGGGAAGACGCACTCTGGTTTTATAAGGAAACTGATAAGTGACTCTATTCCATTGATCAATACTGACTGCTGAATTGAGATCAGCACCTCCTCCCAATTCAAAAAAAGCATCCCACTGGCCATCACCAAAAGAAATGTCTTGAAGAATGTCAGGATTATCTTCTTTTCCAGTAGGGATAACAACTCCAGGATTGATTAATAATCCCACTCCATTGGTTTTCATTAATTGAGTCATGAATCCCACTTCGGTGTCGCCAATGTCCGTCGATTCCCAGCGTCCTAATGGTTGATAGTGATAGTAATTTACAAAAAGAGATTGAATGAGTCTGAGATCAACATCAGGCAAGTTTTCAAGTTGAATGGCACCACCAACATTACTGCGTCCTTTTTCCGTACGCTCAACTTGAAGATCCACGCGGGCCTTGTAATAAGGCACATAAGCATAAAGGGTCATCCAATTGGTAAGACCCACGCCCCCGCCAAACACCTGTGCTGTGACTTTAGAGGTCGCTCGACCTTCAAATGTTCCAAATGAAAAGGCCGCATAATCAGCTGGACTGAGAGAATTTAAATAAGCATCAACTGCGGTATTCAAACCTTTGATGGCATCAGCATTAATATTTGCTTTAACGTTGTAACCTTTTAAATCGCCTGTGCTGCTGTAACTGCCGTTGATGTCACTCGTTTGTATATATCGATATGTAAAATTAAAAACACCTGCTGGAAGAGTGTCGTAATACGCGGCCTGTGATGATGAGAGCACGCAAGAAATTAAGAAAATTCCCACCTGCAATATTCTTCTAAACATGGCGAGAATTATAACTGTCTAAACAAAAAAAAGGCCAGGGATAAACCCCGGCCAATAAAATGATTAATACCAATACTTAACAGCTGCGGCAGCAACCAGTGAATCTGGATTATCTGACACAAACATGTACTTGGCATTTAGACCCAACGAAATAACGTCGTGTACTTTGTTGGCCAATGGAATATCAAATCCAAGTGTAGGTGCTACGACCCATTCGAATTTGTCATCGACGACAGTGGGACCAACACCCGCACCAATCCAAGAGTGTCTGAGCACTGGAATGTCGCCGCCCATATTGTAAGTACCTTTAGCTAGCAATGTTGTTCTTTGATCTTGATCTAAATTATCCAACTCAGTCGTTGTTAATTCTGCAGCAACTCCAAATGGTACCCATGGTTGAAAACCAACGTTAATACCATATTCGGCAGATGAATCTAAATCCTCAGGGTTGTTGATCCCCCCTGTAAGACCCATGTGCAATCTGTATTCGTCAGATTCAGGAGCACGAACTTCTGGAAATGTTCCTTCCATTCTGTTCCCTACACGATCCATTCGTTCACCTAATGTTTGGGCAAAGCCTGTGACTGAACTTGTAAGCAATGCGAGGACAAGCCATTTTTTTAACATAACACTCTCCATGTTTTATGCCCCTTTTTGCAAGGGTTCCCGTAACTACTTGCTTAAATTGCAAGGCCTGTACCCAAAAGTTGTGCGCATCATGCACTCGAAATTTCTTAACGAATTTCTTGAGGAAATTACGCAGTTGGGGCAGTTGACCCAACAACATATTATTTTTATCATCAATATATGAAAAAATTCTTTAATGATCTCAAAGATTTTATTGTGAAGACTTCTGAAGATGAGCGCATACCATCACGTGATAAAAAAATTGTTTTGGCACTTGTCGCTCTCATTCTATCACCCGTTGATTTGATTCCAGATTGGATTCCGGTTTTCGGTTTGATGGATGATATCGTTCTCCTCTCTTTGGTACTTGATTATTTTTTTACAACTCTTGATCAGGCCATCATTCTTAGTCATTTCCCTTGGGATATGAAAGCATATGCACGAGTTAAGCGAATCGCCAAAACAACGTCTATGTTTGTTCCAGGCTTCATAAAAAATAATTTGTGGCAATACACCCGCGAGCCTTTTTAGCTCAGGCAATTGGGTAAATGATCTCAAAACAACTATCGTGAATTTTGCGGTTTATTTTAATTGATCCATTATCAAGTTCTACCAAACGACGGCATTCCGCCAGTCCCATTCCTGTTCCGTTGATCTTGGTTGTATAAAGTGTTTGAAAAACTCTTTCGTCTGAACCTTCAGGAATTCCCGGTCCGTTATCATAAATTCGCGTGACACCAAAACCCTCTTCAGCGTGAGCTGTTATTGTAATCTTTTTCATTGGTGGTTTCGAAATATTGAGTGAATCAATCGCATTGACAATGACATTGAGATAAACTTGAAAGAGCTGATGTTCTCTCCCTAGAATTGTTAAATCACACACATTGTCTGTATCGTATACGATGTCTGCTGAATCTCTTAATAATCGACTGGCATCAACTGCTTCAATGGCAATTTTTTTAATCGAAACATTTGTTAGAGGATCATTATTACTTTTTCGATAGATGGATTTCGTGCTCTTTATTATCTTCGTCACACGATCAAGATTCTTTAAAATAACTTCCAAAGTTTCTTTAGCTTCTTGTGAAAAGTCAGATTCCATCAGATGTTTAGATTTAATCATGATGACTGTAAGCGGATTATTAATTTCGTGAACCATTCGAGAAAGTGATTCGCCAAGTTCACTGAACTTTTTAAGTTTCTCTTCCTCTTCGTAAAGATGCATGATTTCCCGATAGTTGGACAGATTCTTTTTAGCAAGCGGATAAAACAACAAAAATCCTTCTGCTAAAATAAGAACGACAGTGCATATGTAAAGAAAACTTTTTATAGTCAAATATTCATGGAGAATTTCCTGAGCTCGTTTCTCTCGTAGGGATGTCGCTTTTTCATAGTAACTTAAAACAGGACCACTTGCTTTCTGGAAAATAATCGCACTCATTTCGAGATTCATATTATGGTTGAATCCATCGACTGTATTAAAGAAGTCGATAATTTTCTCTCTCTCTTTTTTGTTAAACGCGATTATTTCTTTATCGTTTAGTTCGAGCAGGCCATCTGAATTAAGAAGCAAAAAAGATTTTCTTAGTTCGGCCAAGTTTGAACGAATTTCTTTTCTGTAGTTTTCTATTAATTGAGGATCACGGGAGAGAATCGACCTATGTGCATATGCAGCGATTCTTTGTGATAGCATTCTCTGTTTACCAGAAACGTTGATAATAGTTGCAAACTTGTTTTGAGCTTTCATCATTTTTCTTTCAATGAAAAAACTCGTCGTTACTAAGGCCACTATTGTACTTAATGCAAAAGCATAAAGTGCGAGCGAGCTTTCGAATGATTTGGTGAATTTCTGGTCGGAATTATTCATACAATGAGCATTGTATGAGGGAGAACTGATTTAAAAAGCCGGCCCTCGTCGTAAAAGGTTTACGAGGGCCGCACAAAAAAGTTAACTAACGACTTCTTTCTCGCTCTTACCGAAACTTAAAAAATTTTGCCATTTTTTTGGTTTTTCTCCACTAATGACATTAATACGTTTTTTATATTTGCTTTCCTCTAATTTTGGAAACGCAATTGTGAGAACACCATTTTCATAGTGCGCATCGATGTTGTCCACGTCCGTGTTTTTTGGAATAGCAAAATTTCTGCTATATTTTAAAGTTTGTTCGCCACGTTTATCGTAAAGTTTTTTTCTTTCAGCGCTAATCATTAATTGTCCATCTTCAACTGTGATCTCAATGTCTTTGGCATTCACGCCAGGCATATCCATTGATGTTAAAAAATGTCCGTCTGCTTCAACATAGTTTTCGTTTTCATTAATAAGCGTTTCCAGTTCTCGCAAATCAGGTGCAAAACGAAATGGTGTTAAAGTCGGGTCTAGCAATGTGACAAATTGTCTTGTTCTCATAATCTATCCTCCTTGTGGTTCATAACGTTCTAAGCAAAAAATAGGAGCAAACTTTTTATCGTCAAGAGTCCTTTGCAATTTTTTTTTAATGTTGATATGAATTTTCAACTTCTAAGCAATAAGTCTTAGATTTTTTTAAAAGGGAGGATTAATGAAAAAACTAATGATGGTCATTTTCGCCTTATTTTCGATGCAGACCTATGCCGCTTCTATGGATATTAAGGCCGGCCAGCTTGGTCTGAAATTTGAAAATGTTACAGGTGATAAGGAATTAGAGATTACTTCGATCAGACCCATCGTTGAATGCTCAACTACATATTATACTTTTTTTGGCGATGTTCACACCGTGATGAATACAACTGAACTCAAGGCCGTTCATTATCCCGACTCACTTCATGTAGGAACAACTGGAATTTCTTATGTTCAATTGAATATCTCGGCCGGAAATCAAGTTTTTGCTCCAAAAAAAACTTTCTACCGTGATCAGAGCTGTCAGTTCAGCATAAAATTTAAAGCACTGGTTCTCAATGAATCGACTGGTGATGAAATCATGAATGGTGAAGTCAATGCAATGTTGATGAAAACTGACCGCGAGAATGCAGACATCATTACAGAGATGGCCACAAGAAAAGTCCTCAAGTTCAAAGTTCAAAATGGAGTCGACGGACAAGTTGAATTCGATTTGGGAGAACTCGGAGTTTTTAAGTTAAATTAAAAAGGTTGGCCTTACCATCCTGGATTTCAATGATCTGATCACAATCTTTAATCGTTCCCAACCTGTGTGCAATTATAATGAGAGTCACGCCATGAAGTTCATGGCGTATGACTTTCTGAAGAAGTGCGTCTGTCTGAACATCTACACTAGCTGTAGCTTCATCCATAACAATAATTTTTGCTTTGATAAGCAGAGCACGTGCCATACAAAGCAGCTGTCTTTGTCCTTGACTTAAATTTGTCCCACCCTCTGTCAGTTTAGTCTGGAGTCCCTCAGGTAGTGAAGAAACGTAATTCCACATCTCAGCTTGTTTTAAGCTCGCAATGATTTCTGCATCAGTGTATTCACTGTAACGGTCCAAGTTTGATCTGATTGATCCCATAAAAAGTGTGGGATCCTGAGGAATGATCGCCATACTTCGGCGTAATCGATTCAGCGGAACACTGGCAATATCGATTCCGTCAATAAAGATCGCGCCTTTATCAAGTTCAATAAATCTAAACAGTGTTTGGAAAAAAGTACTTTTTCCTGAACCTGTTCGTCCCATGATCCCTATTTTTTGACCTGCTTCTATCTTGCAACTGATTCCTTTTAGAACAAGCGGCAGATGAGGAGCGTAACGAACATGAACATCATCAACAAAAATTTCTCCGCGTTCAGGCCATGAATCAGGAATTTGTTTTTGAACATTTCCGACGACATCTTGTTCCGATGGAAGAGAAGCAAAAAACTTCAAGCGCTCAATACTAGTCATGCGCGATTCGATATCAGCAAATACTCGCACTCCCCAATTGAGATACGCCCAAAAAGATAATGAATAAAGTGTGACAAGTCCTGCCGTACCGGCATTCATATAACCATAGTAGGCCGAAAGAGCGACCCCCATAGATGTTGTCATCGAAATGATTCCACCTACGATTGGTATGCGTGAAGAGAACCAACGGTTAAGCATGTAATGGTTATAAAACATGCGATGACTTTCTTCTAACTTTTGGAAAAAACTTTCAACGAACCACTGCTCTTTATTGTAGCTGCGAATGACGACTAACCCTTGCAACGTTTCTTTGAAATGCGCGTATCGAGGAGAACGGGCAATACTATCAAAGCGTTTCGCTTCTCGAGCAGGTCTTCTGTAGTTGTTTTGAATAATATAATAAAGAGTCATGACTGGAACAATAACGACAATCATGAGAGGCATTAATCCCAAAATGAGAAAAAGAGAAACGCCTACTTGAAGTAGACTATTCACCACGCTGACAAAACTCCACTGCAGATAAATATCAACGGATTCAACATCACGGGAAAAGCGTTGAATGATACGACCAACTGGAGTTGAATCGAAAAAACGCACAGGTGCTTTTAGTACACTCTTGAGCATATCATCATGCATGGCCTTACCTGCTTTCATACCACGATCCAGCCAGAAGAGACTATTGACGAGACTGAAGACAAGAACGAATAGTCCGATAATTCCGTAAATCCCAACTCCCTCCAACGGACGCCAATCTTTCGAGTGAGATGAAAAATAAGCAAGCCACCATTTTTGTAAAAGTGGTGAAAGAGCAACTGCAATAGCTCCAAATGTGAGGAGAGATAAAATGATAACTTTCAAGCGAGGATTTTTTCCCCCCAGTGAAAGAAGATAATCACCGTAAATTGATTTTTTGACGGCCCCAACCTCTCTATCTTCATCTTCGGTAATGCGGGTCACCTCCTCTTCCATAGGGTGAGGTAGATGAACTTGATCATAAGTCAGATCTGCTGTTAGAACTTCAGCAGAAACTGTTTCCGAAACTTCAGAGTGATCTTCTCCGCGTGATTTGGCATGTTCGGCATAAAAATCATTAAAGCTTTTGGACTGAAGAAGAAGATCTTCAAATTTTCCATTGGCAGTTATCACACCATTTTCAAGAAAGAGTATGCGATCGAATCTTTTTAAATGTTCAAGTCTATGAGTGGCCACAATCCTTGTAATGTTCTTCCACTCTCCAAAAATGAGTCGCTCACAAAGTAAATCTTCTGTAGCTCCATCAACAGCAGACAATGGATCATCAAGTAATACAGCTTCCGGGTTTTGCATAAAGGCGCGAGCGAGCCCCACTCGTTGCTTCTGTCCACCTGAAAGGTTTACTCCTTTCTCTCCTATTTCTGTTCTAAGACCTGAACTCCAGTTTTTTAGATCTTTTTCTAAACAGGCCGTGTGAAGGGCCTTTTTCACTCGACCGCCATTGAATGTTTCACCAAAGAGAATATTTTCTAAGAGAGAAGCATTAACGATGTAAGCTTCCTGAGGTAGATAAGCAAATTGAGGACGAAGCGTTGATTGATCATCACCAAAAGTCATTGATCCTGATGTCAATTTCAGTTCGCCTAAAATAGTCAGCAACAGCGAGCTTTTTCCTGAACCTACACCACCAACAATGGCAAGTGATTCACCTGAATTAATCTTAAAAGAAATATTTTTAAGAGCAGCTGGACCATCGCTCGAATAATGTGCATTGACGTTTTTTAATTCAAGACTAATTGGTTTTTCACGGCGTCCAGATGCTTGTACTTCAGGAAGAATTTCTTGATTGAGAAAATTTATAATTCTACCTGCGCCGACAAAGCCATTAGTCAGTCGGGAAAGCAGATGCGAGAGTTCACCGAAGGGTCCTTCTAAAAGTGAAAAAAGTGAAACGCATGTGAAAATGAGGGCCGCATCCAATTTTTCACCACGATAAGCGTGGGTGGCGAGTGCTACAAATAAAACGATTGTTGAAACGGCCATGTAGGCCATGCCCGAAAGCACTTCTGAACGGGCCAGTCTTTTTCTGCTTAATAGTTCGCGATCGCGAATTTGCATGACATCTTTTTCAACGCTCTTTTCCCAAGCAAAATATTTCACAACACGAATGGCATTTAAAACTTGAGTCATCAAGGTGACTCGTTGATCTCTGAAGGCCATCATGTCTTCATCGAGTTTACTAAATTTCTTAGCAATATATTTTGTGAGTGGTGCAAGCAATGCCAGCACCAAGAGTGCAGCCAATGCAGATGGCCCGAGATAAATAAAGAGCATGATCACGATTCCAATGATCATGATGATGTTTGAGGCAAGATCCCCAAAGACAAAAGTAAAGTCTGCCAGCGCTTCACTGTCTGAACTCATGTGGTTTACCACATCTCCAATTTGATTATCCTGGCGCGCGCGGAGTGTGAGTTTCAAACTATGGTTAAAAATGCGTTTATTAAGCATGCTATTGCAAACTTGATATGCACCTAGCGCGTGATAGAAATAATGCTGAAGAGTGAGTCCAGTTGCCATCCCACAGAATCCTAAAAGCGCACCTAGTCCCAATGTACCCCAGAGGTTGGAAGCATCTACGCCAGCATTAATTCGTGAAATAAAAAGATTGATCAACCACGGTGTCGAGAGGGAGAAAAGACATGACAAAAAATACCAGGAGTAGGCCGGAGTTAACTCCTTAGATGAAACTTTAATAATCGAGAGCATCAATCTTTTTGCGTTGGAAAAGTTTAACTTTTCCTCTGGAAATGAAATGTGCCTGGGATTTAATCTTTCAGGCAGTGGCAACATGTCCTTTTCAGTGATGAAGGCATTTTTAGATTTAGAAATGAGTGTTAATGCTTCTCGAAAAAAAAAGTGATTAAAGAATTTCATGATGTCGCTTATAATAAGGAGAAAGTGGCAAACTGGCCAATCATTCTCTGCTGGAGACTTCATGACAATCAAATCATTTGTTGCCTGTTCAATTCTCAGTCTATTAATAAGCTGCTCCTCTTCGCCGAAACCGGGTGTTGCTTGGCAAGGGGAAGTTCATAAAGTTATGAGAGATGGAGATTTGACTGATAATGCCTTTCTTAGTGAGCTTACTCACGCAGAACATCTTTACGCTATTGGGCCGGTTAGTCAGCTTGATGGCGAGATAACGGTGATTGATGGAAAATGTTATATTGCTCAGAGCGATTCCTCAAATAACGTCACCGTTCAAGAAGACTGTTCTCTAAAGGCCCCTTTCCTCGTGTATGGATATTTTCCTGCCTGGATTCCGGTGGACTTCAAAAGAAAAATCAGAACCCGTCAGGATCTTGCGAGATCAATGACCGAAATACTTATTGAAAACGGATTTATCACCGAAGATCCTTCGGCCATCATCATTGAAACCAAAGTGGATTCTCTCGACTTTCAGATTTCGAAAAAAGATAAAAAAGATTTTAAGGGAACACTTCGTGACCAGAATGTTATGTTGATGGGTTTCTATTCAAAAAATCATGAAGGCGTTTTCACGCATAAAGGACAAAATCTGCATTTGCATTTTCTTTCAGCAGATCAGAAAACGAGCGGGCACGTGGATGACTTTGTTATTCAAGAGGGGGCCCGATTGAAAATCAGGCTCCCTTATATGAGAAAATAATTATCTATTTCCGTTTACAGGACCGCTTGGCTTAGAAGAATTGCTCTTCACTGCAGCGATGCTGGCCGTTGCTCCGTATTCTCTACGGAACATTTTTTTGATCGACGTATCACTTTGGGCCGTTTTTCTGAACGTATCCAGAATTTGCAATTGATCTGCACAACGGACACATATCCACTCAGCATCAGTCGTTGGATTTCTATGTTTATAAAGTTCAACGTCTGGACGAACTTGTTCACAAGCTTCACAGTAGTTACGTTGTTCCTGGTGAACAATCGTTTCAGTGATCTGCTTCTTGGCAATCTTCTCTCTTTCGTTTTGAGATTTTGCCTGTGGTGTAGGTTTTACCCCTGCTTTTAACAATGCATCTTTTAAGCTACCCATGGTCTCCTCATAGATTTATAGGTCAAAAATAAACAAAACAATCTTATCTGATTCTGCCAAAAAAATACAACATCAATTTCCAAGACGGCCCTCATAGGTGAAAAGTGTTGAATTTCGAGTGACTAAAATGTCCGAATAAAGAACATCTCTCGCCTACAAAGAGGGAAAATCGTCTAAATAATAGTCAGTCAGAGAAAATTTTTCATCTTGAATGTTAGGGCAGAGATTCATTGTAAGATACCTGCACAATGAAAAACTGCACTTCTAAATACGCTTTGTTGCTCTTCTTTGCTCTTACTCATCTGTTATTGCAGGGATGTTCAACTGCGCCTAAAAAACAAACGAAACAAAAAAACCGAATTGCTTATGAGAAGTTCAGCAACTTCGATAAAGTCCACATACCAAACGATGCTGTCATCATTTCAGAAATGATTGGAGTGGTTCAACCTGAGCTTGATCTTCTCTCTCGAGAAAAAATAGCTAGTGACATCGCTTTTGCTTCAAAAAAACATAAAGTTCAGCCGCAGATCATGATCGCTCTCGTGGATACTGAAAGTAATTTTAAATATTCTCATGTGTCTTCAACCGGGGATCTCTCGCTTGCTCAAGTCAATGTCGATGTCTGGAATAAAGAATTCGCTCGTTTGAAACTTCCTCTTATCGATAAAAAAGCGCTCGTCAAAAAAGATCAAAAGTACGCCATGGACATCATGGGAAAAATTCTCGCCATCTTAAAAAAGAGACATGGCAGATATGATAGGCGTTGGTACGCGCGCTACCATTCTAATACAACTCGCTACAAACTCGATTATCTTAGAAAGATAGAAATCCGCATGAATCTGCTCTCTCAATCGCGCAGCATTGCTATGAAATAAAATTTCGGCACAGAAGTTGAACATCTCTTTCATGTCAAAAAGAATTACATGGAAGGGGGTTTTATGGCGGAAACGTCTGTTCTATCTCACGTTGGTTCCGGTTTATTTGGAATGAGGTTAGGAGATCAACCTCATTATGAAGTCATTACAAGTGAAGGACCAATAGAGATTCGCTACTACGACCCACAAACTCTTATTTCAATAACACTTCAGGATAATCACGACAGCGACGATGATGAAGCGTTTATCGCATTAGAAAAATATATTTATGGGCAGAACTCCTTATCGCTTCCAATCGCACATAATGCCCATGCTGCCTCTTCTACAAAAGACGAAACGATGACATCCTATTTTATGACGGCCCCTCTGTTTCATTCAAAAAAAAGTGGAAGTCCCACAATCTCTTTTGTTCTTCCCCTACATTATTCACTTTCAACGGCGCCACAACCGCTCGACTCGCGAATATATCTGCATGAAAAACCAAGTCACTTAAGGGCCGTTATAAAATATTCATCTGACATATTTGATCTAAATGAGGGTGAAAAAGAAGCACAAACTCTTCTTGAGTGGATAAAAAATCATTCGCTTTATGTACAGACCGGAGAATTTCAAACGGCCCAGTACGATACGACTGGGCTGCGAAGAAATGAAATTCATCTTGAGATAAGTGAACTACATTAATGGGTCCTAATGAATCACAGAAGGTTGGGATACGTTTCTCACGACAGAACCAACTTCTTTCGCACCAACGCTTGTGGCGATGTCGGCCTGTGAGACCATTCCACACACGCAGTTAGAATCATCGACAACAGGAACGCGTCTGATTTGATGATCTTCCATCATATGGCAAACTTCATCAACGTCAGTATCTCGTTTTACGCTCACCGGATCTTTTGTCATGCAATCTTCTGCATTCAATTCCAGCGGATTTATTCCACGTGCAATCGATCTAATTACAATGTCGCGATCAGTGATAACTCCAACTAATTTTTTTCCATTTTGCGATTCGACAATAGGAATTTCACCACAGTCATGTTGCACCATGAGCGAAGCAACTTGTTCTAATTTTGTTTCGGGCGTGCAGCAGATGGGATTTTTAGTCATAATTTGTTCTATCTGATTCATGTGTCACTCCTCATGAGTTAAAGAAAGTTTGGTTGGCTTTACAAGATGCAATCCCAGGACCAGACTACAATTATGGGATCAGAAAATACAAACATTGCTCTCTTCTGTGATTTTGAAAACATCGCACTTGGTGTGAAAGAAGCAAAATACGCAAGCTTCAACATCAAAAAAGTGCTTGAGAAACTTCTACTCAAGGGAAGTATTGTTGTTAAGAAGGCCTACTGCGATTGGGAACGCTACAAAGATTTCAAAGCAAACATGCATGAAGCTGCTTTCGAATTAATTGAGATCCCTCACTACCGTCAGTCTGGAAAAAATTCTGCAGATATTAGAATGGTCGTAGATGCACTTGATTTATGTTACACAAAATCTCACGTCGATACATTTGTCATCATCAGTGGTGATTCAGATTTCTCGCCTCTTGTTTCGAAACTCAGAGAAAATAATAAATACGTTATTGGAATTGGTGTAAAGGATTCAACTTCCAATCTTCTCAGTGCCAATTGTGACGAATTTATTTTTTATGATGATTTAGTTCGTGATCAAAAACCAACGCGAAAAATCGCTAAAAAAATTCCCCGCCCTAAAACTGATTCTCCTGCTGGTAAATCTGACGGCAAGGCGGATGAGAAAAGGCAAGAAGCACTTGATTTCATCGTTGAGACTCTGGAAGATTTAACAGAAGAACGAGGTGAAGAAGAAAAATTGTGGGGATCAATGGTTAAGCAGACAATGAAAAGACGACGTCCGGGATTTACCGAATCAGCATTTGGTTATCGCTCCTTTCGCGAATTGGTTGAGGATGCTCAACGACTCAATCTTCTCGTCATGTCTCGTGACGAAAAAACCGGCCAATATACAATTCGTCTCGCGGGAGATGATTCTTCTCTTCATTAGTGATAATTTCTGCGTTGGTAACGACCAGGATTATGATGATGATCGAGCGAACTGAATCCTAGTGCATAATAGAGCGGACAAGTTCCTACTATACCAGTTACAACGGGAATTAATCCTAATAAAAAAACTGAACTCTGCGGCCCCCAGAAGGCCATTGATGAAATCAATCCTCCAGCGAGAATTCTAAAGGCCCTTTCATTTTCAGCTATATTTTTAGTCATGCTTTCCTCCTTATAAA
This sequence comes from uncultured Bacteriovorax sp., assembly GCA_946480715.1. The sequence goes on along the minus strand of CAMLKK010000002.1, from coordinate 116,703 downwards.
TATTAATGCAAGTCCTAAACCTCGAGGGAGAACATGACTTCTACTTTCATTTTTGAGTTTAATAGTCGGGTGCAATGGAATCTCAATTGCATTGAAAACTTGCGTGGAAAATATGACCAATCCAAGGAGGATTTATGCAACCAGAAACTATGATCAAAGATACTGTTAATAATACGGCTAACAGAGAAGGTTCGATGACTAAGGCCATCGAAAGACAAACAGCAAAGCTGCCATCTACTTTTTATCTGATTTTGGCCGGTGGAGCTGTGGCCCTATCATTAGGATTGGCCGTTACTCAAAAACGTAAAGGATGGGCGAATTTCGTGGGAGAATGGGTGCCTTCTCTGCTCATCCTCGGACTTTATAACAAAATCGTGAAGACGCAAGGTTCTGACAGAGTAAGTGAACCTTCGTATCACTAAGAAATTTTCCTTATGCAATAAGGAAATGTGCCCGGGGATCCCCGGGCCTTTTTTTGGAGTCCTTATGAAATTTTTTATTCCGGTGCTAAGTCTCTTAATAACTGCTCCTTTATTTGCGACAGATTCAAAACCTAATGATGCTGAAATCACAAAAATTGTGACGACAACCAACGAAGGTGAAATTGATTTGGCCAAACTCGCTCAGAAAAAAGCTAAGAGTGAAGATGTAAAGAAATTTGCGGGCCACATGATTACTGAGCATACGAACAATAATAAGAATTCGATGCAACTGATTCGAAAACTGGAGTTAAAACCAGACTCGCATGAAAAAAGCGTGGAGTTGAAAAAAGATGGTGAAAAAACCATGAACAAATTAAGTGATCTTGAAGGATCAGAATTTGATAAGGCCTACATGGAATCACAGGTGGCCGTACATCAAAAAGTTTTGAATGACCTCGATCAATCACTCATTCCTTCAGCAAAAAATCCAGAATTGAAGGCACTGCTTGAAAAAACTCGCAGTAGTGTATCAGCTCATCTTGAGCACGCAAAAAAAGTTCAATCATCACTGCAATAACAAATGGCCACGACCAAAGTGGCCATTTGTTAGTATCGAAAGTCAAAAAATTCCCACTTGTGATTTTCAATGAAATCTCTAGAATTCATTCATGCAAAACATTTATCGTTCAATACTTTTAATCATGCTGATGATTTCTGTTTCCTCATGTCTGGAGAGAACCGAAAGCATAGCTCCTATTGCTCCAATCAAAACGATGGCGGAAATCCAGCGCGAAGCTATGATGCAACAAGCGATAGAGGCCGGCGGCAATACTGAACTCTCACAAGAAACGCAATCAACGTTGGAAGAAAGTAAGAACGATCCTACTCTCTACTTTCTCAATATTAAATACTCTCTTGAAGACATGGATCTCAGTGAAGCAGTTGATCTCGGCAATAGTTATGAAATATTAGGTAATTCACTTCTTAGAACTTTTGCTAAAATTTTCGTTGCTCTTAAAGGTACGCATGAAATTGATATGGACGAAATTGAAGTTCCACTACCGGATCTCAATTTGGATTTCAACGTTATTAAATCCATTAAAATAAAGCGTCTTTATCTTACCCTTAATCCGGCCTATGTGCGACAAGCGGGACCAAGTGTAAATTTTTCTTTTATTGAGAGTCTTCAGTTTAATAAACCTCAAGCAAAAACATCGGCCTTTAGTTATAAAAAAACATCAAGCTGTGCTCATAAATGTATTGAGTTCCAGGTGAACGATGGCGATTTTTATAATGCTCTTTCATCAGGACATGGTGTCTGGTTAAAACCGACACTTTTCATTAATGCTCTACCAAAGCGATTGGACTATCACCTCGACGGTCAAATCGAAATTCAGATTGGTTTAAGGCTACCTTTCTAGTATAGCTCTCGGGCATTGAATCTGCATCACAAGAAAGATGGAGGTTTTTATGTTCATGCTACAAAAACTTAGAAACATGCAGCTCAAATTAAAATATGTTTTTGCGAAACCCAAAAAATTAAATTTAATGGAAGATAATCCGCATGTCATGTCTGAAGATGAGATGCTTGACGAAGCTAGTGAAGAAAGTTTCCCGGCAAGTGATCCTCCAGGATACAGATCAAAATCATCGATTGATAAAACAGGTCATGATTCGATCAGCAATCATTGAGTAATTTTCTAATTCTAGTTTTCACTTCAGGAAGAACTTGAGATTCGATCCATTTGTTTTTTGAAAGCCAAATATTATTTCTGGGCGAAGGATGAGGTAGAACAATAAACTCCCCTTCTTTCGCCCAATCCTTTATCAGCACTGGCAAATCTTCATCTGGAAAAAAATAGCTCTTGGCATAGTTTCCAACCACCACAATCAATTCCACGTTTTCACAGCGAGAAATCACACTATCCAGCCATCGGGCACGACACTCCATTCGTGGAGGAAGATCACCACTTTTACCTTTTCCTGGATAACAAAAACCCATCGGAACAATGGCCACTAATTCTTTGTTATAAAATTCTTCTTTTGAGACACCCAACCACATTCGCAGTCGGTCTCCGCTCGGATCGTTCCAGGGAATGCCCGATTCGTGGGCCAGCCTACCAGGTGCCTGACCGACAATGAGAATTTTTGCCTTCTCACCGAACTGAAGGATAGGTTTAGGTTTATGAGGTAAATGCTCAGTACATAGTGAGCAATTTAAAATTTCGGCATAAAGATCCATGGCAAAAGCCTATCATCATTTTCCACCGTAAAAATTTATTTTAGCGGTATAATAAATGGATGAAATTCTTTTTGACGGCCATTCTCTACACTTTTATCACATCCAGTTTGTCTTTCGCTCAGACAGATAAAGATTTTACATTAGATTTAAAAACATCAACTTTAATTCCTAAATACGTTGGAACGGTTAAAGAAATTCGAGGAGAAGTCATCGTAGAAGATCGCATTCTTCAAAAAGGATCAAAAATATATCCACGTGATGTTTTAAAAACAAATGAAAAAAGTTTTTTGAAATTGGAATTGATCGATGAAACACTAATCACGATTGGACCGAAATCAGAATTTCAAGTTGAGAAATGGTCATATCGGACTAAAAATGATCGCGATGCACTCTTCACCCTCACACAGGGAAAGATGCGGGCCGAAGTCAGAGCTAAGGCCAAAGAAAAAGATCAACTGAAAGTAAAATCCCCTTTAGTGGCGATGGGAATCAGAGGAACTCAATTTCTTTTCAATAATCAAATCATCGCCGAAAAAGAAGTCACTCAAGTGGCCTTACTCGAAGGAAAGATCCATATCGAAGCTGATTCATTGAAAGAAAAATGGGACTTAAAACCAGGCGATTATGTCGAGGTTGTTAAAAGCGAAACAAAATCTAGAAAGAGAAAGAAAGTTTTATCAACTGAAGAAATGACTGATTTTAAAAAACCCGAAGCTCCAGAACAATTAAACTTACTGCCAGATCTCGTTTCTCATCTGGAAGATGGCCCTGAAGTTGGTGAGGAACAATTAACTGTTAACACTATTCAATCAACGTCAAATGATTCAATCACGACTCAAGTTCCTGCCAAAGTAGAAAACTCTCAGAGTTTGAAAGAAAAAATTCGTGAACTTAATGAAACACGAGAACAGAACTTGAAAAACTAAAACCGCTGTTCATAGATAACAAGGTTTTTCATCGAGAAACTTGTGACCGCGGCTTTCGTTTGCGTGTTGATGATATCAAGAAAAATCTTTTCTTTTGTAGTCGCAAACATGTAGGCATGGGCGGAACATTTCTTGCCCGCAACTTTGGGTCTGCCTAGAGAATCGACTTCCCTCTTCGTTTCATCTTCCGGCCAAATCGCCACTTTAATCTTTTCTTTAAGCTTAACTGTCAATCCGACACTGTCCGCTCCGGCCTGAACCTTAAGTTGAATTTGATCCAAAGTTTGTGAGACGACGTCAATATGTTTCACAGGTGTAAGATTATTTTTAGCATAATGCTTGGTAATTTCCTGAACAGCAGTTACCTTCACGGAACTTAAAAATTCTGAGACGGCCTTTTTCTCCAATTGTGCTTTGTTTTTTTGGCAAACATCTTCTGATTCAGCGGCGAGAGTTGCGAATGAAAAAAGACAAGTGATGACGATTAATTTTAACATGAATGTTACTCCTTAAACCGACTTAATTTTATCACACTCTTTGACAGAGTGAAGGGCCTTCTTTAAGCTAAATCTACTATGAAAACCGTTATTGAGACTCACGATCTAAGTCGCGTCTATAAAACTTATCAAAAACCAGAAGGTCTCCGTAATTCCATCAAGGGAATCTGGGAGAGAAAATATGATCAAAAAATTGCACTCAATAAAACGACACTCAAAATTGAGTCGGGCCAAATTATTGGACTTGTCGGTGCTAATGGCGCAGGTAAAACAACGCTCTTGAAAATTCTTTCAGGTTTAGTGACTCCAAGCTCTGGTGATGCTTCAGTTTTAGGATTTAAGCCTTGGGAGCGCCATAACGAATATCTTCGTCAGATCAGTATACTCTTAGGTCAGAAAAATCAATTATGGTGGGATATCTCCCCAATGGATTCATACGCTCTCCTAGCGCGCATCTATGACCTCGAGCCTGCCCGCACTCGTAAAAAAGTTGAAGAGCTTGCAGAAATGCTTCAATGTACTCACGTTCTTCACACTCAATTGAGAAGACTCTCATTGGGCGAAAGAATGAAAATGGAAATCATTGGTGCACTTTTACATGAACCAAAAATTTTATTTCTCGATGAACCAACAATTGGTTTAGATATTGTGGCCCAAGAAAACATTCGTAACTTCCTAAGCGCATACGTTAAGGAAAAAGAACCGACTGTAATTCTCACCAGCCACTACATGGACGATATCGCAACTCTGGCCGATAAACTTCTTCTCATCTCTAAGGGAAGCATTGTTTATCAAGGAACAGTTGATGAATTCGTTGCAAACAGTAATAGTGAACTCGCTCACGATGAGAAGGTAGATTTTGAAGAAGTCATTCGCCGTTTTTTGGAAACGGAATCTCGCATTCGCTAATCTTGCGATTGTTTCTAATTTAGAATATCGATTGAATTATTTTATCGATGCTCTGGTTCAGCCAACACTGACAACGGGAATAGAAATTCTCTTGTGGATAGCTGTGTTTAAAGGCGCCAATACCGAACTTATTGCAGGTTTCACAAAAGCGAATTATTTAAGTTATGCACTCTGGTCCGCTTTTTTTGCTCGAATTGCCACGAGCTGGATGTATGAATTCCGCATGGTCGATGAAGTCAGTTCGGGATCGATCAATAGCATAATCGTGCGTCCCATGAGCTTTTACGAATATTATCTCTCACAATTATTGGGGTATAAATTCGTCACGACTATTATATCTCTCATTGTTCCTGTTCTCGCAGTTAGCCTTTTTGGACTTCCCACTGAACTATCTAAACTGCCGCTCGCAACAGTATTGTGTTTTTATTATTTGATTTTGGTTCATACCATCAGCTTTATCATTTCAAGTATGGCCTTTCACTACACAAAAATCTCTTCACTAACTGTCGCTAAAAATCTTTTCATGTGGATTTTGATGGGAGAGCTTTTTCCGCTCGATCTTCTCCCTCAGCCTTGGCAACAAATTTTTATAGGTCTCCCTTTTGCAAGTGGAGTTTTTATTCCTGTTGGTTACATCACTGGCCGCGTAGGTATTGAAACTGTCTGGCAAGGATTCCTTTCAGTAACAGTTGGACTGATCGTTCTCAATATCCTCGGTGCTTATCTTTGGAAAAAAGGTATGGATACTTATGTGGGGACAGGTGCATGATTAAAACATTAAAAAAATATGCTGCTCTTTATGCCTCAATGTTTAAAGCGAGTTTTATTGCTGATCTTGAATATCGCGCGAATTTCTTTTCACGAATTCTAACAGATATTTTTTGGTATGTGGCGCAGATACTTACATTTGAAGTTCTCTACCAGCATACGGAAAAAATTGGTGACTGGAATGTCTACCAGATGCGTGTTTTTCTCGGAATTTTGTTTGTCATTGATGCCTTCTACATGATCATCATTCATGAGAATCTAGAGAATCTTTCGGAAAAAGTTCGCAAGGGCGATCTCGATCTTCTGCTCGCTAAACCAGTCAATTCACAGTTCATGATTACTTTACAGAAGGCCAACACCGCTCTCTTTGGTAATTTAATAATTGGTACGAGCTGGTTGATTTATGCTCTTAATGGGCTTCCGGATTTTAACTTTTTCAAACTGCTCTGGCTTATTGTTCTCATCCCTTGCAGCTTGGTTGTGATCTATTCGATGAGATTTGTATTTTCAGCAACGGCGGTTATTTTTACTCGTTCGGAAAATCTTCAGTTTTTATGGTGGCAAGTTTATCGTTTAGGAATGCGACCGGATTCAATGTATAGTCCGGCCATTAAATGGGTTCTTCTGACAGTCATTCCCGTTGGCGTAATAATCTCCTTGCCGGCGAGGGCACTTTTAAATCCGCCTGATCTTTTTTATCTGGCATGGCCAGTTGTTCTCGTTCCAATCCTTCTCTATATGACCCATCGGTTTTGGCGATTTGCTCTAACTTTCTATAGCAGTGCCAGTTCATAGGAATCTATTATGATTTTTGCGTCTCACTTGAAAAAACAATTTGGTGATTTCACGGCGGTGAATGATATTAGCCTGGATATTCGTCCGGGAGAATGTTTCGGTCTTCTGGGTCCCAATGGTGCTGGGAAATCTACTTTTATCAGCATGACTTATGGAACAGTTCTTCGCACGAGTGGTACATTAAAAGTTTTTGGACATGATCCTCAAACACATGCGCGAGAAATTAAAAAACGATTAGGAGTCGTCACTCAGGAAAATGCACTTGATGAATCACTTACTGTTTTTGAAAACATGATGATTTATTGTGCTTTTATTGGAATGCCTTCGCATGAACGCAAAAAACGCATCATGGACTTACTTGAGTACATGAATATCGCTCATAAAAAAGATGCGCTCATTCAAACACTTTCTGGTGGGATGAAACGCCGACTTGTTTTCGTACGTGCGCTTTTAGGTAAACCAGAATTATTAATTTTAGATGAACCAACTACTGGATTGGATCCCGCTGTTCGCCATCTGCTTTGGGGAAAAGTAAAAGAGCTTCATCAGCAAGGTGTAACAATCGTTCTCACGACTCATTATATGCATGAAGCAGAAGTACTCTGTGATCGTCTCGTTATCATGAATAGTGGAAATATAGCGGCCGAAGGATCTCCTACCTCGATGATCAATACTCATACACCGGGATATGTAGGAATTTTTTCACCCAATGATCAGGAAAAAATACAGTCACTTGTTCAACATCAAAAAGACATTCATCATCACGCAGATAGCTCCGGCGTCTATGTGAGAACGAATAGCTTGAACGATTTGACAATCTTTCATTCGCAGCATGGTCTTTCACCATTGCAGATTAGACCTTCAAATTTAGAAGACGTCTTTTTGAAATTAACCGGTCAGGAGTTATCAGCAGATGCTTGAATCATTATTTTTAAGTTTCCATATCACTCGTCGCAACTGGACAGTTTATAAAAAAGATCTGATTGCGAATATTTCTCCAACTGTAGCTGATCCGGCCCTTGTCATGGTATCGCTTGGACTTGGTCTTGGCGCTTTCATCACTAACGTAGAAGGCATGAGTTACATGCAATATCTCGCACCGGGATTAACAGTGGCCACTGCCCTCTTCACTTCATTTTTTGAAAGCAGCTATGGGTTTTATGTACGCATGACTTATGAAAATGTTTTCAAAGCTATGTTAACAACTCCAATTGGAGTCAAAGAAGTTGTTATCGGTGAAATGTTATGGGTAGGAATTAAAGGCGCTCTCATGGCCGTTGGTGTGGCCATCGTTCTCTCTCTCTTTGGTCTGATGGCAAATCCCTGGCTTATTCCTCTCGTCTCGTTGGTGGGCTTTCTAGTGGCCTTACCTTGCGGGGCCATTGGACTGCTAGCGACGGCGATGGTGAATAACATTAATCAATTTCAAAGTGTATATTCATTTTTAATTGCCCCGCTCTACTTTCTTTCGGGAATTTTCTTTCCGATAGCTCAGATGAACCCGATTGTGAGATGGGTTGCAGAATTTTTTCCACTCATTCATGGTGTGCGTTTAGCTCAAGCGATGTTTTGGGATAAAGGAATTGGAGAGGCGCTTTTAATAAGCGGAGGAATACTTTGTCTCCAAAGTACCCTCCTGTGTTTTTGGGCCTATAAAAAGATCCAGCACAAACTTATTTCTTGAGAGAGTAATCTGGCATGGACATATTCAACATGCCTCCCCAGCAACGTAATCCTTCGTCAGTAAGAACGCATGTGTGATTAGCTCCAGCACTCAACTGGCGAGGATTGATAAGATTCTCAGGAACTTTTAAATTGGTTCCATCCGTATCCCAGCACTTAACTTTGTTTTCATAGATCGCGCATGCATGAGCATTTCCGCATGAAAGTTCAGTTGCGTTCGTCACACTACTTGGTGTCGAGTTAAAATTCTGAGCAAAATTCGATTCCATAAATGATGGAGGATTATCCTCTGATGGTGGTGGTTCAGCAGGAACTTCTTTTTGCCCCCAACATTTCACATCCCCATCAACTGTGATGGCGCAAGAAAAAGTCGATCCGGCACACAGCGCTCGAGGGTACATAATTTTTTCAGGTGGGTTTACTCCACTCACATATGTTTTTCCTCCCCAGCAAACGACATTGTAGTTGGCTTCAGCACAAGCATGGAAATTTCCCGAAGCTAACTTTGAAATATTTGTGACAGAGCGAGGAACTTCAAAAACACCTCCGTCATTTTCTCCCCAGCATTTGGCCTTTTCCGGACTGGCAGCACAGACGTGATACCCACCGACGGAAACATAAGAAATGTTTCCAAGATTTTCTGGCATGTCATAATACTTATCTGTATCGCCCCAGCATGAAAGTTGTGAATGTCTGATGGCACAGGTTCTTTTTGAACCGTGAGAAATTCTCGAGATAGGTCCAGGAAGAGTTTCGGGAACAGTAAGTGCACCGTAAGGATTTGCTCCCCAACATTTCAATTTATTATCATCACCATAAACGCAAGTTGAGTTATAGCCGGCGGCCACATGTTTAATATTTTTTACACCGCCTGATGGAACATAACTCATCATATGTTTGTAGGCATTTTCTCCATAAAGTTTCCAGCAGAACAATCCTCTATCAGGAGAGATCGCGCATCCAATTGAAGAGCCAACAGCAACTTTTGTAGCTCCTGCACTATTTTCTACGAGTTTAATTTTTCCTTTCTGATCCCAGCATTTCACCGCTTCAGGTGCAGCGGCACAATTGTAAAAATCTCCCGACGAAAATTGATTCAACATTCGAACTTCTTCCGGGACTACATATTTACTATAAGGATTACCCCAACATTTAATTCCTTCATCTGTTGCGACACAATGGTGCCACCACCCCGAAGTTAGGTTGCGTGGATTTTTTAAACCCTCCGGAACATCAAGCGATCCCGTGTTATTTAAACCCCAGCAGCGTACAGCTCCATCACTAATTGCACATGTGTTGTTCATGCCTGCTGATATTTCCGTAATGTTGCCAAGAAATTCCGGTGGTGAAGTTTCACCAAAAAGATTTTCTCCCCAGCATTTAATTTTATTTTCAGCAGAGACTGCGCAAGCATGATTGTGACCAACGGCCAGAAGTTTGGGTTGATTTAAATCTTTGTGTTCGAAGAGAACATCAGTTTTACTACTCTCAGGAATTTCTCCCCAGCAACGAATGCCTTCGTCGATGATCATACAGGAAAAACGATTCCCCGTTGCAAGGGCCCTTGGTCCTGTAACAAGTTCAAGTGGAGCTTTCAGTGTTGACTGTTCAGCTTCTCCCCAACACTTCACTCCTGCTGTTGTTAAGGCACAAGCATGATTGTTTCCAATGGAAACTTCACGTGTTTCGATAAAAGCATCTTGAGATAAAACCGTCGTTGAAAAAATACATTGAACACTGAGGAGAACGAGAAGCTTACTAATCATGACTCCCTCCCTGGGCGTGATTCTTATTTCAAAAAAAATATATGACTCTTCCACTTGGTCGTCTATCTAACTTCAAATATTTTTTCGTGTTGGACGCAGTCAAATGACATCGCGATGCTTGAGAATTTTTATTTTGTAAGACGGCTTCAGTATTGCTCTTTAAGAGATGGTATGCGGTTTAGAACGAATGGCGAGGTATTTTGCCTCTCATAAGGAGTTTACGATGGACTCAAATCAACCAAATAATCAAACAGACAATCAGTCTAAACAAGATGTCATATCGCATGATCAATTCACTAAAATAATCGACCATACAGATTTTCATCACGATCCACCGCCAACTGAAGTTATTCCTCAAGATGAAAACAGCAATCCTGCTCAGGAAACACTAATGGGCATGGAATATGATTTTGATGAAGAAGCTGATGAAACAGATGAAAACGATGAAGATGCAAAATACGTCAGTGGTGAATCAGATGAAGATTCCTATGATGAAAATGAAAACTATGATGAAGAATTTGAAGAAGAATTAGCATTGGAAAGAAACGAAGACTACGAAGGTGATTTAAGTGCCGATGCAAGACAAGAAAGGAGAACAGAATGAATTCAGAAACAATAGAACAACGTCCTCTGGCCGTGATCACTGGAGCTTCCAGTGGTATCGGACTTGAACTTGCCAGAGTGTTTGCAAAAAATAATTTCGACTTGCTTCTCGCATCATCAACAGATGAGATCCACTTAGCTGCTGCTGATTTAAGAAATTATGGCGTGGATATAGAATCAATTAAAGTTGATTTATCAACGTATGAAGGAGTTGAAGAACTGGCCGAAAAAATCGAGAGCATGCCAACTCCTGTCGATACTCTTTGTTTGAATGCAGGCTTCGGTGTATCTGGCGATTTTTCAACAACAGATCTGGATGAAGAATTAAAACTTATCCATCTTAACGTTATTTCGCTCGTTCACCTTTCCAAATTAGTCCTTCCCATTATGCAGGCGAGAAACCATGGTCGAATTATGTTTACGAGTTCGCTGGCCGCAACTATGCCGGGTCCGTGGTTTGCCGTCTACGCTGCTTCAAAAGCATTTGTACAATCTTTTGCAGAAGCCCTGAGAGAAGAAATGGAAGGCTCTGGAATAACGGTTACGGCGTTACAACCGGGAGCGACTGATACAAATTTTTTCCATCGCGCTCATATGGAAGATACTAAAGCTGGTCAAGGTAAAAAAGATGATCCGGCAGTTGTCGCAGAAGAAGCTTTTGCTGCTGTCATGAAAGGTAAAGATCACGTTGTCACCGGTGCTCTAAAAAATAAAGTACAGGCCACAATGGCGAAGATTATTCCACAAACGAAGGCAGCAGAAATGCAAGGTAAAGAAACGAAACCGAATCTTGAACAATAGCATTCAGCCCAAATGTACGGAGGTAAAACACATGAAAGCTGGAAAATTAAATACCGAATTTGTTAATTTTTTAGGTTACTCACTCTATGCAAATGATTCACAACGTCTGCAAGAAATTGAAGATGAATTTGAATATGAATTAAGTGGTGATTACGATGAAGATGATGATGAAGATGATTCACTCTTTGATGACTACGAAGACGGCGACGACACTGCTTCCTTATAATTTTTTTTAAACTCTTGCTCCGAAAGGCCATGTTTCAGGAATTTTATTTTTCTCAACATCAACCCTTAGCGGAGCAAGAGCATTTGTTTCATCGATAAAAATTAAAGCATCATATCGTTTTGTGAGAACCGTAGGAACGTAATTACTTTGCGATTCAAATCGTGGCCGGTAAACGACACCGACGGCACGATGTCCCCTGAAATCATGCAATGTTGATTCTGTTTCAACATCATCCAGTTGCAGAACAAATTGATTTTGACCAATTTGCGTCAGACTTCTATGCAGATAATCTTCTAGGCTTCCTTCTTTTGCCTCTGGTATTTCCATGATCTCTGATTTCCCATCCCATGCTGATGATGCAATCACACTCCCCTTGTAAGTTGTAAAACCGACTAAGGAAACTTTATCATTTCCCCACTTCTCTCTTGCGAGGCCACCGATATTTATTTGCCCGTGAAAGAGCATATCTGTTCCTCGATAATCACCTATGTGCGTATTATGGGCCCAGACAATTCCTTTCGCCTCATGACCGTGATGATGAAGAAGCGAATCCAAAGTATTCATCATGTGATGGTCTCGAATATTCCAGGCGTCTTCACCTGATATCATTGTTCGATAATAACGTTCGGCCTGCTGAATAATTTTTGCATTCTGGAGAACATCAAAATCTGTCACCTTTTTTTTGAAAAGCTCAAAGAGTGCATCAGCAACTTGGGTCTCACAGCCCTCAGGATATTTATAGAGTGAACGTGCATAAGCTTTTTCATTTCGAAAATAAGGTTCAAAACACGAGTAGTAATTCATGACCTTTGCTGCAAGAACGGGGTTTATTTTTTCGAGTAAATCTCCTACTGCACTGATTGAATCATAAAGTGAGTAAACATCAAGTCCATAGAAACCAACTTTATCTTCTTCACTGAATGAATTCTGATTGAACTCGCTCAACCACTCCATGAGATTGAGCATTTCATAATTGGCCCACATCCATGTCGGCCAGCGAGAAAAAGTTTGCAAGGCGCTTACAGGATCTGTGTGATCGGAATTATTGTGCACAAAATGATTCACGCTTTGACAAGACGGCCAATCGCCTTCAACCGCAATGAAATTGAAACCGTGATTTTCTATGAGTTCGCGCGAAATTTCTAAGCGCCATTTATAAAATTCGCTGGTGCCGTGAGTAGACTCTCCTAGCATGACGATTTTTTTATCTTTGATTTTTTCGATGAGCGGTGAAAGATCTTTTATAGACTGAAAGGGAGTTGAACGATCTTGAATATCATTAATAACATCATGAACCATGTTGCACCTCCCTCATTTCTTAATAGAGAAAGATGCAACACGAGGGCCATGAGACTTATTGTCCGCAACACTTCTTAAATTTTTTTTCACTGCCGCAAGGACATGGATCGTTGCGACCAACTTTCGGTGCCGTTCTCATGAGAGGTCTTAGGGCTTCATGGTGATGATGTCCATGATTACAATGTGGACCGTGAACATGGACAGCTTCTTTGGTTTCAACTGTTGCTTCTTGTTTTTGTTCTTCTGTACTCATTATTTTTTCCTCAAATTTTTAAGTGATACTTTTTCAACAGAATATTTAAGGAGCAGTCCCGAAGTGTCCAGTAAATTTAATCCTTTCTTTTGAATAAGTGCTTCACCATTGGCAAAAACAGCTTCCACTCTCACCGTTGTTCCACTTTCATTTTGATCGGTGTTGATGAGGAGTTCCGCAGTCTGTCCGCGAGAAAATCCATCGAGCGATGCTACTTCTGCAACAACTCCTGGGTGCTCTACAGTTAACAAATCATAATTGGCCGTTCCTGGTCTTGCCATACCGATGATCTCAGATGGTTTTCCAGTACGACAACCAATTGAAGCAGACTTATTGTCGAATAAATACCAAACCTGGCAAAGGGCTAAACCGTTACCCGTTTCGGCCAAAAGAAATTCACCTTGTTTAACATCAGCAATCTCAGCATCAGTATTTTTTGAGAAAGAACTAATGTCTGTTGTCTTCCAAGCTCTCTCTTTACGGCTAAAATATTTAACGGAGCCATCTTCTTTAATTTCGTTTGAGCCAATTTCGACGACTTCACCAGTTTCTAAATTCCTGTAATGATCAATTCTTCCAAAAAAACCAGCATGAGCTGAAGTCAGAGATAACGCAAGCGATGCTAAAACTAAAAGTTTCATAGGTCCTCCATATGTGACTTTGATTAGTCTAACTGAGCACCAATGTTCATTGGGAAATTGCAGAAGAAGCATGAAAAAAAGTAAGGACTGACTAAAATTTTGACGGCCCGTCAAGGGCCCAAAACTCAAGTTTTCTTGAGCATTTTTTAAAGAACTCTTTGTTGGGCAAGCTCATTGATGAACATTAGTATAACAGTCCCTGGAGGGTTCTGAATGCCGTGTTTTAAAAGTACATTTCATCCTGTTTTGAGATTGGAAGAAGGTCTATGCTTCACCAAACTTAAAGATGTGGACGATGGAGATTTGCCGGCCCTATCGGAGGCACTCGAGTTCACAATCTGGTCACCGGAATGTTATCCAACTAAACCACAAGTCCCTAGTGATATCCTTGCTTATTCTTCTGGTGAACTTAGGATTTATCACACTACGACAGATGCTCAACTTCAAAATTTATTTAAGGCCCGTGAATCAGAATTTAAAATTTGTGGATTCAAGCCAAGATTAAACAGGCCATTTGAAATGACAGGTTTTTCGTTTACTGATGATCTCCCGGGTGATTTGCTTGGAGTTCATGCGAGTGATCTTCAACTGGCACATTGTGCATTTGATGACCTTTGCGAGATCGCTCTCACGTTGCGAGAAACATACGAAGTCGCTTCTGTACTTCCTCACATGCATAAAATGATTCCGAGAATTGTTCGCGCCCTCACTGAAACTGATGACAATGATCAAAGGGCCGTTTTTTTCAATCAGGTTATTTCTTTAAGAGCACCATTAAAAGAGCGACAGCTCTTTGCACTTTTTTTCAATTCATTTTTAAGAGAAAAAAGTGAAAGCACTGAAGAACTTTTCGTTACACTTCTCGAGCAAAGAGCAAAAACATACGAATTATATCGTTCAATGGAAAGTTCGTTTGATTTTCTCAAAAACGCACGTCAATCACTAAAACCACTTCTCATGAGTATTGATCTCGTTCTTTATAAAAATTTTGTAGGGCCCTTTCACGACTCAACAAATTTGGCATAAGCCTATCATCTCGCATATGATAGGCCTATTATGCATTTTCCCGGTTTCCTAGATGTCGTTGAAAAAAATCTCCTTCCGAAAGAAGGAGAATTGGAATACGTTTTTCCTTTTTACTCTGAATCCGAATCCCAAAAATTTTATGACGATCTCATTCATGTCACACCATGGGTTCAGGATGACATGAAAATGTACGAACGCTTCGTGCTTCTCCCGCGTTTAACGGCATCTTTCGGTCCTGATGATGTCTGGCCCACTTCGCTAATGTCGATGAAGGCCGATGTAGAAAAACACGCTCAAATGCCTTTTAATCGCGTCCATATGAATCTCTATCGAGATCAACGGGACCACGTTTCATGGCATGCCGATAGAGAAACGGTTAAGGGTGACACTGACATTATTGTTTCGATCTCATTAGGCGAGACGAGAAAATTTCAAGTTAAGCATAAAACAGATAAATCAATACCTGTCATTACTCTAGAATTGAAGCCCGGTTCTCTCGTTATCATGAAAGGTGGAATGCAAAAAAATTGGTTGCATAGAATTGCTCAAGAAACGAAGAGCAAAGGCCCGCGAATCAATCTCACATTCAGAAGGACGTCACCTTTAATTTAAACTTGATTTAGTAACGGTTCCACAAAATCGTCCTTCACGATCACTAATAGGTATCGTTTCAACTGGAACGTTTTGGAAGAGATTTCTCACTTCGTCCAAATTTGATGTCTCTCTCACCGAGGGAATTGTTCGCATACATTGTTCTGTGGATAATTGTGAAGGAGAGGCCGATTCAAGCTTGGCCTTAGTCATAATGTCTTCGTCAATGATGACACCCAGAAGATGTTTCTCAAGCATATTATCGACTATCGGCATTTCTTTCAGACCATTTTCAGACATGAGACGTTGAATCTCATCAATGCGGGTTAAAACACTACAGCAAACTGATTTTTGAATCTCCATTTGCACCTCCATCAATAAAGAAGATGCAAATGAGATTCCAGACTAAAACAATTCGCTGACTAAATCGAGATCAAGTGCGAGTTTGTTTCTTAAGTGGACTTCATCTTCGAAAACTAACGTTGTTTTTTTTTCCACATAGGTACCATTTTGAAATTGATGTTCCGGATGGCCCCAACTTATTCGGGCCCTCACAATGGCCTTGCCGGCCTTCGCTCCGGGAGCACGATCGAGCTCAACACTTAATTCACGATAGACAGTGGGGTTCTGGTCTTTGGAGAATTTTTTAACGAGATCTCCTAACCCAGTTCTGAGTTGATCATTTTTAATTTTGATCGCCTCTTTAATTCCAACTTCAATCGCACCAACTGCAAGAAGATTTGTCGATTTTTTCTTGGCCACCTGAGGATTATCGAAATAGCGAAAAGCAAAACTGTTAAGCGTCTCTAGGATATAGTGTTCAAGAAAATCAGGTTTACTGAGCATGGTATGCACTTCGTCTGATTTTTCTTGAATCACGTTTTGAAAATCTTGGCCGTCTTCCGAAATCATACTTTTAGAACCATTGTAGGAATTTTAGATTCACGCAAAATTTGACGAACAACACTTCCACCAAGCAGTGGAGCATCGTCATCGCTACCTGCGGCCAGTGCAATGAAAGCCGCACGTTTTTTAGCAGCATAATCCATAATCAATGACGGCGTATCATCCCATGAAAGCTCAGTTTCTACTTCGAAATCTATGCCTTCTGATCCTAAACTCTTCTCAATTTTTTTAATTTTTGTGTTCATCTTCTTTTCATCATCAGGAAGACCAACGTGAACAACAATTAATTTTGCATTCCATTTTTTTGCATAAAAAAGAGCACGCGCAAGTCCTCTTTCGCCTTTTGCAGACAAATCATGAGCATAAACGATAGACGATGGCGTTTTAGAACCGACTTTAGTTTTTTGATGATAAATGAGGAGATCTGTTTGAGCGACGTGAACAAGAGTCTCGGCAAAACTTCCAAAAATAATTCTTGGGAGGATTGATTTAGCGTTTGTAGGAACCACGGCGAGATCAACTTTATCTTTTTTAAGTGCAGATGAAAGTTTTGCAACTGCCGATGATTGAGAGAGTGAAGACTCCGTGAGAACTTTAGCTTCAATTTGCGAAAGTTTTAAAGATGATAGCTCTTTCTCCATTAATTTTTTTGGATAAAGACTAAATCTTTCTTTTTCTGGAACATCATAAGCCGTGGCCAATTGGGATTCAGCACGGCCAGCGATGTAATAAGCAGTGAGCTTATCTTTTTCATTGGAAAGAACCCCAACCAGGCTCGAGAGCTGGTTGCGGTTCCATTTATTTTCTTCGAAGGGATCAAACGTAAAAGCAATTTTCATTTCCTACCTGCTGTGAGCTACCAACTATGTGGTACGCTTTTAAAAACTTCATGTTTATCTACAATACCACAGCAATGTCCTGAACCGTCAATGACTGGAATGCGGTCCATGTGATTTTCATCCATAATTTTTAAACACTCATCAACAGTAGAGAACTCGTTGACCAACGCAGGAATGCTTTTCATACATTCATCTGCTCGCACATCAGAAGGCAGCGGGCATTCTTCCACAGTCTTACATTCGATATCATCTTCGTGGATGATCCCAATTGGTTTTTTATTTTCCTCTGAATCAATGACGAAGATTTCGCTATAATTATACTTTTGCATCAAGTACTTAATTTGCGCAATTCTCGTGTCATTCGTACATAGAATTGGATCTTTAATCATAATTTCGCTGACGTGATTCATCGTTTAACTCCTTTATCCCTATTAAATTTGCTTTTGGTTTTCCCTGCAGATATTTAATGCAAAGGCCATACCAAGGATTGTCATTTATTTAGCTTTTTTACGCGTATCGTGGAATACTAGTGTTCATGAAAAATCCTAAGCAAGAAAACCAATTTCAAAGTCTACTTTTCAACATCGTTATTCCCGTTTTGATACTTAATAAAGGTTCAAATTATTTGGGGACTACAAATGCATTGTTAATTGCACTCGCATTTCCAATTTCGTATGGATTGTATGACTGGTATCAAAGAAAAAAAGCAAACTACATAAGTCTTTTAGGTCTCCTGAACGTGGGATTAACTGGAGGTCTGGCACTAAGTGGACTAACAGGAATTTGGTTTGCTGTTAAAGAGGCAGCTTTCCCCGCTTTGATTGGACTATTCGTTCTTGGATCGGCCTTCACCAAAAAACCATTTATCAGTTCCGTTTTTTTAAATGAACAATTTATTCGCGTGCAGATCATTGAAGATAAAGTTGCGGAGTTCGGCAAACAACTGGAAATGGAAAAACTTCTCAAACTTTCAACTATTCTGCTATCCCTTTCGTTTGCCTTGAGCGCTTACTTAAACTTTGCGCTTGCCCAATATGTCTTCAAACCTATTGATCAAGCATCTCCCCAAGCTGCGGAAATGCTCAATCAACAAATTGCTCAAATGACGAGCTGGTCTTTTGTGGTGATTATGATACCTACCATTACATTTCTTTCAGGTGTGTACTGGTATTTTATGACCCGGCTTACGAAGATCACCGGGCTTAGTCATACAACAATTTTTAAACAGTAGTTTTCTTCGCTTCTATCTTTTGCCCTTTTGTTCTGTAACGGATGTTGAGCATTTCAACTGCCAGTGAGAAGAACATCGCAAAATAGATATAGCCTTTAGAAACATGTTGTCCCATTGATTCAGCAACTAGCATGACTCCAATGAGAAGGAGAAATGACAGAGCAAGAATTTTAACAGTTGGATGTTTTTCAACGAAGCCACTGATTTTTCCTGCCGATAAAAGCATGACAACCATCGAGATGATCATGGCGACAACCATGATGGAAACCTGGCTAACCATCCCTACCGCAGTGATAACTGAATCGAGTGAGAAAACAATATCTAGCACCAATATTTGAAAAAGCATGGATGCTGGACTTGCTTTCTTAGGAGCATCAGAAATAGCATGTTCTGGGTCCCCTTCAATTTTGTGGTGAATTTCAAATGTAGATTTGGCCAATAAAAAAAGTCCTCCGCCTAGAAGAATGAGATCTCTTCCTGAAAAAGAATGTCCTAAAACAGCAAAGAGTGGCTCTTTTAGAGTCATAATCCAACTGATAGAGAAAAGAAGCGCGATACGGATGACAAGCGCTAATCCAATTCCTAAATTACGAATTTTATCCTGCTTATCTGCAGGGAGACGAGCAACAAGAATGGCAATGAAGATAATGTTATCGATACCAAGAACAATTTCCATTCCAGTCAATGTAACGAGAGCAATGAGCGTTTCATTTGTCAGTTCAAACATTTTTGTTCCTATTTAAATGTTAAGGGAAATGAATTTTTGATTTGATAGTTACGCCCATGGGAAATGATTTGTTCTATAGAACTGTCATTTATGAGTTTCAACAATAAGGTTCGGCCAACTAATCCAGTTGCACCGACTATAACAGCAATCATCTAAAAAGTTTAACATACTCCAAGTTGAGTATACAACTTCAATGCTTATAGTTCTCGTCGCGATCTTTAATATAAGGCATATCAGTTTTGCCCATCGCTACTTCTTCAGGCGAATTAATATGCGAGAAGTTTTCGTTGAGTTTCCGCTCAGGGGAATGGTCCCGCGATCCAGCTAAAATTGTCGGCGCTTGTTTTACAGCTTTCTTACTTTTGATATCCTCATAGATATTTTGAATATTTTGATCAAAGCTTTGTTCACCTATTCCATATTCTTTTTGAACAAGCTTATTAAGTGCTTGAAGATTTCCATGCGCATTTTCTACATCAGCTTCTGCCAGCCTACTCCATCTCTTCAACACTTCTGATTTTAAAAACTGCCAATTTTCTTTTAAATTTTTTTCTATTTCTTTATCAAATGTATTTTGCATTTAACGTCCTCAAATGAAAAAGGGGCCCTGAGGCCCCGATCAAACCATGACTATTTTTGTGATGGATTTTGACCTTGATTGAAATTATTTTTTTGTTGGTCGCGATTAATGCCACCACTTTGTTGGCTACCTTGGCCTAATCCACCTTGTTGTTTATTTTGACCCATTCCACCTTGTTGTGATTGATTGTTTTGTTGACCTTGGTTTTCTTGATTAGCCATATAAACTCCTTTTTAAGTACAAACCCGTTGATGGGTATTGCTGTTGAAGCATAGAAAAGCACGGAACATGCCAATCAAATTAAAACTCCTTACAGTCACTTGATTCTTGCCTCACAAGTTTAAACGGGTAATGAAGGGACATTTGTATACTCGGACATGTCATTGCGAGTTTAATGCCTCTTCACTACTTTGTCTGGCATCTCACTTGCCTCTCATAAAGTTGCCAACTAAAGGACTTACGAGTCCACTAAAAGGAGTGAAGAAATGATTAAGCTTAATAAAATTGTAACTGGCTGTGCACTTGGAATGGCACTACTAGCTGGATGTGCAACGAAAGAAGACATGCATGCAAGCAATGTTGTTCCTTCTGCGAGAGGACAAGTAAAGGTTGAAGCCGATGATAATAACAATAGTGAAGTCACAGTTAAAGTCGAACACCTTGCACCAGCTGATAAAGTTTATCCAGGTGCAACCAACTATGTTGTTTGGATTCAACCGGCAGGAGCTGATACATTTCAAAACGTCGGGGCCCTTGCTGTAGATAAAGATCTAGAGGGTGAACATACTACGACTGTTCCTTATAAAGATTTCCGTGTTCTTGTGACACCTGAAATGGGAAATATGGCCCAAGCTCCAACAGGACCTACTATTTTTGATCAAAGAGTCGTACGTTAATGAGGAACTGACTCAATAAATGTGCAATTTAAAATTTTGATCACGATTCTTAATACAAAATCAAGATCGCTTTTGGCCTAAGAGATGGTTTTCAACTCTTGGAATCCAGGGCGATCTTCCTTAATTTAAGCTTAATACTCTTGATCTCAAATCCCAGTCATAGTCACTAAAAAAATTAGGTCTACAATCACCTTATGTGTGACGTATGCAAACAAATCCAACTTGATCCCAAAACTCTTAACGGTGAACGCGAAGGTCTACGAAAGGTGAAATTGCTCAAATATTCCCCTGAGCTTCGCACTGATACGCTTAAACTTTGTTATGTTCACGACATTGAATTTTTTGTGACAGGAGAAAGACGCTTTTTTGAAAAATATTTTCATATCGTTCAAACATATCGGTCTACTTACACACCTAACAATGGACATTCATTGTTTTAATTTGAAGGGAGCTTAAAGCTCCCCTATCTTTATTCTTGTTCTTGCTGTTGCTGTTGTTGTTGTTGTTGTCTGCCTCCACCATGTGAAGCTCTTCCACCTTTAGAAGCTATCTCTCTTTGTTTTTCTTCATCCATAGATGCAAATCCACGATCAGATGTGTTTCCTTGATTTTGATTGGCCATTTTAATACTCCTTTTAAAATGATTTTTTTTAGAAGCAAACTTGATGTCGTTTGCTCCTCTACATGAGAGCAGAATCAGTGCCAGCTGATTGAGACAAATTTTGGGTCAGTTAGTGCATAAGGAAAAAAAAAGTAGTCCCAGCTTTCCCACTATTCAATACTTATCTCCTTCAATACTTAAGACCTCTCTTTAAAAAGAGAGTTAATTCATTTATGATCGTTGCCTTACCAGAGGAGGATTCTAAATGAAATGTCTTAATACAATGTTGATCGTTACAATGGCACTTGCTTTTTCTTCATGCGCGCAGTTTGAAAAATATAAGACAGGAAATAAATCAGCAAAAGTAAATCTGTTCGATCCAAAAGAAACTTCTGGTCCAACGACAGGACACTCTTATTACAATTCAAGTATGGGAACAACTTCGACATCTAAGACAACAACAAAGTCTGTTGAAAAAAACACGGTAACAACAAGGCCCGTTTCCACAAGAGGTGCTTCAAGCAAAGCGACGACAACAAAAAAGAAAACGTCGACTTCAACTAGCACAAAAAAAGTTTTGTAATTTAAAACGACAACGTTACAGATGCACTCAATTCATTAAGCAAGAACCTGTTGTAGGCCAAACCTAATAAGAGGTTCTTGTTGTGTGAATACTGAAGACCCAAATAAAGATCCGTTACCTTTCTTTGTTCAACCATCACCGGCTTAATATATTTCCAATTCGGTGAAGCTTCTCTTCTTATCGCTAAATTGTACAGCCATTTATTTTTATTATAGGAAAACGAGTAAAGATGAATGATCGTGCTCTCACGATAAAAATCATATTGAGTTTTAATCACACCGTAATCTAAAAAGAGATCACCTAGTTTCGTACCAATGGTGTAGGCCTGAGTAACAAAAACTTCTTTATAAGTTGGAGCATTGTAATCAATAAAGTAAGGATGACCGGTATAAGGATTGAGTGCATCACCAAACTTTACCAGTGTATCATCGTAATAAATGCTATAGCCCAAATTGAAATTATACACATTTCCTGAAAAACCTATTCCTGGTCTCACTTTTTTAATATCAGGATTCCATTTCGCCGTAACACCCACATCAAAGGCAATCTTATTTTTGTTATAGAGACCAGCTCCTGCGGCGAAACTTAATTTTTTATTGTCGAATCTTTTAGAGTCTTCATAGCGTCTGAATGTATCTATATCCAATTCGATTGAACGATTTCCAAAAAAACTATTTTCCTGATTTGCTGAAACGAGGGCACCAATTTTTCCTGAACCTGTGAGTAATCCGAAGCCAACGGGATTATGAGGATGATAAAAAGCTTCAAGTCCAAGTCCTTTTATCTTACTGAGGGTGCTGGGATTAAGTTGTCCGGAAACAATTGCTGAGGGCAGAGATTTACCACCTGAACGCTGGCTGGAGCCAGGACAGTACATGAAAAATTCGCACAGATCTTCAGACTTAGCAGTGTTCGCTAAGTTAATAATAAAAAAAATGAAAATGAAAATTTTTGTCACGCCTTAAAAGTATAAGGACTAATACCACGCCTTGCAACTTGTTCTCTCGCCAGGCTCTCCCCATCTCGCAGCGATCGAATCATTTGGATGGGTAGACATTTTTTGAAAATAAACCCGCTTCCACAGCTCGGCCAAATCGATTGACGTGTTGTCAGCATAAGTTATCGGACATCGCTTTAAAAGGCCATCATCGTTGTTTGGAGCTTCCAGGATGATTCTCTCCACATGTTCTACTAGCTCCTCATCAATGACTTCTAATCCGCCTCGCTCATTAATCTGATGGTAATTTCGCTGAAGACTAAAAAAGGCTTCTTTTAATGAGGCATCTCTTGCCGGTGTAGAGTATGTATCGTAGTCACGATACTCCATACAAGCGCCTCCCAATTCAATTACTCTTTTCTGCGCAAGTTCCACGACTTCAATTCGTGCCTGAGCTTCCAGGCAAATCGCATTCAGAGATCGAAGCAGCATCTGTTCATCGCTCTCTTCAACAGTGCCAATGGTCTTTTTAAGAAGTTTTGAAAATTCATCTAATCCTAAAAGTTTGGCGAGTTCAAATTGTTCGAAAGAAGCTTCTGCTTCAGCTGGAAGATCTTTTATTTTTTTACCGAGATATTCGGGCCAGCGAAATTTTCGGTAGCCGTAAGGATCTGTAGGTAAAACATCCATAACTTTGTCTTTTCTTCTTTGCATCGGACCATTGGTCGCTTGAATACTTTCGGAAGAATAAATCACATCCAAAGTTCCAACTGGATTAATATTTTTAATGTTAAAGGCATGCTTAATACTGGTATCAGAATCCAGTTGAATTTTTGATACAAAAACACTGCCCGGCCTTATGCTTTTTAAAGCAATCGGATATGAATCCAAGTAGGCCAGATTATCCGTTCCCACACTAATCGTGATTTCATTAATCATTCCGATTAAACGAGGCAGACCTTCAGGAAATCGATCCCACTTATCAAGACGATTATGTAGTGTTGGATCTTTACCCCGTGATCCGGAAGGATTGATGATCGCAAATGGAAGTTTATTTTCATAAGAGAAAATAGCTCTCAATGCATAAGTGGCATCGGCACAATCTACTTTAATACCAAAATATGGAGACCCTGGATTTACAAACATGTATTCATGAACATGATCGGAAGCGATCCATTCTGAAAACTGTGTTTCCATTTCCAGAGTCCAGGGTCTTTCATCTTCCCACACGGAGGCGTGCAGGGAAAATGAAAGACCAAAAAATATAGTCCAGAAAAACGCCTTCAACTATTTTCCGTTGTTGTCGTCGAGATTTTTTAAGAACGCAACCATATCACTTCTTTCCTCTGCACTACCGACGTAATAAGCATGAGGAGCGCTGTCTCCTCTAGCAGGATCTAGAAGTTTCGTTAGAGTTGAAACAGAGCTATCATGAAGATAAGCAGGTTTTTTTGCTAAATCCATCAGAAGTGGCATCGCAACTCCACGATTAAGTCCGCGCATAGTTGCGTTCATAACAATCATTTTATCGTCGTAAGTTGTTCCCGCTGTATCTTGTAATGGATGGATTAAATTGTCGCGTTTTCTTACGACAACCGGATTATCACCTTTAAAAATAACGTTCATAGCGACGATTTCTTTTTGAACTGGTTTTGACTGATCAACATTGTGGCACGAAGTACATCCATACTTTGCACCTTTGAAGAGTTCTTCGCCTTTTGTTACGCTTGATTTTTCAAAAACAACACCACGTGGAGAACGGAGTTGATCTAAATATCTTTTTAATGAACTTACTTTTTCTTCAGGAATCAAACTGTTCTTTGGTGCAATGTTTTGCGCCCCTGATTTCTGTAGAACTTCGGCATAATCTTCAGCAATCCTTACGCCTAACGATCCAGAAATTCGCTCCATGAACTGACGAGATTCTTTAGTTAGAATGTTCGTTGGATTAAGAACTGTTGTGTAATAATGATTTGCATACTGATTGAACTTTTCAAATTCGCCCGCACTTCCATATGGTGCTGCGAGATCTGCTCTGTAGGCGACACCATTTCTCATTGGATTTCCGATGCCATCTAGAGTGTCATCAAAAGTTCCTACCGGATAATAAGTCGTGTTGCTGAAGTATGCATCAAACTCTCCTTCTGTAGAATCTTTCGTCAGTCCTTTTTCACTTGGTGCGCGTCCAATTGAATTTCCTTCTTCATCTTTTAACTGTGCCATGGGAAAAAAGGCACGTGTGTTATCGGCCATGGCCATAAATGCCCCGAGGTTAAGTCGGTGCACAGACGGACCATCCACAGGGCGACCGATTGATCCGCCACCTGGCATATCGAAAATCGATTTGTCAGTCACTCCGTGACAGAGAACACAACTCACACCCATTTGATCACCTGAGCGTAAATCTTTTTTACTGTCACCATTTGTGTCTTTTACAACAAGCCCAATAAATGCATTTGCATTTAAAATTTTCATTGTTGTTTCATGACTGTTGAGAATTTTTCCGGAAAGACCTTCTTTAAAAAGTTCTTTGCTGATCGATTTTTGCAACTCTGGATCAAGTGCTTCAGCATTGATCGATAGACCTAGTTTTAAAGCTTGAGCTGGTGTTAATTTTGATTTTGCTAGACCTTGTGGAAGCTGAGCTGTTTCAGTCCAGAAACTTTCATTGCCAAAAGTTTCATGACGAAAAACTTCTTTACCTTCTGCGATGATTTTTCCTGTGTCTTCAACTTCGACTTTAACATCAGGTTTAACTTCTTCGACCTTAATCTCTTCAGCTGCAACGCCTGGCTGAACCTTGCTGTCTTTGCTACCGCAAGACTGCAACACTAATGCTAGGCCTAAGAGAGCGGCCGCGCTTAATTTTCTTTTGTTTAACTGTCTCATATTCCTCCCGTTGAAATGTCACGTAAACATTCATTGCAACGGGAGGTGAGAGCAAAGCTAATGCCAACTATTATGGTGTGGTATCAGTATCTACTTCTTGAATAGCATTTTGAGATTCAGAAAGTTTGTCGCGATGATATTCAGCTTGTTCTTGCGCGCGATGCTTTTCTTTAAGCGCTAAACATTTAGCATCATCTTTACGGCAGGCCATTTCTCTAATTTGATGAGCACCTTTTTTCACAGCACGTTTAACATTGTTGCTTTTTTCAACAACAGTTTGCTTGAATGTTTTTTTTCTTCCAGCGGCATCAACATCTGCAGACGCAGTATCATCAACTGGTGTATCGGCCGCAACATCGCCAGTTGTTGAAGTACTATTTGAAGGCGATGTTCCTGGATTAACGGTTGATGATTGAGCGTGTGCAAGTGAAGTGAGGCTCAAGCCTAAGATGAGTGTCATGAGCATTTTCATAATTTTCTCCCTTGAAAAATATTGAAAAAGAATTTCATGACTAAAAAACTTGCAAACAAGATACCTATTGCTATGACAAAAAAATATGATCGCGTAAAAATTTTCCAAAAGTTGTCATGGCCCCGACAAAAATTGAACCCCACGCTAGATCTAAAAATACCAGTGATAATGGCCAGCGTACGAGTGTTGCATGATTAGTGAAATCATACACGCCATACATAATGAAACCTAGAAGGGCACCCCATCCAAATGTTATAAAGAATGAATCACTCGGAGAAATCTTTGGAAGAGCGAAAAAAACTATTCCGATGACGATGAGGAGATAAACCGCGAGCCCTGCCCACAACACGACATCTAATGATCCCTCTGCTTTTTTTCGAGCGAGATCACCAAAAGCAGAAAGATAAAAATTCTTTGCTAAGACTCCGATCCATAAATAATCAACGAACAATCCTACAACAAGTATTGATAAAAATAATTTTAATGTCGTCATCTACTCACCTCTTCTAATCTTCTCTCCGTTAAGAGTATTTTCTTCAGGATCATTATGGCCATCACTTTTGTCACCGAATATTTCATTTGGGGTTAGACATTACTTGATCAATATTTCAATTCTCACATCTTGTGCATACTTCCATCTGGCACATCACTCGCACTGGACCAAAGTCCCAACGTACTACTGTGAAAGTTTATCAACTTTAAACAAAAAAGGAGCTTCAGGATGAGGCAACAACCGACATGGAAAATGTTTTCCCTTTTTCTATTTTTATTCGCATTTTTATTCACGACTCAGGTTCAGGCATCGGGGGCCAAAAGACCTGATTTAGAAACTGATGGCACAACAGGGGTTATTGAAAACACTCCAGGTAATGGAGAGACAACAACTGGCGAAGGATCAACTCCGACAACTCCAACGACTCCGTCAACTCCCTCGACACCAACGACTCCTACTCCTCCGGTCTCAAATGCTTATTCACATTTAGATCCACAAGGAATGGTTCCAAAAACATTGCTGACTAAGGCACTAGCTTATTTCGATCAAAATAAAACAAAAATTAAAAATAAAGAAGTTTTGATCATCATTGATTTTAAACAACACTCTTCCAAAGAAAGATTTTTCGTGATCGATATGGAATCTGGCCATGTTGAAAAATATTTAACAGCGCACGGAAAAGGCTCTGATCCAAATCATACTGGTTATGCCACAATTTTTTCCAACGAGAGCGGATCGAATGCAAGCTCACTTGGTTTTTATCTGACGGCCGAAACATACTATGGATCTAATGGATTTTCACTGAAACTTGATGGTCTATCTTCCACGAACTCTAATGCTCGCGCACGTGCCGTTGTTGTTCATGGTGCTGACTATGTTACACCGGGATCAAAAATGGGACGCAGCTGGGGCTGTCCGGCACTTGAAATGCGCTTTCATGATGATGTTATTAATCAAATCAAAGGCGGAGCTCTTATGTATGCTGAAAGAAGCTAACATAAGCGTTTGACGTTTTCTAACCTGTAGAGGGCTCCGCGGCGGAGCCCTTTTTTATTGAAACTATTCTTCCAGGCAATGAGCGTTTTCTGATTCTATGAGCGTGCGAGCTTCATCGGCCGTTTTTGTTTTACCAACAACACAACTTTTGACCCCATTTAGTTTTACTGAATAAAAGAGAACTTCATCACCTTCACCATCTTCAGTGGCGGCAGATATGCTATAGATCAAGCCTTTCCAAGAAATTTTTCCTGCACCTTCATTATCCATTTGCCCTTTATAGATCCACTCCACTTCATTAGAAGCGAGATCATGAAAAGACATTGGACGAACAAGACTTACTTCCTCTCCTCTAAAATTTAATCTTGGTGAGTAACGAAGATCGCTGCCTTCAATGAAAAATTGAAATCCGCCAAAGGCCTTGCATTCAGCTTCGTAAAAATCGATAGGTGCTTCTTCTGTTGCCGCTGAAATCAAAACACAATCTGTTGCAAGATCTGTCTTAATGCTTTTCCAGTCCGCAAAACTTGAAAAAGAAACTAAAAAGACAGTTAGAGCTAAAGTTAATTTCACAGGACACTCCTTAAAAAAGTTTGTCCAGTGATTACTCTAATTCAGAATGAGTTGCTAGATCTTTAGCGTAAATTGAGGATGGCCTGTGTAATTCTTTCCACTAAATCCGTCGGGCGCAATCCAATGAGGTCATTTCCTTCTTTTAACCAAAGTTTGGCACTCATTCCATGGACCGCAGACGCGCACACTGAAGCTTCGAATGGATCCATTCCTTGTGCTCTAAAAGCGGTAATAATCCCTAGAAGCACATCGCCTGTACCCGCTTTGGCCAGGGCAGGTGTCCCAGGTGAAAAGATGGTATAGCGGTCACTATCGACAATGATGGTCTCTGATCCTTTTAACAAAACTGTGCAGCCAAATTTTTCTTGCGCCAGCATTGCATATTCAAGTCTGTTGGCATGAACTTTAGTGGCCGTCGTTTGAAGAAGTCGTGCGAGCTCACCTTCGTGAGGCGTGAGTAGCCACGATGAGGGAAGTTTCTGGGAGTTTTTTGCTAAAAGGCTTAATCCATCTGCGTCCAGTGTGACGGTTTGAAAATTCTTGGCCACTTTGTTTAATAGCGTTTTACCTCGAGTATTGGTTCCCATGCCTGGACCAATCCCAACTGAATACGACTCTTTCTTTTTAAGTTCTGAACTACGCAGCGGATGCACGATAAAATCAGGAAATTTAAGCCAAGGAAAACCGTGCAAATCGCACATGAGATGCGTGTAGCCTGCTCCGGACCTTGTTGCTGCCGATGCCGCAAGCAGGCCAGCACCATACAATCCCTTAGATCCACCAATGATAAGAGCTCTTCCGCTGTCACCTTTGTGAGCAGTTTTTTTTCTCTTGGGCAGATGTTTTTTTATGTATGAATTTGTGATCTGAATTTTTTTTCTCATTAAAGTTATTTTAGCGGTTAAAGTTGGTTTATAATAGTCATCTATGCGCAAAGTTTTAGTCTTTCAACATGTGGCCCATAAAATTCTCGGAACACTCAATCCAAGTCTAAAAGATCATGGAATGAGAATGCGCTATATAAACTTCGAACGTGATCCGGATGCTAGTCCTTCAGTTGAAAAGTACAATGGGCTCATCATTCTCGGCGGACACATGGGTGTTTATGAAGCCGATAAATATCTTCACATCAAAACCGAGATGAAGCTGGTTGAAGATGCGCTAAAAAAAGATATACCGATTCTTGGAATTTGTTTTGGTGCTCAACTATTGGCACATGTCTTGGGCTCCCCTGTTCGCAAACACACTCAGAAAGAAGTTGGTTGGTGTGATATAGACTTAACGGATGCAGGCGCCGCAGATCCGCTCTTTAATCATTTTCAACGTAGAGAAAAAATTTTTCAGTTGCATGGTGATACTTTTGATATTCCCCAAACGGCGATTCATCTGGCCCAATCTTCCCTTTGCCCGGCACAGGCCTTTCGTTATGGAAGTAAAGTTTATGGTCTGCAATTTCATTTAGAAGCAGATGCTCCTATGATTCATCGCTGGATGGATAATCCTCGTAATCAAGTTGAACTTTTTAATTCAGATCATCGTTCAATGGATGAAATCAGAAATGACACTGAAAAACATATTGGACACGCAATGAGTTTAGCGCAATCAACATTTCATGAATTCATTGGATTATTTAATCTGAGAGAACGTCCAACACTCCTTGGTTCGGGGCACGGAAAGCCGACCAAAAAGCGCGAGTCATAATCAGGCCTTCAATTTGCAACATCCTTCGTATGATTTTTGTTTTGAAAAATTATGGAGGAGAAAAAGTATGCGTGGAAAAAAAACATCGTCGTCCTTTCGCGAATCAGAAACAGAATTTGTGAATGAAGGTGGAGATATTATCGAACTTATTTTAGAAGATCACCGTCCTCTAAAAGAGCTCATCGAAAAACTAAAAGACTCTGATATTGATCCAGGTGATAAAATGGTTGCGTTTGAAGAATTTGCATCTCTTCTTATGATTCATGCGAAACCAGAGGAAGAATCACTCTACACTTACATGAAAAATGATGAAGAGCTTCGCACTGAAGGAATGGAAGGTCAGGTTGAACATGAACTCGCCGATCAACTTATCGCTGAAATCAAGGCCGAGTCAGATCCGGATATGTGGCAGGCCAAAGTAAAAGTCTTGGCCGAAATGGTTGAACATCACATCGAAGAAGAAGAAGAGACTCTTCTACCTGATTTCAAGAAAGAGTCTTCTGCTGAAGAACGAGAAGAATTAGGTCAAAAATTTATGGAATTAAAAATGACCATTCCATTTGATGATATTTATATGCAAATTCAGAGAAACTCAGACAAGATGAGACATCACGCTCGTCACTAATATGTTCAGGCCTGGAGAATATCTAGGCCTTCAACATTTTCAGAACTCGCCCTTGAAAATCTTCTTCTGTAAAAGGTTTCATTAAAAAATTCTTCACGCCTAGACCGATTGTTTTTTCTAAAATCGTTCGATCGATTTCTCCAGAAACAACGATGATTGAAGATTTGGAATTCATCGATTTATCATCAAATTCGCGAATGACGTCCAGACCTGCTTTCTTAGGCATCTTCATGTCTAAAAAAATGATTTTAAATTTTTGATTGCGAAGTTTAGCAGCTGCGAGTGCACCATCATGTGCGATTACAATGTTTCGAAAACATTTCAAATTGAGACAAAACTGCTTGAGAATTTCACAAATGCCTGGATCATCATCGACGATGAGAACGTCTCCCGCCGTTTGTGAAGTTACAGGTTGTGGTGTTTTTTTTATTTCCATAGTCTTTCTATGGTATCCATTTATGAAAATTTTAAAAGAGGTCTTCAAAGTGTGAATGATTTGCTTACCTTATCATCCTTTTCCCATAGGGAAAGCTCACCGAAGACCCGCTAAAAGTGCCATTATATGCTGGCTATGCCGACTTTGTGCTAGAGGCCTTCTTATTTCGAGCTCTCGTTTTCGCCGCTTTTTTTGCCGACGCCGAAAGGGCCGCATGTCCTCTTTGTTTAGCAACTTTTTTCGTTTGTTTGCTTAAGGCCTTTTTTGAAACGGTTCTTCGCGGTTCATCTTTCAAGCGATCTCTTGCGGCCTTCGATCTTTTTGCTGAAACTTTTTTCTTCGAGATTCTTGAAGTAGTTTTTTTAGCAGCTTTTTTTCCAGCAGATCCCCTTTCAGGAATTTCTACACCCGCGCTACGTGCTTCAGAGAGACCAATGGCAATGGCCTGTTTGGTATTTCTAGCTCCGTGTTTTCCTTTTCTGATATTATCAATGGCCTCTTTGACGAATTCACCTGCTTGAGTGAATACGGATTTTCCTTCTCGTTTATCCTTCTGTGCTTTTTGAATCGTTTTTTTTAATGGCATAGTTCCCCCTTTAACGTTTATTAGGTCGTAATTTGTCTTTTTTATCATTTGGATCTTTAGGCATTCCTGAATCGAAAGGGCGCGAAACATCACGTTGATTGATGTCTGCTCCTCCATGAGATTCTTCCTGTGGAAAGCCATCTCCATAAGTTTCAGTCATTCCTTTTTTTTCTTTCGATTCTCTTGGCATATAGCAACTCCTTTTACTTTATTGTTTTTTGCAAGCTTTCAATGCGAGCAACATCGCTACCTTCTTTTTTTATTATTTTTACAGCGAGGTGATGAGTGGCACGACGATCTATGTTGGGCATCATCTTTCCTAATTTCTCTACACCCGCTTTGTGATGTTTTGCGGCCAGATCTAAAAATGTCTTATCAAACTGAGACGCATCGATGTTTTCCAGTGAACTGACGTCAATAGAAACTTGATTGGCAGATTGTGGCACTTTGACTTCGCTGTACCATTTTGACCTAAGAGCATTGAGTTTTTCTTGATTCTTTTTTTGATTATTGAGAAGACGCTCAGCGAGTTTTTTTACGTCTTTATTTTCACTCTTAGCGATTGCTTTTTCAGCAAGAGCGATTCCAACACTTGAATGTTGGGACATTTGTTCGATGAATTCTGCTTCGCCGGCAACACTTGCGAAACTAGGATTGAGATAAAACCAAAAGAGTGAAATGAAAATTGATTTGAAAACCATAATTCCTCCCGGGACGCTCAATCCAAGGAGGAATGCAAGACTCTGACCAGATTAATTCAAGATTTAATTTGAAAGGCGGCAGGTCAGTTCGAAAAGCTGATCTCTTCCCCAAATGGCGAGAACGAGTTTATCTTCTTTTTCTCTGAGCGATCCTTCACTGTAACCGCGCATGTCATACTCCGGGAAAAAAGCTTCTAGAACATAATAGTGTGCACTTTTTTGAGTCACATACGTTGCAATGTGTTCCGCCATATCGATGAAAGTTTTTTCCCCCATTATTGTGGACACTGTAGTGTGAGAAACAGGCTCTAAACTTTGTGTCTGAATACACTCTAGTTCTGCTGCCTGGATGTTAAGGGAAAGAAATGTGAAAAGACTTAAAGCTAAAATTTTTTTCATTCTCAATATCTCCTCCCTTAATTAAACTTGAACTTTTATCTCTTGGCCAGACCTTCGAGGATTGGACAGTCTGGACGATTGTCTCCATGACAGGTTCGCGATAAGTGTTTCAGAGTATCGACCATTGATTGAAGTTCGTTAATTTTTGCCTCGAGATTTTTTATATGAGCGGAGGCCAGATTTTTAACTTCACCACTGGCCCGTGATTTATTTCGCCAAAGACTTACAAGTTTTTTAATCTCCATCATCGAAAAACCAAGTCCGCGGGCACGTTTTACGAATGCCAGGATGTGAACATCGCTCTCTTTGTAAATACGGTATCCACTGTCACTTCTTCCCGCTTTGGGGATAATGCCTATCGATTCATAATGGCGAATCAACCTAGCACTCACTCCCGAAGCCGCTGACACTTCACCAATATTCATGATTTTCTCCTCTGCGAATTTGGTTTCCAATTTCTCAACATGAGTGCGTTTGTAACAACACTCACACTACTCATGGCCATCGCTGCTCCCGCAATAACTGGACTCAGATAACCAAGTGCTGCCAGTGGAATACCGATAACGTTATAAATAAAGGCCCAGAAAAGATTTTGTCTGATTTTCTGATACGTACGTTTAGATATTTCAAGAGCATCGGGGATAAGCAGTGGATTTCCACGCATAAGTGTAATACCAGCTGAGTGCATGGCCACATCGGTTCCTGATCCCATGGCAATACCAACATGAGCGGCAGCTAGTGCTGGAGCATCGTTGATACCATCTCCTACCATCGCTACAATTTCGCCTTGTGATTTGAATTCTTCGATGAATTTAGATTTATCGGATGGAAGAACTTGCGCACGAAAATCACTAAGACCAAGTTTCTCCGCAACACTTTTCGCTGCTCCGGCATTATCACCTGTCAACATAACACTTTTAATTCCAAGTTTAGTGAGTTCCTGAATTGTTTGTTCTGCTGATTTTTTTATTTCATCACTAAAGGCCATAGCGCCTAATAGAGAATTTTCACTGGCAACAAAAGAAACTGTGTGCCCTGTTTGCTCCCACTTTGAAGCTTTATCCTTCATTGAACTAATATCGATGTTCAACTCCTGCATGTAGCGAGCTGTTCCAATAAATACTTTTTGATCATTAACAATGCCTTCAATTCCTCTTCCTGGAACTGCTTTGATAGAGTGAGCTGATTTAAAATCCAATTTTAATTCTTCTGCTTTTCGAACAACGGCCTTTGCCAGCGGATGTTCACTTCCTTTTTGCAAAGTCGCAACGAGAGAGAGTATTTCATTCTTATCTTCTGTTTGAGTTTCAAACACGTTCAATACTGGATGCCCTTCTGTCAGTGTTCCTGTTTTATCAAAGGCCACCATGGTGACTGAATGAGCGACTTCCAGCGCTTCAGCATCTTTAATGAGAATACCGGCCTTAGCACTTAAACCAGTCCCAACCATAATCGACGTCGGAGTTGCTAAACCAAGGGCACACGGACACGCAATAACCAGGACTGCGACACCATTAATGATCGCCTGTTCCCAATTTTGCGAATAGAGTCCCCATCCTAAAATTGTTAAGAGAGCAATGACTAAAACAACTGGCACAAACACTGCGCTTACTTGATCAACTAAGCGCTGAATCGGAGCTTTTGCTGATTGGGCATTTTCAACTAAACGAATAATTCTCGCGAGGGTTGTTTCTGCTCCTAGGGCCAGAGTTTCTATTTCAATTCGCCCATCACCGTTGAGTGAACCTCCGGTAACCAAATCATCAGTTTCTTTTATGACGGGTAAACTTTCCCCCGTGATCATCGATTCATCGATTTGCGTTTGTCCTCTGAGAATTTTTCCATCGACTGGTATTTTTTCTCCAGGCAAGACCACAATGACGTCATGAAGTTTAACGTCTTTAATTGAAATCTCGATTTCACCTTCTGGTCGAAAAACTCTCGCTTTATCAGGTCGAAGCGATTGAAGCGCTTTGATCGCAAGAGTTGTTTGCATCTTCGCTTTTTTCTCAAGATATTTCCCCAGCAGCACCAGAGTAATAACGACTGCCGCACTTTCAAAATACAGCGGTCCAGATCCATCGAGATGATAAAGCGAAAGAAAATAAGCCGCGCTTGTTCCGAGGGCCACTAGAAGATCCATGTTACCTGAACGGGCCCTAATGGCTCCCCAGGCCGCTTTATAAAAACGCGCTCCCAAGTAAAATTGCACAGGAGTCGTTAGAACAAGCTGAACGATCGGAGGCAGCATTAACATCATCCCAAAAAGTTCAAACAACATGGGAACAACTAATGGAAGCGATAAAACTGTGGCCAAAATGAGCTTTCTTTTTTCTCTAAGTAGTTCCTTGTGCTTTTCTTCATCATCGTTATGTTCAGACTCTTCATCTAAAATGAGTTGCGCTTGATAACCCGTTTTTTCAATCGTTGCTAAAACTTTTGCCACGGTTGCTTGATCTTTTGTTTTCACGATTCCTGTTTCTGAAGCAAGTGAAACATTTATATCCTGAACGCCTTCTATTTTGTTAACTTGCTTCTCAATACGGGCAACACAACTTGCGCAGGTCATCCCTTTTATACTTATCTTTGTCGTTTCCATATTTACTCCTTCTTTAACACTATCTTAAACCTTCCCATGATGGTAAGGTCAAAATGTTTTTTTTCTTGACCTTCCCACCGTTGGAAGCTTTAAACTCTTTTTCAAGGAGAACCATATGATAGAAGCAAAAGTTTTAGGTATGACATGCCAAGGTTGTGTGAAAAGTGTGACAAATGCTCTTAAATCGTTAGATGCGAACGCAGAAGTAACTGTTGAACTGGCCACTAAATTAGTAACAGTTAAAACAAACAAAAATGCATCAGACGTGAAGGCCACGATTGAAGATGCAGGTTATGACGTTGAAAGCATTAAGAATGCATAATTCTCGATTCTTTCAGTCTGAAATGGTTAAATTTTTCACAAAATAAAGCTCAATTCCAATCGCAACGGAACGATAAAGTGGCCTCGACATTGAGAGGTTTTCGGATGCGATTGGAACAGCTTATTGGGTTTTTTTTCAAATTTATCTTAAGTCTTGTCGCACTCACTTGTATCAAAATGCTCATGTTTAGTTAATGCCACGATTCTTCGATAAAGCCGAAGGCGCTCATATCTTTTATGCAAGTTTGTAATGAACTTTCACTTGATACTCTAATCTTGTGTAAAACCAAAATGAATACCAGGAGGGATCATGAAGGTTCAAAACAATACAAATTTAAAATCATGGCTCAGAAGGGCCGATTGGGAAAATTGGGTCAATCTTTTTTTAGGTGCATGGGTTCTCTCGCTTCCCTGGACTGTCGGCTACGGATTCCATCCTTACAATGTTAATGTCGTCTCTTGGAATTTCGTCATTATGGGTGGCGTAGTGATGGCCATGTCATGGATGGCAATCAAAAAAGTTGCACCGTTTGCTGAGTGGTTAAATTTATTCGCTGGAATTTGGTTATTCTTCTCACCGTGGTTCCTTCTTTATGAGGATAATTCACCTTGGTATGTTTTCTACAATGAGAACAATGCTCTCTTGTGGAATTCGATAGGTTTTGGTGCTCTTATTACCTTATTCTCTGCTCTCACTATCCCTGTTGTGGAGAAAATCGTCTATAAGAGACATTTGATTAAAAAACAGAAAGACGAAGATTATCATCCTCCGTTCTACGGAAAATATCATCATCGTTGAGACTTAAAAATCAGCAGTAAGTGGGTCGGGACCTGTTCTTCCATTTGGATCATCAAGAGTGGAAATCAGGTCTCGATCTTCAACGGTAAGAGTGAAATCAAAAATCGAAAAGTTTTCAACCATTCGAGAAGTCGTCACTGTTTTAGGGATAGCAATAAATCCGTTATCGAGATGCCAGCGTAATACAATTTGTGCTGGTGAACGTTGATACTTATCGGCAAGTTTTAGAATTGCCGGATCATTGAAAAATTTACCTCGTGCAAGCGGGCTCCATGCTTCAGTAGCAATTCCATAATGAGCATGCACTTTTCTCAATTCCTTCTGCTGGAAGTGAGGGTGCAATTCAATCTGATTAACTGTTGGGACAACACCCGTTTCTTCAATTAATTGTTCCAAATGCTCTTTATTGAAATTAGAAACTCCAATTGATCGCGCTAATCCTTCCTGCCTAAGTCTGGCAAGTGCCTTCCAAGTTGGTGTGTATTTATTTTGCTTAGGTGCGGGCCAGTGAATGAGATACAAATCCACATAATCGGTTTGAAGTTTTTTTAAACTTTTATCCATCGCTCTCAGAGTGGCGTCGTAACCTTGATCTGAGTTCCAAACTTTTGTCGTGAGAAAAATTTCAGAGCGATTGATCTGTGATTCCTTTAAACCTTTGCCCGTTCCACTTTCATTACCATAAATAGCGGCCGTATCAATGGAGCGATAACCTGTCGCCAGAGCTTCATCTACAATTCTCGGTGCCTCATCCTCTTTCACTTGCCACATACCAAATCCCAACTGGGGAATTTTCATATTGTCATTGAGAGACAGATAAGGTTGTTTGATCATTTTTTATTGGCCTTGTGTTTTTTTTCGTCTACCTGATCGGTCCAACGGTTGCGAGGAGTCGCTTCCATTGTCCTGTCAATAGTATGCAACAGTTTGCCAATGATGTGAAATAGTTTGCTCATGACTTATTTCCTCGATCATCATTTTGATTTTTTTTAGGATGAAAGACAGAGTTTCCTTGCTCGTTTTCTTTGGGATCCATCTTTTCATATTGATTTGAATTATCGGTCCAACGATCAACATCGTTGTTGGTTTTGATTTTCTGAACATTAGGATTTTTAGCGGTCATAACATTCTCCTTTTCTATTAGAGAATGCATAGAAAATGCCAAGGATCATTAAATGATCCCTGACACTTATTTAAAAAATTAGAACTCACATCCGGGAATTGAATAAGGCATAACTTTCACTGATGAGATCCCTGCTTCTGTCCAGAATCCAAATGGGATGTTGTAGTGAAGCGGAATAGACATTGAAATTGTTTTGAACGAACCTTCTCCGTCTGGAATTTCTTTTGTGTAGTTAATAGGAGTGCTTAGGAATTTTTTTACTTCTTTCGCACATCCTCCCGCTTCACCTGATGCCCACTTAACGCAAACAGGGACAGCATACTGAGTATGAATATTGTCGCCATCGACACAAACCTCTTCCACAGAAACGAAAACACTTCCGAATTGAACTTTAGGAAAATCTCCCACAAGTTCCGACGCAAATGAAGTAGCAGTTACAAGAGCAACAATTGAAAGGAATAATGATTTCATAAATTCTCCTTAATGCATTTATTTGCATGTTGATAAGACGGCGTGGTGATACAACAGTTCATGTCGAGTTCAAATATTTTTTTTGTGTCAAAATGCAAATTAACATCCGTCGATACAATTGCGCTTAGTTATTCGCCATGGCCGCGATTATGCAAAAGATAATCTTAAGGAGAGCAGCATGAGTAAGGTGTGGTTTGTCACAGGTGCTTCAAAGGGTTTAGGACTTTCGCTTGTCAAAAAACTTTTGGCACGCGGTGAAACGGTGGCCGCGACATCGCGTTTTTTACCTGCACTCAAACGCGCAGTGGATGAAGTTTCAGAAAATTTTTTACCGATGGAAGTCGATTTATCAGATGAAAGAAATGTTCGTGCGGCCATCAAAAAAACGATGGAGCGTTTTGGGCGCATAGATGTTGTTGTCAATAATGCTGGGTTTGGACAATTTGGAACACTTGAAGAGTTATCGGATAAAGAAACGAGAGAAAATTTTGAAGTGAATGTCTTTGGCATGTTGAACGTCATACGCAATGTTCTCCCCCATATGCGAAAAGCACATAGCGGACATATTTTTAATATATCTTCCATTGGAGGATTTGTGAGTCAGACTTCAGGTTGGGGCGTTTACAGTGCTACTAAATTTGCAGTCGCCGGGCTCTCTGAGGCGCTTGCTTCAGATGTAAAATCTTTCGGTATAAAAGTAACTGTTGTTTATCCGGGTCTCCTACGTACAGATTTCTTAGGTGCTGATTCACTTCGAACTCCAGTTCATCCCATCAGCGATTACATTGAAGCCAGAAACTCTCAAGAAATTCATCGACACGCTCTTCATCATCACGAACCTGGTAATCCGGATATGGTTGCCCTTGGTCTCATTGAAGTCGCTCATGCGCCCGTTCCTCCACTACACTTATTTTTAGGTGCTGATTCATATGATATGGTCAGAGCTAAAATTTCGATGCTGGAAATGGATTTGGAAGAATGGAAAGGGGTCACTTTAATTACCGACTATCATATATAAAAAAGCGGAAGTTAACTTCCGCTTTAATCACTATTTTCTATCAGGTTCTCGATTAGGATAATTTTCGATTTTTTGGGTATCTAGATCAACTTCCGTATTGGTACCCACCTGTCCAGGATTAATTTCCGTTGGTTGTCCATCTGGTTGACCTTCCGCTGGGGGATTAATATCTGAAGAAAGTGGTTCATTTGCGTATTCTGCCATACAAATCTCCTTGGTATAGACCTCTTCAACTGTAATTTGCATATCCAATGCCTACCTTTTTGCGATACTCTTTTCCCAATGAAAAAGATCTTCCTCGACGTCCGACAATTTGCCGTACCCGTACCGCGTGTCGGAAGTATTGAAACGCACTCGGGATATTCTGCTCCGCCGCTCAATGGTCAGGAAATTCATCAAATCATTCAAAAACGCCGAAAAAAAGAAAACCCAAAATATGAAATTGAAAAAAAACTCGGACATGTTTTCGAAACCTCAGATTATCATTTCTCGGTAGGCGGAAGAGTCGATGGAATCATTGAAAGCGAAACTATTCTCATTGAAGAATTAAAAACAGCTTTTGATAGTGATGCCCTTTTCCAAAAGCTGGAGGGTAATTTTAATCATCCATACGTTTTGCAACTACTCACTTATGGTTATTTCTATTTTCTCGAGAATGGGACCATTCCAGACTTACATCTAACAATTATTTCTTCCCGCAACTTCAAATCAAAAACACTCGAAGTACATCTCGATATTGAACAATATGAGAATTGGCTTGATCTACGTTTGAAGGAATTGATTGTTGAAACCAAAACTCAAGAGAAAATTTTCAACAAAAGATTAAAAACATCTAACGAGATTGTTTTTCCTTTTGCGACACCTCGAAAAGGACAAACGGAGCTCGTAGCAGCGGTCGAAGAAAATTTTAAAAGCGGCGTTCCGCTTCTTATCCAGGCCCCAACAGGACTGGGAAAGACGGCAGGTCTTCTCTATCCTGCCCTTAAAGAATCGCTTAGTCGCGGGCAAAAAGTTATCTATGTAACTCCTAAAAACTCTCAACATTTGGTTGCTGAAGAAGCAGTATCCATGATGCAGTCACAAGGTGCAAAGATTAAAAGTTTTACCTTAACGGCTAAAAGTAAACTTTGTCTAAAAGCGGAGCCTCTTTGTAATCCTGTCTATTGTGAATACGCAAAAGATCACTATGAGAAAGTAGCGAAATTTAATCTTGTTGATGTTATTCAAAAGAAAAAAAGATTAACGGCAAAAACGCTAAAAAAAATTGGCGAAGAATTTATCGTTTGTCCTTTTGAGCTTTCACTTGAGGCGATCGAAAAAGCAGACGTTGTGATTGCTGACTACAATTATGTTTTTTCTCCACGCAGTCTTATTGGGAGATTGTCCGAGCCACTGTTTAATAAAGAGCAACCTGCTAATTTAATCATCGATGAAGCTCACAACCTTCCTTCGCGAGCACAGGATTATTTTTCTTCCGGACTCTCACTTTCGCAAATCGATGTTTTTATCAATGCCAAAATTCCCTATGCGGAAGAAGCCAGACAACTTCTCCTGAAGTATCGAGGGCAGCCTCGAAAGATAGATATTGAGATAAAAGATTTTACTGAACTCAATCAAAAAATAAGAGAGTTCACATTAGATTATTTGGATGATGATAGTGCCGAGATTGAAGTGGGAGATCCCGTTCTTGCATTCTCAAATATCTTTAATGACTTCACAAATGCACTTGAATTATCGGGAGAAGAATTTTTTCACACCTATCAAGAATCACCACGAGACGCATGGTTAAAAGTGACGTGTTGTGATGCTTCGAAGAAGCTGGCCGAATCCTACAAAAAATTCAAAAATGTTGCCGCCTTTTCTGCCACGGTTAAACCTTTTCATTACTATCATGAACTTCTTGGTCTGAACGAACAAGCAAAACAATTGGAATTCCTCTCTCCATTCGCGCATGAAAATCGAAAAGTGATTATTATTCCCCAAGTATCCACAAAGCTAAAAGATCGTGAACGCAACACCGGTCGAATTTGTGAAGTTATTGCAAAATTAATTGAAGTAAAAAAAGGAAATTACATCGTTCTTTTTCCTAGCTTTGATTTCATGAATCGAGTCGCTCGCGATCTCGATATACCAGGGATGCGTATTCTCACTCAGCAAAAATTCATGAAAAATAAAATGACAGCTGATTATCTTGAAGCCTTAAAAGAAAAAATCCCTACTCTTCTTTTAGGAGTTCAAGGAGGCGTTTTTTCAGAGGGAGTTGATTATCCCGGAGATATGCTCGTGGGCGCCTTTATTGTTGGTCCGGCCTTGCCTCAGTTTGATTTTGAAAGAGAACAAATTAAAAATTATTATGAAAATCGATTTGGTACTGAGAGTGCCTTCAATTATACATATGTCTATCCGGCGATGGCACGTGCGATTCAATCAGCTGGTAGAGTTATTAGAACTGAGACTGATCGCGGCCTCATTGTTTTTCTTGATCCTCGTTTTTTAGAAAAAAGTTATGCTGAATCTATGCCTGCCGGTTGGTTTAACGATTCTCCCGAGGAACTTCTTTCCACCCAAATTTTGCAAGATGTGAAAAACTTCTGGGAGTTGAAACGATGAAAACTCTTCCCGTCTTTTTTCTCGATCTGCAAACGACAGGGGCAAATGCTCTTGAAGCATATATTTTAGAAATGGCATTGGCCGATCAAGATAGACTCGAATCTTTTTTAGTAGAATTGCCTGAAGGTGAAACCATTCCCCGTCGAATTGAAATGGTGACCGGAATCAAAAATACAGAATTGGAACATGCTATTTCATTTCCGAGTGCACTTCAAAGGTTGAAATCATTTATACCAAAAGGTGCTGTAGCGATTATTCACTTCGCTCAGTTTGAAAGACCTTTTTTAGAACAGGCCTTTAAACAATTAAACGAAGAACTTCCCTTTTCCATTATTTGTACAAACGAAATCGCCAAAAGACTTTATCCCAATCTTCCTTCCCGAGGAATAAAAGCGCTCGCGGGCTATTTCGGGCATGATTCTGGAGAATTTAAACGCGCTAAGGAACATGTTGAGGCCACGCGAACCATTTGGAGGGAACTGGCAGCAGAGCTTGAAAAGTTAGGAATCGAAAATCATGAACAGTATCTGGAATGGATAAGCGCCACTCCAAAAGCTAAAAAAACAAAATATGAATATCCTCTGGATAAAAATATTCGTTTAAGTCTTCCTGATGAACCAGGAATTTATCGAATGCTCAATCGTGAGGGAAAAGTTCTCTATGTAGGAAAAGCGACATCGCTTCACAGTCGTGTGAACAGTTATTTCCGTGGTCAAAAAGGACGAGACTCTTTCAAATTGGAAATGCTCACTATGGTCCATGATATTCGCGTGACCGTTTGCGAGACGCCACTACATGCGGCCCTCCTTGAAACTGATGAGATTAAAAGGTTAAATCCTTACTACAACATTGCTTTGAAAGAAGGTTATCGCTCGTTAATTTTTTTCGATTCAACCTATACATCAATAAGCTCCGTTAAAGATGATGTTCACACTATTGGTCCATTCTCCAACACAATGACTTTTGATTCAGTTTTTCTTTTAAATTTATGGCTCATGACTGAGTACCCATCTCCTCCTACATTTTCTTTTTTCTATCATGAGTACGAAGCTGAAACAGTTAAAGCAGGATTTGAATTGTTCTGTAATGCTTTCCATATAGATCCTATTCGCCTCATTAATCGAAGATCTCTTATGGCCCTCGGTCTTAAGCTTTACCGCAGAAATGAAGAGCTGGTTGATATTGATGTCGATGAAGAAGCCGATGTCACACCGGAAGATATCGCGCATAAGTTTGAAAGACATTTTGTACGAATTGGGGAAGCTCTTGTGCGTGCTAAAAAGATTCAACAACTTTTAAATGCCGATGTTGAGTTCAAAACTAAAACGAGAAAAAAAATTAAACTCACTATCAGAAACGGAAAAATTAATTCAGATGAAATAGATAGTGAGGCGAGTGCATGGTCGCACTCGCCTATTGAAACTTATGATAGGCTCACTGTTCTTTTAACCGAATTGCAGAAATATAAATCTGTCAAAATTACGACTTTGGAACCTTAGACTCATCAACTGTAATTTGAATTTCTACGCGACGATTTTGTCTTCTTCCTTCAGTTGTATCGTTGCTGGCAATCGGATTCTGAGGTCCAAGACCATTTGTCGAAATAACATTTTCTGGAAGACCAGCGGCCACTAATTGTTTTTTTACAGCTTCAGCGCGATCTTCACTCAACTCTTCATTGAATTCTGCTGTTCCTGTGATGTCCGTATAGCCATTGATGGTCAGGACGTTCTCAGGATACTTTTTCATGATCTCTGCCATCTCTTTCAGATTGTCTTTCGCCTCTGGTTTAAGTTGA
Organism: uncultured Bacteriovorax sp.; assembly: GCA_946480715.1. The sequence goes on along the minus strand of CAMLKK010000002.1, from coordinate 73,345 downwards.
GCTTTACCAGAATCAAAAAGAATATCGCTTTTTAATTTTGTAACTAGGCCTTCTTCAGTTCTTTTTGTTTCGGCTACTTTTTCTAATTCTTTTTTCTGTTTATCCATTCTATGTCCAATAACAGAACCAATAGCTCCACCGGCCACAGCTCCTATGACGGCCCCTTTTTTCTTACCTAAAACGGCACCTACGCCTGCCCCAGCAGCTGCTCCAATTCCGGTTCCGACTGCTGCTCGTTTATTTTCTTCTAGTGATGAACATCCGGCCGTTGTGAGTAACAGCGCTGAACTTAAGATAACTATTTTTTTCTTCATAAAACTCTCCTTTTCAAAAAGGCATTCACTTCTTCACGATAGGATATGAGTGCTTGAATGAGCAATTTCGATTTGGCCTAATTTCATTTAATGCAAACGGGAACACACGGTTAACCTGCTTCTTTACTCTCAAACAAATTTTGGAGAAAGTTTTTTGATGTTTAATCTCGAAGGAGGATTTATGCTTAACATCGCTATTATCATTGGGAGCACGCGCCCTAATCGTGTGGGAGAAAGTGTTGCTCATTGGGTCTTTGATCATGTCAGTAAACGCGACGATGCAACATTTGAGCTGATTGATTTGCGTGATTATAATTTACCTTTATTAGATGAACCGATTCCACCATCAATGGGAAAATATTCAAATGACCACACGTTAAGATGGTCGGAAAAAATTTCAAGTTTCGACGCTTTCATTTTTGTCTCTCCAGAATACAATCACGGAACTTCTGGTGCCTTAAAAAATGCCATCGATTTCCTCTACAAAGAATGGAACAATAAAGTTGCTGGATTTGTGGCGTATGGAAGTGCTGGTGGAACAAGAGCAGTTGAAAATCTAAGATTGATTATGGCCGAATGCCAAGTGGCAACAGTGAGAGCGCAGGTAGCTTTGTCTCTTCATGATGACTTTGAAAATTATTCAACATTCAAACCGCGCGATATGCATTTAAAAATGCTGGATACGCTTGTTGATCAGATTCTTTCATGGGGAGAAGCACTTTCTCATGTGCGCCCACTGAGATCACCTCAGGCGCAGATGAATCAAAATCAAAACGCAAACTCTCCTAGTATTCACTAGTATATTCAAAAAAAAATGGAGAACCCTATACGGGGTTCTCCACATGTTTAGTTCTTTGTCCTAATCCACGTCCATTATTCTTTTTGTCTTTCTTTGAGAGTCCCTGAAAAGATCCAGGGGCCATATCTTGAGAAGATTTTCGGGACATCATTTCACGCTTTCGCTGTTCATCTCGACGAGTTTTTATGCTCATAAGACCCTCCTCATCAAAAATGATGCAAGGCCTTTACCATGTTCCAGTGTTGGGCATCTCGACCCAAGGACTTTGCTCTGGTAACGGTGAACCTTTCTGTAGAAGTTCAATGGATTGATTGTCTGGAGACTTTATAAAGGCCATATAACCGTCTCTGGGAGGTCTATTGATGATCATGCCTGCTTTCATGAGGCGCTCGCATGTGGCATAGATATTATCAACTTCAAAAGCGAGATGACCGAAATTGCGGCCATAACTATACTCGTTTTCTTCGCCCCAGTTATAAGTGAGCTCAATCTCCGGCTCGCCGGGAGCTGTCGCTAGAAAAACAAGTGTAAATTTTCCGGCCTGGTTTTCCTTACGCCTAATTTCAACAAGACCTAATTTATTAATAAAGAAATCGAGAGAGCGATCTAAATCTTTCACTCTGAGCATTGTGTGGAGAAAACGCATGTTAACCTCTTTTAAGATTTTCTTGAAAGAAGTATTCCACACTCCATGTGTTCGGTATAGGGAAACTGATCAAAGAGAGCAAAGCGTTTAATGGTATGTGTTTCAGAGAGAATGTTTAGATTTTCAAGCAATGTGAGTGGGTTGCATGAAATGTAGAGAATGTTTTCGTATTTCTGCACCAAAGCACATGCTTTAGCATCTAATCCAGCGCGAGGCGGATCGACGAGAATTGTTTGGCAGCCGAATGACTTGAGATCAATTCCGCGCAATCGTTGATACTCACGCTTTCCTTCCATAGCATCAGAAAAATCTTCGGCAGACATTCTGATGATTGTCACATTATCGATTTTATTTTCAGCGATATTATATTGAGCGGCTTCAACAGATGGTCCTGCCAATTCCGTTGCTAGTACACGCTTAAAATTACGGGCAAGTGCGAGCGAGAAATTTCCATTCCCACAATAAAGTTCTAATAAATCACCGCTTGAATTCTCAGTGCAATTAATCGCCCATTCGAGCATTTGAATCGCAACACCTGCGTTTGGCTGTGTGAAACTATTTTCAACTTGTTTGTAGATGAGTGTTCGTTCTTTAACCGGAAGTTTTTCAATAACAAAGTCACGAATGAGATCAATTTTTTGTTTGCGTGCTCGTCCCACGATATCGATTTTGAACTTCGATCTCAATCGCTCGCGAAGAGCATTGGCTTCCGCAGTCCACACATCATCTAATTTTTTATGATAAAGGAGCGAGACGAGAATCTCTCCGCTCATCGTTGAGAGAAAATCAACTTGAAAAAGTTTAAAACGTAGTTCCTTATTCGGTCTCAGTTCCGCCATCAGCGCTTGCATGACTTCATTAATAAGTTTGCTTGCTGGCATAAATTGTTCTGTTCTGATTTTTTGATCAGAAGCTTTGTCGAACATGTAGTAATAGAGATCTTCGCCTTCATGCCAAACGCGGAATTCAGCACGCATGCGATAATGTGTTGGTTCTGAAGCAAAAACTTCCAGTTCCTGTTGAGTGAAATTCGCAAAAAGAGATTTTAGCTTTTGCTTTTTGTTGTCGAGTTGATTTTGATAGTCCACGGGCCGACTATATCATAGGAAGAATTGGCAGTATACGGCCATTTTCTCCAATCAGTTTTGTTTCCAATAAGCCTAAATCGAGAGTAATGAGCGTGTTCTCACCAGAGCGTTGCAGACCCTGAATGAGTTCCAGAGCGCGTTCAAAATGTCCATTTGCAGCTGCAGATTGTCCAAGTTCTTTTTTAATAAAACCTGCACCAATTTTTATAAGTGCCTTCAAAAGATCTGCTTCAGGTCCGTTTCGATGATGAGCATTCCACAAAGCTTCAAACATAACATGACTTTCCCAATAGAATCCATGATTGAGCAGATCTAGACCAAAATAAAAATCATCCATATGATTTTCATCAATAGGATGACAGTGGACTTCTGGTTCATTAAAACTATGTCCACCTTCTTTGTTGGGATGAATGGATTGACCTGGCAGAAAAGCATAGGCCGGAAAAGGGCGCTCTGGAACGAGTCTTTTCATCGTTTCGCCTTAGGGACGAGATAAAAAAGTTTCCCACTTCGTTTCATGACACCTGCTTTTTGGGCAGCTTCGGGAGTTGATCCGAAATAGAGATCCACTCGCCCTGGTCCTCTGATTGCTCCTCCTGTGTCCTGATCAAAAACAAGTCGCGGTTGATTTAACCAGGCAATAGGAGCAGTACTTGAAGAAGACTCGAAAACAGGCTCTTCGATTTGCATGAAGGCCAGCGCACCTTTAGGCATAAGATCTTTGTCTGTCGCAATCGTTCGTCCAGCACTAACTTCCATTCCTGCATAAGTAAGCGCTTGAGAATTTAGCGGCCGAAAAAAAACATAACTAGGATTAAGATTCAAGATTTTTTGTTGTTCCAAAGGAGTGAGTGTTTCAAGGTGATTGCGTATTCGCTGCATACTCATCTCCTCAATTGGAATGAGATGAGTGAGATGTTTACCCAAGGCCACATAAGGGTGGCCATTTTGTTCAGCATAACCGATACGCATGTTCGTTCCATCACTAAAATCGATAACGCCGGAGCCTTGAATCTGAATAAAGAAAGCGTCGATAGGATCAAGATAAGCCAGTTCTAAATTTTGTCCCTTAAGCTTTAGATCAGAATCAATTTCGGAGCGCACGTAATATGGTATCACCGTTGATCCTTTTAAACGGCCTCGAACTGATTGATGCTCTAGTGGGGTTGAAAATTTATAGGCAAAAGATTTTAAGTTCACTGTCACTAAATCATTTGGGCGAGCATAAACAGCTTGTGAATGTTTTTCATTGGGAGTGCGGGAACCGCTCACATGCGGTTCATAGTATCCCGTCGAGAGAATTTCGCCCCACTCTTCTTTTCCATACACTTCATGAAAGTCAAAATTGTCCTGGATGTACTGAACATAGTCCACTTCGTGTTTAAAAATTTCTTCCAGCGCGGCCATGTAGTGCGCTTTTGAGATTTTTGTCTCACCAAAGATCATCTGCTCTTTCACGAGGCCCGATTTTTTCATCACATCGATGTGAGCGCGTAATGTGGAAAAGAAACTCTCGCGCGTGTGACTGTCGACAATAGTAGGGGCTTGAGAGGCAAGTCTCATAGCTTCATAAGGAGATTTAATCACGCTGCGAGTACACGAGGAAAGTACTCCGACTAACACAAAACTAATAAAGATTTTCATTCTCAAATTTTCAGGCATGTTCAACTGCTTGGCAAAAAAAAAAACTAATTCGTAACCCAAATTAAATTGACGTAGGTAGCAGGAAAGTTTCTAATTAAAGAAGTAATTTGTGGAAAGTGAGTCAGTATGCCAAAACCAATTCGTCGTGTAGCCACAGGCGTTCCCCGTCTTGATTTTCTCCTCATGGGAGGATTTTTTGAAGGTGGTCTCTATATCATTCAAGGGCAACCTGGAATGGGTAAAACTATTCTTGCCAACCAATGTTGTTTTTTCAGAGCAGATAATAATGAAAACAGCATTTATGTTTCTTTACTAGCTGAATCTACCGGCCGAATGGTCAGCTATCTGTCTGACTTGGATTTTGTTAATCAAGAACATATTGGGACACGTATTCATTATGTAAATGGTTACAACCACCTCAAGAACGAAAGTGTTTCACAGTTCAAATCCTTTCTATGGAATTTGATCAAGGAACATCGAGGAAGTTTTCTCGTTATTGATGGTCTGGATATTTTAAAATCTGCCGCTAAGGACGAAAATGAGTTCAGGGAATTTTTACATTCATTGCAAGCGCATGCTTCGCTTACAAAATGTACAATGCTCCTCTTAATGCCTACAGGACCGGCCACTAGTGAAACGGCCAGTATTGAACATGCTCTTTCTGATGGTGTGATCGATATTCGCGAATGGAGAATCAATGCTCGTTCAATTCGCGAAATTCAAGTTCTAAAATTTCGCGGTTCAAATTATCTCAAAGGTGGTCATGAAATAGAGATCACATCAAAAGGTTTCAATATACACCCGCGAACTGAAGTTCAGTTCAACAAACCTGATATGGGAAGTTTTAAAGAAGACCGAACAAGAATGGCCTTTGGTATAAAAGAATTCGATAGAATGTCCAATGGTGGACTCTACTCTGGCTCACTCACAACACTTTTCGGTACTCCTGGAACTGGTAAAACAACGCTCGGACTTTCCTTTTTGGTTGAAGGCGCTCGTCGTGGTGAGCATGGAATTTATTTCGGCTTTTATGAAACTCCACCTCGCCTGCTTGAAAAAGCTGAAAGCTTAGGTCTGGAATTAAAAAAATATGTAGATGAAGGTCTGATTGAAATTCAATGGCAAGCTTCTGTTGAAAATATTTCCGATGGTCTTGCTGAGAGATTACTTGAACGTATTCGTGAAAAGAAAAAAGACAAAATCCGTGTGTTCATCGATGGTATGTCAGGATTTAGAAGAGCGATGTCTTATCCAGAGCGTTTCGGATCTTTCCTCGCAGCGTTCAGCAATGAGCTCCGCAATCAAGGCGCAACGACACTTTTCTCTGAAGAATCAGAATTCTTCTCTTCCGAACCTGAACTACCAAACAGAGAACTTGGTTCAGTTGTAGATAATGTTCTCTTCCTTCGTTATGTAGAAATTGATTCGGCCATGCATCGCTTGATTTCTATTCTCAAAATGCGTGAGAGTGCTTATATCCCTGATATTCGCCGTTTTCAAATAACGAATAAAGGAATTGTCATCCTCGATCAATTTAAAACTTCTGAGAATGTGATGACGGGTCACCCTCGCAACGTAACCAATAAGAAAAAAGTCGCAAGCAAAAAGAAAACAACTAAAAAAGCAGCAGCTCCAAAAAGCTCAAGAAGGTCAAGATGAAAAAAATATTGATCATAGATGACGAGCTAGACATGGCAGAGTCCATGGCCACGCTGCTTGAGTCGGAAGGCTATCAGGCACGTACAGCTCCATCCGTGAAATCTGGTCTAGAAATTATGCGCCAGACACTGCCAGATCTTCTTATTTTAGATGTTATGATGCCGATTATGAAAGGCACTGAAATGGTGAAGATGATTCGAGAGGATCAAAAACTTTCTTCCATACCTATCTTGCTTACAAGCGCTTCACGTGAGCCAAATAAGCTTACTCCGCAGGATTGGAACCATTTTTTAAGAAAGCCATTTGATATCGATGAACTTTTAAGTGACGTGCGGAAGTTGATCTAAGTTTTCATCATTAAAAACTTTTTTCAAAGTATCCATCATTAAATCAAGATCAATTGGTTTTTTAAAATAAGCAACGGCCTGTGTTTGGCTTTGTTTCTGCTTAACATGTCCATCGGCCGACATCACAACAACAGGAATATTTGAAAAAGGTGTGTGACTTTTGTTTTCACAAAATTCAAATCCATCCATTACCGGCATCATAAGATCGAGCAGAATAACTTTGGGAAGTTCTTTTGTTGAAGCAAGATAATCAAGAGCGACTTGTCCATTCTCCCGCGCCTCTACTTTGTATCCTTCCAATTCTAAAATTTCCGTCATTGTTTCGCGAATGGCCTCATCATCTTCGACTACCAATATTGAATTATCCATAATAACTCCTTCTTAACTAATGCTCTCTTTTGCCCTTCATAGAGTCATGCCTTTTGGTGTTAAAAGTTTAGACAATCTTCACTTTTTATTGACGATCGGGACGTCCATGCTGTCGATACTCCGAATATTGCTATTGGCCTTGGCGTTGCAAAGTTCAGCTCTAATTAATCTCATTTAGACAACTAACAGCGAGGAAAGCATGAAGTGCTCTAAGGCCTTTTTAGCAACAGTTCTTTTAAGCTCTTTATTAGTTTCGTGTTCAAACGATTTAAAAAGTAAAAGAATTCCTCCTTCACAATCAGCAGCTTCGCAACTTATTAAATCAGGAAAATTAGTAGAAGCATCAGCAATGTTGTCTTCACTTGCTGAAGAATCACTAAAAGATCCAAAAAATATTTTGAAGGCCGACGTTGAGTTTACAACGGCCTTGGAACTTAATGAAAAAGATCCACGCGCAAACTTTTATAGTGCATTCACAAGTCTCACGGCCGTGACACAGGGATTCGCCGTACGATTTGAAAACTTTTTGGATGAAAAACAAAAAATCGAATTAAAAAAAGCGGAAGAAAGAATCATTCAAACGGGAGCTTCTGATTTAATTGCTTTCGCTACAAAAATGCATCCAAACATGCACCAAGTATCGACGATGAAAGACGCAAGAAAATTCTTAAGAAAAGAATTGCTCGAGGAGCTTAAAAATTCACAAAAAAAATTAGAAAACGTGAATTCAAGTATTACATTAAATATCAGTGATAAACCAATTACTCTCGATGAACATGATTTGAAGCTTATTAAATCTACTTTCCGTGTCTATGAAACAGCAGTCAGAATTGCCCTCCTTTTTAACCTTGATGACATTGATGCTGCTTTTAAAGAAGCAGAAGAAAAAAATATTGTAACTGATAAACAAACTGTTGAATTGCTGAAAAGATATCCAGATCTTTTCAAGCTTTCGTCGAATGAAGACTTAAAATCATCACTCAACGGTTTAGAAGACGTTCTCAACAGCTATATTGAATTCTCCACTGCTCGTGATTCACTCTGCACTGAAGAAAGATCACAGTCGGCCCTTGGAATGATCTGCATTGATGATGAAACTGCTGAGGTCTTAAAACAATATAATCTTCTTCTTGCCGGACCATCAATGTTGACGATTGGTAAAGATGAAGATGGAAGAGCGATCGAAATTCTTGTTAATCTTCGTGCATGGGAAAATTCAAGTTTTCAAGGATTACAAAGTTTATTGCCCGTCTCATTCAATAAAGATGGAAAAATCAACGATGTTGCAGATAAAACTTTCAAAGGTTTAATTCCAAATGGTGATTTGATTGAAAAACTGAAGAACTAACCAAAATGAAAATACTTCTATTTTTTACAATATTAATGACGACACAAACTTGGGCAAGCGATTGCCCAAGCTCAATCAAAGGTGCAAGTGTTACTCTTTCGATAGATAATGAAACACACCTTGCGATTAATTCCACTCTCATGTGCGGAAGCAAAGCCTATTTGCCTCAAAAATTTGTGGATGCCGATGTTGAACTATGGAAGAAAGGTGAAAAGATCGGAGCTTTCTATGCTCGTCGAGTGACTTATAGTGCGCAATCACAACTACTAATGCTCAATCAAACGATCATCAAAGAAGCTAAAAAGAATCTAACAGATACCCCTCTTATGATCATCGATTTAAAAAGAAATATGGTGACGACTTCTCAAAACTCTTTGATGTTCTAATCGCGTTTCCCATTAATCATTCCCATCCACGTTTTGCGCTTATACATCCAGGCATCTAAAAAAATGCCACAGAGATGGATGAGTGAAAGACCAATGATTATATTTGAGAATGTTTCATGAATGGATTCAAGTGTTTCATCTCCCCAAAAAGCATCAAGCCCCATCATATAACCAGTGATAGCTAGTCCGATAAGTAAGGCCCACATGAGAAGATAAACAAGTGAAGCTGGAGGGTTGTGCCCTTCGAACGAAACAGGTTTGCGGGTAAGGTACCCTTTGATGAAGCCGCGAAACGAATCAAGGCCCAAGGGAAAGGAGCGAAAGTGAACTGCTCCTTTACCCCAGAAACCAAAACACAAACGAACTACGACAAAAGCGGCGGCGGCATACCCCATCCATTCGTGGTACTCGTCTTCCACGAAAAAAGCATCCAGTACGATGATGAGCGCGATGGCCCAGTGGAGAATACGGATGCTCACTGGCCAGAGTATGAGGGCCTTAGCTTTCACTATTTGATTTCTTCTTTAACTTTTGATCCATCAATTGGGTTAAAGTAAATTTCAACTTTTTTCCCTTCTTTGTTCCATCCGTAAATTTCGTAACAGTTGCCTTTTGTCACCTTGAATACTTTAATTTTATAACCTTCTTTAACCAGGTTTTCTTGGAACGTTTTTTCGTTTTGCCATTGTGATTTTGTTTCTGGTTTAACACATTCCGGTCCGGCAACAGCAGCACCTGCGAACAGAAGTGAAACTAAAAGTGTTGTTTTTTTCATTGAGAAATCCTTGAGTAATGTTGAGAAGAAAATTCTAATAGATTCATAATGATTTATGAAGTGAAAGAAAACTATCATTTCACATGCGAGAATCGACGCTAAAAAACCCTGATAAAACTCAATAAAAAAGCCACTCGTAAAAGTGGCTTCTTATTGATGAGGTACAGTCGAATTTTTCGTTAATAATTTTGAACGGATGTTTTCTATCCATTCTGTAGTGATCCTTACCAGCGTTCAGCACAGTAACACACTTTATTCTTAACTATCTTTCGCTTGCGACAAGATTCTTCAATATCTCTTCTTGTCTTTACTCCTTGCCTAGATAGAGAGCATGGATGATGCCAAGGATGGAGCTGGTTTAAACTCCTGAAGGTGAGATCTTGCTCAAGTTTTCGACGAGGCAAAACTGTTCTCGATTGAGCACATCAAGTGTTTGCGAAGCTTCATAAATGCTTATTAAAATCTTATGAAAAAATTTAGATTCATGAAGCACACTCTGCTTCATCTTCACATTTTAAGAGCTTGATTGTTTTTCACACGATTACATTTTGTGAATTTCGAAATTTCGTTTTGTGAACAAAGTTGACGACCAAAAAAGGCCAGCATAAAAGTTTGCTCAAGAAACTTAACAACAGCAAGCACACACACTTGCTCACTTAATTAACAGGAGACTTTATGAAATCACTAATCGCTGCAGCTACTTTGATCCTTTCTGCATCAGCTTTCGCTGGCGCTCCAGCACACGACTACCACCAAGTTCTTGGCGAAATTAAACTTAAGAACGCATGTGTAACTGAATCAGAAGTTCGCACAATCAACCCACAAACTGTTTGTACAGAACTTACTCCAGTAGTTGTTGGTGACAATGCTGAAGGTGGAATTTATACAGACTGGAGATGTACTTCTTGGGAAACAAAAGATCTTTCAGCTTCAAGAGCATTCGAAAGAAAAGTTTGTCTTCGTCACGCTCCAATCAACGAAGCTTCTCACGGTGAGTGTCTAGAGTACGGAACAAAATCTGATTTCCTTCCAGACACAATCAAAATTTACAAAGTTTACACAAACGGAGAAGTTTCAAGAGAAGTTCGTGGAACTCACACTTTCCCAGCTTGTAACTAATTAGTTTCAACAAAAATCCGGCCGAGGGTAACCCCCTCGGCCTTTGACGTATAAAGGCCTTTATGAGTGATTATTGCTTCGAGAGTTTTAAAGAATTCTTCGAATACAATCTTAAAAAAAGTGTACGAGATGCCGAAGGACAAAAGGTCCTTACACTCAACGATCTCGCCAAAAAGCTTGGATATAATTCTCCAAGTCTTCTCTCAATGATTGCCAATGGAAAACGTCTTCCTTCTAGTGAAATTTTAGAATCTCTTTTTGATGAATGGAAAATTGAATCAAACCTCCGCGAACTTGTTCGCCTGCGCCTGGAAATTGAAAAAAAATCGCGCAAAAATCGTCCAACACTGGCGCTCCAAGAAAAGCTTGCTCGTTTGGATAAAAAATCAACTTTTAAAACAATCGATCTCGATACTTTCAATACAATCACCGAATGGCAGCATGTTGTTTTACAACAGCTCGTCACCGCACCTGACTTTAAAGAAGATTACCATCTTCTCTCCCAACGATTACGCAAGAAGGTCTCTCCGGCCCAAGTCAAAAAGAGTATTGCGACTTTGGTCAAAGCTGGCCTTCTTAAGCGTAACGCCATCAGTGGTGAACTGGAGCCACGCGGAGCAGAGTCGACAGCTGAAACAACTCACGATATACCGAGCGAGGCCATTCGCGAGCATCACAAAGCGATGATGACCAGAGCGATCGAGGCCATCGATGAACAAAGTGTTGATCAACGTCACATGAACTCTCTGACGTTAAGATTCAACGATGAGAAAAAGGCCGAAGCTAAAGATGCTATCTTAAATTTCGTCAGAGATTTTAATAATAGATTTTACGATGCTGATTCAAACAGCATTCACCAATTGAACGTACAGTTTTTTGAGCACACACAGAAAGTAGAACAGAACCCAATTATCCAGGAATTTGTCCAATGAGAAAACACATTGCACTTCTTTGCTTAGTTCTCTTGTGTCTACCCTTTTACGCTTTTGCCAGAGGCGGAGATGGCGGCGGAGTTATTGTTGGTAATGGCGCCGGTGTCGTTGAAGGAAACTTTCAGCATGCCTTCCAAAGTCTGGAGACTGTTCTTCCGGCCTGTCTGCAAAATGAATATTGTCAGTTAACAGAATCTGAAAAAGACACTCTTGCTACGATTTATGTTCTTGCTACGGTTAATAATGATAACCGTGATCGTTTTATCTTTCTTTCCGAAAAGCAAAATCCTGGTTTTTTTACAACGGGAGAAACAGAAGGGAATCGAATTGCGAAAACATTTCCCCGAGTAGGATCACCAATCTATGTGAACACTGATCTTCTCTATAATGATGGTCAACCGGCATTGAACTTTGCTGCCATTTCTTCACTCATCATCCATGAACTCGGTCATCAAGCTGGAGTTGAAGATCATCAATATTTAGATGTCATTGGCGCCAAAGTTGCGGCGTTTATGGTGATGAAAACAAATCACTATGCATTTACTCCGGAAAATGAAAAACCGATCGTCTTCTCAATAACAAATCATGGTCCGGGATTAAAACGCCCCCTACTCATGTTCAATTTTAAGAACCAGAAATCTGTTAACCTTACACAGATTTTATGGCAGTCAAGTTCATGCAAATCAGAGCAGGAAGTAAGAACTTCAATAGAGCTTACGAATGGTCACTTCTTATTCGATGAAGTTAATCATCTTAAATTCAAAGCTTGGATCAGCGTTAAATGCACTGATCACAAGGCGAAATCGAGTAAAGTCGTCAAAAGATTTTTAACGATCGGGTTAGACGACGAATACGATATTGAAGATTTTGCAGTCAACTAAAATGCTCTAAGGTCTTGTGGCATTAATTGCAAGATTCTCCTGAAAAGGAGGATTCTTGGCCATTGATCATACACTTGCATTCCTACGTGATCCCTATCGCTTTATAGGACGACAATGTTTTGTTAAAAATACTGAAGCTTTCGAAGCGAGAATTTTTTTCAAGAAATCATGGCTCCTCACTGGAATTCATACCAGAGAACTCTTTTTAGATTCGGCAAATTTTCAACATTCAAATAATGATCAGCATGACATTCTCCGTTCTCCAGAGGCCATGAAAAAACTCAACCGAATGTTTTCAGTCTGGCTCATCAATCGTGCGGAAAAATGGCAACGAGAAGGAGACATAGCTCTCTATGATGAGTTCAATGAAATTCTCACCGCTGCCGCTTGTGAATGGATTGGTATTCGACTCATGAACGGCGATTTAAAGTTACGGGCCCGCGAATTATCATCCATGACCGATCAAATGGGATTAGGGATTAAACAATTTCTTTCGAAGGCCTCAGGAAATAATGCTGAACTATGGCTTCAAGGATTGCTTGAAGATATTCGTATGAGCGGACACGAGTTTAAGGGTCAAAAAATTATTGATCAGATTGCATGGTCGAAAGATTCTCATCTGGCCGCAAGAGATCTTCTCATGCTTCTTAAAACCATCGTTTCTCAGTCTTCGACCATTGTCTTTATGGTCCATGCGCTGGCAGAACATCCAGAAGCACTGGATTCTATTCTGTTGAAAGAGGAAAATTATCCATATTTTTTTATGAGCGAAATTTTACGTTTCTATCCTTTGAATCCTCCACGACTTGCTCATGCAAGAAAAGATTTCCATTGGCGAGGATATCATTTCAAAAAACACCAGCCAGCTTTTTTCGATGAATATGGCACCAACCACTCTCCTGATGAGTGGGAGCGACCTTTCGAATTTAATCCTTATCGCTTTCAAAATCGAATCATGGATCGTTCAGATATGTTACTTACTTATTCCATGATGATGACTGCACTTGATTTTTTTGTCACGGCCATTGATTATAAAATACCTGAACAAAATTTAAGCTTAAATTGGAATCGACTTCCGGTGCTTCCTAAAGACGGCATGATTATCAACAACGTCGTTCTTAGAAAAAGAAGTCGTTTTACTGAGAGAAATTCATCACTCGGAAATGCAATTTTTTCCTAATAAAAAACACTCTTGCACACGCACAAACCTATTTTAGAATGTCTCATTCTTATAAACACCTTTTGGATTATTATGAAACGTTCAATACTCATTGCTCTACTTTTACTAACTGGATGCGCACACCAAGCTCCTCTTCTGACTGATGAAGTCTCTCACACTCAAAATCATGTAGAAGAAGTCAACGAACTCATTAAATCGACCCATAAATTTGTAGAAAAGAATAAACATCTCAGTGCCAAACAAAAGAAGAATGTGTTGAAACTTCACGAAGAGAGTGTGACAGAGATTAGCGAGATAGATCAAGATCTCATTCGCACTAAACTGGTTCTTGTAAAAACTTTGCTTGAACCAAAAGTAGATGCAAAAATCGCCCGCATGGTCAGAAAAGAAATTAAACGTCTTGAAAGAGTTCGCGCTGAAAAATTGCTTAACAATTATGAAAAAGCTCAACAGCTTATTTCATCAGTGAAGGATATTCCAACGCGTGAAAAACTTTATCAATCATTTATCTTGAATGGTTCAACTGAACGTCTCTAGTTTCACCTTCTAGCGGTCGGAACATATTTTTTCCTCGGGCCAAGAATTTTATAAGCGCACGATTAAACTCTTCCTTATGAGTGAGGTTCACTCCATGTGGACCTCCCTTAATGACCACTAACTCACTTCCCGGAATTAATTCATGTGCTCTTCGTCCACTTTTTTCAATTGGTACTATTGAATCGGAATCACCATGAATGATAAGAGTCGGGATTTTAATTTTCTTTAAATCCTCTCTAAAGTCTGTCCTGCTAAAAGCAGCGATACAATCTAAAGTCGCTTTAGGAGACGCAAAGAGAGCTATATTTTTATGGTAATCATGTTGAGCATCGCTGACCTTTTCACCCAATATGCTTGCTGAAAAAAACTTCTTTATGAATCCATCAATAAATTCGGCCCTGTCTTTTTTTACTGATTCTTCAAATGAAGCGATCGTGCCCTCATCTATAGCACCATCAGGGTGTCCTTCATTCTGCAGAAGGTACGGTGGCACCGCCGCGGCCAGAACAGCTTTACTGATTCTTTCATCTCCGTAGGTAGCAAGATAGCGAACAACCTCACCGCCTCCCATCGAAAAACCTACCAAGGTTATTTCTTTCAAATCCAGAAACTCAATGAGTCCATTCAAGTCTGATGCAAAAGAATCATAATCATATCCACTCCATGGTTTCGATGAACCACCGAATCCACGTCGATCATACGTAATAACTCTATGACCAGCTTTAACCAGATCATAAATTTGCGCCTCCCAGGCACGACCAGATAAAGGCCACCCATGAATTAGGACAACAGGTTTTCCTTCACCATAATCTTCATAGTGAAGGACGATCTCCTCCGATAATTTTAGATTGGGCATATAAACTTCCTTGTATATTTGAAGGTGCTTCCAGGATATTCATTCCTCTTTTGACTGCAGGTCGATTTCCAACGAGATCCAGCCATCTCCTCACAGAATGTTTTTCCTTTATTTTTTGACCGAGTTCGCTTTCTAAGTATGTGGTGGCGGCAATGGCCCAGGGATAAATCATCATATCGGCAATAGTATAATCTTTACCGGCAATGAAGGGACTTTCCTGCAACTGCTTATCGAGCACATTTAATAATCTTTCCGCTTCATCGTGAAAACGATTGATCGCATGTGGTGTTTTCTCTTGAGAACGAACAGCAAAATAACCGAGCTGGCCTAGCATGGGTCCTAGTCCACTAGCTTGCCAAAATGTCCATTCAAGCGCTTTGTATCTACTCATACCCTCTCGCGGAAGAAATTGATGATATTTTTCTGCAAGGTAAATGAGAATGGCGCCCGATTCAAAAATGGTCAGTGGTATTCCATTCGTTTTTAATTCATCATCAACGATTGCCGGAATTTTATTGTTTGGTGAAATCTGCAAGAACTCTGGTTTGAATTGTTCATCTTTACTAATATCCACAGGGATTATTTCATAAGGAACATCTAATTCCTCCAACATGATTGCCGGTTTTTTTCCATTCGGTGTCTTCCATGTATAAAGCTTGATCATAAAACTCCTTTTATAAATCCCACATCGTAATCTTAAATCGTAATAATCAAATTTCTAAAGCAACAAAGGGCCGGCCGTTAGTGTAAACATTTTGCAGAAACACTATGCAGGATTGAATCATGAACAACATAGAATAATCTTTTCAAGTGACTAGTTAACTATAAACCTGGAGAGATTATGCCAAAAAATATTTTAATGATTTGTACTCTTGGAATTCTGTTTACTGCTTGTGCAAGCCAAGAGGAAAGACAAGTTATTCATCAACAAGTTGATCAGGAAAAAGTTGTGAGCAGAGAGGATCTTTCAGCGACAACAAAAGAATTCATCACAAATTCGGATAAATTGACTGAGAAACAAAAATCAAGCCTCAATGCCCTTCAGGAATCAACTGAAAGCGATATGAAAATTCTTACAGAAAAAATAAATCAAACAAAAATGGTTCTAATAAAATCTCTAATGGAACCTAAAGTTGATCAGAAGAAAGTAAGCGTCTTAAGACGTGATCTTAAAAAACTAGAAAAAGAAAAAATGAATAAAAGTTTAAGTTCATTCGATAAGGCCCAGAGAATTATCACACCAGTAAGTGATTTAGAAACGCGTGAACGCCTTTATCAATCATTTCTCATGAGAGAAGGAAGATACTATTAAGAAGGGTAAAATTTTTGTCGGTACTTCCGGCTGGAGTTATAAACACTGGAAAGGAAATTTCTATCCTGAGCATATAAAAGATGCGGATGAATTCCATTTTTATCAAAAATATTTTCGAACGGTTGAACTCAATAATTCATTTTATCATTTGCCCAAAGAATCCACATTTGAACATTGGCGGGAAGATACTCCGAAAGACTTTATTTTTTCGGTGAAAGCTTCTCGCTATATTACTCATGTTAAAAAGCTCATTGGTGCTAAAGATAGTTTTTTTTATTTTCTATCCCATGCTGAAAAGTTGGAAGACAAACTCGGGCCAATACTGTTTCAACTCCCACCTTCATGGAAATTAAATTTCGATAGATTCAAAAATTTCATAGAAGGATTGACTCCTCCACTTCGTTACACTTTCGAATTTCGTAATCCAACCTGGTATGCTCCAGAAGTTGTAGAGTTGTTACAAATGCATAATTGCTCATTTTGTTTTTACGAGCTCGAACACCATCGCTCTCCGATTTATGATACAGCTGATTTTTACTACATTCGTTTGCACGGACCTGGAGATAAATATCAAGGCTCCTATACAAAACCTCAGCTTCGCAAATGGGCAGATAAATGCTTAGAGTGGCAGCAACATGGAAAAGATGTTTATGTTTATTTTGATAACGATCAGGCGGGATATGCTGCTTTCAATGCTATGACCTTAGATCAAATGCTTAGATTAAATGAGGCCAAATAAAACATAAAAATATTTTTTTGTTTAAGTTTACTTACGTAAAATTTACGCTTATGTTGCTCGCGCTATGAGTGAACATCAAATCTATTCACACACTGAAAAAGCAGAACCTGTTAAGAAACTTTACGGGCACCAGACTTATACGGGCTTTCCTAATCAAGCAAACGATACGATTCGGCCGGATCTCGATTTCAATGCCTATCTTGTTCCTAACAAGACTGCAACTTTCACCATGAGAGTTGAAGGCACAGGGTTAATAGAAGCTAATATTCATCCTGGTGATATGATCATTGTTGATCGTTCAAAAACCCCAGGGAGCGGGTCTCTCATCGTTGCAGTCCTTAATAACGAATTTACGCTGAAGATCCTTCAAAGAAAAAATAATCAAATCTCACTGCACTCTTCTTCAAAACAGAAACCAAAAAATATCTCTCCTGAAGATGATTTTTTCATCTGGGGAGTCGTCACATTTGTAATTCATGATGTGAGGGCAAGATGCGTGTCTTAGCTCATGTTGACTGTGATGCATTTTTTGTAAGCTGTGAGAGATTGTTCGCTCCCCATCTTCGTCATCGGCCAGTTGTCGTACTATCAAATAACGATGGCTGTGTGGTCAGTCGATCAAAAGAAGCAAAGGCCATGGGCCTTAAAATGGGTTCTGTTTTTCACGAAATTAAAGACGCATTTGAACGACAAGGTGGTGTTGCCTTTTCCTCCAATTTTCCACTGTATGCTGACATTTCATCTCGAGTGATGGCCATTCTCACTGAGTATGCTGTTGATATCGAATTTTATTCAATTGATGAAGTTTTTTTAGAATTAGAAGGTTTTACACTTGATGAGATTGAAAAACTTTGTCTGCATATACGTGCAAGAATTTTAAAAGATGTGGGCATTCCTGTTTCAATCGGTATTGATCGAACAAAAACTCAAGCGAAGATCGCTACTTCTTTTGCTAAAAAAAGCTCTTCTCATGTTTTTTTTATCAAAACAGACGAGCAACGAAACGAAATCTATAAAAAATTTCCCGTCGCAGACATCTGGAATATTGGAAAAGCATCAGATGTTAAACTTCGAATTTTGCGAATTAAAACGGCCTATGATCTCATTCATGCCGATGATCAACTCATTCAAAAAACTTTAACCATTACTGGTTTGCGGACTCAGCACGAACTTCGTGGGATAACTTGCATAGATGTAAAAAACGCCCGTGAAAAAAGAAAGGGACTACTCGTTTCTCGCACACTGAAAAAGATGGTTTGGGATAAACATGAACTGGCCCAATCATTGTCCGACCATGCTTTTAGGGTCTCAGAAAAATTGCGGGATGATGGATTAGTCTGTCATCACTTGAGTATATTTTTTGTGACAAATCCGTTTCACGATACTCCTCAATTTTATGGTTTTGGACACACTCTTTTCAATCAGGGAGAAAGTGCCCCTCACATCATCATTAAAAAGGCACTCGATTTGCTCGATCAACATTTTGTCTATGGATATGCGTATAAGAAATGTGGAGTGATGCTTCAGGATTTAAGACCAAAGGAAGAGCTTCAATTGGGGCTATTTGATAGTGGCCACGAAGAAAATGATAAGATCTCTGGAATTGTAGATGCCGTTAATAAGCGGTTTCCCCAAGGGCTGAGGATAATGAGCTGTTCCCGAAAAAATCGTGGATTTAGTACCTTTAATCGACTCTCCCAGAACTTTACGACATCATTTAACGAGCTCTTAGTGGTTCGCGCCTAAACAAAGTTTTCAGATGTCATAAATTTTAAGGCTTAAATACCTGACAAAATCCCCCGTAATCTTCATTCTATTGCTCCACATTCAACACACACTTTTCTTTCGGAGTATTTGTGCACACACAAACTGAAACTCGTCGTTTAAATGATCTCAAGGCGACAAATGCCTATTTAAGATTGGGAACAGATGTTTCTGATCTCGAAAAATCAATTCAAACCGTTGGATTGATCGCTCCTCTTGTTATCTCAACAGACAATGTGATTCTTGCCGGAGCAAGACGATACCAAGCTCTCCTGAATCTCGGTTACACAGAAGCTGCTGTTGTAGTTGTTGATAAAGGTGAACTAGAAAAGGAACTTGTTTCAATTGATGAAAACCTCGTCAGAAAAGATTTGAACAAAATCGAACTTGAAGGTCATCTTCGTCGTGCTAAAGAAATTTATCAGACCATTACTCCTGAAGAAGAACAATACTTCGAACGACCAGAAACTAATGAAGAATTAGAAGACGCTAAAGAAGAATCTGCTAAAAAAGTTGAAGTTCTTCCTGCTGAAAAATTTCTTCATATCGTTGCAGAAAAAACGGGTTTATCACCAAAACAAATTCATGAGGCCATTAATCGCGATGAAAAAGCCGCTTCACAAGTTAAAGCCGCACGACAAAACGGTGAGCTTTCTCTTTCTCAGACCAATGAAATTGTAAAACTCTCAAAAGATGAACAGAAAAAATCACTCGATCACGTTAAAACATTACCAGTTCGCGAAATTAAAACGTTTGTAAAAGTTGCAAAGACGGCCGGTGTTGAAGAGGCCATTAAGGCCACAACACAAATTCCCCATGCAAAAGAATTCAATGAAATAGAAATCACTTTGAAAAAGTTAAAAAAGAAAATGAAACAACTTGAGCTGGAAGGAATTGCACTTGAGCATTTCCCAGAATCAACACAAAAACTTTTTGGAGAGCTTATGAGTTTTGGTGAGCTCGCTTATCTTAATTATCACGAAAGAGAAAAAAATAAGGCCCAGTCCCTTCATCAATAAAAAAAGAAGCCCCTGTTTAGGGGCTTCCTTTTATTCTTTGTCTTGCTTCTAAAGTTCTTTTCTTCCATGCTTTACGGTCCTGAGAGAGTAGGACTTTATCCATTCTTCTCTGAGCATGTCTGATTTCACCCTGAATCTTTTTAAAACTCTTCCATCGTGCCTGATCGAGATAACCACTTTCGAGCGCCTCAAGAATTGCACAATCTTTTTCTGAGATATGCGTACAGTTTGTATAACGACAATTAAGGATCATCTCCTCAATATCCGCATACTGATGATGAAGACCATCTTCGTGATTCGCAAACTGCAATTCTCGCATCCCGGGTGTATCAATAACCATTCCACCAAATCGAGAGAGGTGAAGTGAACGTGAAGTTGTGATGTGCCTTCCTTTATCATCATCAGTTCGAATGTCTTTTACGAGCATGACATTTTCGCCAATTAGAAAATTTATAAGAGTGGACTTTCCCACTCCAGAAGATCCCACCAGCACGGTTGAAGTACCTTCAGATACAAATCGTGTGAGACTCTGAACATCGTAATCATCCTGGGTAAGAGTGATAATATCAATTCCCGGATAACTTCGTTCCAGATCAAAAACACAACTTTCAATGTCATCACAAAGATCGGACTTTGTTAAAACGATAATCGGCCTTGCACCCGAATCCCATGCGAAAGTGAGATAACGCTCCAGTCGTCCTTTATTCAAGTCTCCGTTGAGTGAAGTTGTAATGAACACGTTATCCACATTAGTGGCAAGCACTTGAACATCAGATACGACTCCAACTTGTTTTCGAACAAGAGACGTCTTTCTTTTAAGCATGTGTTTGATCACAACTTTTTCAGATTGATCATCAACCAGCACCCAATCGCCGACAGCAGGATAATCAATTCTGTTTTGAGCAGTGTAAGTCCATTTTCCAGTTACTATTCCCGACCGTGTTTCATTCATCGCTAGTTGAATGCGATAAAGATTTCGTTCTTCGTTAATAACTTTGCCGAGTCTCAAGTTTGGTTCATTTTTAGTAATAGCAGTCAGTTGATTTTTAAAAAAATCATCCAGACCAAAGCAATCGTAGAATTCCTTTTGGGAATCATTCATTGTTTAGCTCCATAGTTAAATTTAAGTTAATGCCTTAGATTTAAGAGCTACCTTCTGACTGACGAATTTAAATTTTGGGAAATTAAAATAAGTTGGGAGTCAAAGAGAGGCCCTTAAGTGTTTGAATAAATTTTCTCATACCAACCTCCTCTGATTAGATGTAATAAATTTAAATTAATTGAAAAAGAGATTCGTGTCAAGCGTGCATGTCTATACTCTGGATGAACTCGAATGCTCACGCTCTTCTGCTGCTTTTGAGTCGTCATTTAAGACTTCATCAACACTAAAACTCTCCAGCGCTTTCATGGCGGGCCCCTCTATCACTGCACCATTCGTTTCGAATCGACTTCCGTGGCAAGGGCAGTCCCAACTTTTCTCAGCATTATTCCAATGAACAACACATCCAAGATGCGTACATATCGCCGAACAAACTTGAAGTTGATTAAGCTCATCACGATGAACAGCAAGTTTATGCCCATCATGTTCTAAGACTTGTCCGTCACCTTGGTGGACATCTGCAAATAATGTAGGATTTGATTTGGTATAGTCTTTTAGGTATTGGAAAAAGACGTTCACATTCTCTTTAATAAATTTAGGTGCCGCTTTGACCGGAGTGAATCGACCTGAATCATAAACCTCTGCATATTCATTTTTTTGTCCAGTAATCAGATCACTAATAATTTTTCCGGCCACTGTTCCGTAAACAAGTCCGTGTGTTGCAAAACCTGTAGCAACATATGTTTGTGAACCGTGAGTTTTAGGTCCGATGTAAGGACGTTCATCGGCCGGTCTGTAATGCTGACCTCCCCAGCGAAAATCAACCGTTTTTACGTCAAATGTATCACGTGCGATTTTTTCAAGTTCTCGCATGCGAGCTTCGCTGTCTCCTTGCCCTACTTTATGAGGCTGGCCGACGACAATAATATATTTATCGCCTTCGCGCTCGTACACACGAATCGAAGTAATATCGTGTTGATCAAAGTAACCGAAATAAATTCCAGGCTTCAGGGATGTTTCGCCTACTTTGCAGGCAATTCCATATTCGCGATAAGGGCCTAGTGTCGTATGATAAGTCATGAGTCCAAGTGGAGTATGTGTTGCTTGAATGACATAACTAGCTGTCACGACTCCCGAGTCCGTATGTAAAAGCGAGTGATCTTTTTTATCTTCAATTTTATTCACTCTTGTTTTTTCAAATATCAAACAGTCTTGGCATGAAATAGCAGAGGCTAAACCCTGAGCATATCGAAGTGGATTGAATTGGGCTTGCTCGGCCATCTTCATACCCACTCGTGCTTGAAAAGGAGTGTTCGTAAATTTCGCGGAAGAAACTTTTAAACCTAGTTTTTGGGCGTTTTCCAAGCTTTGCTGAATCGTTTTATCTTTTTCTTCGACAGTCGAAAAATATGTCCAGGGAACGCGTTTAAAATCGCAATCAATATTTAACTTCTCAACATTTTTTTCTATGAAATTAATAGCATCATCCCGTGAAGAAATGATTTTCGAAATGATTTCTTCACCATGCTTTTCATAAGCTGTGGTTAATAATTGTCCGTATGCCGAATAGAGATTTCCTGTACTATGACCGGTATTTAGTTCTCCAACTTTACCAGATTCTAAAACCGCAACGCTTAAGCCCTGACTCGATAATAACTGAGCACAAGTAAGCCCAGTCACTCCTGCCCCAATGATCGCCACATCGACTTTTATATCTGATGATAAAGTTGCTGTTTCTGTCAGTATTGAATACTTGTTCCATACAGAGTTTTGTATCATGGCATCCTCTTTTCTTAATGACTGTTATTTCTTCTTTTTACGGCATGAGCCTTTAGCTCCTGGTTCTGTTCCAGGTACGCGTTCATATCCGGGCCAACATTTGAGTGCTTTTTTTCTTCTCGCAACCATAGAACCTCCAATGAATTTTCTGCAAGGCCAACGCCCGATGCTTTAAGCTAATCTTGACAATAATCTGACAGTAAAACCTTCACGAGAGTCTTCACTTTTTTTGCGTGAAGCTGTACAAAGTCGTCATTGAAAAAAACTTAACCTCAGGAGTACCCATGAAAAAATTATTTATGATTATTGCTTTAATCGCTTCACAATCATCTTTTGCTGCGATCATCGATTCTCAATTGGATGCTCGTCATGCAGCTGTTGTTGAAACAGCAATTACTGAATCTTGTGGATATTTCCGTGACCTCACTTTGCTTCAAGTAGAATCAGAAGCGATTCGCGTCGACAACGGAATTACAGACTATAACTACAATCTTGTTCTTTCTGGATTGAGAAGAATAGATCAAAACATCTTCGATAAATATATCGTAACTGTTGAATCTAGCTATGCTGATATGTACGACCATGGTTCTAGAAACTGGGGTGTTTACACGGCGAAAGTTTTAAAGTGCGAAATGGAATAATGATTTAAAAGGCTGCCTTCATGGCAGCCTTTTATTTTTGTGAATTGAAAAAGTCCCACATCATATCATTGGCCGAAATTGCGCTTGAAGGTTTTTCGCCTCGAGGTTTGTGTCCACCAGGCCATGAGTGGCCTCCAGTTTCTGTTACACATAATTTTACTGAGACATCATTCTTGCATCCCCTATACACCTCACAATAAGCTCCAGCTTTTTCTAAAACACGCTTAGGTGTTGGTAGACAATTATTTAACTGAACCCACCTACTAATTGAATTGGGAACTGAATTGAAATTGGTGATTGCTGACTTATCTTCGTTTGCACCTTTTCCAATTCCACCATTGAAAAGAACATGATCATCGTTTTGAGCGTGTATGTGCAAAAGAGAAATGGGGCGCTGTGGTTTACAATCTTGAGTATTGTCAGTGCCTGCAACCGGCGCCATCGCTGTAAAAACATCACTCATCTCGCAGGCGAGTCGATATGTCATCATTCCGCCATTAGACATACCAGTGGCGAAAATTTTTCTTTCATCAATCATCAATTGAGATTTTGTTTTCTGAATCAATTCGCGAATAAATCCTACATCATCAATCTTTTCATCTCTTGCGTACCCACAACATTTCCCTGCATTCCAGGTTGCAAATTTTCCGGATTTAAATTTGCTTGTTCCATTGGGAAAAAGAGCGATAAATCCAGCTTCTTCCGATTTGCTGATCAGCTTATACTTTGAATCGTCGGCTTGATAATCCATACTCCCGCCTCCTCCGTGCATGGCCACAAGGAGAGGTGATGGTTTATTGGCTTGATAATTTTTGGGAATGTGAAGAATGTAAAAACGTTCCAGACCATTATGAATAAGTGACAAAGTATAAGTTCCTGGAGCTGAACTAATTGTCGTTGTTTCTGGAGCAGGTTTATTTTCCATTCTTTGCATGAGTCTATCTTTCACTTTAGCGCGGATTCTTTCACGAAGTGTTTTTTCTTCAGACTCAGCCGTTGCACATGAGACAAGCATGACAAGAGAAATTATTAAAATGCTCTTCATTGGTTAGAAACATTTTTTAAAACAGTTTGAAACATTAACTCATCATCTTTTGTGATGTCTTCTTTCATAGATTTTTTGATGAGTTTAGTTTTCTGAAAATCCGCCATATCTTGCTTACTGGCTTCCAGCTCTGCTATCACCTGCTTGCGCATTTCCGGGGACAAACCAGCAGTCAGCTCTTGATAAGCAGATGCTTCGAGTTTCTCTTCCTCAGTTGCTGCAAAACTTGTTTCAACAAAACATAACAGAAGGAGGATAAAGTTTATTACTTTAAAAGATTTTTTCATATTTCACCTACTAAACTCTATCGGTCTAGTAGGTGAAAAATTTAGGGGTAAGCGAGAGATATATAAAACGACCTAGATGGTCGGGTAGTCCGTATAACCAGTTCCACCTTCAGCATAGATGGTATTGAAATTGGTTTCATTAAGCGGCTTGCCTTCAGCAAATCTTTTTACTAGATCAGGGTTTGAAATAAAAGGAACTCCAAACGAAACGGCTTCTGCTTTACCTTCATTCAGTAATTGGTCTGCTGATTCTTTCGTAAGTTTTTCGTTGGCAATGAGAGCACCACCGAATTGTTTTTTTATTTCCTGGCTAATGCCGTCCTCGCCCTGATACTCACGGGTGAAAATGAAAGCGATTTTTCTTTTGCCAAGCTCAGAAGCAACATAGCTGTAAAGAGCGAGAGCATTTGAATCAGAAAGGTCATGTGAATCTCCTCGTGGTGATAAGTGCATTCCTACTCTATCTGCACCCCACACACTAATAACTGCATCCGTCACTTCAAGTAATAGACGTGCGCGGTTTTCAATATTGCCACCGTATTGATCCGTTCTTTTATTTGTACTGTCATGAAGAAATTGATCCAACAGATATCCATTGGCCCCATGAATTTCAACTCCATCGAAACCAGCGTCTTTTGCATTTTGCGCTCCTCTTCGATACGCTTCGACGATTGCAGGGATTTCGTCTGTTCGTAATTCTCTTGGGGTCACATATTCTTTCTGAGGACGAACAAGTGAAACGTGCCCCGCTGGCTTAATAGCTGAAGGCGCTACCGGAAGCTCGCCATTTAAGAAGATGGGATCGGAAATTCTTCCGACATGCCAAAGTTGCATAATGATAAGTCCGTTTTTAGCGTGAACTTTTTTTGTAATTTTTTTCCAGCCTTCGACTTGTTCCTTAGACCAAATTCCCGGTGTATTCGCGTAACCTACTCCCATAGGATCGACTGCTGTTGCTTCAGTGATAATTAGTCCAGCAGTTGCTCTTTGCTCGTAGTATTCGGCCATCAGATCGTTTGGTATGCGTCCTGGGTTGGCTGCACGAGAGCGTGTTAGTGGTGCCATAACCAATCTGTTTTGTAATTCAAGTGCGCCGAGTTTGACTGGAGTAAATAATTTAGACATACCTTTTTCCTAGTGGTGATAGGCCGCTCCCGCGGCACATGGAGGAGATGGATGGATTTTAACCACCGATATCAACAGGGTTGCAATCTGTTGCCTTTAAACACTCGGGCACATCTCCATATTTTTAATGTATCCGTGATTGATACATTAATCCTGGTCGGAATTAAATGCAACAATAAAAAGCACATTTTAATAAAAAAATGTGAAAACTGTGGTATTATCAATACATGATCGACACACGCTTTTCCGTTTCAGTACAGATTATGATGACCGCCGCCCATCACAAGGACGAGATGGTAAACTCTGAGTTACTGGCCGCAGTCCTTCAAACAAATCCTACTTTTATACGTAAAGTTGTCTCACGTTTAGTTGAGGCCGAACTTCTCGTTAGTTTTAGAGGTAAAGGCGGTGGTATTCAGCTCGCAAGACCTGCTAACGAAATCTCTTTAAAAGATATTTATGTCGCCTCTACAAATGAAAAACGTCTGGTGAATATTCACAACAAACCTGTGACGAAACATTGTAAAGTGAGTTGCGGAATCAATGATGTTCTGGAAGAAATCGTCTGTGGAATAGAACATTCAACTCAAAGCTTTCTGGCGAAAAAATCACTTCAGGATTTACTCAAGAAAGTTTAGCTTTTTGAATTACCGAATTTCCTGCAAAGAAGACAGTCGCTGCGAGCGATGAAGTAATCACAAAAATAGTTGAGATCGGCAGCAGTTGTTGCGCTTTTAGTAGCCCTACACACACTGAAGCTATAGCGCCAATTCCCATTTGTACAAATCCAATCATAGCAGCGGCACTCCCCGCATTTTTTCCAAAAGGTTCCATGGCAAGCGCTTGGGCATTGGGATTAGAAAGTCCAAAACAAGAAAGAAGCAAAAACATCGTGAGCACAACAGTAATCATCGTTGCCCACTCATTGTAAGCAGACACGAAGAAGAAAAGACTAATTAACACAATCATGATGAGAGCTCCCCCCATGATTTGAGCATTTCGGAATTTCTTCAAAAGCACAACATTCATCTGGCTCATCCCTACTAATCCCATCGCGATAAACGCAAAAATCCAGCCATAGACTTGTTCTGAAACCTTGAACACATCCATGAATATAATTGGAGAAGCTGCGAGATAAACAAAGAGACCCGAAAAAGCAATTGCGCCAGATACTGCGTAAGTAAGAAAACTTTTGTTCTGAACAATTGACCAGTAATTTCTGGCAATCGGTCCCGCACGGAGAACGTGTGACGAATCACCCTTGTGAGTTTCAGGAAGAAATTTCATTGATACGAAAAGTAAAATGGTAGATCCAGCAGTAAGCGCCATGAAAACTGACGTCCATCCAAAATGAATGGAAAGGAATCCTCCGATTGTTGGTGCTAATAGCGGAGACACTCCAAGAATGAGAATTAATAATGAAAGAACCTTTGCACTTTCGGTAGGAGTGAATAAATCACGAACCATGGAAAAAGCGGCCACACTTGCGGCACAACCACCAAGGGCCTGAATAAATCTTAAGACAACAAGGACTTCAACTGTTGGTGAAAGTAAACATCCAATGGAAGCTAAAATATAAATGGAAAGACCTGCTGCTAATGGTTTTTTACGTCCAAAGCGATCCATCAAAGGACCATAGAAAAGTTGTCCGGATGCAAGACCCACAAAATAACTTGAAAGTGTCATTGAGACTTGTGAGACAGTTGTATTGAGAGCTTTGGCCATCAAAGGAAATGCTGACAGATACATATCGATAGAAAAAGGTGAAAGCGCTGTTAAACATCCTAAGATAAGAATGAGAAGTGATTGTTTATTTTTTGAATTTTCCATGGAGGCCATTCTACTTTTATCGATAGGGATAGGCCATCAAATCTTGAATGAGATATTTTTGTTTGAGGGCCGCTAGTTGTCCTCTACTTCGCAGGAGATAATCGCTGAAGTCATGAATGATCGCCCGATGAAAGCGAGTCGATAATGTGGAATCCAGTTCTAAATATGGCAAATGGCGAGCGAAGATAAGTGAGCCTTCTAAATCGGATTCTCTTAATATTGCTTCTGCTACACTCACATTTATAAAAGCGGCATCGATGGCTCCATCAGAAACATTTTTTATGAGATAATAAGCATTCTCAAACTCACGATGTTGAATGAGCTTGCGCTTTATACGATCAACATAAGGCCAGGGCGTGTACCCTTTTATGGTTCCAATCGAACGTATAGTATCAATCGAGGTACCAGATCGCGCTGAGGTCACCATCAGTCCTTCTATAAAAGTCACTACATCAACTGAATAAAAAATATTATCTTTAAGAACGCCACCTGTAAGCCAGGCCGGATTATCCGGATAGCGAAAATCTATTTTTCCTTCCCATAGTGCTTTTGTTAATTCGCTTAGTGGATACTCTACATATTTAAAAGTATGGCCTTTCTGACTTCCATAGGAATCCATGACTTCTTTGAAGAAACTCAACTTCATTTCTTTATTCTCCATTTGGAAAAAAGGAAAATAATTTATCTTCTCAACTCCAATTGTAAATTGTTCTGCTTTTGACAAACTGCTCATTGAGAGGATGGAGAATAAAAAGATGAGAAATGTAAGTGTTTTCATCATTGTTCCATAATGTGTAAGCGCGAGCAGTCTTTTCAATAGACTAAGCATTAAAGAAAATAAGTCATGAAGAAGTTCTTCAATTTAATCCTCGCTGCTATTGTCATTATTTCTGTCATTCTTTCAGAACAGATCATAGTTCTTGCAAAGGACAATCAAAAAAATAAAGTCGATATTGCTGAGCTTAATCATATCAGGTACGGACTCTTCAGTGTTGACACCTGGAAAGGACAGATTACTGAAATTGTCATTGAGGAAATCGACAAACTTGATCTAACGACCAATCAGCAAAAACAACTTAAACCTGCGATTGAATCTCAACTCAATGTTCTCATCGATAAAGTTTACGAACGTGTGAAAGAAAGTAATAAAGGTTCGCTTAAAGGGTGGGCAAAACAAAGATTAATAAATACGTTTGTAAGTTTGGACAATGTTAAAAAAGGTGTTCCTGGTTATGCCGATGCCATCATTCTGGAAATGAAAAAACCAAAATTAAAAGGCAAAGTTAAAAAAATATTAAAAGATAAAATCGTTTATTACTTAAAACATTCCTACGATACCCAGGATTTATCAAAGGTAAACGCCATTCTTGCAAAAACGAATTCCAAAAATGTAGATGAAGCACGCATTAAACTCGCATTGAAAATATCATCTAATTACGACCGTGTTGCACTTTTCTCCCTGATATTGTTCACTCTGACCTTTCTTCCATTTTTCTATCTGTTCATGCGCAAAAAACCTCTCAATCGATTTGAATTTACCTGTCTAGTCGTTTATCTCCTTACTCTCCTTTCGACAGGCGTCCTCACTCCAATGATTGATTTAGAGGCGCGTATTTCCAAAATGTCATTTGTCTTAATGAATAATCCCGTGCAGTTTGAAGATCAAGTTCTGTTCTTTCAGAGTAAAAGCATCATTGATGTTTTTATGTTGATGATCAAACATAAAGATTTTGAAATGAATGTGGTTGGTGTTCTCTTAGTTATCTTCAGCATTATATTTCCACTCAGTAAACTCACATCTTCAATTCTCTACTATCTCAATGAAAAATTACGAAGAAATAAGTACATTAAATTTTTCGTTTTAAAATCTGGCAAATGGTCTATGGCCGATGTCATGGTTATCGCCATCTTCATGGCATATATTGGATTCAATGGAGTCATCAATTCACAGCTCGCCAGTTTAAGGACAGCTACTCCTGAATTAACCATTATGACCACTAATGGAACATCATTACAACCGGGGTATTACCTCTTTCTGACTTATGCACTACTATCGCTTTATCTCACAAGCCTCATAAAGAGAAAAAACACTTAGTGGGCCAAATAGCGAAGAATTGCTTCACGTTCCGCTTGTATCTCTTTTGATGTTCTAAAACCCAAAGGCCGGAGAAGACTAACTGGCGGACACCAACCAATCATTGAGTGCATAAAAAACAACGGTGATTGAATGAGTGGTCCCCAAAGCCATTGACGATTCTTCTTCGCTTTAATCAGTTGTGCAAAGACTGTCGTTGAAAAAAGAACCATGAGCGCTCGATCAATATCCCATTCACGGTCAAGCTCTTCCAGTCGCTTCCAAGCGGCATCAGCGCCCATCCGTTCAATCATTTGAACTCGTTCATGAGTCTTTCGGTCAAGACGCTCATTAATTGAATGAGGAGTCATATTGCGAGTGCGATCATTGGGAATTATCGGTGATTCAAAGTTCATAAAAAACCTCCACAATTTTGATTGCAATATTTGGGTCTTGTTCAACCGCATCTGATGCGTCTACTTAATTGGTCTCGTTATTGAATGTATGTATACAGGACATAAAAACATATACCATGGAGGCTTTATGGCCAATCTTACGAATAATAAAGAAGGATTTGTACGCAAGACGGGTGATGCCGTAGAACGAGCTGGTGAAAAAATTGCTGATGCTGGTGCAGAAAACTTAGGTAGAAAAGTATATGATGCTGGCGATAAAAT
The DNA here is from genome assembly GCA_946480715.1 of uncultured Bacteriovorax sp. The sequence goes on along the minus strand of CAMLKK010000002.1, from coordinate 43,074 downwards.
CGAACACAGCCAGGACAAATCTGTTCCTAATAAAACTTATACAAAATAAAAAAGGCCACGAAAGTGGCCTATAATATTTTTTCGAATTCTTTAAATCTAATTGGCCCCTTTTTGGTGATACCGAACACTGGATCTGTAGGGAATGGCTCAAATTTTCCTGTGAACTTAAATCCTCGTCTTTCGTAAAAGGCAATAAGTTCTTCTCGACCTTCGATTACTGTCATCTTAATACGTTTAATATTTTTGGTTTTGGCCAGAGTTTCAGCATGAGAAAGTAGTGCTTTGCCTAAGCCTTGTGTTTGAATTTTTGGTTTAACGGTGAGCATACCCAGGTAGAAAGTATCGCTTTGTTCTTCAAGATAGACACAACCAGTAATTTCGTTTTGATCATCTAAAATAATTTCGATTCGATGATCGTTAATCATTTTTTTGATTATTGAAGTGTTTATTCGCAGGCCATCGAGAAGATCAGCTTCAGTTGTCCAACCTTCTTTCGATGATTCACCTCTGTAGGCAGAATTAACTAAGCGAGAAAGTTTTTGAGCATCACTAAATTTTGCAGTTCTAAATTTCAATGTCATAAAAAAAGGGCCTCCAAAAGAAGGCCCTTGTTTAAATTATTTTATCTTCTAACTGAAGACGGCGCCCTGTTTGTTGTTGAAGGCGGTTGCGAAGAAGGTTCATTCACTGAAATTGAGCCGGCCGTTTGATTGGCCTGTCTCGTAGTGAACTCCTGGACCTCCGCTTGACGTTTGGCCATTACTTTTTGAAATTTTAACTCTTCTGCCTGAATTTGGCTTCCTAATTCTTCACCAAGTTTGGCAATTTCTTTTTGAGATTGCTGAGATTTTGCTATGACTTCAGTTCCGTCTTTTCCGCTTCGAATATTGTCGTGTCTCATTTTTTCTAACATTTTTTGGTCAGCTGCAATTTTATCATAGAGAGTATTGGTGTTTTTTAGGCTCATCTGTCTCAACTTCTCGATATGTTCCAAACTCATTTTTGAAGTTTCTTGATCCATTCTCACCATTTCTTCTCTAAACTTTTGTGGATCAAAGTTAGGTTGTTGCTGAACCTGTCTGGAGGTTGTTGTGGCAACGTTTGAAGGTGAGGCCATTACTGCAGTCGAAGCAAGAGTTACGATTAGTGAAATTGTCATATTTTTTAGAATGCCCATAGATCGCTCCTGGTTAAAGTGAATTCACTCTAACAGAACTGCACCTCAGGCAAAAAGACGCAAAGTGAAGCTTAAACCGAATGATGAATATTCAGTTGATTACTGACTTGCAGGAACGCGCTCCTGCATCTCTTTTTTAACTTCTTCAACATTACCTTTCATGAAAAAAGATTTTTGCATGGCCTTTAATGTTATGAGTGATTCATTCAGGAGTTCAATTGTTTTTGCGCCTTCAGGTTGCAATGTTTTAATTGATGAAGTTAAGCCAGATAAATTTTCAATTGTTTTAGCTAAATGCTGTGAAGTAGCTGGTACATTTGCAGTTAGATGAGGCATCACTTTTCTCACTTCAGCCAGAGTAAAATTTAAATCGTCGATCGTCTTTTTGATTTTTTTCTTCTCACCAACTTGTACTGTAATATCATTCAAATTATCCAGAATGCCTTCTACTTTTGCCACCATCGTTTCCAACTTTTCACCATTAGCAACTTCCATCAGATCCAGTGTTGGCATTAACGGTAGCGATTCTCCTTGAGCAAGCAATCGCCCACGAGAGTTACCAGGAATTAACGTAAGAGATTTATCACCGATGATATACGGCCTGATAAACTGAACTTTCATTCCTTCTGTCATCAAATGACCAAACTCTTTTAGAATTGTGAAGGAGACTTTGATTTTCATATCAGGATCCAATTCAATTTTTTCCACCCTTCCTACTTTTAGACCTGAAAGAAGGACAGTACTACCCTCTCGCAAATTAGCAGCGGAGTGAGCGTAAGTTGAAAACACTAACTTTTCTTCAAACCAGTTTTTCTTAACAGCTAAACCTAGTCCTATAATGAACGAACCAGTCATGGCGAAACAGATAAAAAAGCCTACAGCTCTTTCATACGGATTGAATTTATATTTGTTCATTTAGCCCACTCTCCTCAGAGATGTTTTTTCAAAAAATCCCCTGGTCGTTACATCTAAAATTTTTCCCGGAAGTTTATCGATTAGTTTTTGATCGTCACTTGAAATGAAGACAAACTTCAGTTGATGCTCTTTTTTATGTTGATTGATGAGATCGACTAGAGGATCAATATGTTCAACGCTCAATCCCTGTGTTGGATCATTAAGGATGAGAACTTCCGGTCTTAGAAGAAAGGCCCTTAAAACAGAAGCGGCTTTTCTTGCACTTCCAGACAAAAACGCTGGACGTAGATGCTTTTGATCTTGAAGATCGAATACTTTTAATAAGTCTATGATCATTTGTGATCTTTGATTATTAGACTGGGCATCATGATAGTTGAGAATCAACATAAAATTCTCAAAGAGACTTAAATTATTAATTAAGCCACCAGCATCGAAAGAATGTCCCATGTTGAGCCTATACGGATCAAACTCTTTATAGCTCAGATCATTGACTCTCTGGCCGTTAAGACAAAAATCTCCCGCAGTTGGTGATTGCAAACCTAACAGTAGTTTTATAAGACTATTTTTTCCCGATCCCCTTGGACCTTGCAGGTAATTAACATCATCAGGGAGAAAAAGAGCATCTACGTTCTCGAAAACTTTTTTATTCTCTACATAATAAAATCCCATTTTTTTAAATTCGATTTTCTCGATTGAGGTTCTTTTCATGCAAGGGCCCTGGCAAACATATAAATCGTTATCGATACATTAAAAGCGACCACACACATGATACTATGAACGACTGCCCTGGTGGTGGCCATGGGAACTTCATGAGGTGCACCTTTCACTCCCATTCCATAATAAGTAGCAATAGTGAAAATAATTAATCCCGAAAGCGAATTTTTAATAATGTTAAGAGCGATATCTTCCATCGTTAATGATTGTGCGAGCACATCAAGATAAAATGTCAGACTTAAATCGCTGACAAAATGTCCAACGATGAATCCGCCAATGAGTGCGATACAATTGAAATAAAAAGCTAAACTCACCAGACTGATTACACCACCAAGCAAACGGGGAAAAACGACATAACCATAGGGATCAATGCTTACAGATCGCAGCGATTCGATCTCTTTATTAACTTGCATAGACCCTAGTTCAGTTGCAACGGCTGTACCTGAACGAGCTATGACTATCAATGCTGTTAGAAGAGGGCCTAATTCTCGAATAATAGTGACGACAAGAATATTTCCCATCATCTCCTTTGAACCTAAAAGAGTGAGTTGAGCGGCCGATTGGAGGACGACAACGCTTCCAGTGGCGAGTGCGATGAAAGTAATGAGTGGCAAGGCCTGGAACCCGGTGAAGTAGATCTGAGAAATCAGAATGGATAAAATGGGAGAAAGTGAGCGCCATTCAAGTGTTAATGTCGTACGAAAACTCAAATAGAGAAAAATAACCATCGCTTTGAGAGTTCGGTAAAGGTCGAAAGGTAATTTTCCAATTCGGTCTATTGAGTTCAACATCTTCTTCTTATCGAATAGAAGAAGAGGATGCTTGAAAATCTATAACGGACTTAGATAGTCACCTAATTCGAACTAACGGTTAGATAGCGTGGATTTTGGCGGCATTAACTTCAATAATGCTAATTTCGTTCTTTTCCATTTTAAAAAGCACTCGAACACCGCCATTGAGTCTAACGGTGTAGTGATCGGCCTTGGCCTTGATCTTTTCCATATGCCACCGTCCTGGATTCGCATAAAGCTGCTGCAGGCCTGATTTGTCAGACATTAATGTCATAAATTCTTCGTAATGTTTTTTTAAAACAGGTGAAAGCTGAGAGATTTCTTTATCAGCTTTTTTAGTCGAAGAATAGTTAATAGGCTCTCGTGGAGCTGGTTTTGCGGTAACGTGAACTTCAGGTGGTTCAGAATTATGTTTTTTGAGCAGATCTTTTAGTGTTCGATCATTTAGTTTTCCTGAATTCGAAAGTGTCCCATACTCTTCCCAGAACTTCAGATTGTCTGCAAGTTTCGGATCAGTCAAATGTTTCATGAGATTGCAATCAATCGCATGAACATTAAAAACAGAGAGAATTAAAATTAAAAATATTTTAAATCGCACAGCTGAGTGACTCCTTCGCTGTCTGTTTGGAAATTTTTCCACGTTGTGAGAGTTCTAGAAGTTTTTTCAATCTTTGCAGTTTAGGCAGAGTCATAGTTACTAGTTTCGTTACCGCTATGCCCGCTCCTGCTCCAGTAGCAGCGATAAGAAATTGTGAACCAATATCTCCTACCATCTTGCAACCAATATCCAGCATATCCTGAACTGTCAGACCACTCATTGTCTTATAAAAACTCTGAAGTTCAGCAGTAAAGTTTGTGACGAGGTGTTTGAGTTGATCGTAATTTTGTTTCATCTCGTTCCACATTTTTTTTGGATCGCTGAGATTAGAAAAAAACTTTTTTATATCTTCAACGTTCCCTTCTACACCCTTTAATGCCATGAGAGCACATTCACCAATTTTTTTTACAAGTAGAGACTGATTAATTTTATCACTCACCTGCTCCAGGTTTGAGAAGCTATTTTTCACATCGACATGGCAGAAAATCTGATCACTCGCTTCAGCTGTTGGAATAAAAACATCCATTACATTGTACGATACTTTTTGCGAAAGACCGGAACTCAAGACTTGTACTTCGTGAGGAGTAAAATCAAAAAATGCGATACTTGCTGAGTTCGTATGATAGAGCGTAAGATTTCCAGATGTGATGAGTTTAAATCTTTGTTCAACTGGTGCAATCAAACCCAATTTGATAAAGATTGTACCTGCATGTGAACTCGAATAAAGAACTTCATCTGCATGAACAAAAGGAAGATTTCCCACTGGGAACGCACTTAAACGATTAAAACTTTTTTCTTCAAAATGTTTCGTCAGCTCGTCCAGTTCAATACTAAATCCCGTTGGACGAAATTTATATTGATAAGAAAAATCATAATCACCGGCCAAACCATTAACTGAGAAAAATACCGTAAATAAAACAAATATCAGGCGCATTCATCTATTTTACTTGAGAGACCTGCACGGAGAAAGAGGGTGAAGTTTGCCGAAGAAAATCATCGTTGGTAGTCTGGTGTGTTGATAACAAAAAAGGATGACTAAATGACACAGGCAATACGCGATCTTTTTTCACGTCCACTTATCATTGGCGCGAGTATATCTGCTGGATATGGAACGACCAATGGCGGCCCTAGTGAAGTATTTGCTCGCATGATTAATCCCGATACTAAGATTAAAAATCTGGCGTTTAACGGGGCCACAAGTATCAATAGTACTTCGGGCCTCGATTTAAAAAACCACTCGGCATCAGTAGTGATGGCCCTAGATCTTTTTTTCTGGGATGCCATTCGCAATCAAGTTGGAACAAGCTTCGAAACAAACACAAAACGATTTTTTAATCATCTTCATGAACATGAAATGCCTGCTATCATCGGAAAGTTACCGTTAATAGATTTACCACTCGGACCTTTTGCGGAAGTTGTAAAAAATAATGCGAAAAAAGTGAATGCACTATTAGAGGATATTTGTACGATCGATAGAAACTTTCTCGTTTATGATCCACTTGAATGCGTATTGCAGATGAATGATCATCATTTTAGTGATGGACTCCATTTAACCAATGAAGGAAATCATTATTGCGCTCAATATCTCGCCAATTCCGGATTGTATTATCAGCTTAGGCCTCGGAAGGATAAGTCACTTCAGTCCCCTCAAATTTAGCAAAAGGAAAGGGCTTATGAGGTTTTGATTTTTCTTCAGCGAAAATATCCTGAACATCAAAACCTCTGGCAAGCAGTGCATCGCCAACTAATGAACGATGACATCTCCAGGGAACTGCTTCCGAACACATGATGACTGTTCGATGTTTGCGTGCAATTTTCATTAATTCGCGCAAAGCTTTTTTGAATTCTTTTGTTTGCATCCAATCCGCATATCCACGAAACTGGGGACTTCTCCAGGCATCATTGAGATCAGATTCTTTATCAGGTCTTCTTCGACCACCAAGTTCAACTATGTGTTGATAGTTAATATGATTGCGCTCGAGATTATTTTTTAAACGCGTTTTTCCAAACTGCGGACAGTGACGAGAGCCAGGATAATGACGAATATCTATGAGTATTTCAATCTCAAAAGATTTTAGAATTTTTATAAACTCACGAGTTGAATGAGTTGAATGTCCAATCGTAAAAATGGTTTTCACTTGGGTCTCGGATCTTCCAGCTCAGGAGAAAACTGAAGTTTATTTTCACGATTGGCCTGCACAGATGAAAGAAGGGCCTTGGCGGCGTTCACCACTTCCTGAAAAATATTTTCATCATGATCTAAATCTTGGTGGCTGGTTGCATAGGGTTTGAAATAACCAACGTATCGTCCGATCTTTCCCAAATTTCCTGTCGGAGTGAGCTCCATCTCTTCCAGCCAATCACAAAGAGTATTTTTAGAATCATCAACTCCCATCGCATCTCCATGAACAACGACAGAGAAAACTCTTCCTTTCAAATGCCGAGGATAATTCCATCCATCAAGTTCCATTTTTTTGGCAAGTTCAACTTTCTTTCCTTGAGTCGTGGTGGGATCTGGATTTCCACCATCAGCGCAAACAAGCCGATCGATCATGAGTTTGAGTGCACTGGGAGATTGATGCCAATAAACAGGAGTGATTATCATGATTCCATGAGCTCGCACCCACATGGGATAAATATCATTCATCCAATCATTAATCTGGTTGAGTGCATGGTTGGGATAACATGAACAAGGCCAGTGGCAGAGAGGCATTGCTGTTGAGACACACGCCTTGCAGGGAAAAATGCGTTTTGCATACTCTGAGCTCATCTGATTAAGCTCCAGTGTTTCAACATGAGCTCCGGCAGACTCTAACGTCTCTAGTGCTTTTTGATAGAGTCTGCTGCTTTTAGAGATTTCGCCTGGACAGGTATGATCATTGCGATGAGAAGCATTGATTAATAATATTTTGTGAGGGCCGTGTTTTTTTTCATGCTCTATTTGGGCCTTATCAATTGCGTCTTTTGCGGCCAACCACTCAATACTTAAATCATATTGAGGATCAGCAAAATTTTTTCCTGCTTTTTTTGTGTGAGGGGCTTTTCTCCCCTCGAGATAGGCCTTCCATGCAATATCGGCAAACTGCTCAATTTGATCGCGGTGTGAATCAAAATAAGAATCATAGAAATTGTTGCGATAGCGCTTCTTAAATTCTTCTTCGGGCAATTTCCATTCAGTATTTGATTTTCTGATATCCATTACGCACCTCTTTCGTTATGGATAAGAATGCAATTTGAAAACCAAACACTTTTTTAATCAAGCCATTTTGAAAGAACTCGGCGAAGAATATCCAGTTTAGTTGGCTTAGCGATAAAATCATCCATACCTACGGCACGACAATGGTCTTCATCTTCTTTCAAAGCATTCGCCGTAAGCGCCACAATGGGAATATGTTTTCCCGATTTTTTTTCGAGATCACGAATGCGAATCGTTGCTTCATATCCATCAAGCTCGGGCATCTGACAATCCATGAGAATAAGATCAAATCCGCCTTTTGAATAACTCTCAATGGCCTCCAATCCGTTGGCCACAACTTGAGCTGAGTAACCTAATTTTTTCAATTGAGTGGTCACGAGCAATTGGTTAACTGTATTATCCTCGGCAACAAGTATCCGTTTATCACTCATTTTTACCGCTGCAGTTTTCGCAACTGCAGGAGTTGGAATTACTAAATGTTTGTTACAAGCATTGAGAATAGAATTATAAAGATCAGATTGTTTAAATGGCTTACTCAAAACATTCTTAAAAAGATTATCGTTAGATAGAGTCGTTAAATTTTTCGCATAGGCCGTAATGAGAATGCGCGGGATATGCTGAAGATTTTCTGACTTGGCCATTCGTTCTGCTAATTCAATACCATTAGTTCCAGGCATTAAATTATCAATGAGAACCACTTCTGGATCTTTGGCATTTGCATTCAACCATGTCCACGCCTTTTCAGCATCATCAAAAGGAATCGGTTGCATTCGCCATGAAAGGAGATAATGTTCGATAATTTCTCTGGCAATTGAATCATCGTCTACAAAAACAACTTTGGTTCCGGCCACATCTTTTACTTCATAATGAGGTTGTGAAGTGCTCTCTTCGATTTCCAATTCGATTTCAAAAGAGAAAGTTGAGCCTTTTCCCTCCACACTCTCCACCCACAATTTGGCATTCATTAAGTCGGCGAGTTGTTTTGAAATGGAAAGTCCTAATCCTGTTCCACCATACTTTCTTGCCGTACTGTCATCTGCCTGAGTGAAAGGTGTAAAAAGTGCATCTGCTTTTTTTTGAGTGAGACCAATACCAGTATCGATAACTTCAAAAAGAAATAATCCTTTTGATCCAATCTGTTCTTTCAAGCAAACTTTAATAACAACACTTCCTTCGGAAGTAAATTTTACTGCATTGGACGTGAGATTTAATAAAACTTGCGCGATTCTCCCCGGATCACCTTTAACTTTTAAAGGAACATTGGAGCTTACATATGTAAGAAGAGAAAGATTTTTTTCTGCAGCTCTTACCGCTAAGAGTTCTGCCTGCTCTTCAACAACGTTAACCAAATTAAAACTGATAATTTCAAGATTCAATTTACCAGCATCGATTTTAGAAAAATCGAGGATGTCATTGATGATTGATAGAAGCCCTGTACCTGAATTTTGAATAATCTGGGTATACTTTTTCTGAACATCATTGAGAGGTGTATCGATGAGGAGATCGGCCATTCCAATAATGCCGTTCAAAGGTGTTCTGATTTCATGACTCATATTTGCGAGAAAAGTAGACTTTGCCTGAGCAGCATCCAAAGCATCTTGTCTTGCTTTGATCAACTCATGTTCTACCTTTTTTCTTTCGAGCAAGGATGCTAGATGTGCTTCCGTTTCAATTCGTAGTTTCAACTTTTCAGCTTCGTCACGCATTTGTTCAAGTGAACTTCTATGTAACTGAGAAGCATTCCTTAAAACCATTGTGGTGAAGAAAATAATATTTCCAGTTACTCGAATGACACTGGAAAAATCCTGGTCGTAAAGATTTGCATGTAACCCAACAAGATTTAGCCATTGAATGATAGGTGGAACGAGTACCGCCCAGATAAGCATATTGCGGGCCATGAGACCGCCAGCAGTGTCTGAGGAGACGACGGTCATCCATCCTGAAGAGGGACGAACGACAATTGTAGCGAGGGCAATGACTACAAAACCAAATGCGGTATGGATGGCCATTTGAGTGTGATAACCAGCACCGAATGAATAAGTAATGCCTAAAAAATAACTAATGAATGTTTGAAAACCGAGAATGAAAACAATGATGCAAATGGATTGTGCGAATCCTGCAAGACTAGCGCGAACATGAAAAAGAAGAAGTCGTGCAATAGACATAAAAAGAAACAATGTGGCCGTGATCGGCGCCATTCTTCCCGCAACCCATGAGACACTTGCATTGGCAGGTCGAGGATCGCGGAAAACGATTTCATCAATCCCCAAATTGATTCCGAAGTAATATTCATAAATAACAAGAAATGAAATAGCAAAAACGATAAGTGATGCAACAGCTGAAAATAGATCATACAAATCATTTCGCTTCTTGGTTCCCTGTTGCAGAAGATTTCCGATGGCCAGTGTACCAAAACAAAAGGCCGTCATAAATTTCATAGAAATGAAATGTGGGAGTATCGATTTGAAAGTCGGAATATCAAATGTCCAACCGAGCGTAACGATAATACCGACTAGTAAGGCGAGAAGATTTCCAATGAAGGCCAAGTTTCCGTAAAATTCTTTTTTTGAGTCACTTAACTCGGGTGTTTTTAAATTTGGCATATTTTTTTTAATTCGGCCTTAACAGCTGCATATTCTTGAATAAGTTCTGATGATAGTTTTTTAAAAGACTCCGCCGTTGCTTCTGCTGTTTCATACTCGAGCGTGTGAGCAAGTTGTGAAAGCTTTTCGGCCCCTAATGACAATGAACTAGAGCGAATGGAATGTGCTTCCTTACGTGCCTGAACAAAGTCACTTGCCTCAATTGCCGCTTCCAACTTTTGAATACGTTGGGGCATGTTTTCGAAATATGAATGCACTAGTTCCTTTAAAGTGGAATCGCTTCCATCCTCATCGAGTTCTCTAAGTTCAACTAAGGCTTCTTGATTAATTGTTTGCATCCATAAAGCGTAACAAAACACTGCTATAGGCTCAAGGCAATTTAAGGAATGTTGCGAAACTGAATAATCTTGTCTGGCCATACAGAAAACACCCATGCAAAAATATTCAAAACAAGAGATATACAGGAGATATTCAGATGAAAAATTTAGCTCTAGCACTACTTTTCATGACAATGGCTTCTCTACCAACGGTAAAAGCTTCTGAAAATGCAAACAGTGAAAAAGGTATTCCACTTTATATGAGTTACTGCATGCACTTTGGAACAGGCGTAAGCCCTTCTTTTTCAAGTTGTGTAAACAGCAACAACTCTTCAATCGCACGCGTTTTCAATGCGTATTTTTCTCAATGTTATAATTTTGGAAACGAAGTGAGCTCATCTTTCGTGAGTTGTGTAAACGATGGATTTAGAGAAGCGGAAAGAAGATTCAATCATTCTATTTATCTTAGTTACTGTATGAACTTCGATCGCACTTCTCTAGATAGTTCTTTCGTGAGCTGTGTGAATTCAAATTACGGCACAATTCAAAGAGCAGCTGCTAATCTTTAATTAAGTACCCGAATAGCACTTCGAGCTTGAAAGTGAATAATCTGTTTCATTGATCATGAACAGGCAGCTTGAGAACTCGTAGTGCTGTTGAATTTGAACGTGAGGAATTATTTCTCCCTGACGATTAATGATTCTACTAGGTGCAACTTGTAAGTCCCACACGCGTGGAAGATTACAAAATTCTTCAACACTATATTCCTGATACGTAGCAAGCGTTTCAATCGCCTTCATGTAGCGAGTGTTTCCATAATAACGCGAACAAAGATCAGCTCCGTAAGCTGAAAGAGTTGTTGCTGCAAATAAAACTGACGCAGTTAAAATTTTTTTCATTTTCTCTCCTTAAACATGCTTAAAAAATTAAGTTGGCCAACGATAATTGAAAAAGTTTGATACGTCAAACACCTTGTTTCTCCTCTCAAAACAAGCGAGGCTTGTTACAAAGGAGATTCATATGAAAAAATTATTCTGCCTTATCATTTTTATTTTTCTTTCATTCAATTTGAACGCTGAAGAAAATGCGTATCTGCCTCAATGTCATAACTACGGGCCGGGAGTGAGCTACTTCTATCAAAGCTGCGTAAATAATAACTTTGCAACAATCGCCAAACGTACGCGCGCTTATTATCAGCAGTGTGTGAACTACACTCCCGAAGTGGATTATTTCTTCAACAACTGCGTGAACAACAATTTTAGAGAGACTCAGTGGCGTTTGGGAAATCGAGTATGGCTAGATGAGTGTCCAAATTATGATCGCTCTACCCTCGATTTCTTCTTTCAGAACTGTGTGAACTCTAATTACATGAAAATCCAAAGAGTCATAGGAAATACTTTAGTTTTTTAATCGGTCATCCGATCAGTGCGTATGAAGAAAATCATCCGCACTGAACATTTGGTGTACCAAATTCCTTATGGCAAAGAAATTCTCAAAGATGTCACCTTTGATTTAATGGAAGGTGAATTTTTAGGAGTGCTCGGAAGAAATGGTGTGGGCAAAACCACGCTCATCGATCTCTGCCTTGGCCTCCGCACTCCCACCAGAGGCTCACTTTATGTTCTCGATGAAAACCCACTCGCACTCGAACGAAAAAACCTCGAGCATATTTGTTATATCGCTCACGATTCAACAGTTAAAGAAACACTCACCGTCAGACAATATCTAAATTTCATTGCAGATCTCTACGCTAGTTACAAGCGTGAAGATGAAAAATCATTGCTTGAATTTTTCAACATTGATGAAAGTGAGAAGATCGGCTCTCTTTCAACCGGACAAAAGAAAAAAGTTCTCACCATTGGAGCGCTCTCCACACGACCGAAACTTCTGCTCATTGATGAAGTGACGGCAGTGCTTGACCCTGAATCTCGCGATCAATTTTTCAAGGCCCTTCATCACTACAAAACAAAACATCAAATGAGCATCATTCTCGCAACCAACATTGCAGAAGATTTAATCGAGCGTGCGGACAGAGTTCTATTCATCGATAAAGGTGTGTGCACTCTCAAACATCCTGGCACAATACTGGAACTTTTTTCAGTGAGGAAAGTTGCGTGAATATAAATTATAAGAAAGTTCGCGTTGTGTTGGAGCATCAGTTTGAGTGGATGAAATTTGAATGGGTTCTCCTACTTTCGTTGAATATATTATTCGGATTCCTTTTTAGTTTTTTCACTTTCAAACTCTCCTTCGTCATCATTGTGGCACTTATGTATTTTTCTTTTACAATGTCGAAAGATACAGCGATCGAAGGATTCAATTGGAAATTTTATCAAACATTAACATTGAATAAAAAAGAACTTTTAGCCGTTCAGACGCTCTCAATCCTCTTGAGTTCAATTCCGCTTTTAGTTTGGGTGATCAGTTTTTGGGGACCATTCAATCGTTTGATGGAATTCAACACTCCAAAAATTCTTATACTTCTAAATTTAATCTGCTTTCTCATCTACATAGGAGCTTGGACTTCTTTTAATCAAGTTGAAAAGCCTAGAGCGGAGTATGTAAAATTAGATCCTTTTAAAAAATTCGTACGCTTCTCGAGGGTATTCGTATTATTTATTTCAATTCCCTTCTACTTTATTTTTGTTTCAGAAGTTATGGAGTTTAAGAAAGTTTTGAAAGGTTTAACTTTCTTTGTAGATAATCTTGCACTTTTTATGATTCCACTCTCAATCATGTGTGCAATTTATTATTATCGTAAAACATTAAAGGTATGGATTGATGAAAAGATCACCTACAATAGACTTCAATGGCAACCGAAACGCGAATACGGTATTCTTGCCGCCGTTCTTGTTCCTTCAGGTTTATTGTTTGTAGCCATTTACGGACTACTCAGCGGACATGAGAAAGGAAATCTTCAAGCTGCAGTTAGTGAAAAAAATTATTCTCAAATAAAAGAAATATTAACTATTGGACAAGATATTAATCAGCCGAATGAATTTGGTGTAACTCCAATGATGGTGGCCTTAAGACACGGTGATCTTCAAATGATAAAATTCTTAGAAGAAAAAGGTGCGAATTACGAGGGAGTAGTCGTCAAAAAGGATCACAAATTTAATGGTTATAATGCTACTATGTTTGCTATTCTCAGCGATAAACTTGAGGTCATAAAATATATTGAAAGCAAAGTCCCTTCTTTCACTAAAAAGAATCAAGAGACTGGAATGTATCCTATTCATTTAGCAGCTTCTCATTGCTCTCCTCAGATGGTGGATTATTTCATTCAACAGGGCTCTGATGTAGAAGTCCAAAATGATAAAGGTGAAACACCACTTCTAATTGCTGCTAAGAAAAATTGTTTTTCAGTGGCCACTTCTTTAAAAGAAGCAGGTGCAAAAGTAGAAGTTCTTGCGAAGCTTGAAAAATCTAAAGTTTCAAAAGAATTTGTCTACTTCATTGAAAAGAACAACCGCGCCCCCGCCAGCGAATAAAATAATCTGGCATCATTCTCGCACACTTTCGGAGTATGAAAGTTGATGCGAGCAAAAAAGCAGTTCTAATCACAGGATCGAGCGGACTCATTGGGGAAGCTCTGTGCGAGAAATTTCTCGCGGAAGACTTTATTGTCTATGGATTAGAGCATAAAGCGAAAAATAAAATTTCGCATCCACGCTTGCACGCACTGAAGTGCGATCTCAGTAAAGAGCAGGATATCAAACGCAGTGTTGCTAAAATACCGCGCTTGGATGTTGTCATTAACAATGCCGCTCGCACCGATCTCACCTTTATCGATTTTGATGAAGTCACGCTTAAGCAATGGAATGACGGTTTGGCCGTCAATTTAACAAGTTTTTTTCTGCTCGCGAAGTCCACTTCACCTTTGTTAAAAAAAACGCGTGGAAGCCTTTTAAACATCTCCTCAACCCGACATCTGATGAGTGAACCCAACACTGTCATCTACAGTGCGAGTAAAGGCGGAATTCTCTCTCTCACCCATTCGTTGGCCATCACACTTGGACCAGATGTTCGAGTGAATTGTATTAGTCCCGGCTGGATTGCTGACTATGAAAAAGAAAAACTAAAAAAGAAAGATCACGATCAACATCCTGCTGGTCGCGTGGGGAAACCGGAAGACATTGCGGCCCTGGCCTATTTTTTAAGTAGTGATGAAGCGACATTTATCACTGGGTCAGATTTTATTGTCGATGGTGGGATGACTCGAAAAATGATTTATTCATAAATGGAGTTTTTATGAAAAAGGGATTTTTGATTTTCATGATGTGCTTAAGCATGATCGCCTGTTCAGAAAAAAATCGTGATCAACGTCGTTTAGGAAGGGCCCCAGCTTCTATTGAAGAACCAGCAGAAGTAAATGATTCACGTGAAGCAGAGATTATAAAAGATTATGCGCAAAAGCTTGTTCAACTCGATTCTCCCGATACGCGCGCTCGCCTGCAGAGTGAAAAAGAACGAACCGATTTTCAAGTGCAAGTCGATAATCTTAGGGCCTCATATGACCAGGCCGTAGGATTGCTTGAACAATACGAGCAAATTGGAGATCTCGAAAAGCCTGCCATTAAACGTGAATTGGATACGATGTTGAATCAAATGAAAATGAACTGGGAATATATTTTGATAAATTTCAATATATAAAAAAGCACCCTAAGGTGCTTTCATTAATTATAATCTTTTTTGCCTTTTTCTTTTTTGCGGTCTTGCTTTTCTTTAGTCGTAAGCTTCACCTTGTTTTTGTCTTTGTCTTTCATCTTTCCTTTGTCTTGTCCCTTGGCCATTCTTGTCTCCTTTGACAGATGTTCGAGCACAACTCAGTATACATCATGTATATCTCAGAGAAGTCCAGCACTAAAAGAGATAGCCCAGATTAAATAGCCAATGAGTTGATAATTGATCGACATATTTGAAAAAACCCTTGTTATTCTGGCCGCTGAGGTAATTTCCGCCGAATCCGAATCCGGTAATAAGGCCTGATTTGAATTTAAAGTTGAGAGAAAGCTCTCCCCTAAGGATTAAGTCAACATCACTTTTGAATGAAGTTCCGGCCAGCAGATCAGTTTTGAAAAAAACAGTTTCTTGATCTCGCATATTTCCATAAATAAAAGATGGGCCGACTAGCCAATAATTTGAATCGTAACCAACTTTTTGTTTCGTTATCTCATCCGCATCGTTAAAGTGATAGTTTCCTAATTCAACATTGAGTCCATAGAAGCGACGTTGTTTGATTTTATCTTCAATCATTTTTTTATCTTCTATAAACGTCGTATATCGTAGACCACTCATATTTCCGGAACGCTCGACTTCTCCTGTATCCATGAAACGATTGTATTGAGTTGTGAGCATCGATCTGAATCGATAGTGTTCAGGGTTTTTTATTCCCTTATAAAGTAAAACTACAACGTAAGGAATCCACGCAAATACGACAACCGTACCGACGATGGCAAAAATAAGAATTGCGCTATCACTACTGCCGCTTCCACCAGTATGGGCGGCCACGTGAACGGGAAGTTCTAAATCGACTTGTTCGGCTTCTTCTTTTTCATCAGAGTTCGCTTCTTGTTTTTTTTCTTCTGCTTTCTTTTTTAGTTCTTTGAATTCTTCCGGAGAAACTTGGATGGGGCCGTTAACGGATCCTAGTGGAAGAGTTGTATCGACATCGTCAGCTGAAAAGCTCGGGCCCACCAAAAGAAGTGAGCCACTTAAAATAAATGTGCGGGCAATCTTAAAGAACATTAATGTAATTGTCCGCTAGTTCGTCACCTAACTTTTGTCCGGCGCGAACATCACTTGGATAATGAACTCCACCAATCATTCGATTTTCACCGATTTCATTCCCACGTTTCATGAGAAGAATGGCGCGTTCAGGATGAAGGAAGGAAAGTACGCGCGCGTACATTCTACCAAACATTGAATGGCCTGATGGATAAGAAGCTGAAGCTTCTTTTTCTATACAAGGTTGAATTTCTGGATGGGAATCATAAGGGCGAGGACGATCATATCGTTCTTTTTCGCGAACGATTTTGTATAATGCTTTTGCTTTAAGTGTAATCATTCTACGATTGGCCTTTTTTATTTCGGCATCAGTCAGTAGTCCGTGT
The DNA here is from genome assembly GCA_946480715.1 of uncultured Bacteriovorax sp. The sequence continues at coordinate 26,650 of CAMLKK010000002.1, read as the reverse complement.
TTTCCGCCGAAGAAATTTTGCAAACTCACATCATCCGATTCAGCGGCCGCATAGTCACAGTCTTCTTGTGAGCGCATGCTTTGGTAGAATAAAAGAGTTTTAACATCGATTGTTTCTTCTATAGAACCAGGAAGTGGGAATGGTCCTATGTCGAAAAGCTCTGCATGAGCGGACGGGACAAAGTTTACGAGCATTACAAAAAGAATAATTAAATTTTTCATATTGGAAAGTCTGCCACTTTCACTTTTCTTTCGCAACTATCAAAAGAAGAATTGTTTACCAAAGGAAATCTTAAGCCAAGTGTCTAGCGATCGTACCGATAAGTGCAGCATCAATTAAAATTTTCTGGGTATTGTATGAAAAAATCTTTGAATTTCCGTCTTCTTCTCTGGGCCGCAACAAGTATTTTCTTCGTTGCTTCTATTATCACTTTCTATGGTGCTTTCGTTTTGAAAAATGAACTTTTCAAAAAAGCAGAAATTGAATCAGAACAAATTGGTGATGATATTTCTCACGCTGTTTCGATGAAAATTTCTCAGGCATTCGAAGTCACGAATACAGTTGGGAAAGTACTCGCGCAATCTAAAGATAAAAATCATCCGATGAAATTTTCGCGTAATGAAGTTTTAGAGATGATGAAAGAGCGCTTCAGCGAAAACAAAACCATGTTTGGTCTCTGGACTGGATGGGAACCAAACGCTTTTGATAATAATGATGCTGCCGAAGCAGGAAAAATGCCTTCTGATAAAACGGGTAGATTCATTCCTTATATTACTAGAAAGTCAGATGGCACATTCAATGTTGAACCGCTTGTTGACTATGACAAAGATGGTGCCGGTGACTATTACCAACTTGCAAAGAAATCTTTGAAAAATGCAATCGTTCCACCTTACTCATATAAAGTTGATGGTAAAGATGTTTTGATGTTCTCAATTGCTACACCGATGATCAAAGAAGGTGTGTTCTATGGGGTTACCGGAGCTGACATCGATCTTTCATTCTTTCAGGAACTCTCTGACCCAAAAACACTTCCTCCTGGTTCACGTATTATTATCTACGATAAATCTGGAACAATTGTTGGTTTCTCTGGGGATTCAACAAGACTTTTAAAGAACCTCTTCACTGAAAAAGTTGATCACTATGACACTTATAAATTGGAAAGGTCGACAAATCCTGCAGAGAAAGTTGTTTTAGGTGACCACAATTTGAGTGTGCTTTCAAAAATTAAAATGCTTGATGAAGAATGGACAGTTGAAATTAATATTCCCAAATCAGTTATCACAGGACCAATTTACAAACAAATTTTCATCCAAGCAGGATTAGGACTTGTTATCGCAGCTGTGGCGCTATTTATTGGATACATTCTCATCAATCGCATCACTGGTAAAATTCTTGCTCTTGCAAATCGTTTGAAAGAATCTGCTCAAGTTACACGTGATGGAAGTAATACTGTTAAAGATGCCTCTGCTCAAGTTTCAGATGCTACTCAGGAGCAGGCTTCAGCTATTCAAGAGACGGCCACTACACTTGATGAAATCAGTGCAATGGTTGCTAAGAGTGTGGACAATGCTAAAGATGCTTCAGACCAAGCTAATCACAGTTATAGAATCGCTGAAGAAGGAAAGAAAACTGTTGATCAAATGCTTACTCAGATGGATGAGATTAAGAAAAACAATAAAGATATTTTTGAGCAGATTGAAAACAGTAACCGCGAGATCGAAGGTATCATTACTGTTATCCATAACATTTCTGAAAAAACTAAAGTTATCAACGATATCGTTTTCCAAACAAAGCTTCTCTCTTTCAACGCTTCAGTAGAAGCTGCCAGAGCTGGTGATCAAGGAAAAGGTTTTGCGGTTGTAGCTGAAGAAGTAGGAAAACTCGCAACGATGAGTGGACACTCTTCTAAAGAAATTAATGAACTCCTTGAGCAATCTATTGCGAAAGTTGAAAATACAATCCGCGTGACGAAAGAGAGAGTTGAATCCCTGGTTACTGATGGACAAGTGAAAGTTAACAACGGTGTTTCTGTTGCTGAAAAATGTGAAGACATCTTGAGCCAGATTGTTAATAACGTATCTTCAGTTAAGAATTCAATGGTAGATGTGACATCTGCGGCACAAGAGCAATCAAAAGGTGTGCAGAATATTTCAGATGCGATGAACATGTTGGATAAAACAACTCAAGACAACACGAAAACAGTTCATCAAACATCTGTGCAGTCACAGAAACTCTTCCAGGAAGCTGATAATTTAGCAGAGATTATTCACCAACTGGAAGAAGAAGTTCATGGTGCAGCTTAATTAAAGAATCTCTAATAATTTTTCCGTGGGACGTCCAATAACAGCACGATTTTCGTGAATGAGTATTGGGCGTTCTAATAAAATCGGATTTTTCATGAGGGTATTGACCCACTCTTTATCTGAAAGTTTTTTACCAGCAAGTCCTAATTCTTTATAAACTTCTTCTTTCGTGCGAATCATTTCAGAGTAATTGAGCCCTAAAAGTTTTGGCAAACTAGCAAGCATTTTTTCTTTCAATCCATCTTTTAAATAATCCACTATTTCAAAATCAACATTGCGCTCTTCTAATATTTTGAGAGCTTCGCGTGATTTAGAGCAACGCGGATTGTGAATAAGAATTGATTTTTTCATAGCTGACCTCAAATGTTCTTAAGTGTTCTTTTGTTACCTTTGACTACCTAAGGCATTATAGCATCAAGGAGACAAACGTTGAATCAAAGTGATAAAATGTTTGCATGACAACACCACTCTCAATTCTCGATCTTGTATTTATTAATGATGGCAGTGACGCCAAAACCGCCCTTGATAATTCCGTCATTGCTGCTCAAACAGCAGAGGCCTTAGGCTTTAAAAGATTGTGGGTGGCCGAACATCACAATATGCCAGGAATCGGAAGTGCTGCCACTTCAGTTGTCATTGGACATCTCGCCGCTCACACAAAATCGATTCGCGTGGGTGCTGGCGGAATTATGCTTCCCAATCACTCACCACTTGTGATTGCAGAACAGTTTGGAACGCTTGCTACTCTTTATCCTGGAAGAATTGAATTAGGTTTAGGAAGAGCTCCCGGAACAGATCAACGAACAATGCGCGCACTTCGCAGAGAACCAATGGCCGCTCAAAGTTTCCCTGAAGATGTCGTTGAACTTCAGCAGTTTTTTTCTGAAGAAGCAAAATTTAATGTCATTCAAGCTTATCCTGGTGCTGGTCTCGAAGTTCCCCTTTGGATATTAGGATCCTCAACTTTTGGTGCACAGTTAGCGGCGCAACTGGGACTTCCCTACGCTTTTGCTTCTCATTTTGCTCCAGCTCAAATGGACGAAGCGCTCGCTGTTTATAGAAGATATTTCAAACCTTCCAAACAGCTCGATAAACCTTATGCCATGATAGGTGCAAACATTGTCGCTGCTGATACCGATGAAGAAGCACGCTTTCACTTTACGAGTCTGCAGCAAGCATTTACCAACATGACGAGAGGAAAACGCGGCCAGTTTCCTAAACCCATCACTGATATTGAAACGTACTGGAGTCCACCTGAAAAAGCGATGGCCTCACAAATGCTAGAGTGTTCAATCGTGGGATCAAAAGAAACAGTTCGTTCGGGGCTTCAACGTCTGATTGAAAAAACTCAAGCAGATGAAGTCATGCTGACGAGTTCGATTTATGATCTTGAAGCTCGCCTCAAATCTTTGAAGATTATTTCCAGTCTTTGATTATTTCAGTGACCGTCGATTAAAAAAACTTTTGCGCCGATAAAATTCACGCGCTCAATTTCTTTTGTCTCAAGACACTTAATTGTGAATTGTGGTTTCTTTGCATCGATGTTGAAGATATCGCCTGTCACACGACGGAAGCCACGCTGTTCGAATTCGCTCACGTTGACGACAATAACGGTATCGCCTTTTTTTAAGTCGTGAAGGTCAGTGATGATTTTCATTTCAGCTCCCAAATTCTTACGGGAGATCACTATACACCCAACGAGACAGCGAACTCAAGAGAAGCAAAAAATTTAGGATTGCTGAAGTGGATTGGTCGGCCATAGAAAACTATAAACTTCATAAAAATTATTTTATGCTTGGATTATGACTAACAAAACATTTCCAACTGGCCACGTTTTTATGGCCACTTCTCTTGATGGATAAAAAGAAGTTTTTAAAAAACTTGGAGATCAAGGCGCTAGAAGAATTTATGTTGATGGTGGACAGACTATTCGCACAGCTCTTGAAGCAGGTTTGATTTCAGACATTACTCTTTCAGTTATTCCAATTCTACTAGGAAGTGGAATACGGTTGTTCGATGAGATGCCAGGATTCAAAGATCACAAAAAATTAAATCTGGTTAAATCCGAACAATTTCCTTCAGGACTTGTGCAGATTTCCTATAGTCTCAACTGACATTTTTATGGGGCAAGGCCCAGTTTAAAAGATCTTTAAATAGACTTCTTATCCCCTTAGAATACCTAGGCAAAAAAAGCGTTCAAATCTTTCCTCAATAAGTTCTTTCGAGTGTCGTGTAAAATTGCATTTATACCTTCAGGAGCTTTAATGAAATTGATCTTTGCTTTTGCGATTTCACTTATTACTCAAATCAGCTTCGCTCAATCTCTACCCGCTGAAAAATACAGTTTGTTGACGTGTGATTTTTCACAGATGGGCAAACTTGGAAACGTGATAACTGAAGAGCAAAAAAACTATGAAGTGAATCTCGCACTCTTTCATTACATGACAGATATTTTTCAGGCCGAACAAAACCATATCTTCGATCAATTCGGTGTGCATTCCCAACTTCTGTCAGTTTCTCGTTTGATAAAAATTTCAAATACACAATTTGAAAATGCCATTCGCGAAGATATCGCTGATCTCACTTGCACTTGTCTCTACACGCGTGAAAAAGAAATGTTGGGTAAACCCGAGTTTGAGAGACAATTCGAGCAGCTCGCTCAATGCCGTCGTACTCAGCGTAAAGCAATCACTAATACGGCCTGGCAACTTCCTCTGGAAGAAACAATAAGACAAACTCAGTCTTGTCCGGCGACAAATGGAGGGGCAGTTCTGGCCTCAAGTGGAGATCCTTCTACTTACATGCATTCTTGTTTTTACTGTCCAGCAGGAACAACTTACCAAAATCCATTTAATAATTTGAGCCAAGTCCACGTCATGAGTTGCGAATCTTCATGGGAAACCTACGATACAACCCGCGAAGATAAAGCAAAAGTTCTTGATTCGCTCATTAGTGGTGGTGATTCAACAACCGCAAAAAGATTATTACTGGTAGATATCGAAAAAACTTACGGTAGTATTCAGAAAAGATATCAGCAACGTGTTCAATCAATTCAAAATGCTTTTGAAAATGTTTTTAATTTTGCAAAAAATGCCTATGAGAAAAGTCCCTGTGTAGATTGTATTACCTACGCGGCCACCAACGATGGCAAAACCGTTATTGTCGATCCTTGGAATAACGGAAAACCAAAGTGGGCCATGATTGGAAGTTCAAGCACACGTTACAGTGATATCAATCGTCGACTTGGGTATATTGATTTAAGCGATGATCACCTGAGAAAAATTGGCCATAACGAACATCTCTACAGTCTCTTCGGATACATGAACGACAGCGATCGATTAGTGCTTGGAAAATATTTGTTAGAGGAACATTACAAAAAACCAAAAACAGTTACCGTTAAAGATGCTTCTAAACTGACACCTTATATGTCTCATTTTAGTTTCGTCGACAATTTTAGTCTTAAAGATAATGGAACTGCTTATCCATTTGAAGGAATGCTTACCTATATAAAATCACTTTTTACTTCGGCCAATCGTTTGAACACAATTGCCAATAGACAAGTTTTAGAAAACAGTAATCTAATCAGCAAACAATCTTCTGCTCTAAAAGAAGAAGTGCGCTTCAAGCTTAAGAATGTTTCCTCAGTTGCTATGGAAAATAACTACAAGGCACTCATTACGACTTTAGAAGCGGAAGAGAAACAAGAATCTGAGGTGGACGCTATATTGAAAAATTTAGGAATTGGTGATGATGGACAAATTAATAACAACAGCAAAGTGCTCGATGATATTTTAAGACCGGTCATGGCCCTCAGTGGACCGCAATCTTCCCTCGCAAGCTTCCACACATCCGCTAAAGGCGTCGCTGGAGTGAAATCACAAGTGCTTCGCTTTAAACCGGTCGTTAGTGAATCCATCCTCAACGTCGTCAACTTCAAATTAAATTTTGCTCTAAGCAATCCCGCGACTCGAAAACTTGTCGGAGCAAACGATAAAACCAATGCTCGTATAAAGGCCTATCAAAAACAAAGCGAAGAACTTTTCAGCATGAGTAAAGAAACTTTAGATAAAAATTCATTTAAAACTTTCTACGCCTCGGAAGAAAAAGCAGCTCAGAAAAAAAGCAAAACTCCGCAAGTGTTTGCACTATTCTCAATGAAAGTGCCAACTACAAATGATACAGTTTCTGTTTCAGCACCAATTCCAACACCAGCTCAAGTTGTGCCGGCCCCTAAACCTGTTGCTGCTAAAATGACAGAAAATCGCGTTCCTGGAAATACCAACATTGTCTCTGAAAAAGAACGCTATGAACTTAGCGAATCGGCCTTAATTCTAGATAAGTCACAGAAAGAAGCTAAAAAGCTTGAGCCAGTTGAAGATGATTCACTATTTGATCGTGTGAATAAGGCCTATAAGCGAAATTATAAGAAGTTGGTACCTTAAGCGGCCTTAACCTTTACATGAAAATTAAGTTTAGACTTTTTTAATTGGTCAGCAAAACATGCTTCAACTGCAACCACTGTAGACAGTCCTGCTTTTTTAGCTATTTTTTTGGCCAGTTCGATACTTACTAATTGTCGTCCTTTTTCAATATCACACAATGTCCCCCGGGCCATTCCCAGCTGTGATGCCATCTCCTGTTGAGATAACCCCAAAGATGTACGAGAAGCTCGCAAAAACATACCAAAAGTTAATTGCCCAATTTCTTTTTCTAATTTTTTAATCAGTGATTTAGTAGTCATGTTTATTAACCTCTATGATAGAAATAACGATCATTCCTTTTTTCTCGCCTTCAATATAGATTGCTCTATAAGCTCGATTAAGACGAATTGACCGCTCTCCAACCCTTTTTCCTTTCAAAGGTTCATCATGATATCCTTTTAGTTTTCTCGTTTCTATCGGCCCTAATCTGATTACAGTTTTCGCCCAAACGTATAAAGCTTCCTTGATGTGTATCGGGACCTTTTTCAGTTGCTTTTCTGCATGTTTAGTTAAGACAACTTCCGACAGCATTGAACACATCCATTGTAAGGTGTTTTACCTTACATGTAAAATTAAATGTATTTTTTGATGCAAATGCAGGGGCATGATAAATGAAGAAACATAAGATATTATTGGTTTTTATAATCATTTAGAATTAATTTTTACCCACCATCCGGCAACATTAGACCTTGTGCTCGCCTCGTAAATGCGAAATAATTGTCGGATGAAAGCGCTCACGATCATTTTTTCTCTTTTTGTTTTGGTCCCTGCTATGGCCCAGGACATAGACTGCGCGCCACCAACGTCGGCACCTTTACAAGAAACACAAAAGAAAAATGTGGAGCTCGTTCTCAATATCTCATCGTCAAAACTTAAAGAGCTGCAAAAAGAAAATAATGCTCAAGAAGTTGCGGAATCAAAAAAATTTCTTGCTGATTTAAGTGAAGACAAGCGCGAACACATCAACAAAATTGTTCAAACAATCAAAGAGAGCAAATCACACCTCATACCACTTGTGGAAGTTGAAGGAGCACCAGTTCTTCTTGTGCAAGGTTTAGATTTCCAGGAATATCCTTTTGAGTGGATTAAACCTATTGCACACGTAACAGATAAAAAACAACTCAGTTATTTTTTTAAATGGAGTAAATTCGATTCCCTTGAAAAAAATCGCAATGAGTTAGTTAAAGTCATAAAGTCTCTTTTAGAAAAACATAAAGATGAACGCTTGATGATTGTTGGTTATTCTGCTGGAGGCGTTCTCACTACTCACGCGATGAGTGAACTTCGTGATGATCCCTCTGCTGATCGAATTGACTTCCACACCATCTCCTCTCCCCTGTACGGCTACAATGCACCTATCTTTGCATTGTTCGGAATTCCTTTCGCAGGAAAAACAGCGATTGAAATTGGCATGGGTCCTTTTGAGAAACTAAAAAAGAAAAAATTTAATAATTGCCATCACTGGATTAATCTCAACTGCGAAAAAGATATGCACGCTTGTGACATGTATAAGATGAAGCCATTCACCGGTGCAGTTGGGACAAATCGTGATATGCCTTGTGGAAACGAAAACGTGACCGAATTCGATACAGAAGGACACGGATCGATACTTGATGTTGTTGTTAAAAAAATTATCCCTTAGAGAATAATATGACAGACTATTTTCCCCTCATTATCTCACTTGCTTTTACAATTCCCTTCATCATTTTCATTTGTTTTATTAGACCTTTACTAGAGAAGAAAAAGTTAGAAAAAATTCAATCAAACCTGCTACGTAAAAAACGTCAATTTGCTGTGAAGAGAATGGCCGCCGGCAGAGGATATTCAGGAACAGGTAGTTTCCCTCAGTTAGTTTGCATTCTTAAAAGTGCCCTTCCAAAAATTATTATTGGTCACCCCCAATCAAAAAGGTTTGCGATCGGATCATTTTTTTTCATGCCTACTCACGAAGTGATTGACGTAGGAACAGAAAAAATTCTTGTGGGATCGGACGACAAGGATACACTGTCAAAAATTAAAACGGACTTAGTTTCCAAACCTGAACTTGCAAAAGACATCGCCCTGATTTTTAACCGAGAATTTTCTCATTTTACCATCGCCTCTGAATGGCATGTCGGTTTTTATGGGCTCAAAAAAAATTATGTTTTCCGGTACACATGTCTGCCAGAATCCATTTACAATGATCCAGCAACGCTCGAGTCCTATCTAGTTTCCTTAGAAAAAATTTTAGATCTTATGGAAGAAAAAAGCTTAGAGGCGATTTAATGAATCGACTGAGTACAGATCGATAAATTAAAAACTTCTTATGACGGGATATTTTCTTTGCTCGAAAAGCTACAAAAAGTGCCAAGGTAAAACTTACAGTCAGATTCAGAAAACCTATCACACCAATTCCCAGTGCAGCTCTCGCGAATTCCTGCGTTTTGAGGATTTCAGTTCCAAGCGTTGGTATCGAAGCAGCTAGAGCACCTGTTGAAAGAGTGACGTGCCTAACATCGAGAGGTATGCCTAATATCTTTAGTACTACGGGCACAATACCTAGAAATACTCCGAGCGCAATACTTCCCACGATACCCACAAGTGCATGTTCAAAGTAATGAGTAATCTTTTGAGTACCCTCTTTTCCAAAAACAAAATTTAACTTTTTATTTTGAGACATGAGAAAACTTAATTGATGGAATGAATACCAGTTCATTGCCCATCCAGAAAGAACACTCGATAGCCATAAGAGAAGGCCAGTGAAAGCAGCGTAAAATGCACTCGGTCCTAATATGTCAGTCGATTTGAGAGTATAAATGGCCGTATCAAATGTAAAAATCCATTGTCCAGTAAACGCATGCCATAGATAGGTTAATAACAAAGTTGTTGGGATGACGGCTAATATATTTCCAAAAACAGCCGCAAGTTGGGTGCGTGTAATGTTGATGATCTCATCTGTTACTGCGGCCACATCATCACGATCTCCCACTTTATCCAATTTATGAGCAAGCGCAGATGCTGTAGCTGCTGGTTGCTTTGTAGCGAGCGTATAACCTGCAAACTGTATAAAGAGGAAACTTCCCGCATAATTCACAGACGAAAGTGCACCGTAAAGATAAGGAGTGAGATTCAATTGCACAAGAAAGTTTTTCGCATAAACAGTAAAGGCCGTGAGAAATCCACCACCCATGGCACTTTTTATCATCGCCCAATGTTCTGTGCGGTCTTTAGCAATGTAATGCTCGCCCGTATGAGAATTGTTTTCAATAATTTTTTGAGCTAAAAATGTAGCATTGTCAGAGAAAATACTGAAAGCATGCCGCTGATGGAGATTTTGTTCTACAAGTTCGGAAATAAGTTTAATGATTTTTCCAGCATCAACCTTTTCATCGTTCGTTAAATCGAGCAACGATTGAACACGCTTAATAAACAACTTCATTTTTTCTAGTTGAAAAACGATTTGTGTACTCACGCCATAAGTATTGAGGTGCTGATAAACTTCATCAATAGAGTGTTGAGCTTCAGTCAAAAGGGCATAGAGCTCTTGAAGAACAACCCTATTCAACTCAGTTTGTGGTTCCAATCGAGTACGCAAATAGAGATTAAGTTTTGCCGGCATCGAATAAAAAGGAAGAGTCTTCATTTTTTTATGCGGAATTCTTTTTCTTATTGCTGGACTCAAACCAATAGCTGTAATTTGCGAAATGAGATAAATGAGTGAATCGTCGATATCATTTCTTAAACGTAAAAAATCTTTTCGTTCAAAAAGCTCAGGCAATTTTGCTAGACTTTCTTCATCAAGACTTTTCAAATGTTCAACATCGCTCTCATCCGGAAACATTCCCATCATGAGTTCACTGAGTTGATTTCCAATAGGCTTCGAAGGTAAAATTTTTGTTGTGAGTTTTTCAACCAACTCACCTATTAAACCTAAATTTGACGGAAGACCTACTTCACAAAAAAATTCTGTCGAACTGAGGTCTTCTAATGTACTGGTAAAAATATTTTGGACTTTTAACTTTAGCGCTGGATTTTTATCCAGCATAATGAAGAGTTGCTTTATCTTTTTCGAAGGAACTAATTCTGGTTCAGCTTCAAAAAGTTCGACTGTATTAATCCACTTTGCCAGTGTGATAATGATTTCCAACCGCTCTTCAAGAGTTGCATTTTCTTTTGTCGACAGAAGATAAAGTTCCAGTGACGTCGTTTTGTTAGCGAGCACACCGTATTGTTTTAAACTTTCGTATTGACTTAATTTATTGAGAAAATTTTTTATTTTCTTGTATGGCATAGTCAGAATTATTTTTGATTATAGAGGAGAATGAAAAAAATTCAAGAAAAAGGTGTCAAGCTCGATACTTGACACCATTTTAGATTAAGCTCGTCTTAGTTTAACAACAAAAACTCCTAGCAAAAGTGCTCCAATAGCAAATATTGTATCACCTGGAGCTCGCAGCCAACGAAGAGTATTCATCAAGTCTGTCTGTAAGAATTCAGCAGAACGTGCGTACCAAAGTCCATGTTCAACGCTCGCAAATGTTTGCATCATTCCTACTGGTAACAAACTCATAAAGGCCATCAGGAAAAGACCAATGTTGATCATCCACAGTGAGGTGCCTAAGAGTTTGCTGTTCCAGTTTGTTTTGAATCCCATTGTCTTCAAACAAAACAACATCAATCCAATTCCAAGCATTCCATATACACCGAAGAGTGCTGTATGTCCGTGCAGTGGTGTAGTGTTCAATCCCTGCATGTAATAAAGTGCGATTGGTGGATTGATAACGAAACCGAAAATCCCTGCACCAAGAAAGTTCCAGAACGCAACAGAGATAAAACAATAGATCGGCCATTTATATTCTTTTAACCAATTTGTTGAACGACTCAGTTGAACGTTTTGATAAGCCTCAAAACCGATCAATACTAGAGGGACAACTTCGAGTGCACTAAATGATGATCCGATAGCAAGAACAGCTGTTGGTGTTCCGGAAAAATAAAGGTGGTGAAAAGTTCCCAGTATTCCTCCGAATAAAAAGACAATCGTTGAGAATAAAACTGTAACTGTTGCCATTGAAGCACGAAGAATTCCCATACGTACAAAAAGAAAAGCGATAACAACAGTGGCGAAAACTTCGAAAAATCCTTCAACCCACAAGTGAACAACCCACCATCTCCAGTATTCAATGATCGCAAGATTCGTATTTTTTCCCCACATCAATCCTGCTCCATAGAATAGAGCAATGGCCCCGCAAGAAATCAAAAAGAGAATGAGAAGATGTCTTCCTTCAGTTCCATTTTTAACAGCAGGCCAGATGGCGCGTATGACGAGAGCAAACCATAACCAAAGTCCAATGAAGAGATAGATCTGCCAAAATCTTCCGAGATCAACATACTCGAGACCTTGATGGCCAAACCAAAAGTTCATATCGATGCCAAGCTTTTGCATGGCCCCTAAATATTCACCAGCTGATGATCCGACAACAATGATGAGTAAACTAATGAAAAGAAAATTCACACCGAGACGCTGAAACTTGGGCTCATGTCCGGAAATCGCCGGAGCAATGTAGAGTCCAGTTGCAAGCCAAGACGTTGCAATCCAAAAAATCCCCAGCTGAATGTGCCACGTTCTTGTAATTGAATAAGGAAGAATATTTGAAAGTGGAAAGCCGTAAAAACCGTTTCCTTCAACACCATAATGTGCAGTCACGACTCCCATGATTATTTGAAAAACAATGAGAGCTGTTACAATCCAGAAATATTTTAGTGTTGCTCTCATTGAGGGAGTTTGCGGTAAACTAAAAAAAGGATCTGCTTTTGGTAGTGATTCTTCTGTGAATTGATGTTTTTCTTCGTGAGCGTAGTAGTATGCGAGAAGTCCAACACCTAAGAGTAAAAAAATAACGCTGAAACCTGTCCAGATAATAAGTGAACTCGAAGGAGTGTTCCCTACTAATTTTTCTGGAGGCCAGTTGTTTGTGTAAGTCACATTATCATTTGGTCTTAGCGTAACCGCCGCCCATGAACTCCAAAAAATAAATGTTGTCATTTTTCTGAGGCGCTCGTCGTCTTTGATGACATTATTGGGAAGCGCATATGCTTCGCGAAGGTTTTGCAGTGATGGATCCGAACCAAACAAACCTCTATAGTGTTTTTCAACCTCGGCCATCGCAGCAGCTCGTTCATCAGAGACCGTTACATTCCCTGACTCATCTAATGTATTTTTTTTCAGCTCTTGAGTGAGCCTTGACTGTAAAGCTGCTTGTTGTTCATGACTGAGTTCACTAAATTTTTTTGAGAAATCCTTTTGCGCCCAACTATCAAGCATGAATACAGATTCACGATGAAGCCAATCGGCCGTCCAATCTGGTGCTACATAAGCTCCGTGCCCCCATATAGAACCGACTTCTTGACCACCCATCGATTGCCAGACGTTTTGTCCATCTTTGATGTCTTGTTCAGTAAAAAGTGTTTTTCCACTTGTCGTAATGACGGCCTTAGGAATTGGCGGTGCTTTAAAATAAATTTCGCGACCGTAAAAAAGTAAAACCGCAAAAGAGAGAAAAATAACTGCGGCCATGCCCATCCATAATTTTTTTGCTTTCAATAAAACCTCCCTACGACAAAACATGAACATTTAATTTCAAGAAGTTCATCTCTAGCAAGGCGAATGGCGCCAAATAACACGTGTAAATTTCACCTCTTCTTGATTAAAACTTGCGAAATCATGAGCTCAATGGCAAGTTAGCCAAAATTTAAATCAGAGGATAAAAACAATGAAATTTCTTGCGAAAATGTTAATCGCTATGACCCTACTTTCTTCAGCTCAAACTTTTGCTGGAACAATTTGTTACCGCAATAGTGGCCTCTACGTAGCAAACGTTACATTTACATGGATCGATGTGATGACTGCTGATCCTATTCACTCACAAAAAGTTTACAACATCGCTATGGGACGTCGTGAATGTGTTGAAGTTAATGAACCAGATTTTCTAAATGTTCGCGTTGAACATTACATCGTTCCAATTGAAGGAGCGGTTGTTGAAACATGTTCAATCAATTTTCCATGGCACAGAAATCTACTTGTTGAATCATTGGGGACAACTGCCCAATTCAACTGTGTCTACAGAGATCTTAAAATAATAGAATAATTATTCCGTCCTAATCTAAATATCCTCCTATTTCTGAGGCTTCATTTTTGAATGATCTCTAGTGGGAGGATATTTTTATGCAAATTCCATTTCTAGAAAAAATCAAATCCATACCAGAATTTTTCGGTATGCGCGTGAATGAACAACCAAACTATATCTGTCTTAAAAGCTACGAAGATGTTGAAGTTCGTCAGTACCCTGAACTACTCATGGCTTCAGTATCATTGAGTGCACTCACTTATGATAATTTCAGAAAAAATGCATTCACTAAACTTGCTGAGTACATTTTCGATAAAGATCCGGTTACCGGTGAATACATTCCGATGACCGCACCGGTGTTAACAGAGAATGTTGATCGTGATGAGTGGAAAATGTCATTCATTCTTCCCAAAAAGTATGATCTGTTAAATATTCGCAGACCAATCGACCCTGCAATTGTCATCAACGAATGTGAACCTATGAAAGTCGTCGCCTACACCTATGCTGGAAATAACAGTGTTTCAAACATTCACAGACACGCAAGTATGTTCACCCACTGGCTTAAAAATCACACTGAATACAAGATCGAAGATAAGATGATCTTGGCCCAGTATGATGCTCCATTTGTGATACCCACTGTGAAGAAAAATGAAATCTGGTTTCGATTGGCCAACGAGCACTAATTCGGGTGCCATCATTCATTCTCGCTTATCAGGCCTGGGCCTTCTAAATAAGCCTGGCAAGTAGGCGAATACCAAAAAACTATCTGCCCATGTTAATATTCTTTTATGAAAAACTTGATTTTATGTCTTATGCTAACCGCACCTTATTTAGGGCAAGCAGCTTCAAAAACGATGCACTTAAAAAGCAATCAAAGCTATATGACGGCGTCTCACGGGGCAATCTACGTGATTAAGGTGGACAAAGGTGTTGTGACGTTTAAACCGCAATTAAAGGCGTCTGAGGGCTGTTCTCCTCCGGAAGACGTGCCATCGCAGACATTACCTCAGGAAAAGCTTAAAAACCCTCATCACATATTGGCGGTCATCGATTGCGAGCGTGACCGCCAAGAGCGAGCCGGATGGGCGAATCAAAATTAGCGTGATTTACTCAATACACTTTTCAGCTTTAACTGATCTCACAACCAATTTATTAGTAGAAATTTTTCCACCGCTTGGAAGTTGAATTGTTTCACCCTTTGTGATCACTTCAACATTCACGAAACAACGGTAATCTAATTTTGAAAGTTCAAGTGTTACATCGAAAGTATTCACTTTATCGCTTTCAACAGACAGACTTACGAAATTATCTGCCGACGATATTTTTTTTGCTTTTTCTAAAGTCGTTCCATCAGTAAACACCAGTTTTGCAGCATCTTCTGTACGAAAAACCGTAAGTTTTGCCTGAGCAAATGTTGGTGCTAAAACAGTAAGAGCGAGAACAATCAAAGATGTCTTCATAAATACTCCCGAAGTTTAAGTTTGGAATCGGGACTATCTATATCAGAGTTCAAAACAGGCAGATCATGCTAAGTAAATTTTACAGCAGGAGCTCTATTCAACGAATTTGTTTTTCCAGAAATATTCTGCTGTTAGCTTAAAGAAACTCAAACTTAAGATCAGCGAAAGAACCCAAGGCATAAGCGCAAGCAATCTTTTCTTAAGATCATCTTTCACAACCACTCTTTGAAGTTTCTCAATTTCAAGTTGCTTTTCGTGAGCGAGATTGAGTTCCATATTAATTCGATCTTTAGATTGAGAACAAAGTGGACATCCATCCGGTATGAGAAGTTCATCCCACTCTGCTTTTAACTCATGCAGATCTTCCGTGAGTAGTTTTGCATGGAAATTTACGAGGATTTTACAAGTGACTCTCATTTTAGCGAGAACATCATCCAAATTGGCCGGTGTACGTTTTGATTTCTGAGAGGGCGATTTGTAGTTACAAATATATTTGCGTTCGAAATCAGCGCCCTCTTTTAATTGTGTTCTCGAGGCCCTGAGACGTGCGTGTTCGTTCTGAAGATGATCTTCAGCGACCATACTTCGAACTCCGAAAATAGCGGTTAATAGAGCCACTGCAATGAGGAGAAGCCGCGTGCCTTCAGTGATGAAGATTAACCGCTTCCTCCATTTCGACTGGAGGTACAAATAAACAACCAGCAAGACGAACACAACAATAGCAGAGAGAATCAGCGGATACGTCATGTTCAGCTTTTCAATATAGGTCAACGTATTCATACCTAATTATTTTAGGATTTCTGAGATCAAAATCAAATTTGAATACCACGAACAAATTCTAAATATTTGTTCGTGGTCCGAGTGGCATTATATTGTGGCAAAAATAGAAAAGGCCCCAAACCGGTGGGGCCTATGATCTAATGAGTTCTTGAATGTTAGTAAAGGGGGTTGATCTCCAAAACCTGTTAGCCTAAAAGAACATGCTCTCATAATTTTTTTTAATGTTGCTCATAGCGAGCGTGAGAGTGTTAACATTTAGGGGACGAAAAACATCCTGTCGACTATCATCGAGGCGCTCGTCCTAGTCCTCGAGAATAAGCTTTTAAACCATCTCATTCTCTTACCTCCTGGTTTCTTTCCTCATAATCAGTATCGTCCTCTAGAGGATTTTTCGACATGATCTAAGTCAGAAAGTTGAATGTTTGTGAACAGGTTCTACGGCTAGCTCTGAGGCACGTATTCGATGTCCTTCACATTATATCCAGTGGCCTCAACTTCCTTGATAATTGATTGAAGACGAAGTTTATCGAATTGTTTTTCACGAGTCATGAGCCACAAATATTTCTGGTTCGGAACTCCTACTGCCACCCATTCATAATTTTTTTCTTTTTCACCACCGATAGCAATGATGAGATAAGTGAATTTAAATGGTCGCAATGGAGAAATTTTCCACGTCGCATTTGTTTCATGATTTTCAATCCATCCTAATTGCGGGAGTGATTTCAAAGGCCCATTGATCGCCCCTTTGTTATAAGTGAAATCAACTTCGATTCTCTCTTTCTCTTGGTTCCACGAATACTTTTCGATGGCGTTGTGAACTTGTTGTTCCAGAAACGTGAAGCGACCAGCTTGCACGTACCACGTGCCCATGTATTTATCGCGGTCAACGTACGGAACTGTTTTAGTGAAGTCGTTGCTTGCGCACGCGGATGTTATGAATGTAATGAAAAGAAGTTTGGTGATTGATTGCATTGTTATGCTCCTTTTTTTAGAAGCATAACTTTGGTGTTTAAAAAATTCGAATGATCATTGATTAGACAAAGAATGATATCATGCAAGCGGAGCAAACAAATCCACCCCATTCCCATCCGGATCGAGAACGGTCGCATATCTCTGCCCCCAAAACGCATCCCAAGGTGCAGTTTCACCTTTAAAACCGGCCGCGAGTACTTTGGCATATGTTTCATCAACCTTGGCAGGAGATTCGCAAAGAAACGCCAAGGCCATTTTCTGACCAACAGGTTTAACCCAATGTGGTTTGAGTTTTTTCATCAACTCTTCAGAGTCGAGCATGATTCGAAGGCCAGATGAGGTCGTGGCTTCAAGATGATCGGCTCCCTCTTCGCTAGTATCGAATTTCAAACCAAGCAAGCTGTAAAAGGCCACGGCCTTTTTGAGATCAGTAGCGACGATTCCAATGGCATCGAGTTTCATTATGAGTCTCCTAGGATTTTTTTTCTTTGAGCGGTGAATTCCCACCACATTTTGGTTTTGCCGCCATTCATGAAGTCGACGGCGGCCATGAATGTATCGGCCATGCAGGGATCGTGGCGGACGCCTGTAAGTTTGTTTAACTTCGCGTAGAGTTTCAAACCATCTTTGCCTTTTAGCTGTGAAGGTTTTGTGATGCCCATTAAGCGCAAGTCTTCGGCAACTGCTTTTCCGATGTTGGGAATGTCTTCTAGATTTTTTGCTTCTGTGCTGTTTTTAGCCTTCATTTATTTTCTTCCATCAACTTAAAAATCGCGAGGCTGTTTTCATCCCCTCTTTCTTTGAGTCCAGCTCGAACTCCTGCGCGATCATCGGCCCCTCGATTTTGGGAAAGCTTAAATTTCGCTTCAACCTTTTCGATGTGAAAACGAAAGGAAATAATCGCATTGGTGAGATCAGGTGCAGTTTTTAAATCATCAGGTAGAGAAAACTTCCAATCCTTATCAAAGACTTTGCTCATGTCACTCAGCACTTTTACTTGCTCACGAAAATCTTCAATGAGTTCAATTCGTCCCTGCAAATGAGCTACAGCATAGTTCCATGTCGGTACATCTCGTCCTGAAACATACCATGAGGGACTAATGTATGCGTGCGGGCCTTGAATAATAACTGTCGCCTTCGCATTGTCGCGAAAGTGCATCCACTGCGGATTGTGTTTTGACATGTGGCCGAGGAGACAATTGTCATTTCCGTTATCAAAGATTAGTGGAAGATGATTGATAAAAATTTCTTCACCTTGAGGATACGAAATCACTGTCGCAAATGAATTATCTTCAATCAGTTTATGGATTGTTGATTTATCGGATAAATTAAAATGCTTAGGTGTGTACATAAAAAAATCTCAAGGATAGTTAACTGGCTTCGGTGGATCGTCTGGTAGTGGAATGCGTTCATCATCACCCGGAACATTGGGAAACGTTCCTTCACGCCATGCTTTTTTTGCAGCTTCAATTTTTTCTTGTGAGCTTGAGACGAGATTCCACCAAATAAATCGCTCTTCGGGAAAACGTTCTCCACCTACAATCACAAAAAGAGCATCAGCAGAAAAACTTACTTCAATAGCACTATCATCTTTGAAGACAACCATCTGAGCAGATTGAAAAGTATCACTACCAACATTCACGCATCCTTCAACAACATAAAGAGCGTGTTCATGACCTTTCCGTTCAAAAGAAAAATCACCAACATCTTTAGCGCGTAAAACGATAAATGTCATTGGACTGTAAGCGTGCAACTTCGATTTCATTCCAAGAGCTTCACCTGCAACGACGTGTGCAGAGTACGTTGGATGTTCGATAAAGGGAATATCTTCTTTTTTGTAGTGATGAAAACTTGGATCAACATCTTCTTTGTCTTTGGGAAGGGCCACCCAAAACTGCAATCCGTGAATTGTTCGATCATGAGTTCGCGCCTCTGAAGTTTCACGTTCTGAATGAGCGATTCCTTTTCCCGCCGTCATCCAATTCACTTCACCGGGAACAATCAGTTGTTGATAACCAAGAGAATCGCGGTGAAAAATTTCACCTTCAAAAAGATACGTAAGTGTGGATAAACCAATGTGTGGGTGAGGTCGCACATCCATGTGATCTTTTGGTGGATGCATATAGGCCGGCCCCATATGATCAAGAAAGATGAACGGACCTACCATGCGGCGTTTGGCCCATGGGAGAATCCTGCGAACGGGAACGCCAATATCTTTTTCTCTAGGATTGATGACAAGATCGATTTGATTTTTCATGAGCTAAGTCTAACTTGTTTTGTCTGAACGCGAAAGGGTTGATGCTTCTTGATCCATCATATTTATGGCGATACGTTTTTAGCGGAGGTCTGTTGGAATCCATGCTGCAGCAATTTAAAAAATTATTTTTTGCTTTTGCGATTGCTGCAATAGCAACTGTTTTACAACTTTATCTTAGGCCGCATGTTGAACAGATTGCCTTTATTCTCCTCTATCCTGCTGTCATGATTTCCGCTTATTTTTTACCGTTTGCTTATGGACTTGTGACAACAGTCCTTTCCTGCTTATCATTTATTTTTATTTTTTCTTCATTCCCCGCCCACGACCACGCTGAACTTCTGCGTTTAGGTGTTTTTATTATCAGCAGTTTGACCATTTGTTTTTTGATGAGTCGTGCACGAAAATCAAACGAAGATTTGAAAGATACTCTGAGGAGATTGGAAAATATCGAATACGCTATCGATTCTTCTTCGATTGTGGCCATTACTGATAACAAAGGGGTTATCAAGTATGTTAATGATCAGTTTTGCCAAATCTCAAAGTATAGTGAAGAGGAGCTCATCGGGAAAACACATCGAGTAATTAATTCTGGACATCACAGTAAAGAATTTTTCCGTAACTTGTGGCAAACAATTTCGAGTGGAAACGTGTGGACTGGGGAAATTTTAAATCGTGCTAAAGATGGAAGTTTATATTGGGTTAATACGGTCATTACACCACTCCTGGATGAAAATGGTTTTCCCCAAGAATACATTGCAATTAGAAACGATATTACCCAAATGAAACGTACAGAAGAATCTTTAAAAGCGGCCATTGAAGCACGCGATCGATTTCTCTCTATTGCTTCTCACGAACTAAAAACTCCACTGACCAGCATGAAATTAAAACTGCAAATGTCGAGTCGTCAGATCACCAAAGATCCTCAATATCTCAGCGAAGAAAAGTCGCTAGCGTTGATCAACTCAAGCTTAAAACAGGTAAATAGCTTAGAGAGATTAGTCGACGACATGCTGGATATCTCCCGCATCAATACGGGAAGGCTTCAATACAGCATTGAAAAAACAGACTTATGTTCACTGGTTCATCAAGTGATTGAGAATTCAAAATTTATGCTCCAGAAATTTGAAACAGATGTCACTATTGAATCATGTGAGGCCATCATTGGATTTTGGGATACGCAACGGCTTGAACAAGTTTTCCTCAATCTTTTAAGCAATGCTGCCCGCTACGGTAGAAAAAAACCGGTTAAAGTCAAAATAGGTAAAGACATTAATTATGCTTATGTCTCCGTAATCGATCATGGAATTGGAATTGCCGAAAAAGATCAAGAAAGAATTTTCCAGCAATTTGAGAGAGCGATTAACCATCATGAAGTCAGTGGACTGGGCCTTGGATTATATATCTCTAAAAAAATCATCGAAGCTCATCATGGCAAACTTATTGTTGAAAGTGAGCTTGGGAAGGGATCGACTTTTACTGTTTTCATTCCATTTAATGAGCATATTATTCAACCAGAGATGTCACATACCAGTCTTCATCACTAAGTTCGGCCTGTGTTTTGAATAAACTTTCTCGATGATTGCGAAAATCAAAAAAAGGCCGCGTCTATTTATCATGATTATTGGAATGATTGCTTCGCTTCTTTTTTTTGAGGAAGTGGTTGACGATGTTTTTCAGGATCCGACTGTTGGTGACCATGAGGCAAGTCTCTTTGATAAAAACATTGCGGATCGCGTGCTGTTAATGCAGACACCAACGCTCAACCAAATCATGATTGATTTAACCGCACTTGGTTCTGTCAGCGTCATCGGAACCCTCTTCATAATTCTTGCCTCTGTCATGATGGTCTATCGCGATTACCGAGGACTCATTTATCTCAGTGTTGTTCTCACGGGAGCTGGACTTATTCCCTTTTGGTTGAAAAATGTTTTTAATCGCGAGCGACCCATTGTCGAAAATCATCTCGTTCGCGTTTCGGATCTCTCTTTTCCTTCAGGCCACACTTTCGCAGCAACTGCACTGTATATTGCTCTCGCTTATTATACGGCGAAGTTTGCTCGCACTTGGGGACATGAAATTTTCTTTTATTTTTTAGGTTTAATGGTCATTATAACTGTAGGTATTTCACGAATTTACTTAGGAGTTCATTTTTCAACCGATGTCATTGGTGGACTAACGAGTGGAGCTGCATGGGGATTATTTGTTTCCATCATGTTTGAGGTACAAAAAATATTTAAACGGAGTTTTACATGAAAACTTTTTCAACATGTTTATGGTTTGATAGCGAAGGCCTTCCTGCTGCGGAATTTTATTCAAAATTGTTTCGCGATTCGAGCATCGAAATCATTAATCCCTTTCCAGAGACTGGTCATGATATTCATGGAGGAACTGCCGGAAAAGTAATGGTCGTTTATTATAAATTAATGGGCCAGGAATTTTTAAATCTCAACGGTGGGCCAACCTTCACTCATTCACAATCTTATTCAAATTTTGTTTCATTAAAAAGTGAATCCGAGTTAGATAAAATTTGGAATGCTCTTCTACCTCAAGGTGAAGTGAGAATGCCATTAAAATCCTACGATTGGTCCCCAAAATACGGTTGGGTAAAAGATCGTTTTGGCATTGAATGGCAGCTCATGTTGGATCCAGAAGGAAACGAAGGAATTTTTCCGGCCATGCTTTTCACCGATAAGATGTATGGAAAAGGAGAAGCGGCCATCAAGTACTACACCGGGCTTTTCCCAAGCTCATCAATCGAAAATATGTTTCACAATCCTCAGGATAATACTGTCATGTATGCTTCCTTCAAGCTATTTGGAAAAACGTTCGTCTTGATGGAAGGTCCGGGCGAACATAATTCGAAATTTAGTGAAGCCTTCTCGATCACTGTTCCCTGTAAAGATCAGGCCGAAATTGATCACTACTGGAATGAGATGACAAAAAATGGTGGTGAGGAGTCTCAATGTGGATGGCTTAAAGATAAGTTTGGACTCTCATGGCAGATCGTCCCTGAAGGAGTCGAAAAATTAATGTCAGGTAAAAACAAAGAAGCAGCTATGGGTGCTATGCTGCAGATGAAAAAATTCGACATCTCTACTCTGGAAAAAGCAGCGCAGGCATAAATCTTGAATTCTTTTTCATAGGAGGAACCTATGAAAAAACTATTTTTGATTGGTTTAATTTTAGTGGGATGTTCTCAAAATTCAACGGAACGTCCAGCGAATACTAGAAATCCTGCTTCTTCTGACACGCTAGAGCTTGAGCAAGGACGAGCTCCTCTGGAAAAGTGTCAAACAAGCCCACACAGTAAAACGTGTTAGTAAATTTCACCTGACGGTAGAATCGTCATTGGCTGTCCAAAGGTGATGGAGTGAATTTCTTTGAAACTTGCTTTCTTGAGCTGACCTTCAATACATTTTTTTAGAGGCTCAGGCAGTTTGTTATTATTATCATCAACGTCGATAAAAGTCGCTTTGCCTTTTTTATCACTGCTGATGATCGTGCAAATTTGATAAGGGGCTTTGATTTCCGGACTGAGGGTATCCACACACTTTTTAACTGCATTATATACAATAGGTGCTGATGATTTTTTGATCATCGCAATTTGCACTGGTTTGTCTGGGGTCTTTTTATCCTTGTTGAGAAAATCTAATCCACGCTTAGTGCAATTTACTTGAGGATCAAATGTAGGACCTTTTGGTTCGTTAATTATTTCTGTTATTGGATTTTGAGTTCCACACGAGGCCACAATCACTAAAGTTATCAATAATAAAAATTTTATAATCTCATCCCCTGCTTAGTTTGATCTTGTTTTCTAAAATCACGTGGAGATAGACCCGCTATTTTTTTAAATGATTTTGAAAACGAGAAGCCATCAGTATAACCCACATTTGTAGCGACGACATCAATATTGTCAGAAGTTGTAGAGAGAAGATTCATCGCTTTTTGAATTCGTAGAACGGCCAGATAATGAAGAGGTGTATCTCCAAGGGACATCTTAAATTTTTTAGCAAGCCCCGCGCGGGACAGTCCTGATTCACGCGCCAGCTCTTCGAGCGTCCAATCGCGGGCAGGATCTGCATGCATTAGCTCTAATGATTTACGAACTCCTTGATCATTAAGCGCATAGGCCCAGTTCGAAAGTGTCGAATCCATCGTCATGATGATTTTTCTAAAAGTATATGAAAATAAAATATCCAATAAAGAATGTGTAATGCTCTCCGATCCTATTTTCGGACTACGTACTTCACCTCCTAACAAATGAATGACTGATTGATATTGATGAACTTCTTCAGCTTCATCCGTTTTAACGATAAACCATTCCGGTATATTTGAAAGCATCGGATGAACTGGATCATTCCAAAGTTGATAGACACCACTGACCAGAGTGACACCGGTAGAAGTTTTAAGTTCGTGCGAGCGAGCGCGTGCCATGAAAGCAAGATCGCCTTTCTGCAGTTTCAAAACTTCTTTAGAGCCTTTAGTAATGATCGTGGCTTCACCTGAAAGAATAAGATGCAGTCCCATGCTCTTATCGCACGGAAAATGGTGACTCTCACCTTTTGCAAATGTTGTGTGATTAAGAAGTCGGCTTTTTAAACCGGCCTGTTGGAGGACGTCGGCTAATATATCCATATGAGTATATTATCTTAGACTTTAAGACATGTAAAGTGGACTTATATGCATTCAAAGTATCAATTGATAGGTTTAAACTGGCATTAACAGGAGAAACCAAAATGAGTAAAATATTAGTAATAGGAGCAAATGGTACAGTCGGAACGGAACTTGTAAAACTTTTAAACAACAGCGGTGAACAAGTGTTGGCCGCAACCTCAAAAAAAGAAGCAGGGCCGGGTCAAGTTCATTTCAACGTACAAACTAAAGAGGGTTTTGAAAACGCCTTTAAAGATGTGAGCAAGCTTTATTTAATGTCTCCTCCAGGATTCACTAATCAAGATGAGCTTCTTATCCCGCTTATCGATGAAGCAAAAAAAAGAGGTCTCAAAAAAGTTGTGCTCATGACAGCGATGGGTGCAAATGCAGACGAAAACTCACCATTTAGAAAGACAGAGATTGCCTTAGAAAAATCAGGACTTACTTATAATATCATTCGTCCTAATTGGTTCATGCAAAACTTTAATACGTTTTGGATTCAAGGAATCAATTCTCAAAACAAGATTTTTTTACCCGTAGGAAAAGCAAAAGGGAGTTTTATAGATGCTCGTGATATTGCTCTTACGGCCTTCACCTTATTAAAGACTGATAAATTCAATAATCAGGATTTTGATCTTACAGGTCCCCGTGCTCTCGATCATGATGAAGTTGCAAAAATTCTGTCGAGTGTTTCTGGTCGCAGTATCGGCTATCAAGAAATTTCCCCAGAAGAAATGTATGATGGTCTTCGCGGTGCTGGCGTTCCGGAAAACTACGCTAAGTTTTTAATTGTGATTCTTGATTATTTCAAACTTGGATATGCGGAGAGAACAACTGATAACGTGGCGTTGATCACTGGTGTGAAACCTCGATCAATCGAAACGTATGCCCAAGACTATAAGAAATCGTGGATTAAATAACTGCATTGAAAAAAATTACCAGGTGTTGTAAGATATGAGTGCAGTGGCGCTGCGTCCTCATAGTGAGTTCACAAATTCATGCTCCTATCGATCAAGGTTAATCGAAATGGAGTTTTTATGTCTGAACAAAATAAACAAGCTTACAACACCTGGTCTCAATTCTACGATTCGTATCCCAATCCAACGGTAGCGATTGATGATCTTCATTTTCCAGAACTCTATTTTCATTTAAAACATAAAAATGTTTTGGAAATAGGATGTGGAACTGGAAGACATACAGTCAGATTAGTGGCCCAACAAAATCAGGTCACCGCTCTGGATCTCTCTCCCGGCATGCTCGCCGTTGCTAAAGAAAAAATAAAAGAGAATGTCACTTTCATAGAAGGTGATTTTCTCACTACTGAGTTTCATCAAAAGTTTGATGCAATCATTATGGCCCTGGTGCTGGAGCACATCTCCGACTTACAAAAGTTTTTTGATAAAGCAGCAAGTCTTTTGAATCCTGGTGGAGAGCTGGTCTTTTCAGACATTCATCCCTATCGGTCTTCACGGGGTATTTTGGCACATTTTAAAACATCCGATGGTGATGAAGTTCACTTGCAAGGCCACTCTCACTCAGAAGAGCAAATTAGAAAGGCCGCGAATAAATTCAGAGTTGTGGAGTGCGAGACATTTTGTGGCAGTGAAAAACTCACACGCCTGAATCCGAAATGGGAAAAACATTTAGGTGTTCCCATGATTCAGGCGTGGGTTTTGAAATTACTTTAGAACTTATTTTCTCAGTACAATTTCCCCTTCACGGATACGATCCATGGCCTGAACAATCAAGCGGGCCGCTTCTTGTGGAGCATGGAATCCATATGAGTTTTCCGCTTCAATAAAGTCAATGAGGAACTGCGCTTCTCTTTGATAGTTAAGCGCTTTATCTAAGCGGTCTTTTGCCATGTTATTTTTCTGAGCAATTTTTATGTTGTCCATGAAAACCATTAAAGCATCCATCGCTTTTTTACGCATTTCTAAGTGACGTTCTTGAATCGTTTGTACTCTGTCTTTCAATTCATCTTCAGGAACATGGTGACAAGTTTGACATGATTTATTCACGTTCAACATTGGTGAGCGAACATGGTGATTCGTAATTTTCATCGCACCAACGCGTTCATAAGGCATGTGACAGTCTGTACATGAAACGCCTGCTTTCGCGTGCGTTCCTTGCGAGAACAATTCGAACTCAGGGTGTTGTGCCTTTAGAACTGGAGCTTGTGTTTCAGCATGTACCCAATCTTTGTGACCATTTTCCTGGTAGTAGCTTAGGATCTGATCAGCTTTAATACCTTTCGACCAAGGGAAAGTAAGCGTCTTCTCTTTTCCTTTGAAGTAGTATTCAACGTGGCACTGAGCACAGACGAATGTTCTCATCTCTTGAGCAGTTGCTTGTTTATTAACATCATAATGTTGAACACCTTGTGACTTCTTGTATTCAGCGATACCGATCATGAACGCAGGTTTTGTTACACGAAGTTGCATTGTATCCGGCGTGTGACAATCTATACAGCTCACTGGGTGTTTTACGTGCCCGCGAGCTTCTTTGTAAGGAAGTTTATTCAAGGCGTGGAAGCCGGCCATAAGATCGCCATTTCCAGCTTTCATCATCGGAACATAAGTAGATGCGTGACAGTTGATACAAGCACCAGGTTGTGAAACATACTCTTGGCGTTTAGTGT
>CAMLKK010000001.1 GCA_946480715.1 uncultured Bacteriovorax sp. | reverse complement strand
TTTGGTCAAACGTAGCGATGATGAAAGAAGGATTTAAAGAACTTGGTTTCTATACATATGGATCTAATACACCAATCATCCCAATCTTCATTGGCGATGATATTAAGGCACTCAAGATGACAAAGTTCCTTGAGATGCACGGAGTGTTCTGTACACCTGTTCTTCCACCAGCAGTACCTAAAGGTGAAGCTTTGATCAGAACAAGTTACATGGCCTCACACAATAAAGAAGACCTTGCTCGCGTTCTCGAAGTTTTTGCTGAAGCAAAAAAAGTGTTCGAGATCCCTAGCTCACTTCACTAAAAAATATGACTGCACAAATCCGCATTCGCGAAATCGATTTCAATAACAAAAAAGACATCAACGCCTTCGTAAATCTTCCCTGGAAGATTTACGCTGGTGATACTCATTGGATCCCACCGCTGAAAATAGCCGTGCGTGATCTGCTTAATAAGAAAAAGCATCCGTTCTATCAAACAGCAACGACAAAAGCATGGATCGTTTCCCGAGATGGAAATGATATCGGCCGAATCATGGCCATCAACAACCACGCTTACAATAAATACCACAACGTCAAAAAAGGTTTTTTTGGATTCTATGAATCCATCGATGATAAAGAAGTCGCAAAGTTACTTTTAACAACGGCCGAAGACTCACTTCGCGCTGAAGGTCTCGATACGATGGAAGGCCCGATGAATCCGGGTACAAACTATGAGTGTGGTTTACTTGTCGATCGTTTCGACGATGCTCCTCAAGTGATGATGACGTACAATCCTGCGTTCTATGAAAATCACATGGCCGTCAATGGATTTTCAAAAGCAATGGATCTGCTGGCCTACAATGTACCTGCTGATTTTTCTATGCCGAAGATCATTATGGACATCGCAGATCGTACGGAAAAAAAATCTAAAGTTTCTTATCGTACGCTCAATCTTAAAAACTGGACGAAAGAACTTGATATCATGTTCGCTATTTACAATAGTGCCTGGGAAGCTAATTGGGGCTTTGTTCCCATGACGAAAGATGAGTTCTATCATACGGCGAAAGATCTAAAATCAATCGTTGATCCAAATCTTGTTCACTTCGCGCTTGTTGACGGTGTGGAAGCAGGATTCATTTTAACACTTCCTGATCTCAATCAAGTGTTCCGCCAAATTCCCTCGGGAGAGCTTGGTCTCACGGCGATTTACAAACTGCTTACGGCAAAAAAACGCATCAACCGTGCGCGAGTCATCACGATGGGGATCAAAAAAGAATATCGCAAAATGGGTCTTGAAACTCTTCTGTATAAACATAACCACATCGCCATTCAACAAAATCCTCGTATCAAAAATATCGAGATGAGCTGGATTCTTGAAAACAATCTTGAAATGAATAAACCACTCATTCGCATGAGTGGAGAAGCTTATAAGCGTTATCGTCTTTATCAAAAGGCGATTGTATGAAAGTTCTCATCACGGGAGCTTCAGGTTTTGTTGGCACTCATCTTTGCAAACAACTTTTAAATGATGGTCATGAGGTTTTTGCTCTTGTAAGAACACCTTCAAAGTTTTCAGATGTAGCTGCTCATCCAAAACTTACAGTGGTTCAAGGGGATCTTGATCAGGAATTTTCTTGGATTACTCTCCTGCCTGCAGACTTAGATTCAGTCGTACATACTGCGGGCATTGTTCACTCTTACAATACAGACCACTTCTTTCACACAAATGCAGTTGGGACACTCAAGCTGACTGATGCTCTGAAAGCAAAATACAATTCACTCCATTTCATTTTAATTTCCTCGCTGGCGGCTGCAGGTCCGAGCATGGGTCCAATGAAAAGAAATGAAGATGATCTTGATGCTCCAGTGAGTATCTATGGACGTTCCAAGAAAAAAGCTGAAGAACATTTAAAAGAAAGTGCGCCAGCGGAATGGAAGATTTCCATTATTCGTCCTCCCATGATCATCGGGCCTCGCGACTCTGCCGTTCTCGATATTTTTAAAATGGTGAAAGGAAAAGCGATTCTTCTCCCAGGAAGAGGCTCACTCATGAAAATGTATAGTTTCGTGTGTGTGTTTGATTTAATCGATACCATCGTTAGAATCCTGGAACAAAAAAAAGATGGGATGTTCTACAGCGCCCATCCACAAACTGTTTCTTTCAGTGAACTTATTCTCGAAATCAAAAAGCAATTAGGCGTTCCCTTTATCTACCATCTTCCTATGCCGCTCTTTTTGATTAAAGCACTCGCTCAGGTTTTAAATTTTATCTACAAAGTTTTTCCTCACCAGCTAAGGTTAACTCCGGATAAAGTTTTTGAATTAGCGGCGACCAATTGGACATGTGCTGGAGATAAAGCGACAGCAGAACTTGGCCAGAACTACGAGTTTGGTCTCGAAAAAACGATCGCTGTTACTCTAGAAGATTACCGAAAGAGAAATTGGATTTAATAAGTCCAGGTCAGTCGCGGTCCTACAACTCCATTATAAGACGTCACACCAGCAGCAGCTTCATGTTCAAAGAGTTTTTTGTAAAGCGGATGATTGTTTTGATAGTTCCCCACTTTACGAACACCTTCGGATGCAAATACCGATAAGAAAAATCCACCGACAACATCTGAGAGATAATGTTTTTCATCGCGCACTCGTTGAATCGATGTCGCTAAAAATATCGCCGAGGGAATGATTGCTGGAACAGGTCCGTAAAATTGAAGTGTCTTAAGCGCTAAAACGGCATAAGGAATCACATGCCCAGAAGGAAATGAAGAATCTCCTCTGAAATCTGTTTCCCACTTAGAGAGATTAGCGGTATTGGGTCTTTCATGAATTTGAATGTAGCTGAGCGCCGCTGATTCAATGAACGCTAGATACATGGCCCCGAAATATTCTTTGGCAAATTGCACGGCCTTATCATCGTCTGTTTTCACACCATAAGAGAAAAAAGCAATGGGAATGACGGGAAAACCAAGGGCCGGTGAAATATCACTGGAGATCTGCATGTATTTGGGAATTTTTTTTGTACGGGCATTTGCAGTAATGCGTTTATCTTCTTCAAACGACCACCATAAACTTGGAATGGCAGCAGCAGCAACGTAGAGGTTGTTTTTTTCTTTGAACTGCTCAACCGCCCCTTTTCCTAAATATGAGAATCCGTCTTGAAAACCTTCCCAATATTTGGCCGCTGTTAATTCTCCAGCAAAAGTTTTCGAAAAGAAAAATGAACAAAGAAGAAGAACGAGCAATCGTTGCATACTAGTGATGATCCTTAGGTCCTGTGACCGTTTTAAAAATATAATCCCAGAGTGGTGAACTAACACCGTATTTGCTCATTTCACCAGAATAGTGGTGCTGCAAATGATACTTGCGAAGATACTTTCCAACTTTCGATGTCATGGCGAAATGGTGAGTGGCATAGTGAATGTAGTCGTAACAAAGGTACCCGACCAAAAATGCTCCCATGATGCTATCGAGATATCTTAGAGGGAAAATGAGAGAAAACAGCGACCAGAGAAGAGCAACGATTAAAATCGCAGGCACTGGAGGCATGACAAGTCTTGTTGGGTCTTGAGGATCATCGTGGTGCAAACCATGAAAAAGGAAAACAAAGTATTTTCCAGCAGCACTCTTTGCGTTCCAGTGAAACACAAATCGATGCAAAGTATATTCAGTGAATGTCCAAAGAACTAATCCAAAAAGTGCGCTCAAGAGAACTTCGTTCACCGACAGAGCTTGCACTGTGAAAGCACGATAAAAAAACCAAACGACTACTGGAGACCAAAGCAGCAGGGGAATAATCGGATGCACATGTGTGAATGATTCGAGAATCGGATTTTTAAAGATTCTGATGGATTCGCCGGTATGCCTTTTCATGGGTCACCTTATTTCATTTTCAAGTGGATTTGATGAAGTTCTTAATATAATAAAGTTTAAATTCTGACAATTTAACAAAGCGAAAACCATGCAGATTAACCCTTTAAAACCAGTGATCCTCCTCATCTTTTTCATCTGTTTTTCATTGAGAGCTCAGGATAACTTTCTTCCAGAACTTAGTTCCTCAGAAATAACGATGCTTAAAGAGCGTAAACTTGTTTTAAAAACTAAGGATGTTCCAGGCTCACCATGGCCGGAAATCACTTTTTACGCCTTTGTGGAAGCTTCTCCGCTTGAGAGTATGGGACTCTTCAGCGCTCTCGATTACCAAAAAAATTATGTGCCCAATATTCTCGTTTCAAAACCAATCAAACACATCAGCCCAGTGGAGGTTCACACTGAGTATGAAATGCATGTTCCTTTCCCCTTCTCCAACGCAAAGTATGTGCATGGATCAGTAGTGAAAGCTAAAAAAGATATTTATGAACTCGAGTGGTATAAAGTTGAATCAACCTCTACTGAAACAGTGAAAGGTGCAGCTACATTCATTCCCTTCGAAGGAAAAACACTTTTTCGTTATCGATCATACATTGTTCCGAAATCAGCAATGGCAAAACTCGTGAAGTCTTTCATGCTTAAAGATGTTGAAAAAAGTATTGTGGCGATTCGTGATCACATCGAAAAATTAAAAAGAGAACAATCTCCCCTCCTTGCTAAATATTCTGAGTTTATCAATCGCGCTTTAAAAGGCGAAAACGTCTACGAAAAGTAGTTGAAGAAAACCTTAGACTAATCACCCTTTTTTTAGAGGCCTGAACAGTTACGCACACTTGTAAAAAAAGGTCTCATCGGACCTTACGAATGTCAGAAAATAGTAATGAATTGTAAGAAAAAAGAAGTATAAAAAAGTCCTGATGCCCCCTAGAATTTCTTCATAGAGACACACGAGATTACACGAAGTGGTCGACGTCTAAAAACGGATTTTGAAACGTCGATTTTTTCTCTCACTTCGTAGCCTTAGAAAAATCCCAATTAAATTTCACTTTCATCCAAACTTTTCCACAATTCTTTCATCACTGGACCCATCGGTTTTTGGGGATTACGAATGATAAAAATGTCCATCTCACGCTCTTTTACTGATGGTGTTTTCACAATGGTTAATTTCTTACTCTGCAGTTCAGTTTTAATCATGTCATAGGGAAGTCCTCCCCACCCGAGTCCCTGCACGATTAATTCTTTTTTAAAAGTCATCTCGGTAATCGTAAGATTTTTTCCTCCTTCCAGAATGCCGCTGGACATTTTAGGAGTGTGCCTCGAAGAATCAGCAAGAATAATTTGATTTTGAGTTCTTAAAAAATCATCAGTGATTTTTACACCTTTCACAAGTTGCGTGCTGATGACAGGAACAAGTTTTACTTTGGTAAGTTTCATACTTTTAAAATTTTCTGCTGGCCCATACATTGGGGTAATGGCCATATCAACTTCACCATCAATAAGTCGCTCGACCGTTCCATGTAAAACTTCAAAACATAACTGCAATTTTGTCTTCGGATGATTGGCGAAGAAATCTTTTAAAAATTTTAGAATGAGTGAAACAGGGCTGATCGCATCGATACTAATTCTCAGTTCTACTTCCACTCCCTGGTTCATTTGTTCGGCGAGTGCGATCAGTTCACGATATTCTTTCAAAAGCCCTTTGGACTTCTCGTAGAAGATTTTTCCTTCTGCTGTAAGACTAGGCCGATATTCGTCGCGGGAAAAAAGAGTGAGTTGATACTCTTCTTCGAGCTTTTTAATCGCCATACTAATTGAAGGCTGACTTTTATGGAGGTAATCGGCCGCCGCTTTAAAGCTGCCCTGTGTGACAATCGCCTCTATGGTAATAATTTGCTCCAACGTCACTATAACCTCCGAAACTTACCTTTTTGTGTCTAATAGATGATTAGATTAACTTATCGTATCAATAGATAAATTATAATTTGTTTTTATACAAACCTAAGTTAACATTTTTGACAATCTCGTATTTTTCTTAAAAACAACTAGAAGGAGTACTTATGTTCAAGAATTTAGTTTTGGCCGGAGCTATGGCCGTATCATTCAACGCTTTTGCTAAAGCTGAAAAAGTAGAAGTGGATCCAGCAGGATCAAAAATCGTTTATGTTGGTAAAAAAGTAACTGGTTCTCACACGGGAGAAGTTAAAGTTTCTAAAGGTCACTTGAACTTCGAAAATGGCGCTCTTAAAGGCGGAGAATTCGAAGCTGATATGACGACAATCAACAACACTGACCTAACAGACAAAGAATATAACGATAAATTTGTTGGTCACATGAAGAGTGATGATTTCTTTGCTACAGATAAATTCAAAACAGCAAAGTTCGTAATCAAAAAAGCGGATAAAATTAAAGACAACACTTACAAAGTAACTGGTGACCTTACAATCAAAGGAAAAACAGCCCCAGCTACTTTCGAAGCAACAGCAACAAAAGAATCTGCAACAGCTAAACTTACATTTGATCGTACAAAATACGATATTAAGTACGGATCTGGAAAATTTTTCCAAGGTTTAGGTGACAAAATGATCAATGATGAGGTTGAATTAACTGTAAATTTAGCTTTAAAAAAATAATGGAGTGACTTATGAGTGATATCACGAAACTAATCAGAACAATTCCTCACTATCCTAAAGAAGGAATTATGTTTCGTGATATCACCACTCTCCTAAAAGATCCTGAAGGTTTTAAAACAACCATCAATCTTCTCGTTAACAAATACAAAAATGCAAACATTGACTACATAGCCGGAATTGAAGCTCGAGGCTTCATTCTCGGTTCGGCCCTCGCTTTCGCTCTTGGAAAAGGATTTATTCCTGTTCGTAAGAAAGGAAAGCTTCCAGGAAAAACAATCACCCAAAGTTACGATCTTGAATATGGTTCAGACACCATTGAAATCCATGAAGATGCCATCCATAAAGGGGCAAACATTCTTCTCATCGACGACCTCATCGCTACAGGCGGAACGGCCATCGGAGCTATCACTCTTATCGAAAAAGTAGGTGGAAAAGTTGTGGAGTGTGCGTTTGTCGTAGACCTCCCGGAACTTGGTGGTGCTAAGAAAATCCAGGATCTTGGACACAAAGTTTTCTCCCTTTGCCACTTTGAAGGCCACTAGCCTTCATCGCATTCCTATAAAATAGTAATGATCTAATTTTTATTCAAGACTTGAATCTGCTATTCAATTATAAAGCCTCCATCTCAAAAACTTAATGGAGGCCATATGAAATCAACTTTAATCACTCTTGCTCTACTTCTTTCAACGAATGCTTTCTCTAAAGATATGTCTCGCACAGAAACTTACGATGAGTCTTATCGTGAATTAGAAGATGGATCGAATGAATACATCGGTGGGTGTTCTGTTCACCAGGATTATGAAGGAAAACTTTTTAAAGTCACTAAAGAGATCGTTGAATCTTATGAGCCGGAATACAAAGGTCCAGTTGCTGGAACAATGGAAAAGCTTAAGCATGTTGAAAAAGAACTTTTAGCGGCAACTGCACAAGATTCAGGTGATGGCGTTGCTGAATTCTTCCACAACGTTGATGACTTTACTCTAGAAAAAATCTCACACAAAACAATTAAGGGTCTCGACCTTTACCGTTGGAACATCGGAGTTGGTGGTGGAAACGGATATTATGAAGTTTACAACCGCACAGAAGTGAAAGGACAAATCAAATACGAAAAACTTTCAAACGTGTTTGATGGTGATGTTGAGTTCTGTGATTCTAAAGTTTGGTTAAAAAAGTAATAGTTAAAAATAAAGGCCGGTTCTTCCGGCCTTTTTATTCTTAGAGCCAATTTACTTTCTTAAGAAATTTTTTAACGTGGGCCGCGGCCATCTGCGGTTCATGATGAGGAAGCTTAGATGGTTTTTCCATCGTAACCTTGTTTCCCTTGGCGATTAAATCCTCTGCGAGTCTTTCCATTCCGTCATCACCCACGACGAGGTCATCAATCCCTGTAATGAGATGGATATTTTGATTAGTGAGTGTGAGATTTTCTTTTGCTGACTTAATCCATGGAAAAACATTGTCTGGTTTTAAGGCGGGTGAAACTAATTGCTCACGCACTTTCAATGTACTTTTGTAAAATGGTGTATCAAAAAGATGAACAACATCTTTAGGTGCTTTTCCAAGCCCTACACAAACTGCCACCTTTTCAAAAGGCGCGAAGGACGGCAGTTCGAGTGCTTTTAAAGCAAGAAGACTTCCCAGCGAATGACCACCTAAAACCACTTTCAGCTCTCCAGCTAGTGTCTGGTGTTCATTTAAGGGGAATTCACTCTTAAAATGCCCATCTAGACCTTTAAAAGCGGTATAAAACAATTCGTGTCCGTGACTCTTGAATGTTTCGAAGTCTTCAACTTCAGAAAAATTTCCCAAGTAGTGACCAGGCAAATCAAAAAGCGCACATGCAACTCCCACTTCCGCTAATCGAATGGGCCAATTGAGAATGGAACTTTTATCTGCGGTATAGCCATGAGTGAAAATGGCCCATGTGGGTTTTATTTCTTCTGAAGGATCTGGAAGAAAATAAAAAATATTCGTTTGCTGATTTTGATATGGGATAGTTTCTTTGATGATTTTCATACGTAGACAATAACAAAAAGGGGGACCATTGTCCCCCCTCGCGTTTATTCAAAAATTATTTTTTGGGAAAGACGACTGGCCATTCAGCTTCAACGTCCATATCGCACTCGAGTTTCAAACGTTGCTCTACTAAAACAAATCGTTCAGTGTCTGCATTGTAGCTGTATGTGGCCGATGCTCCACAATCGCCGATTCCTCTTCCTTTGCTAAAAGTTCCCAAAGTTTGAGTTTCAGGATCGTACCCCGCACCCATGAGGTTTGTTGTAGCACCAAAGTTTCCAGCTGAATCAACTTCCACGACGGCCACATCAGTAATATCGCCATATGTGTTTACGATATAAGCGCGCTCCAATGAATTGTAGGCATACATTTCACAACCAAGCACATAGAGTTTGTTCACTGACTTCACACCGACCATTGAGGGCAGATCATAAACTGAATTCTGCATCCACTCACCTCTTTCAGTGGTGACTTCCGGACAAGCAAGAGCATGTCTTTCTTTAAGGGCCTTTGGAATTTCGATTTTTGTTTCACTAGCTAAAACAGAAAATGACAAAGTCATAAGGACGGCAGCGATTGTTGTTTTCATGTGGTTTCTCCCTTAATCTGCGAAAGGCGTTAAAGTTTTGAGAAAATATCACAGTCCTATGTTTAGGGGTGAGTGTTGAAAACATTACAGTGTAAAAAAAATGAGAAAATAATTGACGAAGAAAGTGCAATCCATTAATTTTTAGATTCCAAAAAATGGTCTTGCCCAGGTAGCTCAGTCGGTAGAGCAAGGGACTGAAAATCCCTGTGTCGGCGGTTCGATTCCGTCCCTGGGCACCATCTTGGTACTTTAAAAACCTCGTTTAACCCACGAGGTTTTTTTTTGCCTTTTTTTCCTGGTGGTCAACGATGAAATCGATCCTCGCATTAATTTTCACAGCTTTAACATTAAACGTAGAGGCCTATGAAATGTCCTTTATTGGCCCTTGCTCGGACGTCCCTCTTCTCGCAGTCCAAAGAACATATGGTCCTGGCCTCCATGTTGGTGGTGAAACGATCGAACTCCTGCAATCTAAAGGGATTCCTTTTGAGGGGAGCATTTTAGGCCTTAGCCGAGTTTTTAATTCACCTAATGGCCTAGACGCGATGGAAGTGATTAGTGATACCGAAATGATGGCCTATGGATGGTGCTTTGAAATCGATGGCCTGATCCCAGAAGTTTACGCCAATGAAGTTGAAATAAGACCTGAAACCCAGAATATTGTCTGGTTTTATGGTTATGCCCACTATGTAAATGGCCAGTGGATCTCTCAATGCGAGAAGAGCTTTGAGCGAAAATCACCTCAATTCTGTAAGTAAACATTCCGAAAAGGGATCATGGTTAAAGTGGCCACCCTCTTCATTCTTTTCACGACGTGCGCTCTGGCCGCCTTTATGCCTTCCTTTAAATCAGGGAGATACTACAGAGCAGACGGAAGATGGATTGTTCATGAAGGAAAATCATTGTTCAAAGTAAACGAAGGTTCTGCAAACGAAGAAGTCATTTTTTTTAATGTCGACAAAAATGAATTCCAACATCTAGTTAAATATTCACTATGCTTTAAAATACTCGCTGACTGCCATCTCACCTGCAAAGGTGAACTTGTAAAAAAAATTAAGATGCTTGAACCGTGGGAAGAGACTTCAATACTTTCTTCTCGTGCCGACAACACCCATCCCGACAGTAAACTAGAGGCGTGCAAAGCAGATGAATAAAAAAATATTTTTTGTGAGTTTGTGCGTTTTTTCCACAATGTCATTTGCTAAAGACGACTGTGTATTTTTTGTCATGGGTGGAGCTAAAGACTGGATGACATTGCTTCCAAAGATCGTCACCGATATTTCTATTAGTGTGGATGCAGGTGTAAAAGAGCAGGCCAGAAAAACAGGATGCGATATCATCGCGACATCGAATGACTCTCCTGAAGATTTCAAAAAACATCTCGCCAAATTAAAAAAATATAAACCAGGTACTAAATTTCATTTTGCCTTAACAGATCATGGCGCCCCACCTGACATGCGCAACATTAATGGATCTTGGCTCACAACGGGAATGGGACAATTCATTTCCTATCATGATTTTTTTACCAATTTAAAAAATACAATTCCCAAAGGATCACATCTCACATTTCATGTGAACACTTGTTATCCTGGAATGAACGATGCTCTTCTCGCCAAT
The DNA here is from genome assembly GCA_946480715.1 of uncultured Bacteriovorax sp. The sequence goes on along the minus strand of CAMLKK010000001.1, from coordinate 202,409 downwards.
AAAATGGAAGATCATTTTGATGTTTGTTCGAGTTCATCTACTATGCCGGAGCTAATGTCGATGAACCTCCACGAATTGGAGAGACTTCCCAATGGAAGCGTGCGCGGTCCTTACGGAGTTTTAGGACTGGATTATGCGAATGCATTCAAGAAAAAAAATGGTAGAGCTCCAAGTTTAACGGATTTTCATCTAAATGGACGCAAAGGTGATCTGGGAAATCTGAAAAGAGCGCCAGGAATGACTACGTCGATGACATTCGTCTATCGTGTTCTTCAAAAAAAGAAATTGCCGATACCGCTTGCTCATTCTGATCTTGAGCAAAGAATTGCAATCATCAACTGGAAAGATAAAGATGCCTTAGAAAAATTTTTATCCACTACTAAAGAAGAGATTACCCAGACTATTCAGGTGCAACTCGCTCCTAGTTGTCAGACAAAACTCTCTGATCCTTTTGGAAAATTTTTGAATGGTCTTGCCCCTGTCTACCAGGCGCTTATGGAAGAATCATCTGAACTGTTACCTTCACCCTATAAAGAATATACTGAAGCTTCACGCAATTGGCTGCGTACTCATCAAAAAGATTTAAATTCAATGCTTGCACAAGTTGCAAAAGAAAAAGCAGAATTTATTGAAAAGAAAAAACTTTATCCTCGCGAAAAGTATCCTGAAGTAGAAGAAGAGTGGCAAATGATGTCTCTTCGTCATTCGGAAATGATGAGCAAGTTTGATTATCACCTTCGTCAAATGCAGGAAGGAAAAATGCTTCGCGAGTTTTTGGTTTCAGCGACACCGGGTGAACGCGAACGTTTCAACACTTATCATAAGTGCGAACAAAAACCGATGTTCTAATGATGGCCTTCATTTCCTTTTATTGGTTTTCGATGAAGGATATCGTATTGATCACCTTTAACCAGCAGATGCAATTTAACGTTAAAAATCGAAAGTGTTGCATCTTCATCTGCCTCTGAAATATTACATCCATTGGCCTCATGAGCATCAAGAACATAAACGGCCCCTGACCCCATCACATTGAAACCTACTCTATCTTCCAGGACTATTGCCGTATCTTCATCAATTCCAATTCCCAAATATTTTGGATTGTGTGCTGTTGCTCCTAACAGACGACCAATGCGTCCTCGCTCAGCGAAGTGCTGGTCGATAAGCATATTGGAAGCAAGTCCAAGTCCAGGAGACATTTTAAGAGAAGAGCCAATTCTAAATGAAGCATCGGACTTACCTTGAACCATCATTGTTTCACCCATAACAGATGCTCCTGCTGATGTTCCAGCGATGATGCCGCCTTTTTTATAAATATCAATGATTCGATCAAGGATAAGTGTTCCCCCCAGTTCGCTGGTGATTTTTAATTGATCTCCACCTGTAAAAAAAACAGCAGTGGCATCCTTCACAGCATTGTAGGCCTTATGATCAACAGACTCTTGACGATGAACGACATCGAGATGACTCAATTTCTTAACACCAAGTTCTTTGAAAACTCGTCGATATGTTTCCCAGAGTTCATCACCAACAGTAGAAGCTACTGTAACAATGCAGAGTTTTCCATTTCCAACATCTTCGGCGACCTTGGTGAGAATTTCACTTCCGTTTTCTTTATCCTCATGGCCGCCTATTATGATCAGTCTGCCCTGAAACTTTTTTTTGCCCATATCTTTCTATGACCCGGTTAGAGTTAACTAAACATTTAGATTGATGACATAAACTTTTTTCCCGCATGAATACTTCACCTTTTGCAATGACGTAGTTCAATTCTAATGTTGCGGGATCAATAATGTTGAAATCAGCATCACAATCGATTCCAATGTGTCCTTTCGGTTTTAAATTTAAAACTCTCGCGGTGTTCGTTGTAGCGAGTGGAAGTACTTGTTCGAGTTTAAGATTTAAAACTCGCATGACTTTTCTCATTTGTTCATAAACTACACATGGAGAAACGAATGAAGCATCAGATGAGATTGTAAGCTTTGACATGTCACCGTTGTATTTGATGAACGTTTTCAAATGAATATCAAAATCATCTTCTCCGACATCGAAGTCTACAGTCATTCCTTTTTTAGTCGCTTCAATTGCTTGTTTTAAAAGTTTTTCATTTCTTTCAACGTGCGTGGGATACAATGATTCGATATCTAAATCGTATTCTTCCAGCATTTGCATGACGGGATCAAAATAAGAATTAGCATCACCCATATGTAAATGTGTGACACCTGCTTTCCCTGTGAGGATACCGCCGTTGTACGCCTGAGAAACAATTTTAGCTATTTCTCTATTTGAAGCTTTACAGCTTCTCATATCGGAAATTGCAATTTCTCCTGCGCCAATCACTTCGCGAACGAGAATCATATCTGTTAAAACTTCACCTGTGAGAGTAACTGGTGGTGAATTATATCCACCGGTATAGATATAGGATGTTATTCCTTCTTCGTTATAGACTTTACATTGAGCAAGTAAGGAAGGCATGTTTCGCGTATAGGTATCGACACCTAGACAACCAACAACAGTTGTGATTCCTCCACGAACAATTTCATTCAGTCCGATTTCGGGTGAGCGGGAAGCAAAACCCTCTTCACCACTTCCTCCAATAATATGTTCATGAGGATCAATTAAACCGGGAGTTAAAATTCTTCCCTGCCCATCTATTTCTTCAACTTTCAATCCAAGATCCCGCAACGGATCCGCCTCAATCCTCTCGGGAGAAATTTTTATGACCGTCCCTTTTATACAAAGAACATCCATGACACCAATTGGTCGAGGTTCGTAGACCTGCACATTATGAATAATTAATGCTGATGCCATCCCTGTTCCCCTTGATATTCACCATTGTAATGGCGGGTATAGTGTCGATAATTTTTTTGTGCGAGTTGAGCAGGAGAAATCTTCTTCGCTCCCATCTGTAAAAGAAGGTTTTCACTTTTTTGGAAATCCTCATAAAAATAGGCCACGACTTCATTTGTTTTTGCATCTGTGAGTGCTTTAGCTAAGGCTTCCATTGGATCAGTGACGATAGTGCATGGGACATTCGTGTTTTCGTTAAGGATGCCAGAAAGGATGAGTTGTGCTGCTTCACCTGTTTTTCTTCCACGCAGGTCTTCATCTTCACGAATGATTATTTTTTCGAAAACATGTGCAGCAGCGACACCTGACATTTTAATCAGCTCATCTGCTCGATCACCTGGAACAGCGATGACTCCTGTCAAAGATGAGACATCCCATTTCGCAATCATCTCTCCAATATTAAGGAGAGCATCAGGATTATGAGCATAATCGAGAAGGACAAAGCTATCGTTGAACTGATAAATATTTGTGCGTCCAGGATTGTTATCGTTAAGATCGAAAGTTTTTATGCCTTCTAAAATAACAGTGTATGGAAGTCCAACTGCTTTGCAGGCCGCTAAACCTGCAAGCGCATTGCTTACGTTAAAAAGTGCTGAACCATGAATCGTCATTGGGATTTCATGGGCCTCGACAATAAAGCGCTCCAGGCCTTCATAGGACTGATAAATGCGATTATCTTTTAAATAAAAAGCTGTTTTCCCTTGAGCAATATGCTCACTGATAATGGGAGAATTTTCTTTGATGGAATAAAAAATAACTTGTTTTTGATCCAGCTCCATTTGAGGATTTTTTGCCAACGCTACAAGCTCCGGACAATCAGCATTCAAAATAACAGTTCCGCCTTTTCGCACTCGCTCGACGACCAATGATTTAATTCTCACGACATCTTCAATTGAATTAATTCCATCTTGTCCAAGATGGTCAGCGGCCACGTTTGTTATTATTCCTACATCTGACCAATCGTAACCAAGCCCTCTTTTAACGAGACCACCACGCGCGGTTTCGAAGACTGCGAATTCAACGGATGGATCAAAGAGAATATTCTGTGCTGATATTGGACCGGTTGTATCCCCTTCAGTCACTAATTTATTGTTAATGTAGATACCATCTGTCGTCGTACTACCAACGGTCATCCCTGTTTGCGTGACAATATGACTGATTAATCTTGTGACAGTCGTTTTACCATTTGTGCCCGTTACGGAAATGATAGGAATGCGTCCATTGTGGTGGCCAGGATACATGAAATCAATGATAGCGCCACCGACATCTCGAGCTTCTCCATTATTTGGATAGTGATGCATGCGAATACCTGGCCCGGCATTCACTTCAATGACACCACCAATTTGCCCAGCAAGCGGTTTAGAAATATCTTCCATAATAAGATCGATTCCACAAATATCTAAACCAATAATCTTAGCTGCTCTTTCGCATAGGAGTTTAACTTCAGGATGAACTTGATCAGTTACATCTGTGGCAGTTCCGCCTGTAGAAAGATTTGCGGTTTCCCGCAGATATATTTTCTGTCCTTTAAGTGGAATCATCTCGAGACTTATTTGATTTTTCTTAAGAAGCGATTCGTTAGAAGGATCAAATGAAATTTTTGTTAATGGTTTCTCATGTCCTTCTCCACGCATCGGATTCATATTTTCTAGCGCAACAAGTTCAGCTAAATTATGAATGCCATCTCCTGTTACATGCGCAGCTTCTCGCCAAGCGGCCGCAATCATTTTGCCACCGACAACGATGATTCTGTAATCGAGTCCTTTAAAGAATTCTTCGACTAAAACAGCGTCCGATTGCGAATGGGCAATTTCAAATGCGGCCGCGACTTCTTCTTTTGTTTTGAGATTGATTGAAACGCCCCGACCGTGATTGCCATCATATGGTTTTACAACAACAGCTTCACCAATTTCATTAAAAGCTTCAATAGCTTCTTCGAGACTTCTTACAACTTTTCCATAAGGAACTCTGATTGCACCTTCACGCAAAAAGTTTTTCGTCAGATCTTTATTTTGAGCAATATCTACAGCAATATCGCTAGTGAGAGAACTCGTTGTGGCCTGAATAAACTTGCGATACTTTCCATATCCAAGCTGAACGAGATTAAATTCATTGAGCCTCTTCCAAGGGATGTTCCGCATGATGGCCGCTTTTAATATCGCCTGCGTGCTTGGTCCCAATTCATTTTTTCTAATTTTATTTTTAATGGTGATGATTGCACCTTCTAAATCGAATGTTTCACCATGTGCAATAGCATCGGCAAGTTTCACGGCCGCTTTTAATACCTCAATCATCCCTTCTTCGTTTTTATATCGAATGATGACTTGATAAATTCCTGGTGCATTACCGTAGATAGATTTTCCGTACCCCACACCAATGCCAACAAGTTCAGAAAGTTCAAGGGCGATGTGTTCAACAATGTGAGCGAAATAAGTTCCCTTATGAAGACGCTCGACAAATCCACCAACATAACCCGGAGAACAACGATGTTCATGAAGCCCAGGAAGTAATGCAGTGAGATTTTGTGTAAAATTTGGAATACTTTCACTTGAGCGATCTGTGAGATCTTCAAGCTCAAGTGTCATAATAAGGACAGGTCTATTGTGATAAATGTTTGGACCAGCGATCGTTCTAATGCTCTGGATTTTCATGACGCTCCCGTTTCTCATAACGTTGAAAAACGATGTGGCATTTGCCAGTTCTATGCCAACTGTTTTAGGCCTTTCTTAATATTCCTTCGATATTCATTGGATGTTTTTCACCAATCACACTCAATGCTCTAGAAAAAATGCCCCATGCGAATTATGATGAGTGCAATAAACGCAATCCGCTCACAACAAGGTCAATCATTGAAAATTTTAAAACAGCTTTTGAAAGAAGTTCCTCTTGAAGATTTTCTTGAAAAACATTTTTGCAAGATGCCTTTTTCAATGCCTCATGGTGGTTCGGAACTGACATCGCTTTTGTCCTGGCCAGTGGTTGAAGAGGTGCTGGCCGCTAAAAAATCAAAGTTGAGAATTGTGCAGGAAGGCCGAGTGATCAAAGATTATGTTGATCTAAGTTATCCAGAGGCCATCAAGCATCATCAGCTTGGTCATACGCTTTTATTAAGATATGCCGAACTCTCTCATACTAAATTAAAAGCACTGGCCGATGATTTTTCACATTCGTTTCACACACCAGTAGATATCCAGCTTTATTGCACACCCGCCAATAACAATGCTTTCGGATGGCATTACGATATAGAAGAAGTTTTTATCATTCAGACTAAAGGTAGTAAGCACTACACCATTAGACCCAATTCCATTCATCCCAATCCTGTAATGGCCCACATTCCAAAAGATATGGGATTTGAAAGAGAAAAAACAAACATTGAACTTAATGTCACACTTGAAGCAGGTGATTTTCTCTACATTCCATCAGGTTGGTGGCATGTAGCGAAGACAAAAGCAGAATCCATGCACATTTCAATCGGATTGATGCCGAGTTCAGCAATAGATATTTTAAGTTATCTTCCTCAACATTTTGCTAAAGATATTTTCTGGCGAACGAGACTTCCAGTTCACAAAAAATTTGAAAGTGAAAAAGCGGAAATCGAGTTTTATACAAAGGCCCTTACGAAATCATTAAAAGATCTTAATGAAAAAATGACTGATGAAGATTTTGTAAAATCATTCATTAAACATATTAAAGGTCGAAGCAATAAATAATTATTTTTTTGACCAATTGACCTGATAGAGATCATGACGACGATCTTTGAGGTTTTGAACACTGCCTTTAGTACGTGCAAAATTCAATTTATCTAAATCTAAATCAGCAATGGCCACCATTGAACAATTCGCTTCTGTGTCGGCCGCAATGCCATCACGATCGAAGCAAAAATCAGAAGGTGTTAAGATACAGCTTTGAGCATAACTAATATCTGCATTATAGACATTTTTTAAATGTCCAATATTGCCAGAGAGAGCAACGAAGCATTGATTTTCTATTGTGCGCGCTTGAGAGCAAATTCTCACTCGTAAATGACCATGTCGAGTGTCTGTGGAATAGGGAACGAAGAGAATTTGTGCTCCTTCATCAATTTGTTTTCTTGAAAGTTCAGGAAACTCACTGTCGTAACAAATTTGGATTCCTATTTTACCGCAATCTGTATCGAACACTTTTACTTCATCGCCACCTTTCACTTTCCATGAATTTTGCTCATTTGGTGTGGGATGAATTTTTTCTTGTCTAAAAATGTTCCCTTGTCTGGTGAAAAGATGGCAGACATTTTTAACATCGCCTTGTTCATCAATCATCAAATGAGTTCCACCTACAATATTGATTTTCTTCTGAACGGCTTCATGCTTCATCATGGCCAGAAATTTTTCCGAATAGCTCGCTAACTTTTTTAAGGAATCATCTGCATTTAATTTATTTTTTTCTAAGCTCAAAAGTGGAAGTGTCACAAACTCTGGAAAAAGAATAAAATCGCAATTGTTTTCTGAAGCTACATCGATAAAACTAATAATGGTCTCGGACCATTCTTCAAAACTTTTTACATTTTGCTGTTGGTAATTTAACACACAGATACGTACATTTTTCATCTCATCATTTTTTCATAAGTTTTATTTTGTTAAAAGTATTTTTTTACACTCTTTTTAGTTAAACTTTTAAGGGGCAATAGCACTATAAAAAAAGACGAGATTCAAAAAATCTATGAATCATTTACCAATTCTGATTAAAGACCTGGGCTTCATTCTTATTACTGCGGCCGTCGTAACCCTTATTTTTAAAAAACTACGTCAACCACTCGTTCTTGGCTATTTGATCGCCGGATTCTTTCTAGGACCCTATTTCCCTTTTTTCATCCGTGTGAAAGACACTCAATCTGTGCACATATGGGCAGAAATTGGAGTAATCTTTTTACTTTTTGGACTAGGTCTTGAATTTAGTTTTAAAAAACTCTCGCGTGTTGGAAAAAGTGCCAGTGTCACCGCACTCTTCGAAGCTGCGTTTATGGTTGGAATTGGATTCACAACAGGTAAGCTGCTGGGATGGAAAAATATCGACAGCCTTTATCTGGGGGGCATCCTTTCCATCTCTTCTACTACGATCATTGTACGTGCCTTTGATGAACTAGGAATGAAAGGTAAAAAGTTTGTCAATTTTGTCTTTGGTATTTTAATTGTCGAAGATTTGATTGCGATTCTTCTTCTTGTGCTTCTCACGACCGCAGCAGTTAGCAACACACTCTCGGGAGGCGCACTTGCATCGGCGACATTCAAACTTTGTTTCTTTTTAACAATATGGTTTCTTGTTGGAATTTATGTCATCCCGATGCTTCTCAACTTAATAAGAAAACAATTAACAGGTGAAACGACAATTGTAGTCTCACTCGCGCTGTGTTTATTGATGGTCATCATTGCTACGAATGTCGGATTTTCAGCTCCGCTTGGTGCCTTCATTATGGGATCTATTCTTGCTGAAACACGTGAACGAAAAAATATTGAAGTGCTTTTAGAACCTATTAAGAATCTTTTTTCAGCAGTATTCTTTGTTTCCGTCGGAATGCTCATCAACCCTGTTTCATTAGCAGAAAATTGGCAAGCAGTGGCCATTATTACATTTGTCACGTTATTCGGAAAAATTTTTTCAACTACTGTTGGTGCCTTACTTTCTGGACAGTCTCTTCGCAATTCAATCATGACCGGTATGAGTTTAGCTCAAATTGGAGAATTTTCTTTTATCATTGCTACTTTGGGCTTAACGCTTAAAGTGACGAGTGATTTCCTCTATCCTATTGCTGTTGCAGTCTGTGCAATTACAACTTTCACGACCCCGTATTCAATTCGTTTAGCGGAACCTTTTTTTCTTTTTTTAGAACGAAAACTTCCCCAAAGGCTAAAGGATCAACTGTCCTTTTACGAAGCTAATATGTCTCAAAAGAATAAAGAGAGTCTCTTCCAACTTATATGGAAATCTTATGGTATCAAAACATTATTGAACGCTACCGTAGTTGTTGCCATTGCTCTCTTCTCCAGAATTTTATATGGAAAATATATATTTCCTTTGAACTCTACTTCAGTAATGGCATTGATCGCGGGATTCGTTGCATTCGCACTCTCTGCTCCCTTTCTTTGGGCCATCATATTCGGGCCACCTGCCAATATTTCGATACTCGATTCCTCTAAAGCAGTCAGAATTAAAAACATGCTCTTTGTGATCACAGGCGTGCGCATTTTTATTGGAGTCATGCTTGTCGTTTTTATCGTGAGCCGATTTATTGAATTGCGTGCATCTTATATAACATTGTTACTAATTCTCCTGTTGATAGCTCTCATGTTCAGAAAACTGATCGAACCTTTCTACCGCTCTATCGAAGAACGATTTGTAGAAAATCTAAATGCTAAAGAAAGAGAAGAACTCGCTAAACAGAAGGCCAAACCAGTATTGGCACCCTGGGATGCTGGCATGAGCGAATTTACAGTATCTCCACAATCTCCACTTGTTGGTAAAACCCTTCAAGAATCGCATTTAAAAGAAAAATGTGGAGTGACAGTCGCTCTTATTGAAAGAGGATCAAAAAAAATAGTGGCGCCAGGACGATCAACGCTTATCATGCCATACGATCAATTTTATCTCATTGGCACTGATGCTCAATTAAGTGCGGCCAAATTGTTAATTGAAGCAAAAGATGAAGACATTGAAAAAGTTGAACATACGAGTTTCGGACTGGAATGTGTTCCCCTGGATGCAAACTCTATTTTTGCTAATAAAACTATTCGCGACTGTGGCATTCGCGAGACTATTGAAGGTCTAATCGTGGGAATTGAGCGTGAAGGTTCTCGTACATTGAACCCGGACCCGGCCCTTGTACTAAGACCAGGTGACTTATTGTGGGTTGTAGCAGATACTAAAAAAATAGCACAAAAACTTCGCAATTAAGGGAGACAAAATGAAAGGATTCATTCTTCTTATCACTTTTTTTATTTCAATTTCATCGGCACATGCCCTTTCATATAATCTATATTGCAGTGGAAATCGTGGGCGCGTGGCCATTGCTGCATACACTAGAGATGATCGACTCTATGTTCAGTACTCAAATGCTTTGGGTGCGGCCGATTTTCCTCTCTATGAGGGAATTGTCACCCGTTCAACTATCCCCTATGTGAATATTGCTGAAAAAGAATTAGCGAGTCTTGATTATGAAGTTCTCGTTAGCTGGCCTCTTGAAAAGTGTGAATTTCGTGAATCAGATTCAGACCTCATGAGATGTGGTGGCGAAGCCCAATTCCATCACCCTCAAAATTCTCCTGTGCAATCTATTTCTTTCAGTACGGCCAAGGTTACTGAAGAAGGGTTATCTGCGACCTATGAGATATTCAAAATTCGTTGGGGATTAGTTGGGGAAAATTTTCATCACTTCCTGGCGCTTCCATTTGATCCTACAAAATGCAAAACAAGCTATAAAAAGTAACAGAGTAAACCGGACAAGTATGGGCCTTTTTTGACCATTAAAATTCTCAGCAAAGCTGTGAGTTTTGACTACAATAGAAGTAATACTTTTTTAATCTATGGTGGTCACATGTTCAAGGTAATCAGCAGTCTTTTGCTTTCGACAATCATTACTTCTCAAGCTTTTTCAGAAACGCCTGATGCGAATGAAATTGTTCGCAAAGCGGATCTAAAAAGAGGGCTAGGAAATGTCTCTCATCAGTTTGAGGTCTCAATTACGAATCAAGATGATAAGGTTGAAGTTTATCAAGTTAGCTTCAAAGATGTTAACAATTCATTAACTATCCAAACTCAACCTGAAAGAGCGCGTGGTAGAAAAATTCTTATGAAGGATTACGACATCTGGCTTTTCACTCCTGATATCAAAAAACCTCTGCGCATTTCATTGGAGCAAAAGCTTACAGGTCAAGTGGCCAACGGAGATATTGCTCGTACAAATTATGCTGAGGACTACGATGCCACTCTTCTCTCTACAGAGAAAAAGGGAAACAAGGAATTTTATAAGCTTGAGTTAAAAGCGAAAAATAAAAAAGTAACATACGGTAGAATCGAATATCTTGTTGAAAAAAACGATTATCAACCCGTTGCTGCTATTTTTTATGCCCTATCAGGTAAAGCTTTAAAGAGCGCTGAGTTTCTTGATTTTAAACCAGTTCAGGGAATGAATCGTTCGACAAAAATGATTATCAAAGACTATATTCAAAAAAATAAATTCTCAACGTTAGTTTTCAGCAATCACACGCCTAAAACATTCAATGAAAGCCTTTTTAACAAAGACAGGATGGAATTTTGATAAAAACTGTCCTCGTTCTTAGCTTAATTTCTGCGACTGCCTATGCAGCTCCCAAATATGAGTTGAGAGGACAATTATCTACTCGTCTTTCACGCTACACTAAAGATTCACGAAACAATTATGGTCACAGACACTACGCTCAGTTCGAGCAACTGTCTGTGATCTCTGAGAGCTTATCATTCCTTAATCAAGCAAGATGGAGTTCGTCTTCACTTTACAGCGATTTAGGCCCAGAAACTTCTCTGCAAGTAAACGATCAGCATGAAGTTTATCCCGGAGAAAACTTTATTAAGTGGCAAAGTGAATCTGCAGTTTTTCAATTAGGCTACCAGCAAATCTCTTGGGGTGAAGCTTTTGGTTTTAATTACGCCGATTTTATTAATCCTAAGGATCAAACTATCACGGCCTATTCTGATGCGAGTGAATCGAAGTATCCTCTTCTCCTGGCCAATACTAAATTCTTTTTTCCTATCGGTTCATTGCAATTACTCTATTCACCTGAACCACATTTTTCCAGAACGCTGCCGGTTTCCATATTTACAAAACCTCTTTTGCCATCCATTGAAGTACTTTCCTTTCGTGAAAAAACTCCTGATATGTTTGATAAACATGAATATGGTGGAAAATTATCTCTAACAATTGCAGGAATCGACGCGGCTTTTTTCTATTACGACTATTATGACAGAAACCCATATTATGCTTTGGTTTCAGCAACTCCTTCCCAACTAATCATTACCGAAAGACATGATCGCATCCATTCTTATGGTGTCTCATTGGCCAAAACACTTTTTGACGATTTTGTTTTAAGATCCGATGTTGTCCTCTCTCAAGATAAAAAATACAATTCAATCGCAAGCACTATATTGGGTCCAGCATTGGTAAGTGAACAAAGCGATGAAATGAATACACTCATAAGTTTCGATACACCGGCCTACAATAATTTTTCTGCACTATTGGTCTATGCCAATTCAGCGGTTGATCAGCTTTCCGCCAATGCTTTTAGGGCAAAAAAAGAAAGTTATGCTATCGCCAGAATAAGTTATGACTTTGGCGAAGAAAAAGTTTTTGATCTTTCCTACACTCATCAATTCCAAGAGTCAGGACATGGAATTCAATCTCAGCTTCTCTGGCCGGTCTCAGATAGTTTAGAATTGAAATTCGGTGCCGAACATTACTGGGGTGAAAGCGCTTCTACTTTTGGAAAAATAAAAAATATCAGCAACGTCTTCTTCGGAATAAAAAATTACTTTCAACTGTAAACATAAGGAGAGATGATGACAAATCATTCTCAGAAAGAAACTGTTTTTCAATTTAAAGATATTCACAAAATCTTTTATTCAGAAGGAGTCGAATTTACTGCTCTTAAAAACATTACACTCTCAATTCACAAAGGTGAGTTCATCGGTCTGTCTGGAAAATCTGGAAGCGGGAAAACGACGCTTTTAAATATTGCAGGATTGATTGATCCTCCAACGAGAGGAACTCTTCTTGTCAAAAATCGTGATATAAAAACGCTCAATGATAAAGAGTTGTCGCTCATTCGAGCGCAGGATATTGGATATATTTTTCAGTCATTCAATCTTCTTCCTTTGCTGAGCAGTTTAGAAAATGTTGAATATCCTCTTATGCTTCTTAATGTAAACGAAGACGAACGTCGTGAAAGAGCTTATCAAGCGTTGAAAAAAGTCGGTCTAGAAGATTTTACTCATCGTCGTCCGGCCCAGCTTTCTGGTGGTCAAAGACAAAGAGTGGCCCTAGCTCGTGCTATTGTAAAAAATCCGACACTCATTCTCGCAGATGAACCAACTGCAAACCTAGATACAAAAACATCCGAAGAAGTTTTTGAACTGCTTACTCACCTCCAACAGGATCTACAGGTTACGGTTATGCTGTGTTCACACGATATGGATTTAATTGCTAAAACTAAACGTCAGATAAAAATCTCAGACGGTATTATCTTAAGTGATAACTTCGCGGAGGTTTCACGATGATTCGTTTTAAACTGGCCATTAGAAATATTACACGTCACCACTTACGCAGTTTACTTTCCATCGCGATGATTGCAGGTGCAGTCTCGGCCATGATTTTGTTTCAAGGATTTTCGAGTTATTCATTGGCCGCACTTAAATATATCGCCGCTGAAAATCAATATGGAAATATGCAAATTGCTCCAAAAAAATATTGGTCGCCAGGGAAAGAAGAAAGAACTGAGCGTCTTTTTCTTATTGATTCACTCTCAGGATTGCAAGAGCGTTTTCCGCAGATTGAACGTTTAAGCGGAAGATTGAGTTTTTACGGTCTGGTAAGCAACAATGATCTTTCAGTCGGAGCGAAAGTCATTGGTGTTGATACGACAGGTGAACCGCAATTCAAAGAAAGTATGCGCATTTTAGAGGGGCAATTTTTCAACGATCCCGCCTCTCGCGATGTGGTTGTTGGGCGCTTGCTTGCTAAACAAATGAACATCGGTGCCGGCGATAGTATTACTATTTTAACGAATACAATAGACGGTGTCATGAATGCTATGGATTTAACTGTAGCAGGCATATTCTCAGCGGGAATCGATGAAATCGATGCGCAAGTCATTTACATGCCTCTTACTGTCACTCAAGAATTATTAGACACGCCGAATGTTGATATCGCTGTTTTAAAATTTAAGAAACTTGAAATGGCCGAAGCTAACGTGGATAAAATAAATGCTGATTTAGAAAAAACGAGTCCAACTTTAATGGCCCGTTCATGGCGCGATCTCGCTGTCCTCTTTCGCCAGGTTGATAAATTTTACGGAGTCCAAAATAAACTTATTGAATGTATTCTTCTCTCATTAATGTTTCTTGGAATTCTCAATACCGTAAGTATGACAGTTGTTGAAAGAACGGGAGAAATCGGAACTCTACGCGCCTTAGGAGAATCGAGAAAAGAAATTATTGGTCAATTCCTACTCGAAAGTACACTGATTGCCATCATCGGTATCATCACTGGTATTATTGGATCAGTGGCTATCATCAATATTGTTGATAGTGTGAAGATCATGACAGAAATGCCAGGCGCATCTACTCCATTCCAGATTAAAATTTATTTCCTGGTTTCTTCTGTTTGTTATGCCAGCGCTCTAGCGGTAGTCACTACTTTCATTGCGACTTTCATTCCGGCACTACGTGCTTCTAAAATGGATATTGTTGAGGCCCTAAGAAAAAATATCTAATTCTTTTGTTTGATATAAAGCGTGAGGTTTTTTAAAAGCCCACGCTTTCCACTTCGCTCGAAACTGGTCTGCTTAAATTTTTTCTCAAACTTTTTCCCGCTCATTTCTTTAAGTTCTGAATGCAGTTGTTCAACAGGACGATTGCAAAAAAAATCGAGAATCTCTTTTTGTTTTTCATTCCAGGCCCAACTAGCAAGTGGATGCAAGCGATCTACTCGTTTGTTCCACGGACAAACATCCTGGCAAATGTCACAGCCAAAAATTGTCCCTTTCGTAAGATTCATTTTTTCTGTAACTGGAGAATCGATTTTAAATTGTTCAATGGTAAAAGTACTGATGCAGTCCTGGGCCTTAATTGTTCGACTCACAGGATCTATGGCATCTGTTGGACAACTTTCAATACAACGAGTGCATTGACCACAATGGTCTGTTTCTATGATCTTGGTATCTATTGGAAGTTTTTTATTCAGTAAAAGCGATCCGATAATAGTAAAGCTTCCACCATGACGGTTGATGAGCATTGAGTTTTTTCCAAACCAACCTAAACCGCATTTGAAGGCAAGATCGCGATCTAAAACCGGATGAACATCTAAAGCAAGTTTGTACTCAAGTCCATATTCTTCACGCAGTTTATTGCCAATGAGTTCCAGATTATTTTTTAACTGATGATGATAATCGAAACCTTCAAATCCCAGGGTATAGGAAGCAAGTTTCAATCCGTTCCATTCTGACTGTGTCTCAAAATGATGATTAAGCGCCTGATGAGTACTGTGATAGTTAAAAAGAAAAACAATCGCTGATTGAAACTCTGGCCAGTGCGAACTGATGTCTTTTCTTTTTTCTGCTCTTTCATCGGCCAGATAGTTAAGGGGAAGATGATGGTCTTTAGCAATCCAATCTTCAAAATACTGCTTAGACAATGGCAGAGACTCTTCGGTGTAACCGAATTCGAGAATACTAAAATCTTTAAGCAGATTTTCCCAATTCATTAGAAGGATTTAGGAATAATCTCGATAGCGCCTGTAGGACATTTTTCAACACAAGCATTGTCCATCGTACACTGACTGACATTCGCCTTTTGAATGAAAGTATTTTTTTCATCGTCGATGGCCCAAATGTCATGTGGACAAACAGTCACACACGCCTGACAAGATCCACAGATTGTTGTATCAAGCAGGATTTTTTTCTTATCATCGCTCGCCTCTTCCAGGCCTTGTGATCCACCTTTAACTTTTGGTTTATCTTTGATCATCTCAACTTTAACGGAGTTTGCACTTCCTTGGGCGAAGAATTTACCATCACCTTTAGTCAGAACAAGCTTATCCCCATTTTGAAGTTTTAAACGATCACGTACTTCGTTTAAAACGTTCTTCATGAAGTCCGGGCTTTCATGTTCTTGATCTGTCACCAGGAATGGAGAGACCCCCCAGTAGAGGCACATTTTACGAGCAACTCGTACAGAGTTTGTAATCCCAAGCACACTGACAATTGGTCTGAACTGAGAGATACGTAAACAAGATGTTCCTGACTCAGTTATCGAGATAATTCTTTTTGCTTTGATTTTTTCAGCGATCATCGAAGCTGCAACCATGATCGAAGCCGTTACACTGGATAAATCCTGAAGTCTTAAAAGTGGTCTTTCTTTTGGGGTCTTCTCTGCTTCCATCACAATATCAGACATCATCTTTATCGTTTCAATTGGATATTTTCCAGAAGCTGTTTCACCCGATAACATAACTGCATCTGTTCCATCCCAAATAGCATTGGCAACATCTGAAGCTTCCGCTCTTGTGGGAGTTGGATTCTCAGTCATACTTTCTAGCATTTGAGTGGCGGTGATTACAGGAATACCACGGGCATTGCAAGCAGCGATGATTTTCTTTTGAATCGCAGGAACGAGATGATTTCCAACTTCAACACCCATGTCTCCACGAGCAACCATAATCATGTCTGTAACAGCAAGGATTCCATCCAGGTTATCGATGGCCTGAGGTTTTTCAATTTTAGAAATAATCGGAACATCAACTTTTAGTGAATGAAGAAGATGTTTTACTGCAGTGATGTCTTCTCTTTTTCTTACAAAAGAAAGCGCAATGGCATCGACCTGAGCTTTAAGTGCGAACATCAAGTCTTCTTTATCTTTTTCAGTGAATGCTGGCGCAGAAACTTCACAATCAGGTAGATTGATTCCCTTATTCGATTTTAATGTTCCGCCAATTTTGATTTTAATCTTATAAACATCACCATCTTTTTCAATGGCCTCAGCAATGATCAACCCATCATCAAAAAGTATGCGTGCTCCATCGTGACAATCGGCCACAAGGTTTTCGTAAATTGTCGGTATGTAGTTAGCTGCATACTGAGGATATTTATCTTTTACTTTCGTTGCACCAATGACCCACATTGATCCTGATTCGAGTTTGAGTGGCTCAGGCAATTTGTCCACGCGGATTTTTGGTCCTTGGAGATCCGCTAGAATGGCGACTTCATATCCTGTTTCACGAGAAACTTCTCTGATATTTTTAATAACGTTTTGATGACCTTCATAGGTCCCATGGCTCATATTGATTCGACAGACGTTTGCCCCTGCATTAATAAGCTGAGTAAGCATCTCTTTAGAGCTGGTAGCAGGTCCGATAGTTGCGACGATTTTAGCGCGTCTCATAGTCTTCCTAGGTTAGTCCACTATAATGTGTCTCTAATCAGGGTAACACTATTTAAGCTTTTTTAGAACGTTCTTGTGCCGACATTGCAAGTTTCATGTTTTCAATTCTAGCTTCTGATTGTGCTCGGATATTTTCTTTTTCAATTTCAGAGCTATTATAGAAACGTTCTAACTGTGCTTGCGCTTCACTTAAACGAATAGACATGACTTTTTGACTTTCTGTACGCTCGCGCTCTAACTGATCTTCATACTTTTGTACGATATTATTGACGAGTTTCTCACTCTGCATGCGATCGCGGGCCACCATTGTTTCGTATTTATCTCTTAACTGGAGTAATTCTGTTCTGTGGGCCTTTTCCATTCGGTCAGAGGCAATTTTCTGAGCTTGCGCCTCTTTTGTTTTTCTTTCTTCTTCAGTCAGCTTGATTTTCTCTACTTCTTTATCTGCTTTTCTTGCAATTTGAGCAATTCGATTTTCATAATTTTCGATAATTTTATTAGTCTTTTTTTCCATTTCCATCAAACGATTTTCATAAAGTGATTCCTTCACTCCCATTTGACGATTAAATTCTGATTTAAGACTTACCTTTTCATCATTGAATTCTTTTTTAGAACGTTCAATAGATTCAGATTTATCTTTTGAATAATCTTCTTTTAGAGAAGAAATTGTATTCATGTTCTTTTCATTCATCGTATTGACGACTTTCCCAAACTCAATACGCTGCTCTTTGAAACGAGCTGAATTTTTCTCATCTGCTGCCGAGAACTTACTATCAGCTTCAGCGCGAGTTGATGCAATTTCACCCTTATAACGGTCGACAATAGAGTTATTTTTATCTCTTAATTCATAGACCGTTTTCTTTAACGTATCTGTTGCCGCCTGCTCTTTCTTTTCAAGCTTATCGACATGATCAGCTTTCATATCTTTTAATTTTTCACGATAATTTTTATCGATGAGGTTTTCTTTCGCTGTATTGGCCTGATGAGTGTTAGCGAGTTCTTTTCGAGAAGTGTCCAGACGATTTTCATAAGATGTTTTTGTCTGTCTTAGCTCGTCAGAAAGTGTATCTGCTTGTGTTCCACCTTTTACTTTTTGGGTATGAACACGCTGAATGTTGCGAAGATCTTCGTTGAATTTTTCTTCAAGTTGTTTAGATTCTTGCTTATGTTTAAGCGCTTCTCTTTCTTGTGTAGCTAAATTCTTTTGACGAATATCATCCTGAAGATTAGAAAAGTTATGGTGAACGTCATCGCTTTCTTTCGTTTTATTTTTTAACATTTCAGCAACGCGCTCTTCTTGTCTGTCAGTCTGCATTGCTCTTTCACGATCAAAAGTCGTTCTTAGGTTTTCTATATCACCGCGAAGTCTTGAAACTTCTTTGAATTTTTGTTCGTTGTTACTTAGACGAACATTTTCTAATTTATCACTGTAATCTTTTGCGAGAGAGACACGTTCTTCTCGATCTTTGTCTCTACCTTCATTATCAAGTCGCTTTGATTTTTCTTCTAAATTTGAAATTTGTTCGTTGAATTCATTTTTATAGCGTTCATTGGCCGCTTTATATCTCTCTCCCATGATCTTTTTTGTTTGATCATTGAAGCGATTATTTTCTTCAGTGCTTTTTTTGTAGGACTCACTTAGATTTGAAAGTTTGTCTTTGAAATCTAACTTCGCGCTATTTCTTTCCTGCTCAAATTTAACAGTATTGTCTTTGAGGCGTTCTTTGAATTCGTTTTGCTTTTTAGTGATCGCTTCTTTTGTTTTCTGGCTATAGAGTTCGTTGTTAACGAGGTTCTGTTCTTCAAGTTTAAGTTTATGATCATTAAAATTGCGGGCCTGCTTCTCAGAGCGAGTATCAAAAGTTTCTTTCATGTCATCGAGATTTTTCTCATAAGAAGCACGTAAGTCTTCCTGAGCTTCACGATAACGGTCTCTTGCTTGATCTACTTTCTGTGAATAGTCTCTAACGTCCATCATTTGCCTCGCGCCTTCGAAACGATAGTAAAGGCCTTATTGTTTATTATAGTGTGAGGCGGGAGTTATTTGACAGAGGAGGGCATTAGTTTCCTATGCCCTCCTAAAATGATCGGAAATAATTACTTAGCGAGTTCTTCGTCGATGATTTCAGAGAAAACTTCAATAGGTTGAGCACCCATAACGAGTTTTCCATTTACGTAGAAAGTTGGAGTCGATTTAAGCCCAAGCGCTGTTCCTTCTGCCATATCAGCTTCAACCTTTGCCATATGCTTGTTGCCATCAACGCAAGCATTGAAAGCGTCTGCTTTTAGGCCTAATTTTTTGGCCGTAGCTTTTAGGTTTTCTGGATCAAGTTTAGTTTGATCAGCGAAAAGAGCATCGTGCATTTTCCAAAAGCTTTTAGCGTCTTGCTCATGAGCACAAAGAGCTGCATTGGCCGCTGGTTTTGCTTGAGCATGGAATGGAAGTGGATAGTTTTTAAATACAATTTTAACCTTCTTCCCATACTTCTTTTCAATTTCACTTAGGATTTGAGCACCCTTTGAACAGAACGGACATTGAAAATCAGAAAACTCTACGATTGTAACTTTAGCATCTGCACCACCTTTAAATGGAGCATCTCCTACTTTTACATCGAAGACTGGAAGTTGAGGCTTGTTGATGTAAATTTCCACTGGAGCTTTTTTAGTTTTATCAGCAATCCATTTATCCATTGCTTTTTTCTTAGCTTCCATTGTGAGGTAATCTACAATACGTGATTTGATTTCAGGGTTAACTTGTTCTTTAGGAATCTGGCGATCCTTAATGAATTTTTCAACATCAGCATCAGAAACTTTTACACCCTTAGCTATGTATTGATCGATAAATTGTTCATTTGTTAGATCCTTCTTGTTTGGATCTTGTGACATGAGTTTATCCATGATCATGCTTTGAAGACGATTGAATTTAATTTCATACACCTTCATTTCAGCTTCATAAATCTCCCCTTCCATTCCCTGGCGGAAATCTTTTTCAAGGATCGGTTCACCGTTGATTGATGCAACTACATCCTGGCTAGGTGCCGGTTTGAAAATGTAATTAGGTTTTGATTCTACAGTTTTTTGGCAAGCGATGAGGACTAAGACAGTCATCAATGCCGTGAACGAGTAACTCTTAAGCGAAAAGAATTTTTTCATAAGCACCTCTAGATTTTTATTGGCATTAGAATATCTAATAATTTTCAAGAATGCGATAGTTGACGAATGAATTCTTGATAGACGTCCGATTCTTTTAATAACTCATGATGTTTGCCTGAGTGTATAAGTCGGCCTTTCTCCATAACTAGAATTTTGTGGGCATTCACTATCGTTTCCACTCGATGAGCAACAATAATAGTAAGTGAGACTTCCTGAATAAGGAGAATACATTCCCTGAGGGCCAATTCGAGTTCAGAATCAAGTGCTGAAGAAATCTCATCAAAGAATACGACGTTCTTTT
The DNA here is from genome assembly GCA_946480715.1 of uncultured Bacteriovorax sp. Next base: position 181,948 of record CAMLKK010000001.1, on the reverse strand, counting down.
TCAGGTAACAGGCCCGCACTCCTGCAAGCAATTGGCGCTGGCCAAGCGATAGCATGTTGGGATGGATTTTTTCATGAGTTTTAAGATTAAGCGTCTTTAAATATGGAATTGCTTCTTCCAGCTTTTTCCAGGCCGCTTCAAAGTGAGCCACTTCATCTGGATTACAATCACGTTTTAATGTGATGTTAAAGAGCAGTGATTCAGAAAAAAGATGCGATTCTTGAGAAACAATACTGATTTCTCTTCTGTACTCATCCATATCCTGAATATGTAAAGTGTAGTCAGAAGAAGCCTTTTTCATGTGGAGCTCCACATTCGCTTTTGGTGCCAGAATATTTCCTGCAAGTATATTGAGCAGAGTCGACTTTCCTGATCCGGATAAACCTACGATGCCAATAAGCTCTCCAGGCGCGCCTTCAAACTTAATCTCGTGAAGAGAAAATGGAACTTTCTCCTCATCGGTTTGTCCTTTTCTTTTAGGATAAGAAAAATATGGGAGGTCAACTTGGTAACGAACCAATTGTGAGCGCGTTTCACTTTCCAGTACATCCATTTGGCGTACATCAACTTTCACAGGAATATCGTTAAGAAAATGCTGAATTCGATCAATCCCAGTTGCTGCTCTTTGAATGTTAGCAATTTTTCCGGAAATCTCTTTGATGGGATTAATGGATCTCTGGATGAGGTCAACTATGGCAAAAATGAGGGCGGCTTCAGTAAGTCCGGAATAAGGAAATATAAAAATAACAAGTGCTAGCAGAATTGGATAAAGCGATTCTGCAAGCGCGTAATAAGCAGCATCCATTGTGTTGACTTGATTTTGCTTTTCCAGAAAATCATCAAACGCTTCGGCCGATTTCGTTGAAGCATATTGATCATGGCGTGTGTAATACATTTGATGAAATCCGCCGAGTACGTTGGCCGTCACACGATTGACTTTAGCCTGCGAATTGCGAAGTTTCATAAACTGATCGCGCATAAGCTGACTTCCCCAGATGAGGAGAACAGTGGCGATGACTTCTGTACCGGCAATAAAAAATCCCGTGAACTTTTGAAGTGAGATAAAACCAATCAAACATGAGACAACAAAGCTCAAGTCAATAAAGATCGCAAATGAACCAGAGGCAATCAAGTCACGGATTGCTTCTGTATCAGACATAATTCGGGAGAGAACTTCACCTTGAGGATACTTGTCACTATCGAGTTCGTGCGAAGAAAGCCAGCGACCATAAGTTTCAGTGCGGGCAAATTGAATGAGCATTCTGACGTATTTGTTGACGGCCAGTTGATAGATTACGCGATTGACATAGACTCCAACAAAATTAAAAAGAAGTGCATAAATCGCTGCTTCGAATTTTATTTGGTCAGAGTAAGATGCTGCCAGATCAGTTATAAGTCGAGGTGTGATTGTTCCCAAAATTGCCGAAACAACCAAACAAAGAACAACGACGGTTAAAATGAACCGCGAACCTTTGAAAACGAAAAACTTAAACCATTTGTTGCTGGAAATATTCATATGTTTTACTTTTTGCTGTTAAGAGTTTAGCAGTCTCACCTTCTTCAACTATTCCGAGCTCTTTATCGATATAAAGAACATAATCCGAATTTTTTACAGTTGAGAGACGATGGCTCGTAAGAATTATAGTTTTCTTTTTTAGAACACCTTGAGAGCGAAGTTCGGAAATGATTTCTTTTTCCAGAATGAGGTCAACTGATGAAAAAGGATCATCCCAAATAAGAATGGGAGCACCACTCATTAAACTTCTTATGAGCGCCAGACGTTTTGACTGCCCACCCGAAAGTCGTTTTCCATTTTCTCCTACTTCCATTGTTAGAAGAACATCCAGGCGAGGCTCTAAATAATCAAGACCAAGAATTTTTAGAAGTCTTTTGGCCTGTTCCAGTTCATCTAATGTCGCCTGTTTTCCTAAGAAAATATTTCGTTCTATCGAATCATTGTAGATATAGGGATCTTGTGCCACTAGGGAGATACTTAAACCTTTCAGGCGTAGAACCTCTGCGAGTTTTAAGAGAATTTCGCTCTTACCGTGACCCGTTTTAGCGACAATAACATTCCACTCACCTTCACGAATCGTAAATGGCAGTTCTTTTTCCCAATAAGGTAATCGATAGGTATGACCTGACTGATGCGCATTTAAGGATGAAAGCTTTTGCTCGTTTTCAATAGCAGTTGAGAGTGTTGTGTTGAGATCCTTCAAACGAGTCCACGATGCCGATGAACGTGAAACAACAACTCCGATCCATGAAAGATAACTCATAGGTTCCATAAAGAGAAAAATGAAACCGGAAAAGAGAATAAGTGTTGAAGCACCTAAGTGTTCTTCACGGATAATCATGGCCCCCCATAACATGGAGATACCTACTCCTAATGTAATGAGCGGAAGTGTGATTGAAAGTCCTAGGCTTGAACGATAAAAATAATAAAGTTCCTTGAGAGAAAGTTCTGCAAACAATTTGTTGAAAGAATCTTCAGCGTGAAAATTTTTAATTGTTCTTTTTCCGACATAACTTTCCATGATGTGATTTTGAACTTCACCTTGCATGTCTTGTGTAAGTTTGAAGTACTTTTTATTTTTATTAACAACGTAAGTAAAAATTATAAAGGCCAGTAACATGGGGATAAGGGCAATTAACAGACGCGCATTGAAAGAAACCAAGCGCGGAACAAGAACGAACATGGCTATGATGAAGTTTCCACCTTGAAGACCTACAAAACCAATGAGTGCACGAATCTGATCGATATCGCCTGAAAGATACTGATAAAGCTGGCCAGCGTTCAAGTGACGAAAACGCTGAGGTGTATTCGATTCAAGTTGTTTTAATAATTCCCAGCGCAGATATTTTTGTAACAATCTGGCGGGATAAAAAAAGAGAATGCGCGAGCTGGTTCTAAAAAGAATAATTCCGAGAGCGCAGAGAAAAAAATGCAGTGGTTTAACTTCTGGGCCAGCATTGGCCACATGATCGGCAAGACCTTGGGCCATAAAAGGAAGTTCACTTTGAATTTTATGAGTCAAAATGAGACAGAGAACACCAAAAAAATAATATGTTTTAAAAAGTTTTAGTTGTTCAAATAGAAGTTTGAAAAATGAGAGAGTGAGACGATTTTTTTGCATGGAAAGCATTGTATAGAAAAGTTGGCGGAAGTACCACCTTTTCAAATTGACAGAAGCTTGTGCCTAACTCTACAATAAGTACTCTTCTAGGCGGTTAGCTCAGTTGGTAGAGCATCACGTCGACATCGTGATGGTCGTAGGTTCGAATCCTATACCGCCTACCACTTTATCTTTGCGTCATGCCACTTTTTTAGAGACTTCCTTATTGATAGCAATCTTTGCGTAACGGCTTAAGCGTTCATAGTCGATTGGCTTTTCGAGGAAATAAGTATTTTCGATAGATTTAATTTCGGAAGTTATATCTGGTATATAAGCTGATACCATCACAACGGTTGTTGTTTTATTTGGGCCATCTTTTTTTCTCAGGGCCGTAAGGAATTGGTCTCCCTTACAAAAAGGCATCATCTGATCGAGACAAATGAGATCAAATTTTTGCAAGCTCGCCTCTGCATAAGCATCGAATCCATCTGAAGCAAACGTGATCGACTCAACTTTGAGTTCTAAGCGAAAATACTCTGCCAACAATTCTCTGATCATCGGCTCATCATCTACAATCAATATTTTTTTCATGCTATTCCTTTTTTCTTAAGAGCATTTTGGTGGGTAAGAACAGTTATCCTTTCAGCTATATCATGGAGAGATTCGATGTGATCAGCAGCACCTAAATTGATAGCTTCTTTAGGCATACCAAAAACAACAGAAGAAGCTTCATCTTGAGCGATCGTATAAACACCTTTTCTATTCAATTCCAGCATTCCTTTCGCCCCATCTTTTCCCATCCCTGTTAAAATAACAGCGATCGTGTTGGTATAAAGATTTTTAGCGGCAGAAAGAAAGAGATAATCAACAGAAGGTTTGAAACGGTTTACAGGTTCATCGTCTGTGATTTCCACAAACGTTTTATTATTTTTGTGAACCATGCGCATCTGCATCCCACCTGGTGCGATGAGAACTCGATTCGCAATGACTTCATCTCCATTAGATGCTTCTTTAACTTCGAACGAGCAAAGATCGTTCATTCTCTTTGCAAACGCAGCGGAGAAAACTGCAGGAATGTGTTGAACGATAAGCATCGGTGGAATCTGGTCTGGTAGAGCTGTCAAAATTTCTCTAATAGCTTCTGTTCCTCCCGTAGAAGATCCAAGAAGTATTAGAGAATCAAGCTGACATTTTTCTTTTGTCTTTACAGCAGTCGTTCGATTTCCATAACGGGAAGTTTTCGCCGAAACGGCCGTGCGGGCCTTCTCAAGGATAAGCGGAGTTACTTTTTCAAGTTCACTCATCTCCGGTTTTTGAATGTAGTCAATCGCACCGTGTTCTAACGCCTCTAAAACCAGCGGACCTTCGGCCATACTGATTGAGGAAATCATGATTGTTGGAATTTTATATTTTGGTGCGATGATTTTTAAAAGACTCACACCATCCATTTCTGGCATGTGAATATCCAGGGTAATCAAGTCTGGACGATGTTTTTGAATAAGAGCATCGACTTCTGATGGCTTCTCGGCCATTGCACAGACTTCAAACAATGGATCACTACTAAAAACCTTAGAAAGAATATTACGAATAGTTTTCGAATCATCAACGATAAGAATTTTTTTCTTACCAACTGGAGCTTTTTCTTTTAGTGGCGCTGCGGCCTTAGGTAAGGGTTCAATCGCCACACGAACTTTATTCATTAATGGAAGAAAAACAACTTCTACCTGCGATGACTTATCAACTTTTTTGACCTGAAAAGGTGCTTTGTTGACGAAAAATTTAGTTGTGAGATCAATGGCGTTTAGTTGGCCGATTAATTTCATTTCAATATTTTTTAAGTCTTTAAAATATTCCTGAACTTGAAAGAAGATTTTCTCGAAGTTTTTTTCGACAACTTCATTTTTTTTCAACGTAACAGCTGCGCAATCTCCGTGCGCCGTATGAAACGATAGAAAAACATCTCCAGGCATTAGCTCGATGAAGTACTCTCCACCGCGGGCCTTGGTTTGAAAATCTAATGACGAAAGCTTTTTCATGCAACTCAATCCTACTTCTGACTCAAGTAACGGCAAGACATATATGGAAAACTAGTCGCCGGAACAACATCGCTCGCGACTTTTGCCAATGGATTTTTTCCATTGCCTTTCGGTCCTAAATCTTCCAGCAAGAGTTCTACACCCTTCCAATCCATAAGGGCCTTAGCTGCATGGGCAGAAACGTTTCCATAAACGAGCATAGATGTTGGACGAGTGCTGTATTTTTTCCAGATCGTATTGAAAGATTTTTTAAAATCGACGAAATAAACAGAGTTAGCTTCCAGTTTATCTTCAGGATTCTCTAAAAAAGAAACCGGACGTCTGAATTCATTTTTATATTCTTTAACCAGTCCTTCCAGAAGCTCACCTTGCCCTTCAAAGAAAATCAACGTAGGAGGTTGGCTTTGATCAACGTCGTACATGAATCTTTTGATTTGAGCGAGATCAGAGATTGAGGCCATCATCAAACGAAGTTTTGTTTCTGGTTTGGCGATGACAAACTTCTTCTGATTTTCTTGATCGTAAGATGAAATTGTCGATTTTGCCGGTGTCCCTGGAGCAAAATCCTGAGCGAGTGATCTTAGTTTTGTACGAATTTCTTCACCACGCTCTTCCAGATTAGTCAGCGCAGGTTTTTCAACATAATCACTTGCCCCAAAACGAAGCGCTTTCATTGCAGTATCAGAATCACCACGTGAAGCACTTGAAATAATCATGACTGGCGGATGCGACTTATTGTAGTTTTTTTCAAGATAAGTCACACCATCCATTTCCGGCATGTGAATATCGAGAGTCACAAGATCTACTTTATGCGTGCGCATTTTCTCCATAGCATCGATACCGTTAATGGCCGTTGCTACAATTTCGAAACCATGTTCCTTTGTCAGTACTTTCTTTAAAAGCGTGAGGATACTTGGCGAATCGTCGACACAGAGAACTTTTAAAAGAGTTTGTTCGAAAACTTCTGGCGCGGCCGCTGGTCTTAATGGAACCACGTTTGAAGGTGTAGCTGTTTTAGCAGGAGCAGCGGATTTATGCATATAGGCCGATGGACCGATCGAATGAACATCGAGCTTCAAATTTGAAAGAGGCTCTGAAATTCCAGAGAAGAAAAGGCCATCAGGTCTTAAATGAGCAAGAAGATCCTTGCTGATCATTTCCACTTGGTGTGATTCAAAATAAATGAATACGTTTCGACAGAAAATAATATCGAACTTTTCGTCTCTAACAGCTTCATTAACTTTAAGAAGATTTCCTCTTTTGAAACTGCATTTATTTTTTAACTGCGATTTTACCTTCGCATACATTGCGATTTCACCAGTTCCATTGGCCCAGTTATTTGCCAAATAGTTCATGGGAATTTCTTTGATTTCGTTTTGATGGTAAACGCCGTTGTTAGCAATCTTTACTGATTCATCATCAATATCAGTACCTAAAATTTTAAACGACATTGAAGGATCAATCTTTGGAAGATGAAACTCCATAAACATCGCAAGTGAATAAACTTCGTGTCCACGGCTACATGCTGCTGACCAAATGGATACTGTCTTCTCATTGCGTTTTTTTACACTTGCCACGATATCCGGGAGTTTCGACTTGAGAAGTTCGAAATGAGGAAATTCGCGGAAAAAAAATGTATGGTGAGTGGTAAGAAGCCCAACAAGTACATTCGACTCACTCTCCATATTAGTATCAAGGAATCGCTGATAGTCCTGGGCATGTTTAAGCCCCAGTTCCATCATTCTTTTTTTAATACGCGTTTCAACCATGTAGGCCTGTTTTTCGCCCAAGCGGTTTCCAGAAATTTTGTGAACAACAGCAGATACTTTTTCAATAAGAGGCACAAACTCAGTGCTCACAGTTCCTAGTGCTGGTGCAGGTACAGGTACAGACATGGACTCTCCGTGGTATTAGGTAAAAAATAGCGAAGGACTAAGCAGCTCTCTTCGCGTCGCTGATAGCTTCCATATCTTTAATGTCCAGGACTTTTGCGATATCAAGCAATACTGTTAATGAACTTTCTTTTTTATAAACACCAAAAATATAGTGCGTGTTGATTTGGTGTTCTACTTCCGGCATTTCACTTACTTCTTCAGAGGAGAAAGCAAGAACTTTGTTGATTGAATCAACAACTACACCAATATTCATTCCACCGATATCAACGATAATGACGGCTTCTTCTTTATCTTGTCTTGCATCTACTTTTAGTTTTTTACGAAGATCAACAACAGAGATAACTTGTCCTCTGAGGTTCATGATTCCTAAAAAGTGCGAAGGAGATTTCGGAATTGGTGTTGTGTCTGGAACAGAAATAACTTCTCTTACCATTAGAAGAGGAATTGCATAGTCTTCATTTCCAAGACTGAACTCGATAAAACGAGACAATTCAGAACCATTAACTCTTTTCATTTTTGTGACGTTGTCTTTTTCCATTTTGCTGTCTCCTATGACGCTATTTCTTCTAAAAAGTTTGTTTTCTTCTTCTTCATCGATCCTGAGAAAAGTTCAATTAAATCTAAAATGAAGGCCGGGCGACCATCACCTAAGATTGAGCTACCCATAAATCCTTTTTGATTTTTAATTTCATCACCAAGTTTTTTGATTACAACTTGCTGTTGATGAAGGATATCATCCACCAATACGGCAAAGTTGCGTTCCTCAGAATTTACGATGATCGCAATCTGCTGGTGCAAAGGTTTTTCGGCCATATTTCTTTGTAGAGCTTTGCTGATTTTAAAGAGTGGAAGAACCTCTCCACGGATTTTTAAACAATCACCCACTCCATTTACGTGATGAACGATATCAGGTGTTGGGCTTAGTGATTCGTAGACTTGTCCTAGTGGAATAATGTAACGTTCATCCCCGATCTTAGTGACCATCGCTTCGATGATCGCAAGAGTAAGTGGAAGGACAACTTTGAACACTGATCCTTTACCAAGTTCAGTTACAACTTTTACTTCACCAGAAAGTTTTTCGATATTCGTCTTAACAACGTCCATTCCTACACCACGACCAGAAATTTCTGAAACTTCTGATTTTGTCGAAAATCCCGGGTGGAAAATGAGATTGACGAGATCATCGTCACTCATTGTTGCATTGGCAGAGATAACACCTTTTTCAATCGCTTTTTCACGAATGATTTTTGGGTTGATTCCTTTACCATCATCACGGATTTCAATAACGAGGTTGTTACCTTCGTGGAAGGCCTTGATCGAAACTCTACCTTCTTCATCTTTACCGGCAGCAAGACGGCCTTCAGTTGATTCCAGACCGTGATCAACAGCGTTCCTTACAATGTGAACAAGTGGATCGGCCAAATGCTCAAGAACTGTTTTATCGATTTCTGTTTCTTCACCAATAAGTTCCAGGTGAACTTTTTTATTAAGTGCTTTAGAAGTATCACGAACAATACGTTGCATTTTTTGTAACGTTTGTTTTAGTGGAACCATACGAAGACTCATAGAAATATTTTGAATTTCTTTTGAGAGTTTCGCTAGATGTGAAAGTGATTTTAACATGAGAGAGTTTTGAACTTCATCTCTATGTTGGTTAAGAACAGTCTGAATAATAACAAGCTCACCTACAACGTTATTGAGCATTTCAACACGGGAAAGTGAGACACGGATACTATCGTCTTCACCGCCACCTTTAGCACCGCCAGCTGGTGGAGCTTTTTTGTGATCGCCGCCAGATCCTGATGAACTTGGGGCCGCTGCAACTGGAGTCGCTTTTGGCTTAGAAGCCTCAGAGGGAAAGAAACTCGCTGCTCTTTCTTCTTTTTGTTCCATCGTTAGAATGCGAGCTTCTGTTTCAGCTGGTGCATTGAGATTATTTTCGAAGCTCTCTAATAGAGCGATGTCTTCAGCTGAAATAGTTTCTTCCTGCATTTCATGTTGAACTTCGTGGGCCGCAACTGGAGCAGCTTCCGCAGTTGGAAGTTCACCATTAAGGGCCGCAAGAATTTTGGCAATGATCTCTTTAGAATCAAAACGCGATTCAAGATCCATATTGAGCATCTTGATCATCACGCTGACATGGTCATTACATTCTAAAAGAAGTGATACCACCTGATCTGTGATTTCAACCTTGCCTTCTTTAATTTTAAGAATCAGGTTTTCCATCTCATGTGTGAACTCTGCTACATCTCCAAACCCAACGGCACGAGACGTTCCTTTTAGGTTGTGAGCAAGTCTGAAAATCTCGTTCATAAGATTAGCGTTGTTCTTATCGCTTTCGAGCGCTAAAAAGGCCTGCTCAGCGTCGTCTAAGAGCTGAATAGCTTCCGCTAAAAAATCTAATTTAACTTCTTTTTCAAATTCATTCATACAAGTCTCTCTTCAAAGTCACTTTTAATGTCATAACTACTTCGCTCTGATTTATCGGTATTTCCTCGGCGAAGTTAAAAAAATGTGCGAACAATGTTGTCTAGATGTAAGAGCTATAACTGCCTTATACTGCGCAGTATTTTCCTTAAGGAAGGTAGTCAGGTTTACTAATTAACTTTTGATTCTTTCTTCATAATTGATATAATGGCTCAGTTTTTAGATGGGTTTTTTATTGAGGACTAGGTAAAACATGACGGAAATCATCATTCATTCACAAGTAGCGGACGCGCTTAAATCATTCACACTTCCTGAAAATTTAGGATTTGGAAATGTCATGTCTCCTGTTATGGCCTCTAGCTCTTATGAGAATGGAAAATGGGGTCCACTGGAAATTCTTCCCTATGGTCCAATCACTATGTATCCAACAGCGAAAGTTCTTCACTACGCTCAGGAGATTTTCGAAGGAATGAAGGCCTATCGCGTGGCCGGAAAAGGTCCCTTTATTTTCAGACCGGATGAGAACCATTTACGTTTTAATCGTTCAGCAGAAAGAATGGCGATGCCTCACATCCCTTTCGATATTTTTATGGATGCTGTAAAAGAAGTGACAGCTTATTCAGCAAACTTTGTTCCTCGTCGCTCAGGAGAATCACTCTATCTTCGTCCATTCATGTTTGCTTCCGAAGAAACATTAGGAATTAAACCTTCTGAGAAATTTAAATTCATGGTTATCGCTTCACCATCGGGCGCCTATTTTGGAAACGATACAGGGCTCTCTGTTTTAATTGAGAGAGAAAATTCCCGCGCTTTCCCTGGAGGAACAGGTTTTGCGAAGACGGGTGGAAATTATGCGGCCAGCTTACTTTCATCGATTAAAGCTAAACAACATGGATTCGTTCAAACACTTTGGCTTGATGGACGTGACAAAAAATACATTGAAGAAATGTCTGGCATGAATTTCTTTGCCGTCATTAATGGTGAACTCCATACGCCTGAACTCAATGACAGTATTCTTGATGGCATCACTAGAAAATCACTCATCACACTTGCGCGCGATTTAGGAATAAAAGTTTTTGAACGAAAAATGGTGATCGAAGAATTAATCGCCGACATAAAAGCTGGTCGTTGTACAGAGGCGTTTGCGTGCGGAACGGCCGCAATTATTACACCAATCAATTATTTGGCAGAGATCACTGATGAACGTTATCCACTCGCTCATCCCGAAGGAAAAATGGGGATGGAACTGCGTGAAAAACTTCTCGCTATTCAAGAAGGAAGAAGCCCAGACTCTTATGAATGGGTTATGGCGATTGAACCAAAAGCTTAAGTTCTAAAATAAGAAATAAAAAAAGAGCATTGAAACGAGAGTCGGAAAAGACGCTGCTAAAATTAATTTTAGTGGCGAAATTCCCTCTTTCCCAAATTCGTTTTTAAGAAATCCAAATGCGACTGGGTTCGGAGCATTCGCAATCACAGTGAGTCCTCCCCCGGTGACTGCTCCAGCAACAAGAGCGTATTTGGCCGAATCAGAAAGCTCAACAAGTGAACCTAAATAAGTAAGAGCAGCATTGTCTGTTACGGCCGTAAGGGCGGTCGCTCCTAAATAAAGAAGTGTATCGTTCATGTTCGCTAGTAATGGTTTTAACCACCACGATTGCAGTGATCCAAGTGTGATGAGGCCTGCGAGAAAAAATCCGACGAGAAAAGATTCTTTAAGTTTTAATTCAGATTGATAGCGTCTTGTGATGCTGACAAACCCCAAGAAAAAGCAAAAAATGCCAATGAAAATTTTAGGATGATGGGCAGTAAGAACGACTAGCACAAGCAGAATAATCTGAATGAAGATTTTCCACCATGCAGGTTCATGCGCATCTTTTTCTTTACTAGCGACAATTCCCTGAAGCTCATCTCTAAAAGCATAAGCATAAAAAGCTGTTGAGATGACAACGGCAGCAATCGCCTTAAAACCAAAGTTGGCCATCATGAAAGATGTATCCCATCCCCATTTCGCAGCAACCATGAGAACTGGTGGAGCAGCAAAATGAGTAAGCGTCCCTCCAATGGAAACGTTGACTAATAATAACCCCAGTGTCGCATATTTGAATTTAAGCGACATGGATCTTTTATAAAAGTTTTCATAGAGAATAAGTGCCGTCACTGTCATCGCAGCAGGTTCAGTGATGAATGATCCTAACAGTGGACCAATGATCATCGTTGCCAGATAAAAAGAAAGCTTCTCTTTGAAAGGAAGAATTTTCGAAATGCTGTAGATAATTTTTTCGGCAAAAAGAATGATGGGCTTTGTAGCGGCCATACACATGATAACAAAAACAAAAGCAGGTTCTGTAAAATTGAGGCCGTTTAAAAACGTGAGTGTTGAACTTGGACCTTCATAAACGAGCATGATGAGAATAAGAATCAGCGACCATAATCCAAAAACAACTTCGACTTCAGCAAGGTAATGCCAGAAGTTTCTAGCAATTGAGCCATCAGGATATTTTCTTGCGACAACTTCAATTTTTCCAACGAGGAATGTGTGAAGAATCGCAAGAACAAATAAAATGAGAGAGAGAACTCCCACTACTTAATTAACCGTCTTTACCAATCGAAGCTACTGGACAAGCTTCCAATTGCTCTTGGCAAAGTTCGATGTCAGCAGGGGATGTTGGTTGCTTCCAAACATATGCGTTTCCATCTTCGTCTTCTTTAAAAAACTCAGGAGCGCCAGTGTAACAAACGTTACAAGCAATACATCCTTCTCCGTTATCATCATCTGGATCTGTGCAGTACCACGGCCCAGGAATATTGAGCTTATGCTTCATTTTTTTATTGGCCATATATCCTCCGCTTTCAATTTAAAATGCTCTCAAGTTTAACATAAAAAATACATAACCATGAAGTGTAAAACGCTTAAAAGATTGCTTTCATGAGCAACTTTTTCTAAAATTCACCGATGCTGAAATAATCTCGCTTTGAGAAGGAAATTCAAATGAATACGAAAGCTCCTACACCTGCTTTTACTCGCGCAAAAGAATGGGCCCTAAACCCTTATTTCGGAGAAGAGTCACGTCAAGAAATTCAGGCGCTCATTGATGCTAATAACCACAAAGAAATTGAAGAGCGGTTCTACAAAGACCTGGAGTTTGGAACAGGTGGTATGCGAAGTATATTGGGACAAGGCTCAAATCGCATCAATATCTATACAATTCGCAAAGCGACTCAGGCCCTCTGCAGTGAAGTGCTTGCTCAAAAACAATCTTCACCGAGTATCTGCATAAGCTACGATTCAAGAATTATGTCATATGAACTCGCTCGTGTTGCGGCCGAAGTGATGGCGGGAAATGGTGTGAAGGCCTATATCTACAAACACCTCAATCCTGTGGCCCTTCTCTCATTTGCCGTTCGCTATCACAAGTCTCTCGCAGGCGTTATGGTGACCGCTTCTCACAATCCACCTGAGTATAACGGCTATAAAGTTTTTTGGTCGGACGGCTCACAAGTCACTCCACCGAACGATCAAAATATCATCAACAACTACAATGCCCTTACAGATTATTCGACGATCAAGTTCATGCCTTTTGAGCAAGCTGAAAAATCAGGACTCATTGAATGGATCAGCGACGAAGTTGAAAACGCTTATTTCAAATCAATTCTTAGTAAGGCCATTGATGCTGAAATGTGCGCAAAGAATGGATCTAAACTCAAAATTGTTTACACTCCCATTCATGGAGCTGGACTTGTGCCATGTTCGCGCGCGCTTAAAGAATTGGGTTTTAGTGAAGTTGCCGTTGTTCCTGAACAAGCAAAACCAGATGGAAAATTTCCGACAGTAAAATCACCAAACCCAGAAAATCCTTCGGCCCTAAAAATGGCCGTTGATCTCATGGAAAAAACAAATAGCGATATCGTTATGGGTTCTGATCCGGATACAGATCGTTTAGGTGTGGCCATTAAACATGAAGGGAAAATTGAATACCTTACAGGTAATCAAATTGGAGTTTTAAAACTTCACTACATTCTCTCTCGCTTAAAAGAGCAGGGTAAACTTCCTAAGAGCGGTTACGTTGTAAAATCAATCGTGACAACTCCATTGTTAGATACCATCGCTAAGGCCTACGGAATCGACATTTACAATACTCTCACCGGATTCAAATGGATCTGTGGGAAAATGAATGAGATCGAAAGAACATCTCCAGAGAAGGAATTCCTCTTTGCGACGGAAGAGTCTTTCGGTTACCTCTGCCATAACTTTGCCCGTGATAAAGATGGAGTAAGCTCGGTCTCTCAAATGGCAGAAGTCGCTCTCTACTACAAGCTTCAGGGAAAAAACCTCCTTCAAGCTCTCGATAAAATTTATGAAGAATTTGGTTTTTCCCGTGAGGATCTGCTCTCTCTTGACTATTTCGGAATCGAAGGGGCCGAAAAAATTTCACGGATCATGACAAACTTCAGGAATTTCAGCGATAACACTTTTCTAGGTCACAAAATCGTTGAGATCAAAGACTACGCAAAAGGCATTGATGGACTTCCAAAAAGTAACGTCATTGGCTTTTTCTTTGAAGGCGGAAACCAGCTTTATCTAAGACCATCAGGAACTGAACCAAAAATTAAGTTCTATCTGATGATTCAGGAAAAAACGGGAACTCTTGCTGAGAAAAAGAAAAATGCGGGAGAAACATCTTCACGTTTATTGGCCTATATTAACGAGTTAGCTGATAAGGCGTAAAAGGGTTCTCAGATGAAAAGTAAAGATTTAGCAGTTTGTTTAGTGAGTGGTGGAATGGATTCGCTTGTAACAGCGGCCATTGCTTCAACTGAACATGAAAATCTCGCTTTTCTTCATTTGAACTACGGCCAAAAAACTGAAGAGCGCGAACTTTTGAGTTTTAAAAAAATCGCAGCTCATTATAACGTTCCACTCTCTCACCAAAAAATCATCGACGTGAGTTTCCTCAAACAAATTGGTGGTTCATCTCTCACCGACGATAAAATCGATGTAAAAAAATACAAAGGTGATTCAGAAGATATTCCGGATTCATACGTGCCTTTTAGAAACACACACATCATTGCGATGGCCGTTTCATGGGCAGAAGTTATCGGAGCAAAGAAAATTTTCATCGGTGCTGTTTATGAAGATTCTTCTGGATACCCAGATTGCCGCCCATCTTATTACAAGGCCGTAAACAATCTCATCAAAGAAGGAACAAAGAACGGTGACATTGAAGTTGTGACACCTGTGATTTACTTAAAGAAAGATGAGATCGTTAAAAAAGCTCTGGAACTAAAAGCGCCTCTAGAGTTCAGTTGGTCGTGTTACGAGAAAAACGATAAGGCCTGTGGTGTATGTGATTCGTGTGCTCTTCGCTTGCGTGGTTTTGCGAAGGCCGGTGTAGCCGATCCAATCGAATATCTTCAGCGTCCAAACTACAACTAGATTTTCAAATTTAATTTTTGATCAGCAGCTTTGGTCTTAGGAGAACGCTTAATTTTTCCCAAGTACTTTTGCATTTTGCATTGACCACCATTGTGATCACAGTGAATGAAATCCACTTCAAGAGCAAGCTCAGTATCCAGCATTTTACTCTTAAGTTCTTTTTTCAAATGATAGGATGAAAGAAAAGCGATGCTCTCATCTGTGTAACCTTTATCAGAAATTTCCCACCCTGCTTTTGTTTTTTCCCATAACCTAATCATGGAACCGCTGTTAAGTTTTTTTCCTGCAGGTGGAATGAAAGTGATATCAAACATGAATGATGATTGCTGACTATTACCATTCAAATCGAGAAATACATATTTGTCCTTATTGGTGAAAGACTCATCATCGAGAGCAAATACAGATGTTGAAAGCAAAAATATTAAAAGATATTTCATTTTTTAATCGCAGAAAGATAATCTTCAAAATTTTGAACGCCTTTTTTGGCGAAATCGCGCAGGAGTTCTTGTTCTAAATCATAGAGAAAACCAGGGCCTTTGAAAATAAACGCAGAGTAAATCTGAGCAAGTTTTCCGCCCGCACTCCAGAAATCTTTTAATTCTTCAAAATCAGTTATCCCACCCACGCCGATAAGTTCTGCTTGAGAGTTGGTTTTTCTGAGTTCATTTAAAAGTTCAAATCGAACCTCACGCGCTTTTTTCGTCAACAGTCTTCCACTGATACCACCTTCTCCTCTATCAGGCATAATGGTCGTATTAGTCGCGATGATCCCTTCCAGTTTAAATTCGTTCACCAGACCTACCACTGAAGCGAGCTGTGCACTCTCCATATCCGGTGAAACTTTGACGAGCAGAGGTTTATTTAAAAGTTTTTTTTCAGCTACAACTGTTTCGAAAATCTGACTAAGTTCTTTGTCACTTAAAAGGTCACGCAAACCGGGAGTGTTAGGTGAGGAAACATTGATGACGAGATAATCGGCTTCGCGGGCAAACATTCTATAAAGTGCCCCGTAATCAAGATGGGCCTCTTCATTAGGTGTGATTTTGTTTTTCCCAAGATTCACGCCGACAACTTTGCCACGGCGTTTCGCTGCTTTTAAATTCTTCAGCATTTCTTCAGCACCGTGATTGTTAAATCCCATACGATTGCGAAGCGACTCTTCGGCCGGATACCTCCACAGTCGAGGTTTATCATTTCCTAATTGTGCTTTTGGTGTCACAGTTCCCACCTCAACAAATCCAAAAGGTAGATGAGTAAGAAACGAAATGGCTTCCGCATTTTTATCTAGGCCTGCCGCCAATCCAATCGGTCCTGGAAAGGTGAGCCCCATCGCTTTTACCGACAAACGAGAATCCATCGCACGATCCGGCAACAGCGGCCCAGTCATTTTCATGGAAGCAATTGTGAGCTCGTGCGCTTTTTCCGCATCGAGAGTAAATGCGATTTTTTTGAATGCATTGTAAAACATGACTAGATTATATTAATAGAGTTGGACGAAGTCACCTTCTAACACTTGGCCGCCTGAATGCAGTATTGCGATAGAGCCGTCTGTGCCGAAGTAGTCTACGACTTCAATAGTCCCTTTCATGTCGCCTTTACTCATACCGATGAGCGCGCCTGTTTCAGGGTCGTAGATCTCAGTTCCTTCAGTGATTATTTTGAGAATGTCTCCGATGTTGATTCCACTTTCGCGGCCAGCATTGAGATAAACTTTTGTTCCGATGATTTTTGCAACTCGACCAACCCAATCCAACTTGCTTGCAAGCTCTACAACTTTTGGTACAGATTTGCGGACTGCTACTCTTACAGCATAACGAAGCAGATCGCGGCGGTAGGCCAGGTAATCTTCGCGGTCTGATGAAAAGAAACGATATGAGCTGTCGTCAGCATAACCTTGAAGTGTTTCAGTATAAATTTCTTTACCCGCATTTACATCGTAAACTCGAACTTCCACCTTGCTTTCAGTGTATGACTTCGTTTGGCGAACGATACCGATCTCATCGCTTTTTTCGCGAACACGCGCATCGATCACTCTCCCGAAGACGACAAAATTCACACCGGCGATTTTAGCTTGGCGAGTGAGCTGAACGAGCTTCATCCCTCCACCAACATAAATTTCTTTTGAAGTGCCGAAAAGTTTTGCAGAACTTGGATCGATTATAAATTCACCAGAGCGTGAAAGTTCCATACGCAACTCTTCAGTTGCATTAACTTCCAGGTCTTCTGACTCAAATGGAGATTCGTTAAAAAAAGGAAGAAGGGCGATTTTCTTTTTTACGCCGGAAAAATATTTGCGTTCTTCTGCGCGTGGGCGCTTGCCTTGACCGTCACGTTGAATAACGTTTGAAGAACAACCAATGAAATTAAGAACTAAAAAAAGAGCCAAATATTTCTTGAGCATTTAAGTCCCTCATTGAATCATGTTGATCCAACACTCAAATCAATTATTCCCATCTTTTGGGATAATTGCAAAACTTTTGTCCTGTGGGTTGAAAACAAGAAGTTTTTGCTCATTCACGTCATGTCTTCCCCCATTGGCCGCGAGAAGTTCAATGAGTTTAGCTGAAGGGACGTTGCTTTTAAAAATTAGAATAGAGCCAGGATTAGAAAACGTCTTTAATTCTACTTTAAGTCCGATCGATTTCATTGATTCGTTTAAGGCATTCATGACTTGATAAAGATCAGAGAGTCCATGAGTGCTGCTCACTTTGAACTCGCTTAGTTCCACAGTTGCCGCTGACATTGAAGAATCGACAGCAGTAGCGATTTTTGATGTTTGCGAGTTTAAAAGATTGTAAATCAAACTTGCGAGTCCTGAACTTAAAACTTTAGGATTACTGAGTGGAAAATCTCTTTTTTGACCTGGAAAATCAAACGCAATGAGCGATTCGTTTGTCGATGGTTTTGCCAGAACATATTGGGCCGATAACTCGAACTTGCCATTTTTTTTATCGCTATCAGTGAATGTTTTTTTTAGTCGTGATTTCCATTTCAACACAAGAGTCTGTGGATGAACAGTCTCTCCTCTTGGAATATCTTTATTTAAAACAATGTAATGATCGAAACCTTTAAAATGCTCCGATGCTAATTTTTTCCAGGACTCTTTGATGACTCCTGAAAAACTTTCCGCTTTAGTCACACCTAAGTCTGTCCATGAAAGCGAGTCATCAATATCGATGTCTGCAAGTATGAAAAAACTTTTTTGCCCAAAATCCGGAAGATCTGAAACGATCTGTTCGTGAAGTTTTCTGGCCTTCTCTTCATCGATTTCATATTTATAAACACCGTGAGAGAGTGCCTGTTCCGTTTTCTCAGCAGGGGCCACTTCATCCTCAAGAGGAACTGGCATCGCCAGCTGACCTTTTAAAAAAAATGGTTGGAGAAATTGAAGTGATTCTTTGAGTGGAAGTTTATCGAAAGCTTTTTTCTCATTGAGCTTCGTCCAGAATATCTCAGGCTTAAGATTTTCTGCTGTCCAAAAATCACTAAGCGCTTTCTGCATAGCTTTTAAAGTAAGCAGATCTGCTTCATTTGATTTTGCTTCAGAAGAGAGCATCAGTTCAACTGATACGCTCTTTTCTGAAGCTAATGAATGAACACTAAAAATTAAAAATAAAATCAGAGTGAGAAATTTACTGAACATTAACGTCCTCGAGTTTCCCATCGATGATGAACTTGACGGCATCTCGAGAGAAAACTTCATTAATCTGATGGGCCATCTGAGGCGTTGGATTGATGAGAAATTCTTCTCCCAATGGCAATCTCGCCTTTCCGCCTGGACCTTCAAAGATCATGTGCATTGGTGTTGACCCACGATAAGACAATAAAACCTGGCGAAGTTTTGAAAGCTTAATTTCCGTTAGGTCAGTCAAGTCAACATTGATTCTAACACCAGTGATCTTGGTCTCCGAATGTTCTTTCAGCTTGTAAATTTTTTCCGCGAGGATTTTTCTCGGGCTTTCCTGAAGGTTAACTGTTCCCTCTACGAGAACAGGATCATCACCAGCGAGAAGCATTTCATATTCTGCGAATGTCTTAGGAAAAATGATACATTCCAATTTACCTGACAAATCCTCCAAGGTCGCAAAACACATTTTGTCGCCTTTTTTCGTCAGAATGTTTTTCTTCGCCGTGAACTGTCCCGCTAACGTCATTGTTCGTTTTTGATCTGTCCCGATAAAATCCTGAACATTCGCAATTGGCATCGTCGCCAACTCTTGCATCAAGTTTTTATAACGATCAAGCGGATGCCCGGAAATGTAAATCCCCATAAGCTCCGCTTCGTGCGCGAGTTTTTCCAGGTCATCAAAGTCATTCACGACTTGAATATCGAGATTATCTTCGGCCGTTTGAGAAAGCGACTCTCCACCCATATCAAAAAGAGAAACAAGGCCAGCAGATGCTTCTTCCTGGCGTTTTTTACAGTAGGCCAGGATCATTTCTAAATTTTCAAGTAATGTTTTTCTGTTCATCTTTTCGCAGTTATCGAATGCACCAACTTTGATCAGTGATTCAAAAACACGAGTGTTGATGATCTTTAAATTTACACGTTCACAGAAATTGAGCAGACCTGTGAATGGTCCATTCTCAGTGCGTTCACGCACAATTTCTTCTACAGCGTTTTGGCCGACGTTTTTAACGGCACCCATACCAAATCGGATGTTTTTCCCAACGACGTTGAAAGGCCAGATTGATTCGTTTACATCTGGTGGAAGAACTTCAATGTCAAAATGTTTTGCATCAGCAATATACTGAGTGATTTTTTCCATCGAGCCTAATTCAGTCGACAACAAGGCCGCAAAGAATTGAGCTGGATAATAATATTTCAACCATGCTGTTTGATATGAAATAACAGAATATGCAACGGCGTGAGATTTGTTGAATCCGTACTCCGCAAACTTTTCCATTTTATCGAAGAGGTCGCTCGCAACTTTTAAATCGTATCCGCGCTCTTCAGCACCCTTCATGAAAATTTGACGGTGGTGGGCCATCTCGTCAGCTTTCTTTTTCCCCATCGCTCGACGTAGCATGTCCGCTTGACCGAGAGAATATCCAGCGACAATACGGGCCACGTTCATTACCTGCTCTTGGTAAATGATAACTCCGTATGTATCTTTTAGAACTGGAACTAAACTTTCAAACGGATAGTGAGCTTGCTGTCTTCCGTGTTTGATTTCAATAAACTCATCGACAATTCCTGATTCAAGTGGACCTGGTCGGTAGAGAGCGTTGATGGAAGAAATATCGTCGATAGATCCAGGAGCAATACGTTTACATAGATCGATCATCCCGCTTGATTCAAGCTGGAACACACCGATCGTTTCTCCGGCCGAGACGAATTCAAAAACTTTTTTATCTTCGAGATCGATATTTTCAATATCAAAAGAAGGATCTTTATCACGACGGATAAAGTTCGAAGCACTTTCAATAACCGTTAAAGTTTTTAATCCTAAGAAGTCGAATTTGACGAGACCAATCTTTTCCGAGAAGTCTTTATCAAATTGAATAACCTTCTCACCTTCGCGTCCTCTGAACAATGGACAGTAATTAACGAGCGGAAGATTGGTAATAATAACACCGGCAGCGTGAATCGAAGCGTGACGAAGAAGTCCTTCGAGTCTGCGGGAAATGTTAATAACTTGTTTGATACGCGGATCAGAGTCCATAAGCTCGCCGAGCTTTGGTTCAAGCTCAAGCGCTTTATCGATGGTCATTTTCAATTCTTCTGGGATGAGTTTTGAAATGACATCGGCTTCACCAAAACTTAAACCAAAAACGCGTGAGACGTCTTTGATAACGGCCTTTGCTTGAAGTTTACCAAAAGTGATAATTTGACCAACACGATCTTCACCGTATTTCTGGGTAACGTAATCAATAACTCGGTAACGATTTTCCTGACAGAAGTCGACATCGAAGTCCGGCATCGAAATACGTTCAGGGTTGATGAATCGCTCAAAGAGTAAGTTGAATGGAATGGGATCAACGTTGGTAATGTCGAGAGCATAGGCCACAATGGAACCTGCTCCCGATCCACGACCTGGACCAACTGGACATCCATTTTTCTTTGCCCATTTGATGAAGTCCGATACGATCAGGAAGTATCCAGGGAATCCCATCTTCACGATCATGTTCAATTCGTCTTCTAAGCGCTCGAGGTATTTCGGTTTAATTTCCGTTTCCCAATTCGCTTCTAATCGCAATTTAGCAAAGTGAGGACCTTCAAAACGAGCTGTCATCCCTTCATGGGCATTTCGTCTGAAATATTGTTCCGGTGTTTCGTCCGTCTCAATTGGATAATCAGGAAGGTGATAAATTTGATTCCCTTTAGCGTCCTTCCATTTGAATTCAACGTTACATTGATCAGCAATCAATAAAGTATTGTCGCAGGCATCAGGAGCATAATGAAAAGCTTCACGCATCTCTGTCGGTGATTTGTAGAAGAACTCATTCGTTGTTAAACGCATACGTTGCTCGTCTTGCAACGTCTTCCCTGTTTGCACGCAAAGAAGAACTTCCTGCGCGGCCGCATCTTCACGAGTAAGATAGTGACAATCGTTAGTCGCTACTAATTTTGTTCCAGTCGAACGAGCGTATTCAATAATTTTTTTATTAACGGGAACCTGCTCTGGAATTCCGTTTTCTTGAATTTCCAGATAGAAGTCATCACCAAAAAGATCTTTTAATTTTTCAATCGCCTTGATCGCGCGATCATCTTGATCAGAAAAAAAGTTATATCCGACTTCGCCTTTCAAACAAGCTGTCGTACAGATGAGTCCTTCTTTAAATTCTCGAAGCAGTTCATAGTCAGCGCGTGGCTTGTAATAAAATCCTTCCATGTACGCGCGAGAAAGAAGCTTACAAAGATTTTGATAACCAGTTTCATTTTTACAAAGAAGAATGAGGTGGTGAATGGCGTGACGAGATTCCGTCTCATCCTGTGAGCCTACGACCTTTTGTTTTTTAAGCGCGCCTTTTTCAAAACGTGATCCTGCCGTGAAATATATTTCTGAACCCAGAATCGGTTTGATGCCCGCCGCTTTACACTGAGTATAGAAATCAATCGCGCCAAACATGTTGCCGTGATCGGTTTGCGCTATAGCGGGTACGCCAAACTCCTGCGCCTTTTTGATGAGATCTTTTAGCCTGATGGCCCCATCTAGAAGGGAGTATTGAGTGTGCAAATGGAGGTGAACAAAACTGTCTTTGTGTGTGTCTAAAAACGACATGGTTTTTTCTCTCTAAGGCCTGGAATATTTAACAAAATTTTCTCATTTTCCCCTCACAAAGTCAGGAACTTTTCAGTCAATTTTTACACGGTCCAAAGGTCGTATATTGAGTGAAACTGACTTTTAGCGTAAACTTCCCGTAATTAGACCTTTCTAGGGTAAATAAAAATGAAACTCAAAGAGTTTTCACTACCTTTGGTGCTTCTTATTCTTGCGGCCATTTTGGCCGGGACGTCTATTTATCTCAACACGCGAAAACCTAAGCTCTCAAATGAAAGTAAAAGTCAGTTGACCACTCCTAGCAAGGCCCCGTTAAACGATAAAATACGAAGTTTTTTAAACAAAAGCTTACGCACCAAAAAGGAACTTGTACCGTTGAATGAAGCGCCCATTGTCACCCAGGAAAGGCTTTATACGGAAGAAGAAATCAACCGCATGAGTGCTGAATCGTTTAAGTCATTGCTCGTAGAAGTTGAGTTAAGAATGCCAAAACTTGGGGATATTAAAAAACTCCCTGCGGAAGCTCTTCATAGAACGCCAGAACCCATTCTGGAAGCAGGAAAAGACCTAGGACTCATTAAAGAAATCATAACTCGCCATGAAGCTTATGCTTCACTGGCCATCGGTTTCTACGACAATTGCGCAAAAAGCGAAGAACGTCCGACTCCAGTACGCGCTTTATGCCTAACAAATTTGGCCTTGCAAAAAAAGAAAAGAGCGGAAAAAATAAACTTAAGAGATTATCCAAACCAGGTTATAGATTTGGCGAAGATGATCACAGATTTATAAGAATTAAAATGGCAAAGAAAACGAAAAAACAACCACAGCTTCCAGGGCAATTAAGTTTCGGACTTGATAACATCCCTCGTGAGCAAGATCGCAACTTCCACCTCGGTGGGCGTTCGTTTTATTTTTTCGATTTCGATGATAACGTCGCTTTCCTCTCAACTCCGATCATTATTTTTCATAAAAAAACGGGCGAAGAAGTATCCCTATCTAGCTCTGAGTTCGCCCACGAAAACAAAAACATTGGTGTAAGCGGCCCTTATGCCGACTACTATATGGATTTTAACGATCAAAACGGATCATTTCGTTACTTCCGTGATCGTGAACTTAATCCCATTGAAGTTAAAGCTGGTAAACAGCAGGGCTTCGTAGAAGACGTGCAAAAAGCACTTCTTAATGTTGATTCAATGTGGAAAGCTCCTTCATGGAATTGTTTCTACCATGCTACTTATAATCAACGACCAGTGTCTCTGATAACTGCACGAGGGCATCACCCACGCACGATAAAAGATGGTGTGAATCAAATGGTTCGTTCTGGATATTTACCATCGGACCCGAATTATCACAGTATCTACCCTGTTTCGAATCCTGAAGTACGACTTGAACTTGGCGATCATGATTTTAAAAAGAGTGTCGCCGAATTAAAAAAACACGCCATCCGCGCAAGTGTGGAAAAAGCAATAGTAGAATATGGTTACTCACCCTACCATCGTTTTGGAATGAGTGATGATGATCACAAAAACGTTGAACTCATCACTGAAGAAATGCGCGATCTAAAACAAAAATATCCTGAAATGAGTTTCTTCGTTATCGAAACTTTTAAAGATTCTTTTGCTAAAAGAGAAGTCCTCCTTCATGAGACGCGTGAAATTATCTCGGCAAAAGAATCTATGAAACCTCAGCTGTCGCTTTTCGATTAATTCCAATTAATGAAATCTTAAGCAATGTAGTTTTTTCACTTTTCCCAAAAGGATTTGGCATTCTGATATAACAGTGCTGGCAAACAATCACCTTATTGGAGAAAAATATGAAAGCATTCATTCTATCTGCTCTATTACTTGGAACTGTTTCTGCTAACGCTCGCTCAATTCTCGTTTTCAAAACGACACTAAACTGTCAGACATACTCTGCTCAAGCTGCTGCTACAGTTGATATTCAAGAAGCTCAAGACGGGCAATCAAGATTGCTTGTTGATTTAAAATCTGAAAAAGTAAAATTAGAAATCGTTGGTAAAAAAATTCTTCCTCCTCGTATGATGGCCGGAGGAGCTACTCGCTATGTTGGTAAAGATGCTAAAACTAATATTGAAGGCGAACTTACTTTAGGTGTAAGACCGATGAAAGTTGGGAAGCTCGTTGGTCGTGCAGCGAGGTTAGAACTTAAGAATAGATCTGAACTTAATTTAGTTTGTACGTTTGCTAAATAATACACATGATTAGTCAAAAAGGGCCTTTGGCCTTTTTAGGTTAGTCAGTAGCCCGAACTCTATGAACGCGAAGCCCTTTTTCCGTTTTGGAAGAAGTAAAAATGCTCCACTGGAGCATTTTTTCGGGCTACTCCCATTCAATAGTGCCAGGTGGTTTAGAAGTTATATCGTAAACGACTCTCGTGATCCCCTTCACTTCATTTGTGATCCGTCTTGAAACCACTTCCAAAAATTCATGCGGAAAATGAGACCAATTCGCTGTCATCCCATCTGAAGAATTCACCATACGAAGACAAATGACATGTTCATAGGCACGTCCATCCCCTTTGACTCCAACTGTTTTCACAGGAAGAAAAACGGTAAATGCTTGCCACGTTGATTGATAGAGGTTTGCTTCTTTTAATTCTTCATACAATATCTGATCGCTCTCCTGAACCATGCAAATGGCATCAGGTGTGACCTCACCCAAAATTCTCACGCCAAGACCGGGGCCTGGAAATGGATGACGATAAACCCAATCACGTTCGAGTCCAAGGCCAATGCCCATCGCACGCACTTCATCTTTAAAAAGATGGCGAAGAGGCTCAAGAAGTTTGAGATTCATTTTTTCAGGGAGACCACCGACATTGTGGTGTGATTTTATCGTTGATGATTTTCCATCTTTTCCCAATGGAGATAAAGATTCAATCACGTCGGGATAAAGTGTTCCTTGTAATAGATACTCAAAATGAATTTTATGATCGGCCTGATATTGTTTTACTTTTTTATCAAAGATTTCAATGAACATTTTTCCAATGATTTTTCTTTTTTGTTCTGGTTCATCGACACCTTTGAGAGCACTTAAAAATTCTTCTTTTGCATCGATGATTTCAATATTCAAGTCAGTTTTTTCTTTCAACACTTTAATATGGTGATAATCTTGTAGACGTAGAAGTCCATTGTCGACGAAAAAACAATGAAGATTATCCCCCAATACTTTTGCACTCAATGTCGCTGCAACAAGAGAATCAACTCCCCCCGAAAACGCACAGAGAACTTTTTTGGGACCAATATCCTTTACGATACCGAGAGCTTCAACAACCATTTCTTGTGCATCCCAATCATGCTGAAGTTTTGCGAGATTTTTATAAAAATAATCCAGAAGAATCTTTCCATGTTTTGAATGTTCAACTTCCGGATGAAATTGCAGTCCCATGATCGGTTGTGTTTTATGCTTAATACCCGCCACAAGTTGATTTGAACTCGTAATGATGACTTCAAAATCTTTGGGAACAAGACTGACATGATCAGAGTGGCTCATCCACACACTTGTTTTATCCGGACAATTTTGAATGCGAAAACCATTGCTAAAATGAATGTCTGCGTGTCCGTACTCGCCAATAATTCCCTTTTCAACAACGCCACCAAAATATTTTCCCAACAGTTGCATCCCGTAACAAATGCCGAGAACAGGAAGTGTTTCGTGTTTAAAAATAAATGAATAGTCGTGGTTATCTTCGAACACTGATTGCGGCCCACCAGATAGCACAAGACAGTGAGGCAAATCTTTTTGAGCGAATCGACGTTCACATTCTTTAAGTGACAAAATTTCCGATGAATAACCTAATTCGCGTGTTTTGCGAGTAATGAGCTGAGTGTATTGTGAACCGAAGTCCACAATCCAAATATTTTTAGAAAAAGGCATTTTCATTTTATTCTCTTAATCTTAAGTCAATCGATAGTTAGGTGCTTCTTTAGTGACAAAGACATCGTGAGGATGACTTTCTTTTAAAGAGGCATTGGAAATCGTTATGAATTCTGCTTTCTCATAAAGTTCTTTAAGATTTTTAGCACCGACGTATCCCATACCTGAACGTAGTCCACCAACAAGCTGAAAAATATTACTTGAAAGTGATCCGCGATAAGGAACTTGGCCTTCAATCCCTTCTGGTACAAGTTTGCCGATATCCTCAACATTCGCCTGACCGTAACGATCTTTACTGCCCATACTCATGGCGCCTAGAGATCCCATGCCACGATAAATTTTATAGGCGCGTCCCTGATAAAGAACCATCTCACCTGGAGCTTCATCAGTTCCGGCAAAAAGAGATCCGATCATAACTGAACTTGCACCGCCAGCTAATGCTTTCACAACATCACCTGAAAGTTTAATCCCACCATCGGCAATTACGGGAATTCCAAGCTTACGACAGAATTCGGCGCATTCTAATACTGCCGAGAATTGCGGAACACCAATACCCGCAACAACTCTCGTTGTACAAATCGATCCTGGCCCGATTCCGACTTTCACTCCATCAACACCAGCATCAATAAGATCTTTACAGGCCTTAGCAGTGGCAACGTTACCTGCAACAACATCAACTTTTGGAAAAGTTTTTTTAAGAAGTTTTACCATTTCAATGACACCTTTAGAGTGTCCATGGGCCGTATCAACTACGAGAGCATCAACATGCGCTTCAACTAAAACTTTTGCACGTTCAAATTCCCTTTCACCAACTCCAATGGCCGCGGCCACTCTTAAACGACCAAATGAATCTTTGTTGGCATTTGGAAAAGTAATAGTCTTTAAAATATCTTTTACTGTGATGAGACCATGAATAAGTCCATCTTCAGATACAAGCGGAAGTTTTTCTATACGATGCTTGTGTAAAAGTTTTTTAGCTTCATCTACTGAAATTTTTGGATCTGCCGTCACGAGTTTTTCTTTTTTCGTCATGACGTCTTTTACTTTTTGATTGAAATTCGTCTCTAATTGAAGATCTCTATTCGTGAGAATGCCAACCAGCTTTTTATTTTTATCAACGACAAGAACACCCGTAATTTTCTTTTGATGTTTAAGATCCATCACGTATGAAAGCGTTGTTTCTTCATCAACACTCACTGGATTAAGAATCATACCAGCTTCGAACTTTTTAACTTTTTCCACTTCTTCGGCCTGACGATAGGCCGTGAGATTTTTATGGATGACGCCAATTCCGCCTTCTTCCGCCAGAACAATTGCAGAAGGTGCTTCCGTTACTGTGTCCATGGCCGCAGAAACGATGGGAATATTTAAATTAATGTTTTTGGAAAACTTTGTTTCCGTTTGCGTTTCAGAAGGTAAATTTTCTGAATAAGCAGGTCTTAAGAGAACATCATCATAAGTGAGAGCAGGTTGTTCTTTGACTTTAGACATGGTGATCCTCTTTTATGAAGCCATAACAAAAGGATCATGAATATCGCTTAAAACCTTAGAGACTGTTGAGGCGATTAAGCAATTGATCACTTTCTTTCTGGTGTTCGTTAATGATTGTCGTTGGTAATTTGTATTCTGGAGCAGAAACTGGTTCATCAAGAACCGAAGCCGGTGCACGGCCTTTCGTTGGAGTCGGAGCGATTGCAGTGGTCGCACTTTGTTTAAGACCATAGATCTTAATCTCTAACGGAGTAGCTACAACTTTATCAAGGGTAGTGACAGCAGGTGGGACCTTCGCAGCAGGTTTCACTTTCTTAGTCACAACTTTGACTTCAGGAACTACTGGTTTAGTTTCATTTAACAATTCTGATTTATAAGCTTCAAGCATCTTGTTGTCAACGACGGGAACTGATGCAATTCCACGCGCGGCCGGTCGCTGATCATTTTCCTTAAACACGCGGTCAGCATGTTTCTCCATTGGTGTTACATTTTTGAAAAGCGTAATAAGTTGTTTGTATGTCTTCTCGCCTACAGGAGTTGGATCTCTTGGAGCTCCTTCATCATAAGCATTGTCTACAAATGAAAAATTTCCTTCAGCAACAGAAAGATTCAGCGCCTCTGATCGAAGATTGGCGATTTTCATCATCCCACTTATAACCATCAGCTGTGTTTTACCTTTTGTAGAATCGTAAGAAAGAATCGCCTCACCACCTTGATAGTGAACGCTTGCATTGGCCGTAGTCACTTTATAATCATCGATACGATTCACGGATTGAAACCAAAGATCGCCGCTTCTTAATTCAATATGATTATTGTAAACAGCAACTGAAGAAGAATTGCCCATATGAAAACGATGATCAGCATTGTCAGTGAAAGTCACCTGCCCTGCGTGCTCAATAACAATTTCAGAATTCATTTCGATAATATCGCCAACACGAATGTCTTTCGTTTTACCTTGATGAGAGATAAAACCTTCTCCTTTAATTTCTACAACACGTCCGAATGGTGTTGCCCAAACTGAAAAAGAAAATAAAACAAGTGATGCCGTTAAAACGATTTTATTCATGTGTTTTCTCTTCTATTTTTTCGTAATAAGCACTAAGTATTTTCCATTCATTAGTATTGCGGTACTTTTTGCGGAATTCTTCAACTGTGGCGAAAAACTTTTGCTTATCACCTAATTTCATATGAGTTAAAGCAACCCATAATTTTGCACTTCTGTAATATGAACTCGTAGGATATTTAACCATCAGAGCTTCAAAATGCTTGAGTGTCCACTCGTGGTGTGATCCTGATTCATACGAAGAAATTCCAGCTTTAAAAAGAAATTCATCGTCGATCTTTTTATGTTCAGGATAGTAAGTTGCAAGTGAAGTATAAAACTGTGCTGCCTTTTCAAAATTCTTCGATTTGAATTCTTTATCTGCAATTTTCAGCATGTCCTCAGCTGTCCATTTATATGTTTTGAATTCAACATAATCTTTTTTCACATCAAAGGCCGGTGCAGCACTGGCCGGAGTTCGTCCTCCACCATGTTCTGTTGCTTCCGCGTGAGTTGCACTTCCTAATTTTTGTGATTTGTAAAAGGCCTGGTCTTGTTTAAGTTTTTGAACTTCAAATTCAAGTCCCTTCACTTTTGCTTTCAATTCACGATTTTCTTTTGCGAGTTTAAGCGCAACGAGTTCGTACTTATTAATCTTTGCTGCTTTATGCTCAATCGATTTCACATCAAGATTACATCCCGATACGAGGAGACAAGAAGCTAATAAACTAAGTTGAAACTTCAT
Organism: uncultured Bacteriovorax sp.; assembly: GCA_946480715.1. Next base: position 152,637 of record CAMLKK010000001.1, on the reverse strand, counting down.
AGGCCTATCCTTTGATGGATCCTGCTGGATCACATGTTCTCTAAGGAATTTCGGCTTTTTAGAAGAAAAATTTAGGGATTAATTGAGGGAATCAAAAAGATTTACTAACTGATCAATTCCATCAACAAATAGAGCGGGCCCTGGTTGCAAAAAGATTTCTGGTGCGAGTTCAAAGACTTGCTTATTCATCACGGCATTGACCTGATCAAAACCTGGACGATTTTTAATGGCCTCGATGTCTACTTTTTTTCCACACCAAGAAGCAAGGATTATATCCGGGTTCGATGCTCGGACTTCTTCAAACTGTACAAAACGATCGCGGGCAAGACTACCCGTTTGTGAACGGCTTCGAAAAATATCTTCACCACCACATAACTCAACTAATTCGCTAAACCAACGTATTCCACAAATTGTCGGTTCATCCCACTCTTCGAGATAGACTTTAAATCTTTTTCTTCGTTTTAATGTTTGCGATTGAGCATAGGCGATCTTCTCTTCAAAATGATTAAGAAGCTTGCGTGCTTTTTCACCTTCTCCAATGAGATTGGCGGTCATCATCATTGTCTTTTTGATTTCATCCAGCGAGCGCTGATTCGTTATGAAAACATCATGTCCCTCACCTATCAAATCGCGAGCAATATCTTTTTGAATGTCTGAGAAGCCAATAATCAGATCAGGCGAGAGATCTTTAATTTTCTTTCCATTGGCGTGGGTAAACGTTGAGATGATTGGATGTTGTTTGACTTCTGCTGGGCGTTTTGCAAATACGGATACGCCAGCAATAACATCACTGCGCCCTAACAAGTGAAACAGCTCTGCTGATTCTTCTGTCAGGCAGATAATTCTTTGGGGATAAAGGTTACTCATAACTTGGAAGTCTCACGACGAAAGTCGTCTTCTCTTTTTCAATCGTATGAAAAATTTCACCATCATGGGCATCGACTAATCCTTTGGAGATGGAAAGACCTAAACCTGTTCCCTTTCCAAATTTTTTAGTCGTAAAGAATGGTTCGAAAATTTTCCCTTCAATTTCTTTTGGTATGCCCGGTCCCGAATCACGGATATGAATTTCAACCCATTCATTGGACGTAAAGGCCTCAACTTCAATGATCTTTACTTCGGAAGCTTCCAATGCATCTACAGAATTATTAATAAGATTAAGCAGCACTTGAGAAATAAAGGAAGGATAACAAATAACATTGATCGACTGATCAATATCGAGTTTCAAAGTAATATTATTCTTCTTCAACCGATCATCAGCAATAATCATATTGCTCTCTATGAGATCTTGAACGCGAATCGATACCATCTGATCGCCTTTTCCCTGTCGCGCGAATGTCGAAATACCTTTAACGATTTGAGATAAACGTAGAATTGTATTTTCAACGTTTTCTATGATGCGATCGCAAGAAGCTAGATCGAGTTGGTCGCGGTAAAGAAGATTTCGCATTTGATGCAATTTTCCCTGAATGGTAAACAGTGGATTGTTAATATCGTGAGCAAGATTTGAGGCCATTTGTCCGAGCGACTGAAATTTAGCACTCTCAATTAATAGGCTTTTCTGTTTAAGAATTTCAAACTGCAATTGATAGCTCATTTGCACATATAAAAGCGCCTGCATAAAACAAAAAACGATAACGAGTAACAAAAACATCAGATAAACTTTCTGAAAGTTTTGCACATGTGAGAGAGGACGATAAAATTCTGGAGAGAAGGTCATCAAGACACCGGCAAGAACAAGACCGTTGAGAAAGAATAAAATCAGGGCATAACGTGGCCTGAAATAAAAAGCATTCATCAGAAAAAGTGGCAGGAGCCAGATGAGTCCAAAAAAACCCATTCCTTTTTCAGAAAACGCCGTTAAATAAACAGTAGAAAAGAGCACAAACATTTGAATGGTAGAGCCAAAATTTAAGCACGTTTCGAAATTAACTAAACGAGTTTTCAGAAAAATAATAAGAGCGAAAAGAACAATAAGACTAATCAAAATTCCAATTTTTACATAGAGGGATAATCCCAAAATATTTGAAACAATAAAAAGTGACGAAACAATAACTATGCCACAAATGTTTGCCGCTACCACTAACCTTGCCCTGAAAAGAACGTCAATTTCTACAAACTCTGACAGTTGCGGAGGAAGAAAAAAATCGAGAAATCCATAGAGCTTTTTGAGCATGGAAGATTCCTTGCCAAGGAGTAATCGTTAAAAATTATGTCCTTAAAACTTTATGCCGACGCTCCATGTTTTGTAAACAAGACGGCCCTGTTCCAGCTTGTTAAAGGCCCGGAAATTGAGTTAAACTTAAGGGACTTACCGTCTAGGTTGTCTCGAGGGAAATTATGCGTTTCACACATCTCTTTTTATTCATTTTTAGTCTCATCATTTGTCCTCTTTGGGCCGATGAAACGGTCCCGGCCAAGCCAGTTCAAATGGCCATTCAGACCTATAAAAATAATAGCGATTTATTGATTGCTCTAAGTTATGAAAATCATCCTAAGTGGCATACCTACTGGAAAAATCCTGGTGATGCTGGACTTCCTATAAAAACAACGTTCACTGTTGATGGCAAAGAAATTAAACTTGAAGAAGAAGAGTGGCCAGCACCCAGACGATTCATTGAAGAAGGAAACCTCTGGGCCTATGGTTATGAAGACGCTTACACATTCTTTTTCAGAGCTTCGAAGAAAACACTAAATGCTTTTGCTGGAAAAGAAGTCTCAGTTCGTTCGACTTGGTTAGTCTGCAAACACATCTGTATTCCAGGCGAGAAAAAAATTGATTTTAAATTGGTTGGTGAAAATGTTGAAACAAAAACACCAGACCTGTTGGCACCGCTTGCTGCTTCAACACTAACTGAACGTTTTCAAAATTTACCTAAACAGACTCCTATACCTCAAAATTTTGACATCAAACTTTCAAAAGGCGTTGCTGAAAAGACGCTGGTACTTTCATACAAAGCAAAAAATGTAAGCGATATGTCTGCAGTGGCGAATACAAATCTTTTGTTTGCGTTTCCTCAGGCGCCATTTGATTTCCGTCATGAAAATTTAAGCAAAGAAGCAACTGCGATCAATGGGACGATGGAAATTTCCTGGGATGGAGAATATCAGGATCCACCGATAGATCTGCCGAAAGATGGTCGCTTTAAGAAGCCGTACAAACTGCGCTTTTTATATAATGATCCCATTCAGAAAAAAACAATTCTCCTTGAAAAAACTTTCGATAAATTTGACTTAACACCCGTTACAGTTAAGCAATCACCAACTGAAACAAATGCAAAAGAAGTCATTCCTTCGCCATCAAACGCTGGATCCACAGTCGTCATGGCCCAATCGACTCAATCTCTTTTTTATTATTTGATTGTGGCCTTCTTAGGTGGATTAATCTTAAACGTCATGCCATGTGTACTCCCGGTCATCTCGCTTAAACTTTTTGGTTTGATCAAATATAAGAACGAATCTCGTCGTATGATCATCCGTCATAATTTTTTCTATACTCTAGGTATTCTTGTAACTTTTGTGGCCCTGGCAGCTATCATTGTTTTATTGAAAGGACTCGGCTCTCAGGTTGGATGGGGCTTTCAACTGCAATCACCGCTCTTTATCGCTCTCATGATTGTGTTCCTTTTTATTTTTTCGTTAAATCTTTTTGGCGTGTTCGAATTCAAAACTCCAGGAGGAAAACACCTGGGAAACGTGCAAACGAAAGAAGGGTTTGCTGGAGATTTTCTTAGTGGAATCTTAGCGACTATTCTTTCGACTCCATGTTCAGCTCCATTTTTAGGTACAGCACTTACGTTTGCCTTTAGCTCATCAACTTGGGAAATTATGTTGGTGTTCATCATGATTGGTTTAGGACTCGCAAGTCCTTTCATCATCACAGCTTTTTTTCCACAACTCGTTTCATTCTTGCCTAAACCTGGTAATTGGATGAATACGTTGAAGAAGATTTTAGGATTAACACTCATACTAACAGTACTATGGCTTTTTGATGTCTATAACGCTCTTGTAGACGGTTCATCACATCTGATCAAATTGGGTGTTTCGCTTGTTTTTATCTATGCAGGATTTCTCTTATACAAAAAAGACAAATGGTTTGGACTGACAGGATTTCTTGCTTCACTTCTTCTCTTTATCAATCTTTCTTCAACAGAAATTGTGCATTCAAATGATGAACAGACGGCCCTCATCCGTGACAAACAATCTCACGGATTAAATTGGGAGCCATGGTCTGAAAAAAGGATGGCCGATTACAAAGCAACGAACCAAGCTGTCTTCATCGATTTCACAGCAAAATGGTGTTTCACTTGTAAAGTAAATGAGCGTTTAGTTCTGGATACAGATAAATTCAAGGCCTTTGCTGAAGAAAAAAATCTGAAACTTCTCATTGGCGATTGGACTAAAAGAGATGAAGTCATTGGAAGTTTTTTAAGAAAAAATGGAATGGTCGGTGTACCAGCATATTTTGTTCAGAAAAAAGATGGCACTCTCGTTAATCTCGGTGAAACAATTACAATCGAAAGAATCAATCAGCAGCTTGATTAAGATAAAGTTGATCTGCTAATTGAGAGATTGTTTCACGATCCCAAAGACCATCAAGCCACTTTTGAGGAATTGCTTGTTGTCCATAAAAGGCACCAGCAAGCTGTCCGAATACCGCTGCCGTAGTGTCTGTATCATCACCTAGATTAACGGCCAAAAGTACTCCTTCTTCAAACGAAGACGTGTTGAAGAAACACCATAGGGCCGATTCTAAACATGTCCAAGCTTGTCCTTTCCCACTTAGGTCCGAATAATCTTTTTGCAGAAATTTATGATCAAAAGAGGATTTCAACTCCTCTTTATTTTTTCCGGAAAGTGCCCCAAGGATGAGCTTGCCCAATAGTTCACATGTATCCATGCAATCGATTGGTGCATGGGTAACTTTTGAACTCAGACGTGAATAATGAGCTGTAGACTTTTCATCAGGAAAATAAAAAAGCGGAATGGGCGCTAAACGCATGAGAGATCCGTTTGTCGCTGGATCATCGGGACTTCCCGCATAGACGCTTTTATCCTGCTCATAACGAAGAAGTGCTGCCTTTGTTGTGTTACCGATATCAAAACAGTGCCCCGTGCAGCTCATATACCCTTCACGAAACCATTTTAAATATCGTTCAACCTGATCAGCTGGATCGAATTGTTTCTTCTCTAAAAGACTAATACCTAAACAAAGGGCCAGACTTGTATCGTCCGTCCATTGTCCTTTTTTGAGATTGAAAGGTCCGCCATCTTGGAAATCTAAAACTTCGGGAAACGATCCTCTTTCTTTAAACTCAACAGGCGCCCCGAGAGCATCACCAACAGCAAGTCCCAGCAGCGATCCTCTAAAACGATCGTGTAGTGTAATCATGATTCAAATTTCGAAGGGGAACGCATAATGCTGACGATAACGTCGCCAGGATTTTTGTCTTCATAAAGAACTTCATAAACTCCGCCAAAGATTTGCGCACGGATATCATATTTTTCCGCAATAAAACGCGCGGCCTTTGCCGTTTTATAACCTTCCACAACTGAACGTTGGGAACGAATAATCTCTTCTGCTTTTCTTCCTTTCGCAAGTTCAATTCCAAAACTTTTGTTACGTGAGAGATCGCCTGTGGTCGTGAGAATTAAATCCCCCATACCCGAGAGACCATAAAATGTTTCAGGTCGAGCGTTGTAAACAGCACCGAATCTTAACATCTCGGCAATACCACGAGTAATCATCGCCGCTCGTGTGTTGTGGTTGTACCCAAGTCCTTCAATAACTCCACCGGCAATCGCGAGAATGTTTTTGAGAGCACCACCAAGAAGAACTCCTTTGATATCGTAGCTCGCAAGCACTTTAAAAAATGGAGTGTTGATCATCGGTATCACTTCTTCTAGAACTTTTTTTGATCGCCCTGCCAGTGTGACAAGGGTAATTTGCTCTTGCATGATTTCGTGAGCAAAACTTGGTCCAGAGAGAAAACAAAATTGATCTTTAAAATGAGGAAATGTATCAAAGAAAAGATCATCAGAGAGTTCTAGAGTATTCGGATCGATTCCTTTTGACAGCGACACAAGTGGAATTCGGCGAATAAAATAATTAAGAAAACGATCGTAATTCTCGCTAAAAAATTCAGTGATTCCATTGGAAGGAAGAGCTGAGACTATCAGTTCAATATCACTCACTGGATGTGCATCAACTTCTTCCCACGTGAGAGCAGCATCAACATTAGAGGCGATCTTCATACCTGGAAGATAAATTTTATTCTCGCCAAGCTTGATTGCATCGTAAATATCTTGCGAGCGCACTTTAAGAATAACCTTTTCAAAGTTCTGCGAAAGGACTTGGGCCATTGCTGTACCAAAGGCACCCGCTCCAATAATGAGTGCAATTTTCTTTTTAGTCTGTAGTTGATTCATAGTGAAATGATCCCCTTAATCACACTTGCTCTTTGATAAACAAGGATAATTTCATCACTAGTGGAAATCATTTTTTTTCCACTGACGCTGATCCAGTTTCCATTTGAAGATGGTTTTTGCTCAACATGCATATCGTTCATGATGAAAAGTATTTGATGAATTTCAGCAATTGGAACAATAAATTTAAAATAATATTCGGTTGGAAACTTTACTGTTTCATCCAACACCAATTTTAATTTAAAAAGTTTATCTTCTAATTCCGTCATTAGAACTCCAACAACCTAACGGGAATCTTCTGCGCATAACGAAGAATATCGATGACCTCGCGAGCACAAGCATCGCCTGCTTCACGATAAGTGATATAGTCCACAGCTTCTTGTATTTCCAGCGAAGCATTGGGAACAGTCGCTGAAAAACCCACTCTTCTCAAAATAGGAAGATCGATAAATTCGTCGGCCATATAAAGAATTTCTTCATCTTTAAAGCCCATCGCGAGGACTTTTTTAAAAGCTTCTCGTTTATCTTCATTGCCAAGAAAAACAAAATTCAATTTTAAATTTTCAATGAAACGTTTACGGACACCAAGACTATCTCCGCCAGAGATGACTCCAACTTTTAGTCCTGCTTCCATAAGCATTTTTAATCCGTGACCATCCAGAGCGTGAGTTGTGCGGTTGAAACCAACATCCTCACCTTCCCAACCAATCTTTCCATCGGTGAGGATTCCATCAATATCAAAAATACAGACTTTAATTTTTGAAAGCTTCGCCTGAAATTTTTCAGCATAATCCCTAAGCATGAGTTTTTGATCAAGTGGCTTCGCCATTATACCACCTCATAGATGCGCAGGAGTTGTTCTACAATTCCTTTGATTTGATCAAGCGGCAAACTCGTTGCTGCGTCTGAAAGGGCCTTATCTGGATTCGGGTGACATTCCATGAAGACACCATCGGCACCTGCCGCGATAGCGGCACGAGCGAGAACAAGAATCGATTCACGTTTTCCACCAGTCGCGGTTCCTAATCCACCTGGACGTTGAACACAGTGTGTGGCATCGTGAACAGTTTTTACACCAAAACTTTTCATAATTTGAAAAGAGGCCATGTCGACAACAAGATTGTTGTAGCCGAAACTCGATCCGCGTTCAGTGAGAAGAATTTGAGATTTTGGAAGAAACGTCGTTGCTTTATCAACGATGTTTTTAGTTTCTTCCGGCGAAAGAAATTGTCCTTTTTTTACTTTTAAAATGCGACCATACTTCGCACAAGCTTCTGCTCCCGCGGCAATCATATCTGTTTGACGACAAAGAAAAGCTGGAACCTGAAGTACATCAACAACAGTTGCCAGTTTCATGGCCTGAGAGGCTTCGTGAAAATCTGTGAGCACTGGTAGTCCTGTTTTCTCTTTTACTTTGGCAAGAATGCGCATCCCTTCATCAATACCTGGACCACGATAAGAATTTATCGATGTCCGGTTCGCTTTATCAAAGCTTCCTTTGTAGGTAAGGGTGATTTTGTCTTCAAATGGTTTTAAATCTTTAAGAAGTCTATCGGCGATTGAGAGTGCAAGTTCTTCGCTCTCAAGTACACACGATCCAATGAATAAATCTAATTTTGGTTTTGTCATAAATTATGTCCTATTGCGATCTGATTCCTCAATGAATGCTTTAAATAGCGGATGAGGAGAAAATGGTTTTGATTTGAATTCCGGGTGATATTGGCAGGCAATGAAAAATGGATGATTAGGGAGTTCGATGACTTCAACAAGATTGAGATCTTTATTGAAACCTGAAATTCTAAGACCTGCTTTTAGAAGTTTATCAATGTACATATTGTTAACTTCAAGACGATGACGGTGACGTTCGTGAATGAGATCCTCACCATAAACTTTGCGCGCAAGCGAGCCTGCTTCAAGTGTACAATCATAGCTTCCCAGGCGCATATTGCCGCCTTTTGCTCCATCTTTCTTCTGTCCTTCCATGTAATGAATGAGATGTGATCCACCATTTTGGAATTCTTCTGAAGTTGCATCTGTAATGCCAGCTTCATGGCGAGCATATTCAATTACTGAAAGTTGCAATCCTAAGCAGATCCCAAAAAATGGAATCTTCTTTGTGCGGGCATATTGAATGGCTTTGATTTTTCCTTCAGTTCCTCGACTTCCAAATCCTCCTGGAACAAGAATCCCCTGCACTCCCTGGAAAATTTCATCGAGATTAGAATTTTTTTCGAGTTGCTCACTATCGATATAGATCGGTGTGAATTTTAATTGATTGGCAATGGCCCCGTGATTAAGAGCTTCATCAAGCGATTTATAACTTTCTGTCAGCTCTGTATATTTTCCTACAATCCCAATCTTCACTTCACGGAGTGGATGAGTGAAATTATGAACAACTTTTTCAAGATCAGCGATTTTTGGTTCCGGAACCCAGATACCAAGTAGATCACTAATTCTCTCATCTAGACCTTGCTTATGAAATTCGAGCGGAACTTTATAAATGGAATCCATATCGATACTTTGAAAAACATTCTTGCGGCTGACGTTACAGAAGCGAGAAATTTTATCCAATGTATCTTCATCAACCGCGCGATCTGAACGGCAGATAATAACTTGCGGAGAAAGACCTTGTGACATCAATTCTTTCACCGAGTGCTGTGCTGGTTTTGATTTAAGCTCACCGGCCGCTGCGATGTATGGCAGAAGAACAAGGTGAATAAAAAGAACATTGGCCGCACCTTCATCGTGCGCAAGCTGCCTGATCGATTCAATGAATGGAAGTGATTCAATATCACCTACCGTTCCTCCAATTTCTCCAATGAGAAGATCGGCATTGTCGGCAGCGATGTGAATACGACGTTTGATTTCATTTGTAATGTGCGGAACAACCTGAACTGTTTTCCCTAAATAAGTACCGGCCCGTTCGTTCTCAATAACTTTAAGATAAACCTGTCCCGTCGTGAAATTACTCTCACGCTTTAAAGTCAGCGATGTGAATCTTTCATAGTGACCAAGGTCGAGATCTGTTTCTGCCCCATCATCAGTGACGAAAACTTCTCCGTGTTGAGTAGGGCTCATTGTTCCTGGATCGACGTTGATATACGGATCCATTTTTAACATCGCGACTTTTATCCCACGACGTTCAAGTAAACTTGCAATACTAGCTGCTGCTAAACCTTTACCAAGTGAGCTTGCAACTCCTCCTGTAATAAAAATAAATTTCTTCGGTTTTTTATTTTCCGCCATGGAGGACCTCTTCTACTTTTTTAATATCTTCTGGGTGATCAACACCCATGATTAAACTTGTTGTGGGATATGCACCGATCGAAAGACCAATTTCCAGTGCACGAAGCTGCTCTAGCTTTTCTAAATACTCAAGTCTACTTTCAGCTGCTCCTGCAAATCGAGAAAGCCCTTCTGGACGATAAGAGTAGACTCCAATGTGCAAAAACCAGTAATCCATTTCACTAGTTTTTGTTTCACGCTTATAAGGAATAGCGGCACGTGAAAAATAAAAAGCGCGACCTGTTTCTTCACTCATCGCTACTTTAACTTTATTAGGATCATTGAAAACGTTATCAAAAGACATCTGCTTTTTAACTAAGGTCGTGATGTCGAAATCTTTTTTTAAGTGAAACTGCGCGAGTCCCACAAGATCAGCGGCCTTTAAAAGAGGTTCATCACCCTGAACATTGATAACCAGATCGAAATTTTTATTTTTAAAAAACCGATTGTAAGCAAGCTCAATACGAAGAGTGCCTGAGATGACGTCATCATCAACTCGTACAACATTTTTTGAAAAAGTTTTTACATGATCTTCGATTTTTTGATCATCAGTAACGACGTAGGATTCAAACTCAATGTCTGCATGAACTGCCTCCAAACAATTGAGTAAAACTCTTTGAATCATCGATTGACCTGCAATCATCGCCAGGGGTTTTCCTGGAAAACGACTTGAGGCAAAGCGGGCCGGAATTAAAATGAGAACGCGTTTTTTGCTCACTTTAAAGGTCTCCAAAATGGTCTATAATAAACCTTGTTATTATAGAGGAGTTGGCAGGGAATGGCCCTTAGATTTTCACCCTTAATCTTGATTGTTTTACTCGGAATCTCCATGGTTTCAGCTCAGGATTATAAGCGCACCGTCATAAATGATCCCAGCATCAGCCGGCGATGTGAGCTTCTGACAGAAAATCGCCAAGAAAAAATAGCTCATAAACAAAGAATTCTGGCCCTCATTGAAAGAAACCGCCATCTGCAATCAATCACACCTGAAAATAAAGTGACTGTGAAAAAAAAATTGGAATCCAATCTAGGTCACCTTCAGCATGAGCTCGAACTCACACAGACTCAAATTCAATATCACGAAGAAAATATCGTCCGTAAAGGATGCCCGGGCATTAGTCTATAAAACTCTTTTCATAGCCAAATGAATTTTCTATCCTAATCTTATTACTCGACTAAAACTTTACCTAAAACTTTAGAAGAAGAAATAAAAAATGAAGAAACATATTCTCGTGTTCTGTTTGCTTTCTGTTGTTTTAAACAACGGAAAACTTCTCGCTCAATCAGAAGAAGCTGATCTTCCCCTAACGGAAGAAACACCTTCGACAGAAATGACGGATGGACCTCAAACGCTGCCACCAGCTTCGGAAGAAACACCTGCAACGGAAGTTATCCGTTCAACAGACGAGCCGATCTCTGACGTTGAAATGAGTGAGCCTGTTGATCCAGTTAAGCCAGAGGATTCACCTCTTCAAAAAAAGACTGGTGTTATTAGTGAAGAAGAACTTCTCAAACCGAAAACAAAAAAAGCTGACAAAGTAAAGGCCGCGAAAGTTTCAGAGTCTGAAATGTATGTGCAAGAGGCCAGCAAGTATAAACTCAATGATACTTTTAAAAATCTTCAGTTAAACGATGTCATCGAACAAGGTCTTCGTCAGAACTATGACCAAAAACTAAGAGAGCAGCAGCAAGAAGTCACGGCCATTGCTTACGAAGGTGCAAAAACTGCGTTCTGGCTTCCGCAATTGCAAGTTTCATTACAGACAGATGAACAAAAAGTTGGAACAATTCGTGCGAGTGAGCGTCGTCCAACATCACCACACTCTGCTCATCCATCAGGAACTCTTGGACTTTCTTTCGGTGATTATACTGTCTTTAACTGGGGTAAAGATTACGCTCTTTATCTAAACACTAAATCGACATTCGAGCGTTCAAAACAAATTCTCAATGAATCATCACGTGAATTGAAACTGGAACTCATTGGTAACTACTTTTCCCTTATGGCCTTTAAAACCATTGAGAAAATCCGCCAGGATCAACTACGCCAAGCTTCTTTTGTTTATCGCTTAAGTAAAGAAAAAATAACTGTCGGGAAGACTTCTAAGCAAGATTACTATCAAGCAAGAAGCGAATACCTCAAGGCCCAAAACGATTATCACGATGCTAAAATTGCATCGGATGAAGCCGATGAAAACATGGCCTTTACCATCGCAGACCCAGTAGGAACGAAATACGTTCTTAATGAAACACTTGAATACAAGAGACTCAAGCTTACTGTAGATGAAGCCTTACAGTTTGCCGAAAAACAAAACCCTACTCTTCTCACCAACAAAGTTTTAATCGCAAATGCAGAGAGATCATATGATGTGGCCTTGAAAGAAAACATGCCACTTCCGCGTTTTTCAATGAACCTTGGCGCCTATAACAAACGCTTCGGAGCTGGAGTCAATACGACTCGCTATGAAACTTATTCCGACAGCGGAAACATCGAACTAGTTGCGACAGTGAATGCTACTTGGGATCTTATTGGAGAAAATGGATTCCTCAATTCCAACAAACTGGCGACAAGCCGTCTTAATAGAGACATTGCCTTCAAGCAATTTGAAAAGAACACTCACTTCACTCAATCATTTGTGAGACAGACTTATAAAACAATTCTGTCGCTTCAGAACCAGCTTGTTATTTTAGAAGCTCGTATGCCAAGCTTGCAAAAAACATTTGATACCGTTTTGGAAAATTATCTGGCCGGACGAGCGAAGTTCTACGATTTCTCACTCGCTCTGCAGGACATGACGGAGACAAAAATTTATTATGAACAAGTGAAGCTTCTTCACGTAAAAGAAAAGCTGAATCTTGCTCGTGCAATGGGAGTTGAAGATTTCCCAGGAGAAAACTTTGAACATCTTGCTACACGAGTAAAAGGAAAATAAAATGAAAAAGCTATTTAGTGTTCTTATATTTTTATTTGTTCATTCTGCTACCTTTGCTTCAGACATTGTAAAAGTTCGAAGTGAGACGACATTTGAACCGACTCATTCAAATCGTTTTTCATTTATGCTTGGACTAAATCCCAATCTTACCAAATCTTCGGATGTGACTAACTTCTCATTTGCGTATGCAACTAAACGAGATGATTTTTGGTGGGACGCAAACGTCTCTATGACAAATGGTCTCTTCAGAGAATTATCGGCCAACAATGCATCGGCAACAGGGGCCACTGGCGTTCAACTGGAAGAACAAAAAAATTCATTACTGACTCTCGGTTTAGGTGTATCTCGCGAGTCAAACTACGCTCAAACACTTATGCCTTATTTCAGCAATATTTACGAAGTGATGACGGCTGATTTAACTTATAACGTTTACAAAGAAGATTTCTCAGGAAAATCATTTACAGGCCCAGGTCTTCTCACTAAGTTTTCACTCTATAAAAAATTTAACGACTATTTTAGTGCTGGTGGGCATTTCAATTACAATCTGGCCGTAGTAAAAAGACCTGAGAATTTTAGTGGCGAAACCAGTTCGGCGCGATCACTCACAATCGGCTTTGTCACGGTTGGTTTCGATCTCACATTTTATCTCTAATCTTTGTTAATTTAGGAGCATTATGATTCCTCGTTACGAATCCAAGGCCATCACTCCCATCTGGAGTGATGAAAATAAATTTAAAACATTTCTTACTATCGAAATAGAATGTCTCCGCGCCCTGGAAGAAAAAAAGATGGTGCCCGCTGGAATCGCGGATGCAGTGGCCAAGACCGCTAAGATCAACACAGCTCGAATTGATGAAATCGAACTGACGACCCGTCATGACGTTATCGCCTTCTGTAGTTCTATCACCGAACAGCTTCCAACTGAGATCGGTAAATATTTTCACTATGGAGTAACGTCTTCAGACATTATCGACAGTGCACTCACTCTCCAGATCAAAGCATCTCTAGATGTTGTTTTAAAATCATTCGACCAATTCTTAGAGGCCCTCAAAAGCCGCGCCATTGAAACAAAAATGCTTATGACATTAGGTCGCTCCCATGGAATGTACGCTGAACCTATGAGCTTCGGACAAAAACTTTTGGGACACTATGCTGAGTTCAAAAGAAGAAGAGAAGATCTTAAGGATTTTTACGATACTGAATTAACCATTCAACTTTCTGGTGCAGTTGGAAATTACACGATCCTCACACCGGATATCGAAGAAAGTGTGGCACGCAAGCTCAATGTAAAAGTGGAAGATGTATCAACTCAAATTATTCCGCGCGACCGTTTAGCAAAATTAATTGCGATCACTTCTCTTCTCGCCAACGCCATTGAAAGACTAGCGGTAGAAATTCGACATCTTCATCATTCAGATGTTCGTGAAGTGGCCGAAGGATTCAGACCTGGACAGAAAGGCTCGAGCACGATGCCTCATAAAAAAAATCCAATCGCATCAGAAAACCTTACTGGGTTATCACGTTTCCTAAGATCGCACCTAAATCTGGCGTTAGAGAATTCTATTCTCTGGCATGAAAGAGATATCTCTCACTCAAGTGCAGAAAGACTTTATCTTCCAGATCATTTCGGCATTCTTACATATGCACTCGACCGTTTTACAACGACGATAAATCTATTAGATATTGATAGCGAAGTTGTTGAAGGAAAAGTTTTAAACAACACTCATTATCTTTCTAGCTTCTATCTCCACCATTTGATTAATGTTTGCGCCGATACGACTCGTGAAGAACTCTATGCCATTGTTCAGGCAGCTTCGTTTGATAAAGAAGCAAAAACAAGTCCTAGTAAGTTTAGAGACGTTATTTTGAATGAACTAAAAACCCGCAACTTAAACGTAAGCTTGCCGGAAGTGAATGCAGATGGTTTGAGAAAAATCTACCTTAAATCTGTTGATCATATTTTTAAGCGCGTGCTTTAGTATTTAAACGGCTCAAAACTATTATTGAATTTTAACCTGATTTCTTCGGCGTTTTTTACAGGCATTGGTCCAAAATGTTCATCCATAATTTTGATCATCGCGGGATATGGATCTTGCGGTGAAAACCGGCGTTCGGGAATGATCGTTTTTGTTTTAACATCTATCCCGTAATAACCTCTTTTTTCTTTAGTAGCGATAAAATCCTTGTTTCGAATAAAAGTTTCCACTCCTCGTTGAGGTCGAAATGAAAGACCAAAAGTGTAATCGCGAACTTTTTCCTTATCTCTTGTCAATAAAGGAACGAGGCTTTCGCCATCGAAAGCTGAGTTAGATTTAACTCCCGTTAAATTTAAAATGGTGGGAACAATATCAGTCGTGTTAGTGATAGCATCGATTCGCTGCTGCGGAAGTTTTAATTCTGCCCGATCAGGTAGATAAACAACTAGCGGAATCTTTAAAACTTCTTCTTGAAATGAGCCATAACCAAAATAGACATCTGAAAATGTGCCATTGCCGTAACTATAACGATCATTGATAGTGGTACCTAAATCGGCCGTAAAAATAACGATAGTTTTTTTCAGAAGGTCATTGCGTTCGAGGTATCGAAAGATCTCATCAATAAAGACATCGGTGAATGCGATTGAATCGTCATTATAGTCTTCCATCATTAGTTCATCTTCGACATTATCATCGCGTTTACTAAACTGTAATAAAGCATAGAGATCAGTTGAAAAGCGAACTGAGTCTAATTTTTTCTGAGAGAGCGTACTGAAATTTATCGGGCACTCACTCGACTTTTGTTTGAAACATTTCAACCAAACGTCATAATATTCTTCTTCATTTTTAGGGAGTGGCCCATTGTAGTTTTTATTTTGAAATTTTCTTGTGAAATTTTTTGGCAAAACAAAATGAGGAAAGTGAGAGCGAATTGTATTTATATTAAAAAAAAATTTCTTATCTTTGATTTTATCAAACGTTTGAAACAGCTCTGGTAAATCCGTGTGATAATGCAAACTCTTTCCCAAAAAATGATCCACGCCTCGAGCGTATCCGGCGGTAGGTGAATAAAACGAAGGATGTGGACGTCCTCCCATAAAAGCTGTCGTATAGTTATTTTCCTTCATTATTTCAGCAATCATTTTTTTATCATCGCTCAGTCGATCATGCTGCAGGCGAAGTGGGCCAAAATTGAGATCGTTATGATAGCTATTGAGGAGCACTTCATGTTTTTCTGGAGAGAGCCCAGTTACACCTGACATCAAGGTTTGAAATGGCCATTTCCCTACAGTGTAATGATGATCAAACACCACTCCATGCTTCATCCATTTAGCGAGCGCTTGATCCGTCTCTCGTTTATAACCATAAAGACTAAGCCTATCGGCCCTTAAACTTGAAGCAGTAAAGACAATAACGTTGCAATCTGGACAAAGGGCCATAGGTGTCCTTTGAGTTGAGGTGGAACAACTACTCGTGATGAAAATAAAGGTGAGTAAAAGAAGAATGTTCTTCATTCACCCATCTTAATCTTAATTAGTGGGAGAATTAAATGAATTTACCTGCGTAAAAGATTTGTCTAAGTGAGATCTGGACGGTCTTTTTGAAGTTGCTCAACTACCTTCTTGATTTCTTGTGCATCTTTTAAAGGGGCGACAAGAACGACGTTTTCATTGACGACAACGACGTGTTTATCCATGTTGATAAGTGACACAAATTTTCCTGGAGCAAAAACCACGTTGTCTGCCGAGTTAAGAAAGTGTGTACCTTCACTTTTCACAACAGTGTTTCCATGCGTTTCGCTCAACACTGATGCAAGCGCATCCCAAGATCCAAGATCATTCCAATCGAATGTCGCAGGCATGACAGCGATGTTTTCAGATTTTTCCATCACTGCATAATCAATGGAATCGCTTGGCAATTTCATATAGACATTTTTGAGAGCGCGCGGATTTTCCGCCGTTTTTCTAAGGGCCTCAAAGTGTTCAAACATCTCTGGTGAGTGCTCGGCAAACTCTTGAAGAAAAACTTTTACTGGCGCCACGAACATACCTGCATTCCATAAGTACTGACCGCTTTTTACATAAGCGGCCGCTAATTCAAAATGCGGTTTTTCTTTAAAGCGATTGACTTGAAAAGCTTCTTCTTCGATCAAATCACCTTTCAAAATGTAACCAAATCCGGTGTGTGGAAAGTGAGGAGTGATTCCGATTGTGACGATCTGCTGATGACGATGAGAAAAGTCAGCGGCCTTTTGAATCGTTTGATGGAACCCTTTTTGATTTAAAATAACATGATCTGAAGGAACGATCGCCACCACATCGTCCATCCCCACACCCTTTTCTAAAAGGTTTGCGAGTGACATTAAAATACATGGCGCTGTATTTCTTCCCGTAGGTTCGAAAATCATTCCACGAGAATTTATTTTTCCCTTAGTCGATTTACGACAAAGATCTTCTTGTTCCTGAACCGTTACAACAAATCTGTTTTCCGCTGCTACAAAACTTTCAAAACGATCGATCGTTTCTTGCAGTAGAGTTTTTTCACTAATGAGTGTGAGGTATTGCTTAGGACGTTTTGAAGTTGATTCTGGCCAGAACCTCGTACCCTTTCCACCCGCCATGATGAGTGCAAAAAGATCAAAAGCTTTCGCTGGTGATTTAGCTTTGGCCTGCTTTTTAATTGGAGCTTTAGAAAGACGTTTCGTTGTTTTTTTCATAATTAAGGCATCTTGATGATCGTGTAGTCTTGCCCCAAGAAAAGAGATTTCTCACGAGTCACGTACGCCTTAGATTCTTCAATTGAATTAAATGCACCTAAGCTTACACGGTACCAAGTCCCTTTACCCTTAATCTCGATTTGATTGATGATTGGGTTATAACCACGCGCTTTGAAGCCTTCTGCAAAATCTTCAGCTTCTTTAAGCGTTCTGTGACTTCCCAACTGTATAGTGTATTTACCACTCAACTCATCCTTAGCAGAAGCGTGGGCCGGAGTTTCAGAAGACATATTAGGTTTCGTAGCATCAGTTCCGAATTCAGCGCTGATTTTTTCCTGAAGTTTATTTTCGATATCTGAACTATCAACAGTGCTTGCTTCAGGATTGGCCTTAATTTCTTGCAGGGCCTCTTCTTTGTTAGAAAGAAGTTCAACAACTTTCTTTTGATCTTCAGGAGTGATACCGGCCATCTCGAGCGAGTAATTCTTCCCGATTTTTACTCCAAGTACAAACGATGTGATGGCGATCAAAATCATGAATATGAAAATGAGGGCCACTTCTTTTTTGGCAAAGACATATAGTTTAGTTTTAGCGTCCATGAAGTAATTTTAATGGGTAACGTCTCTTCACGCAATCACCTTTTTTTGCCTTCAGTTCAAAGTCTGAACTGCCCTGGCGGTAAAAGTTTCCATTTTTCACTCGCCTAGCTCTCAGCACTGTTGGCAAGCGCCCTGCAAAAGTGCCCCTACAAAGGAGGTCATCAATGAAAATGAAACAATTGCTTAAGAATCAAAAAGGCCAGGGAGTCATGGAGTACGTTATCGTTTGTAGTCTAGTCGGTATCGTCTGTCTGACAGTGGTCAAAAATTTCGGAAAGGCCATTGAAGAACGAGTGGATGATATGAAAGAGCAAATTACAGAACACATCAAAAACAAATGATGATTCTCAACTTCGTTCTATGCTCGAGCATTCTGATAATGTCGGCCGCCCAAATGGCCGACCTTTTCCTTAAGGCCGATAAAACCCTCAATAAAACTAAGAGTGAATTCATTGAAAAAACTCGCGAGACCCACAATCGCGGAAGCCTTACTCTTATGGGCGCAGTTTTCACTGTTATGTTTTCAGCGCTTCTTCTCTTTTTTATAACCAAATTCAAAATTGAACTGACTGAATCACGCTACCGCAAGGCCAGTTATCTCTGCATGAATGAACTCAATATTAAAACTGAAAATTACATTTTTGATATGACTGCCTTTAACTGGCTACTTCGAACAGCGTATGCAGCATCGATGACAGCGGACCCAACAAGCATGGCCGCCTTTAAAAGTTTAACTCTCGCCCGTAACACTCGTCATGCTCACTACCTCACAGAACTTGTTAAAACTGAATTCTGTTCGCTGGAAATGTCCCAAAGTTATTTGCGCAATCTTCCCTACCAAACAACGGCGCTAGCTGTTCTTAAAACAAATTTTGATCAAACATCACTCGTGAGAGAAACAAAATGGACCTACAAAATTTTCAAATTACCCAACGGCGTTCGTTTAAAAAATGCCTTTGCCCTTCATTCCACTTTTCACCTTTCCGGTTCCTTCGATCCGGAGCTCAAAGTGGAAACCGAAGAAAAAGCGAACAAGGTTTTTTCGAAATTGAAATGGCAGTCTGGATTTCAATCATTCTTTTGATTGTTGGCGGCTTTATGCATATCTATAAGGCCTATCAAAAAGAACATAACAAAATCTCTGAGGAGTTTACGCATGAATGGGATCAGCTCGAATCTAAAAGAAGAACTCAAAAAAAGCACTCTGAACAAAAAACGCGAGAAAATAAAATTCCTATCGGCCATACTGATCAGTAATGCTCTCGTGGCCATGCTCTGCTTGCCCTCACAAGATGAACGTCCTCTCATTCAAAGAAAAAGAGAATTGCATACTGGCTTTCAACTTTTAGAGCTTAATATCAATCCTCTGATAGCACTCGAAGATTTAAAAGGTCCACATCTCGTGACACTTCTTGCTTCAGACAAAAAAGTGCTCGTACAAAAAGCATGGTTACATGAAGAAATCGCCATAAAAGATTCATCACTCCAGCAAAAACGTCGTTTCAAAATTGAAATTCCAGAAAACGAATTACTTAAACTGTCAGCGGCAACCGATGACATTGTGATAGCTGTTCCCCATATGACAAAAGTTCTAACGACTAAAAAAGTGGCAAGGGGATCACAATATGAAATTAATCTTTAAGTGTACTCTTTTAATGTTCATGACAAATGCTCTATTCGCTAGAGACATTATTCTGGTTGAAAATCTGGCCTCAAAAGAAGAGGGCCAGATGCTTCTCAAAATTCT
The DNA here is from genome assembly GCA_946480715.1 of uncultured Bacteriovorax sp. Next base: position 132,958 of record CAMLKK010000001.1, on the reverse strand, counting down.
AGAGAAGAAATTCAAAATTCCGGCATCAATGCTGACCTTTAAAGACACAAAACAATGCTCTTTAAAAACTGAGGCCATCATGCACTTATGTTTACAACGAAGTGGTGAATTGGATGTTTTGAAAGTGAATCGATACGTTGTGAATAATTCTTTGAGTTCTTTTTTTGAAGATGACCTTGCGATCACAGAGCTGAGAGACGAGAAAAAAGAAGGAGCAAATCTATGAGACTTGAAACAAAACTTTGCCGCCACTTTCGTAGCGGCAAAAAGAGAACTTACTTAGAAGCTGCTGCCGCGTGGATCGCGAACTTTGGAGTCGTTCCTTTATTTCTGTTGGCAGCTTTTCTTTTAGCTCCAGCATTTTTCTTTTTACGTAATCTTCTGTTGTTTGTAACACATGTTCTTGAAACCATTCGACAACTCCTCTATTCCTACAACGGTGAACTTCACATCAGCGGTCGTAGACTCAACACTATTAAATTTAATTTCGCACAATATTCGGGCTTTAAGCCCTCTTTTGTACCGATTTTCCATCCTTGTGTCAAAGGAATAGTAGGACTTTTCCCTCTTATTATTTTTCTCTCTCTCTTTCTCGCTGCGCCATTGTCGGCCCAAACGCTCAAAGAAGTTCCAAAAGACTTCATCATCGCAAAAGGTGAAAGTTTCTCGTTACCTCTCCCTCAAATGAAAAAGTTTAATGTCGGTAACAAAGAGATACTTACTTACCGCTTCGATGAGCGCAAAAAAGAGCTCATCGTGAGAGGAGCTCGTCTTGGTCACACAGAGATTCTCGTTTGGAACCTGGGCCAATCTCAAGCTTCTAAACATCAAGTTTTTGTCATCAGTAAAATCCAGGAGGCCAAATACCTTCAGCTCGCTGAACTTTTGGGAAGCTTAGGGATCAATACCCAAATGCACATTCCCCATTTAAAAACGGCCGGAGAAATCACATCTATCAAACAATTCATGCAGTATAAAAAAATCGAATCCAAAAACCGCGACATCATTTTAGATGGGATGACCATCAATACTCAGGTCAAAAATGAAATCATCGCTCAGATTTATCATGCTTTCTTCAACGATTATAAAGAAAATGTCCGCTGTGAAGTTTCTCTCAGTGATATTCAATGTTCTTATCCTTCCAATGATTCTCCTTCTGAAACATTAAAAAAGCAGCTCGCAGAAAAATGGGGCGTGCGTTTTTTAGAACGCAGTGATCAGCGTTCGTTAAAAAACTATTCTTTCAAACTTCGCCTTATTCAGTTGGAGCAACTTGATGGTGAAGAGCTTCGACTTGGTCTTGATCAGCTGAGTGCAAGTTTAGGAGACCTTATTAGATTGCCACTAAGAACTGTTGTTGAAAAAAATGCAGTTTTACTCGCGCAGAAAAAAGTCAAAATGAATACATTGGCTGAACCTCAAGGTCTCATTCGCCCAATGAACCCGGCAGAATTTCAGATAGGTGCAGATGTCCCTTATCAAAGTGTGAATTCTAACGGAATGGTTTCGCAAACTCAGTGGCAATTTGCAGGACTCAAAGTAAAAATAAAAATTGAAAACATGGGAGATAAAATCCGCGTTGATTATGAAACAGAACTCACTCGTCCAACACCAGGAACGGATGGTCAGCAAGTGAGTATAAGCGGAAACAAAGAAAAGTCTTCAATCGTTTTAGATCTGGCGGAAGCCACACAAATGTTCCAAGTCTCACTCAAGACGGATGCAAATGCAGTCGATCAAATGCCCTTTCTTCACAACATTCCCCTCTTAGGTGAATTGTTTAAATCAAAGAGCAATCAAAGTAATTTCAAACTTATTACCGGCATCATTGAGATTAGTGAACATGAATAATTTATTACTTAATTACCAGGACGATATTCTTATTTTGTTCAAAGAACATTACCGTCGATTGATTACAAAATCGAGTCAGGTTTCTTATGATGAAATTCTTATTCACACTTTAAAGGAACTCAACATCGCACGAGGATCCGCTGAAGACACGCGATATCTGGAGGAGTGGTTTAACCGCATTCATCATCAATCGTTTTTAAATGATCTGATCAGCAATCCATTTTTAGAAGTTCTTTTTCATTCGCCGAATCGCTGCCAAGTCATCACTTTCGATGGGAGAACAGATCGAGAAATCACTGCCCTTTCAAAAGAAGAATTTCAACTAAGTTTGGAAGTGATGGCCCTTAAACAAAACATTACCTGGAATTTCAACGAACCATTTGCCAGCTTTATGTTTTCCAAGAATGGACTCGAAATGCGTGCGACACTCGTTCACGCTTCAACATCAGCTGAGTCACAGTCGAAGTTGTTCCTAAGAAAAATCCAAGGAGATCACCCCAACCTTAATCTTTTTCAACTGGATCCTCACATTCGGGAGACAATCACAGATTTAGTGAAGCAGAAAAAAAATGTACTTATTTCGGGTGGAACAGGATCAGGCAAAACTACTTTTTTACGAAGTCTTGTGCAGCTAATTCCTCATGAAGAGCATCTTGTTGTCTTGGAAGATACTCATGAAATTTTAAAGCAACATCCCGGTCAAACGGCCTTTCTCGCCGTGAAAGATCAGCCTGGTAAAACGTTAAAAGATTACTGTGCTTACTCACTCCGAATGAGCCCTGATCGAATCGTTGTCGGAGAAATGCGATCGACTGAAGTCGTGCCATTCTTACTGGCCATGAATACTGGTCATAAAGGATTGATGAGCACCATTCATGCTAGCTCTGGTGTGGATGCGCTCAATAGAATTGCGCTTCTCTTCACCCTCTTTTCTGAAAGTGCTGATCTCTCCTATTCACTCGTCATGAAACTAGTTTGTAAAAACATCGACTATGTCGTGCATATGGAAAATAAAAGAGTGAAAGAAATATGCAGGGTCATCGGTTCAGAGAACGAGACCCCGTTTTATGAGCAAGTGCTATGAGTAGTGTTCAACAAGAATGTCGTGTGCTCGTAAGAGAACAGCATTCTTATCTGGACTTAAAATTTTAAAGCTGACTGAGACCGATGTGAGGTCGTAAAATTCTACCGGCATACCATTGAAGTGGCCTTTCAAATCATCAACTAGACGATGTTCATTTTCGAGGTTCACACCGACGAAAGAAACAATCGAGTATTCTTTTTTCTGCAGAAGACTCACGGCCTTAAGCGAGAACATTGAATCCTGCTCTTTCGTAATTGTTGTTCCACCTGCTTTTGGATCAAGTGAAGAGCCAACGAAAACAGGAATATCTTTTCTTTTTGCTGGTGCAAGAGTTGTTGGATAAAGAACTTTCGCCCCTAAAGTTGCGAGCGCTGTTGCTTCATCATATGAGAGTCGTGAAATAAATTTGGCATCTTTCACCATACGCGGATCTGAGCTTGCGACTCCAGGAACATCCGTCCAGATCTGAACAAGTGAAGCATCGATGGCCTCACCAAAAAGAGCTGCCGAATAATCAGAACCTTCACGCCCTAGCGTCGTTGTATTTCCTAATAAGTCTTCACCAATGAATCCTTGAGTAACGATGACTGAATCATCCATCAAACGTTCATTAAGAAGTTTGCGCGCGTGTTGAGCGATGAGATCAATTTGGGGTTCAGCTTTATGGAAGTCAGAGTTTGTTTTGATGACTTTGCGGGCATCAAGCAAATCAATTCTTTTATTGGCCATTCTCAGTTTCATCAGATCAGCAACCAATAGCGATGACATGCGCTCGCCAATTGAATACAGCTGATCCATTGTTTTAGGTGCACACGATTTTTCACTTGAAACTTTATCGCATAGACCGCGAAGTTCTTCATAAATTTTTTCAAGATCAGACATAGCAGCAGGACTTGTGAAAAGTTCTTTTGCAATGGCCGTATGACGATGAACAAGTTCCGTTACAAGTGAATCAAGAGTGTTTTTATCTCCTGAGACTGCGGCCTTTGAAATGAATTCTAATTGGTTTGTAGTATTTTGCGTGGCCGAGATGACGACCACTTTGATCAGTGGATTGCTTTCAACAATTTGACTTACACGAAGCATGGCACTTGCGTCCTTCACACTACTTCCACCAAATTTTGCGACAATCCACTTGTTCATAGAATTCTCCCTTGAGGTTTGTGGGATTCTTAATCCCTGGTTAACTTTTTGTATGATGTCTTGCTCGGAATAAGAGCCTTGTCACCAAGACGACGTTTTTTATCTTCCTCGTAGTCCGAGAAATTTCCGTCGAAGTAAACCACTTGATCACCCTCAAAAGCAATCATATGTGTTGCGATACGATCCAAAAAGAAACGGTCGTGGGAAATCACTACAGCGCATCCAGCATATTCCATCAATGCTTCTTCAAGCGCACGCAGTGTGTTCACGTCTAAGTCGTTGGTTGGCTCATCGAGAAGAAGCACGTTTCCTTCTTCTTTGAGCATCGCCGCTAAATGCACGCGATTTTTTTCGCCACCAGACAATTCTTTAATGCGCTTACCTTGATCTTCACCTGAGAAATTGAAACGTGAAATATAAGCGCGAGCGTTGACTTCACGGCCCCCAAGTTTCAGAAGATCAAGTCCACCAGAGATAGCTTGAAGTACAGTTGTTTCAGGGTCAAGAGCACGATCCTGATCAACGTAAGCAAGCTTTACTGAATCACCAATTTCAATCGTTCCTTTCGTAGGTTTTTCTTTTCCAGTGATCATGCGGAAAAGCGTTGTCTTACCAGCACCGTTTGGCCCGATAACACCAACGATTCCTCCCGGAGGAAGCTGGAAATTAAGTCCACTGTAAAGTTCGCGATCGCCATAAGCTTTTGCGACATCGTTGAACACAACAACTTTTTGTCCTAGACGAGGTCCAGGTGGAATGAAAAGCTCATTCGTTTCGTTGCGTGCTTCAGACTGCACTTGCTGCCGTTTTTCGTATTCAGCGATACGCGCTTTAGATTTCGCCTGACGAGCTTTAGGGCTTTGACGAATCCATTCCAATTCTTCTTTGAGAGATTTTTGTCTTTTTGATTCTGCTTTTTCTTCTTGTTGAAGACGTTTAGCTTTTTGCTCCAGCCATCCAGAATAATTTCCTTCGTATGGAATTCCTTGACCGCGGTCGAGTTCCAGAATCCAGCCGGCAACGTTATCGAGGAAGTATCTATCGTGGGTAACGGCGATAACTGTTCCCTTGTAAGCTTGCAAATGACGCTCTAGCCACCAAACAGTTTCCGCATCAAGGTGGTTGGTTGGCTCATCTAATAAAAGAATGTCTGGTTCTTGCAAGAGAAGTTTACAAAGAGCGACTCGTCTTTTTTCCCCACCCGATAAAACGCCACACTTCATGTCGCCCGGAGGACAGTTAAGAGAATCCATTGCTAAATCTAAACGTGAATCAAGATCCCAGGCATTGCAGGCATCAAGTTTATCCTGAAGGTCTGCTTGCTTAGTATAGAGTTTATCCATTTCGGCATCAGAAAGCTCTTCGCCGAATTTTGCGTTTACTTCATCGAACTCGCGCAGAAGATCGACTACATGCTGAGCTCCTTCTTGCACAACTTCGCGAACTGTTTTTTCGGGATCAAGTTTTGGATCCTGCTCTAAGTATCCAACAGTGTAGCCTTTTGAAAGTGTTGTTTCACCGAGGTGATCAGTATCCACTCCGGCCATAATTTTTAGAAGAGTTGATTTACCGGCACCGTTAAGACCAAGGACACCGATCTTCGCTCCGTAGTAATATGAAAGGCGGATGTCTTTGAGCACATGCTTTTGCTTATAGACTTTTCCAACTTTGTTCATTGAATAAATAATTTGCTTGTCGTTGACGTAGGCCATCTGATTTTCCTAATTTTTATGACTGTTTTTTATCCTCCTTAAACTACCTAAAAATTCGCTATTGTTCCATGAAAAATTGAAAAATTGAGAGGAGATGAAGGAAGTAGGCCGGTAAAAAAAAGAAGGCCAGTACACAAAATTTCAGGAGTTCGAGCTGTTTTATAAAAGCCTCGTAACTTCGCTCTTTTTCGTACCAAATTTCTCTCGTCATTTCTTGCAAATCGGCCTTGGGAGAGAGTCCAGACTCCTTCCAGCGGTTGACTAAATCAAACAGCCTTTCTCTCAGGGTTTGAAATTTGCGATGCTCGACTAAAACTCCAGTGAGCAGTCTGGTCTCCGTTAGAACTTGATTGACCGGACGTCCAATTTCCACCATTCCCGTGAAGTGATAAAGATCTTCCAGCGCATGTGAAAAAGGTTTGAGGTTTCGATCTTTAAGCCTCACGAAAAAGATGTTGAAAAAAACGGTGCCTGCGATTTGAATGGCAGCGATCAACGTTATGATGAAAAAATTGTAAGGAATACCGACGAGAGTGCTGGAAAAAATGATAAATCCCCAAGTAATTAATGAAAGTGTGATAAATTGCGCGTTTCCTCCCATCGCCAATGATAAAATTTTCTTTTCGAATTGCAGCTCTTTCAAAAGATTGGATCGCAATTCAGGTAAAATCAATTTTAGGGAAACACCTAGTTTACGATGGGCCTCAAACAAATCCATTAAAAGCCCGGTATAAAATTTGAACCGAGGTAATTCTTGAGACATTGTTTTTTGACCCTGAGCGAGTTTCGCTTCTAAAAGTGAAAACTGTCCTAATAGTTTTTCTCCTCGTTTGATCTCTCCTAATAGAGGCACTCTTTCCAGGAGATTTCCATGCCTTCTTTTACCTTTGTCAAAGAATGTTTCTGTGAAAATTAAGAACTTTTCCCAGAATGCGGCCGGCAGGCAGGTTAAACTAATGAGAGCGCCAAAATAAATGAAGATTTTTAGTGTCATGCCAGGCGATCTAAGCAAAAGCGTCTCCAATTTCATTGACGAAAAAGCTCATCTTTGAAATATTTGAAGCATGGACATACTCAATAAAAAAACAGGGACTGAATCTTATTCACCCTTTGAAATTCTGCAGCCGCTGGAAGTTCTGGATGAAAAAGTGCAGGAGCTGGAAGCTCGCATTAAAAAACTGAGCGACATTTGCACGGAACTGAATCCGTACGCACCGATTACCGATGATTTAAAAATGCGATTGATGGATTTTCATATTCTCGATTTGTCTGATCCCTTTAAAGTCACGAATACTCTCCTCATGCTCTTGGAAGATACGATTGATGAACTTCATGTCATCAAGCCTTTCAACGAACAAGAAAGTTTGCTGAAAGAAATTCTCTAATGAACAAAAATCATCCTCGAGTAAATTTGCATCCTGCTTCGTGCAAGTATTTAAAGCTTGGCCATCCGTGGATTACCGATGACAGCTTCACCAAAAAATTTCCTAAAGATGCTCAGCTCTTAGTCGGAGTTGATGAAAAATCAAAAAAAGAAATCGCCCTTCTCGTCAACGATCCTACTCACAAAACGGTGAAGGCACGCTTATGGAGTTTAAATCCAGCTGATTTCACGCCCGATTTTGATTTCGCTGGTTCGTTAGATAAACGCATTCACGATGCTGTAAAAAAACGTCTTCCGCTCCTTAAGGAACGAGAAAATCTTTTTCTCATCAATGCAGAAAGTGATCAGTTACCTGGATTACTCGTTCAGCTTTTGAAAAATGAAATCATTATTCAGTACTATGCTTTTTTCTGGAAGCCATTAGAAGCTCAAGTCGTGAACTCATTAAAAGCTGCGCTTTTGGGTAATGTTGAACTTCAAAATGTCTGGTTTCAGGAAAGAACGTTTGATCAGAAAAAAGATGTGCGTTCTTTGAGTGGAAGTGAATCAAGTGAATTCACCCTGCAGGAATTTGGTCTTAACTATAAAATTCGATTGAATCAAAATTATGACTTCGGCATTTACTCCGACATGAGTGCTATTCGTAAAACGATGACTCCCTACTTGAAAGAGAAAAAATCACTTCTCAATCTTTTCAGTTACACAGGAGCTTTCTCGGTTTATGCTCTTGGACTTGGATTTGATCATGTAACTTCAGTTGATCTCTCTCCGAAATATTTAGCATGGCTCGAAGAAAATATTTCACTTAACCCGCAATTGCGTGCTGAAAAAAATACAAATCTTTGCATGCCGTGTGAAAAAGCATTAGATAAATTAATTGCAGATAAAAAAACATTCGATGTTATTGTGTGTGATCCACCTAGTGCTTCCAGCGACGGACAAAAAATTTCATCGGCGCTTAAGTCATATGAAACATATCTTCCGCAAATGCTCAAACTTCTCAACCAAGACGGATCATTGTTTGTATTTTTAAATACGCATACGGTGAGCTGGAATAAATTTGAAGAGAAATTAAAACAAATTCTGGAGACAACTCCGGAAGGTCACAAACTCATTATCGGCAAACGTTTTAAACTCGCCGAAGATTGTCTTCCTTTGAAAGGTTTTCACGAAGGTGATTATCTCAAAGGCTTTTTGATCGAATATAAAAATAAAGGAAATAAATAATGAAGAGCTTGCTCAGTATGCTCATCCCTTTTTCTATTGGGGCCTTTGGTCTTCTTCAAGGGGCACTTAATCGCCAGGTCGCGACTTATGTAGGTGTTACTCACGCTACACTCATCACAAACTTAGGAACAGTTTTACTGTGTATCGCTTTCTATTTTACGGTGAAAGCGTTTCCGATGTTGCTTCCTCCAATGTTTCAATTGCGAGCTCCACTCACGGCTTATAAATGGTGGTATGTCTTCCCTCCACTTTTTGGATTTTTTGTCATCTCAACTATTCCCTACGCCATCGCTAATTTTGGCGCAGTAAAAGTTACTGTTGGACTCATTGCTGCTCAAATGATCGTCAGTGTACTTTGGGATTTGTTTGTTGAAGGAATTGGTTTAAACTCTTTTAAGTTAGTAGGAATTACGTTTGCGATTTTGAGTGTTATCTTCACTTCAATCGCCAAACAATAAGGAGATACTTATGAATTATGCTGGATTCTGGAGACGTTTTGCGGCCTATTTGATTGACGGCTTCTTCATGATTATTCTTTATATGATCCTTGCTCCACTATCTATCATTGCAAGCTTTCTTTACTATCCAGTTTTCAATTCTTCTTCCCTTCGCGGAACGCCTGGTAAATATCTCATGGGTCTTGTCGTCGTAAACGCAGACGGATCACAACTAAGTTTCAAAACTGCTATCATTCGTCACTTCATGACGATGCTTTCATCATGTTTATTTTTTCTTGGATACTTCATGTTTTTTTTCACAGAGAAAAAACAAACATTGCATGATTACGTCGCTTCGACTGTAGTTTTAAATGAAAATCAACCTTCAACAAATGTGTTCAATGTTTGGTGGAATGAAATGAAGTCACTCATTAACAGCACAGGACCAACTGCAAACGTATCTCGACCAGCTCAAAATCTAGAAGAACTCTACAACCTTTATCAAAAAGGTATTTTGACTGAAGAGGAATACAATTCGAAAAAAGAAGAATATTTAAGAAGACTCTAGATAAGAGCGTTAGCGATCAGGCTCATTAACCCCATTGAAGGAATAATGAGCCACAACGGCCATTTCCCCCAAAGTGTAAGAATAAAACTCACTAGCAAGAAAATCCCAAGAACAGCATTCAAATGAATTCCCATGGCCAGCTTTATAACTGATGTAATGATGGGACCTACAACAGCGGCAATCGCTCCGTAAGTAAAATCTCCCACCCATTTTTTACCTTTAAGTTTATTACTCACGTGTGGAAACCACGTCGTCATATGAAAAAAAGAAGCGGCAAAAATCGCAAGAGTCGCCAGCATTGCTCCACTCATCCCATGCACTTTGTGTCCGATATAAGTTGCTGTGATGACCACCGGGCCAGGAGTCATTTGTCCAAACGCGAGCGCATCGAGAAATTCATTCTGAGTGAGCCAATGATGTTTTTCAACAACGTCATGAGCGAGCATTGGAACTATCGCAAGTCCTGATCCAAAAACAAGAGCACCTGCTTTAAAGCAAACCAAGACGAGAGGGCCTAAATCAAGAAGGTTTTTTTTCCTTAGAGAAACCATCATCAAACCAAAACCTAAAATGAGAAGAGGCTCAAATGAAGGGTAGAAAAAATTAACGAAGCCTGAGATGAGGACCATGATCCAAAAAAAGATGTCCCTTATATTATTGCGAACGAGTGCTTTAAGACTTCCGAGAATGACTCCCAATGCGGCCACTTGCATTCCGACCATAAGAGGTTTCGTCCACGTGAACGACTCCATCGATTTGAAAAAAAGTGAAAAGAGAACCATGAGAATAAAGGCCGGAAGATTAAGAGCAATTCCAGCGCTCAGAGCGCCCATGAAACCAGCGCGTGCGCGACCTAATGTGACTGCACTCATGAATGCAATTGGACCAGGCATCGCTTTAATAAGAGCAAATGTAGCATTGAAATCATGCGGCTCCATCCAGCGACGTTTTTCAACGAGGTCTCTTTGCATACTGGAGATGAGTGCGAGCGGGCCTCCGAAACCGAGGACGCCGAGACGAAGAAAATATTTGAAAACTTCTAAATGCATTTTTTCTCAAAAAAAAAGCTCCCTTTCGGGAGCTTTGATTTGTTTAACTAAGACTTAACGATACGAGTACGCCACGCTTTGATGTCTGGTGCGAGGTAATCATACTTCATTGCTGCCAATGTGTATGAAGCGTATTCGTAGTCTGTCGTGTGAGTAAGACACTCAGTCGGACATACTGTTGTACATAGGCCGCAGTAACAGCAAAGAGCTGTATCGATCGTGTATTGTTTTAGATCAAGACGAATTGGAGTACCGTCTTTTGTTTTAATTTTTGGAGCGTCTGTTGGGCGTTTTACAGCTGCGATGTAGATACAGTCTACTGGACAAGCAACCGCACACTGAAGACATGAGATACAGTTTTCAGCGTCGTTGAATAAACGTGAACGTGAATTTGCTGGAAGCTCTTCTCTCACTTCTGGATATTCAATTGTAACGACTGGTTTTCCCCAAACGTATTTGAAAGTAATTCCCATCCCGATGGCCGTCGTCTTAACAGCACCCCAGATGTTTTTGAACCACTGGCCAAAAGTCAGTTCAGGTTCCATATGTTTTTTAAGGTGAATTGTTTCCATTTTATTCCTTAATTAAAAAATTAAATTCCGTACTATCTGTCTACTTCGCCGAGAACGATATCGATACTTCCGATTGAAGCAACAAGATCCGCCACCATTTGTCCTGGTGCCATGATTGGCAACATCGACACGTGAGTGAAACAAGATGATTTTACTTTCAAGCGGTATGGAGTTTTTCCGCCGTCAGAAATAAGGTGGAACCCGATTTCTCCACGAGGAGCTTCCGTACGCATATACATTTCGCCCGCTGGTACTTTAACGATTTTTGGAACTTTACCCATAACCGGGCCTTCTTCAATTCCATCGAGGATTTGACGAATGATTTTTACTGATTCGAACATCTCCATTACGCGAACGTAATAACGATCCCAACAGTCACCCAATTGACCTTTTTCACCTTTACCAACTGGAATGTTGAATTCTAGTTTGTCATAGATTGAGTAAGGACGTTTTTTACGAAGATCCCACTCTACACCAGATCCGCGAAGAACAGGTCCAGTAGCACCGTAGTCGTAACATTGCTCAGCTGTCAGCACACCAACGTTAGCTGTTCTTCCGATGAAGATTTGGTTTTCACCAACAAGCGCGTGGTATTTTTGAAGTTCAACTTCAAACTTATTACAGAAATCTCTGATCGTTCTTAATTGATCGTCATTGATATCGTTCCACACACCACCAAGCCAGATGTAGTTATAAAGAAGACGTGCTCCTGAGAGCTCTTCAAAGATACGAAGAATTTGTTCACGATCCTGGAAGGCATATAAGAATGGAGTAAAGGCCCCAAGGTCGATAGCGTATGTTCCGAAGAAAAGTAAGTGAGAAGCAATTCTTTGAAGTTCACACACTAAAACGCGGATGTATTCAGCGCGCTTTGGAACTTCTGTGCCTAACATTTTTTCAACAGTGAGAACGTATCCAAGTTCCATGTTCATGGCGCCAAGATAGTCTAAGCGATCAACGTAAGGAATGACTCCGCGGTAATCAACATTCTCAGAATGTTTTTCCATACAACGGTGAAGGTATCCTAAGTGAGGAATCGCTTCTACAACGATTTCTGAATCGGTTTTAATTTCTACTCTTAATACACCGTGAGTAGCAGGGTGCTGAGGACCCATATTTAATGTAAGAAGATCAGATTTTAAAACTTCTTGATCTCCTAAGATGATTTTATCTTCAACTTCGTGATGACCAGCAGACATTATTCACCATCCTTTTCGTCAGACTCTTCATTAGCATCGCCAGAATTTTTTCCTTTCCAGCTATAAGTAACAAGCTTTGGATCGCCCACTTGGTCCTTAAGTTTCTTTCCGAACATATGATCTTCAGTATTAATTTTCCACGCAGGGTTAACAACCATATCAAGGTATTTTTCTTGAACAACATAGTCTTTTCTTAATGGATATCCTTGCCACTCATCTGGACAAAGAATTCTTCTGTGATCCGGGTGGCCCACAAAGTGTACACCGATCATGTCGTAAGCTTCGCGCTCTTGAAAGTTCGCAGCTGCCCAAACACTCACTACAGAATTAATTTTTGGAAGATTTGAAAGTGTATTTCCTGTGCCTTCGCCGCGAGGAAGTTTTACTTTTAAAAGCACTTCAGTGTTGTTGAAAAAACTCGCTAGTACATAAGTTAGCTCTAGGTGTTCTTTCATATCAGTTGCCGTGATTGCTTGCAGAACATTCATCTTGTGTTCAGCAGAGTTTTTAAGCGCCTGACAAACTTCAAGAACTTTTTCTGCTTCAACTGTAATTGATGAATGACCAACTTCAGCTGTTTTCACAACAGGATTTGATCCCGGAACAGTTGTATTTAAAAACGATGCGATTTGATTAAGCATGCTTCACCCACTTATCACGAAGGAGACGCTCGTTAGCGATCTTCTTTTGTAGAGTCATAATTCCTTCGATCAAAGCTTCTGGACGAGGAGGGCAACCAGGAACGTAAACATCAACAGGAACAACTTCATCAACGCCTTTTAAAACGTGATAGCCGTGTTGCCAGTAAGGTCCGCCTTTATTTGCACAAGAGCCCATTGAGACAACGTAACGAGGCTCAGGCATTTGTTCGAATAATAATTGAATACGAGTCGCCATCTTAAGCGTTACAGTTCCTGCAACGATCATGAGGTCAGCACGTCTTGGAGTGGCCATGAAAGCTCCACAACCAAATCTTTCAAGATCGTATTTCGAAGCTCCTGTCGCCATCATTTCGATCGCACAACAAGCGAGACCGAAAGTCATAGGCCACAAAGAGTTCTTACGACCCCAGTTTAAAAAATCATCTACTTTCATCAAAACGACGCTATCTTGCATCTAGGCTCCCTCGGGTGCTCCCACAAAAGTCACTTAGTAAATTCCATCAATTATTACATAAATTTACCGAGAGAGCGATGCTTTCGTCAACGAAATGGACTAATTTATTCGGCCAACAAAAAACTTTTGACGAGAAATTAAATTGAGGTGAATTTATCGCAGCGAATGCGGAAATCTTCGAACATGGTTTTGTAATCTTGAACATCTTTATTATCGACGCTCGCAGGAGAGCGATTCACCCGATTCTCCATAAGAGAAATGCGATTTAAATCGTTTTTGCACACGCGATCCATAATGTTGACGTATTCTTTCACCGCAGCAACAGGATAAGGTAATCCCCAGGCCGACGAAATAAAAAAGGCTTCACTAGGAGAAGCGGCCGGCAAATCTTTTTCATTTACGGCGAAGCGACTCAGCTCTTTTTTCAAGTTCTCGAAGTGGTTCCCGACTTTATAGAACTCTTGTACACCCAAATCTTTTGAAACGGATCCGACTTGTTGATCGTAAACTTTCTGGCAATTCGAACCTCTAAAACCAACACCTGGAAGAAGTTCTTGAAGGACGCGACACTCGACTATGTACGCGTCGACTTCCCCGCCTCTGCCTTCAACTGTGCTTTTGATAAATTCTTTGAGTTTGAATCTTGAATCGTAGGGATTGAATGGTTCACGGTAAGTGTAATGAGTGAGCTCGTGAGCAAAATCAAGAAGCGCATCGAGAGTTTTTAAATGACGATTGAGATAGACGCGACTTTTTGTTTCGTACATAACTTGCGTGGGATTCGATGCTGAAAACCTTCTCACAAGAGTTGTATCAGTCAGCGAGCCGTCGCCGGTTGCGACCACATCGTACAGAGTATGACCTTGTTGAGCCGCCTTTTCAGTGGCCTTCTCAATCACCTTTTTTCCCGTCGGAATGTTTTTTAATCCATTCACCAGACGCTTAAAATTTTCTTCGTCACTTCTTGCTTTGTTATACCAAGGCTCGTTAAACCTGATCTCCTCATGGACATCAATCACAACAGGCGTTTTTGCATACCCTTCTATAGTGAAGAGAAAACATGAGAATAATAGAGCTTTTAAGCAGGTCATGGAGGTCTTGTCGGCATGGGTGGCAAGATACTTCAGCCTAAAATCCAAGAGAAGATGGGTAATTTTTACAAGAGTGCTTGAGAAAATTACTCAGAAATGTACGATGGCCCCACATAAAAAAACACACAACGGGAGTTCTTATGAAATTATCAATCGCTCTTTTAACATTTGCTCTATCTGCTAACGTAATGGCGTACTCAATTACTGACTCAACTGTTCTTACTTCAGCTACTCCGCTTCTTTCTTCAGCTACGACTTCAGGTGGATTTGCTGAAAAACAAGCTGCTCTAGTTTTGAATGATTCTCAGGAATACTTCCAATCTGGAAGACTTTCAGCTTTTCTTGCTCAAAAAGTAAGTGAAGTTCAAGCTGAGTCTGAACTTTCTGTTGAAGAAGCGGTTGATGCTCTAGTGACTGACGCTGAATCAATTCTTAAATAATGACTGAAGATCTTTTTTAAATATTGGCCCTCCTCATAGAATCTATGACGAGGGCCTTTTTATTATCCTGACCGTTTTCATCCGTCTTTATTCTTCTAACTTTTACCAACACCATAAGACTTAGTGTTTCGCTTTCTTCTACACTGATCAGTACCAAAATCATTTTCAAGGATGAAAGATGAAAACTCTCGCTGTCGCTCTTTTAGGGCTCACTGTCTCTACTGTTACATTCGCTGACGTTTCACCCACTGAATTAGTGGTCAAAGTTAAGGCCGGATCAAGACTTCCCAATCTTCAACATGTAAAAGGTGTAAAAAATCTTTTTGGAAACATCTTTATTGTCCATACTGATGGATCAGAAAGTGTTTACTCTGAACTTAAAAAAAGCTCTGCTGTAGTTTCAGTTGAAAGAAACTATAGAGCTCAAAAGTCAGCGCTTCCTATACCTCAACAACTTGAGATGAAATCATTTGATGGATCTCTTGCTGGAGAATTTAATGACCCTCAGGTTGGGCGTATTTGGTCTTTTCAAGATGCCGCCAAGTATGGTGTATCTGTTAATTCGGCCTACCGCCAATATGGAACACAGAGTACGAAAGAAATTGTTGTCGCTATCGTTGATACGGGAATTGATACTAATCACGAAGACCTTAAAGAAGTTCTTTGGAAAAATGAAAACGAAATTGCCGGAAACGGAATTGATGATGATCAAAACGGATACATTGATGATGTTTACGGAATCAATACACTCGTTCGCGACTCACAAGGAAGAGCGACAGGAAACAATCGCGATACTCACTCGCACGGAACTCACGTCGCAGGCACTATCGGCGCCAAACAAAATAACGGAATTGGAATTGCGGGAATTGCTTCAAATGTAAAATTGATGGGAATCAGAACTGTTCCAAACAATAGTGATGAAACTGATGTTGATGTTGCTGAAGCTTTTATTTACGCTGCTAAAAATGGTGCAAAAATCATCAACTGCTCTTTCGGAAAAGGAAGTAATGAAGGTGGATCACTAATCCCTGATACTTTAAAACACATTCAAGATGAATATGGTGTTCTTGTGGTAGCGGCCGCTGGAAATGATTCATCAGATATCGATCGTCGACCAACTTATCCAGCAAGTCACAAAAATGATAACCTCCTCATCGTCGCTTCTACGGCGAGCTCTGGTGGAATGAGTGGATTTTCTAATTACGGTAAAATCAGTGTTGATGTAGCGGCACCAGGCTCTTCAATTTTTTCAACAACACCTGGAAACAGATATGAATCAATGTCTGGAACTTCTATGGCGTCTCCAACGACAGCTGGTGTAGCGGCGGAAGTTCTCTCGCACTTTCCAAACCTCTCACCAATTCAACTAAAAGAAGTTCTCATGAATTCAGTGACGAAAGTTGATCGCTTCAAAGATAAAATGATCAGCGGTGGACGAATTGATTTATTGAAAGCTTTGGAATACGCAAGAACGATTAAATAAGATTCTAATCATTAACCGCTTCTGTTTCGGCAGGAGCGGTTTCATTGGCAGGCGCCTCATTCGCATCGCGATTTTCAGCTTTATCCTCATCATCAAATTTAATATCAAAAAACTCTTGTGCTTTTTCCTGAACAGTTTCGGTGACAGCTGGTGTTTCAATCGGTTTTCCTTCAGCTTGAGCAGTTACCATTTTAGGAAGTTTTGTTCCCATGATTTTTCGCTGACGATTGGTTACATAGCGGCTTGGTTTATCGATTCGAAACTTAATTGGATTAGGTAGTACTGCGGCCATCAGCGAAGCCTGATGTTTATTCAATTTACTCGCGGGTTTTTTGAAAAACTTTTGAGAGGCGGCCTCAACACCGTACACTCCTCGTCCTAATTCAATGACGTTGAGATATACTTCAAGAATGCGATCTTTGCTCCAGAATAATTCAATGAGAACTGTGAAGTAGGCCTCAAGTCCTTTTCGCAACCAACTTCGCGATGGCCACAGAAAAACGTTCTTGGCCGTCTGTTGCGAGATAGTACTCGCCCCTTTTTTCTTCTTATGCGTTTTATTGTATTGAATTGCCTTTTCAATCGCTTCGAAATCAAAACCATGATGCTGATAAAATTTATAATCCTCGGCCCGAATAACTGCTAAACGCATTGGTTTTGCGATTTCTTCCATCGGCACCCATTTTTTTTCCATGCCAATATATTTTTCGTCACTAAAGAGGGAACCCACAGTTCGCCAAATCATGAGGGGCGTGTACGGCACAGGAACAAACTTATAGAAAATGACAATGCCCACACTTAAAATCGCAAACCATTTTGCGACAGTGATGAGTTTTAAGATTATTTTGGAAAAGCGGTTTAAAAAATTCATTAAGGTTTTAATTCAGAACGAAGCTTCATAAGAAGTAGGCCAAGCTTATTTTGCCCTGAACGGTCACCGCAATCTCCCCAATAACAATCGAGCTTAGTGTGTTCAAAAATTTGTGAATCTTTTGTCTGTAAAAGAAGTTTTTGCAGTATCGGATATTGGTTAAATTTTGCTCGTACAGCTGTTTCCATAACAGGGTCTTTAACTTGATTCCAATCTTCACGCTTTGGAATTTTCGGATCACGCCCAATTTGAGCAGCTGCATGAGGTGTGGGAGCGGCCCGAACGAGTTCACGCAGTTCAGGTTCGATGTATTTGTGGGCCTGGTAATAATGTTCAGATGTGGGCCAGACAACTCCATCAATGACTATTGGAAATAGAGCAAAGTTCGAAAATTCGCCGTAAAGATTTTTTACTGAATAAAAATCCAGGATGGATTCATTGTAATCTTCAAAAGGAGTTTGGGGATAAACTTCATAATGAGGAATCGCCGTTTCAGCTTGCGTAGGTGTCATGGACATTGTCATGGAAAAGCTGACTAAAAAAAAGCTGAAAAGGCATGTCAAAATGGAGTTTTTCATACGGTGATTTTACTTAGCGAAAGACGAGGTGCCAATAGCATTTGACTCAAATTTAATGGTAAAATGGCATAAGAGGTTAATATGAAAAAATATTTGTGTACGTTCACTGCTTTTTTAATCCTAGTTAGTACGCCAGTTATGGCCAAATCGGTTGGCGTTGGTGCTGTCATAGGTTCTCCTACGGGTCTATCGTTTAATGTTTTTATGAACGAAGCTCAGTCCCTGCATACGATCTTAGCTTGGGATCTGGACGATGATGAGGAAGAACTAATCCTTGCTTCTCACTTTACATGGAGACGCAAAGATTTTTCTGAAAAAAATCTGGGATGGTTTTATGGAGCAGGTGGGCGTCTGCAGATCCTTGATAAAGATGACCCAAAAAATCGTGATCATGATGATTTTGAACTAGGGCCAAGTGCGACGACTGGACTCTTCTATGAATACCAACAAGTAGAATTTTTCCTGAAAGGAAATCTCACTTTAAATATCATTGAAGAAACGGATGCTGAAGTCGATGGGATGATCGGAGCACATTTCAACTTCTAAAAGTTCCAGCTTTTTGCCATAATGGGTGGATGAATATTTTTACCAAAGAATTTAATCCACCCAGCGAACTTATCACCGACAAATTCGTCCTTTTTTTTACGAATGATCAATACAGCGAAGCTGATCATAAGGCCGTTATGGATTCCCGAGATTTCCTCCGCAAATGGAGCCAATCGCCTTGGCCGGAAGATACATTTACCAATGAAGAAAACAAAGAAGATTTGAAACTGCATATGCAGGACAACGTCGATCACACCGCTTACGGCTACATGATATTTAATCATGACCGAACAATTTGTTATGGAAGTGTTTACGTGAACACTTTAACAAATGTTCCGGAACATTATCATGTTTCACCTGCGGAGCTGGAACTACTCCAAAAATATGATGCTCGTATTGTTTATTGGACGGTGGAAGGTTTCGATGAAGTGGTTGTTAAACCTCTGGATGAGTGGTTTAGAAAAACTTGGAAGATCAATCCCCTATTTGCTTCTCGAAAAGAACTTACTGATCGAGAAAAACTCTACGAAAAATTGCACATGATAAAAAAACTGGAAGTCATGAGCAAAACATCAAGCATGTCTCTGCAACTCTATTCTACATCTGGTAAATAAGAAAATAGTTTTTGTCTTTCTTCTTTTGAAAGATCAACAAGTTTTTTTGTGTTCATCAAACTGATGTTTTCTGCCTGATTGAGCTTAAGACGGGCGTTTTTAATTTCATCTGCACGAATAATCTGCAATGTGGGAAATGGCGATCGATTAACGAGGTTTGCAACGGAATGTTCAGCTTCATTCTCAAAGCGGAATTTAGGATGAAACGACACAAGTTGAAAATATTCATCTAATCCCGCATGTGCAATGCTTTCTTCCATCTCGATAACAAAATCGTAATAAGATTCAAAATCTTTGGGTCCATTAGGGTAGACGATTAACGTTGTAGAAAGCTCAGAAGGCAATTTTTCATTGAGAAACTCAAGTTCATCAAACAGCTTGTCGGCCATTTCATCGAATTCTGAACTCTTTGCCTCAGTCAGACGAATGAGACCTTGATCATAAGGACGTTGAGCAAAGGGACACAATTCGAGTCCGACCACGATTTTTGAAAGCCAGTATTGAGTAAGCTCTATTGCTGATGTCATTTTTGCAATTTTATCACTCTTTAGTGAGAATGCGAATTTTTTGCTTCACCTTAAAAAAATCTTTCCAAGGGTCTTTCTTTCTATTTTTGATTTTCAAAAGCGCCTTCTTCAGGGTGAATTGATCTGAACTTTTAATTTTTGGTAATTCACTCCATTCAATCGGCATGGCAACGGCCGATATTTTACGACTTCGTAGCGAATAAGGAGCAACGGCCGTTGAGCCAAATCCATTTCTCAAATAATCGACGAAGATTTTTCCTTTACGTAATTTTTTAGACATATTGGAAAGATATTTATCAGGCTCATTAGCTTCCATCTGATCAGCGAGTGCCTTGCTGAAAGCTTTCACTTCATCCCAAGTATAGTCAGGATCAAATGGTATATGGACGTGAACACCTTTCCCACCCGAGAGCTTCACAAAACTTTTAAGCTTCAATTTATCAAGCATTTTTTTAAGTGTCTGAGCTGCTTTAATCACATCTTTAAAAGTCAGATCTTCATCGGGATCGAAATCAATAACGATTTGATCTGGGGCCATGAGATTTTGATAATGGCAGTTCCATGTGTGAATCTCATAGGAATTCAGTTGAACCAACTGCTTTAAACCTTGATAAGAGTTGAGTGCAAGATAGATTTCAGATTTTTTCTTTTCTTTAACCTTGAATCCTGTGAGATGAGGTGGAACCTTACCCATTGTCGGATGTTTCTGAAAGAAACATTGTTTTTCAGATCCATTTGGACAACGGACAAGTGATAATGGCCTGTCCCCCATCGCCTCCAGCATGAAGTCTGAAACTTCTGCATAATAATGAGCGATTTGTTGTTTAGTTATTTTTTCCGTTCTAAAGAGAATTTTGTCTGGATGAGAGAGAGTCACATCATCTAAAGTCACTTCTTTTTTAGCACCTTTTTTTGATTTCTTTGCTTCTTTTTTTAATGATGTTTCTTTCTCAATAGTGATGTCTTTTTGATCTTTATCACTACGCAATCCCAGGAATACCGGGTTTCTAAGTATTTTTTCATTAGTCCAATTTGAAAAATTAATTTCGACAATCAGCTCTGGTTCGACCCAATGAATTTCTTTACCGGTTGGTGAGTTAAGGTCAAATGGTGTTTCGTCGTGGTAAAGATGTGAAAGCTGCTTTTTTAAATCCTTAAGCGTTTTTTCATTGAAGCCTGTTCCCACTTTTCCAACATAACGAAGTTTTCCTTTATCATGAACACCGAGTAAAAGGGCCCCCAGGTCTTCACTGCGCCCTCCTTTACCTTCGGTAAAACCACCGATAATAAATTCCTGTCTTTTAGAGCATTTTGTTTTACACCATAGTCTTCCACGCCCTGAAACATAAGGAGCATCCGCCTCCTTTGAAACGATTCCTTCCAACTCATACTTGCAGGACATGCGAAAAAACTCATCTCCTCTTTGCAGAACATGATCACTATATTTAACAATGGGATGCAGATCTGGAATGAGACCTTTAAGAAGTTTTTTTCTTTCACTCAACGGTTTCTCACGAAGATCTTCACCATCAAGATACATGAGATCAAAAAGAAAAAGTCTGATCGCCTGATCTGATTTATCACTCAACGAATTTTGAAGAAGCTGAAAATTACTTTTACCATCTTTGTCGAGAACAACGGCTTCACCATCAAAAATTGCATTCGTCACATCCATCTCCATCAGCGACTCTGCTATATGAGGAAATTTTTCTGTCCAATCATGACCGTTACGCGTGAACAGTGAAACTACCCCACCTTGAATATGGGCCTGTAACCTGTATCCATCAAACTTCATTTCATGGAACCAGCCTTTTTCACTTGGTGGAGAATCAACTAATAATGGCAATTGAGGATCAATAAAGCCCGGCCAGTGATCTTCTTTCAAGGGGCCTTTCTTTGAAGAAGAGGATTTTTTCTTGGCGGGAAGTTTTTTGACAGTGGCCGTTTTTGTGTCATCTTCAGAGCTTCTTTTTAATAGCATTTTCTTTTTCTTAGGTTTGGTTCCCTCTTCTACCTCTTCATCTGTTCGTTTTATCAGCAGCCAATTGTTTTTTTTGTTTCCTGGAGCATAGTGAGTCTTCACAAGCAGGAAATGACCATGCAGTTTTTTTCCTTTCAATTTAAATTCGAGTTTGCCTTTTTTCAAACCTTCATGAGCATCTCCTTCCATTTCCCATGTTCCTTTATCCCATATGTAGACTTCTCCTCCTCCATACTGGCCTTTCGGAATTGTTCCACTGAATGTGGCATATGCAAGCGGATGATCTTCCACTTCCACTGCCAGTCTTCTTTCACCCGGATCCATGGAAGGGCCTTTTGGTACGGCCCAACTTTTTAAAACACCATCGAGCTCTAAACGAAAATCGTAATGCAAATGTGAAGCATGATGTTCCTGCACGACAAAGATTAACTTTTTCTTCACGGCCTTTCGAACTTGCGCAGCTGTTTTACCAGAGGGTTCTCGTGTGATCTTAAAATCCCTTTTACGATTGTAATCTCTCAACATTTTTTTCATGCTTTTTTCTTCTTTTTAACGGTTGAATGGTGATGAGTTGTTGCTTTTTTCTTTGATGCTTTTGCGGGGGCCTTCTTGGAAGATTTCCCTTTAGCTTCCAAACTCTTTTTTAAAAGCGGCATGAGGTCGAGCACATTTGATGCAGTCGTTTTTGATGGTGCTTTAAAATCATAATCGATCTCTTGACCTTTACCGGCCTTGATCTTGCGGTCAATAATGTCCATCAAATCATCATAATATGTATCTTTATACTGAGATGGATCCCATTCCTGGGTCATTCCCTCAATAAGTTGCACGGCCATCTTCATTTCTTTTTCAGAAAACTTTGTTTTTTTAATGTCATTAAAATAATTAACATCATCCACAGTTAGTACTTCATGAGCAAAACGCATCATCTCCAGAATCAAATAATTATCTCGTGCCATGATCACAGCTAAATGTTGTTTCGAGCGTATGACGATTTTCCCCACAGCGACCTTCTTACTTTTCTTCATGGCTTCACAAAGAAGGTAATAGCCTTTCACTCCATTTTTATCGGGAACTAAGTAATAAGGCTTTTCCAAAAACATTGGATCGATTTCATCTAACTCAACAAAGTTTTCAATATCTATAGTTCCGGTGGCCTCGACGTTCGCGGCTTTGAAATCTTTTTCATCCATAATGACATATTCATTTTTTTTATATTCATAACCTTTCACAATTCTTTTGAAGGGAACTTCTTTTCCCGTTTTAGCGTTCATCTTTTTGTATTTGATGGGTGAAAGATCATCTCCATCAAGCATTGAAAAATGCAAACTGTGGTCTTGTTCTGCTTTCATCAAATTTACTGGAATATTGAGAAGACCAAAACTCAGTGCTCCTTTCCAAATACTCGATCGCATTGACTACCTCCTGTATAAAAACAGATCGTTCTTCTTATTAAGAAAACAAAATGGAGACACAAAGAAAATGCTTATGCTGGCAAATTGCAACTGAGCACCAAGACTTAATGACCACTTTTGCGCTTGAGCATGGGTCAAGATTGTCCTCTTTTTGCTTCAATGAGACGGCACTCTCCTTGCTTTTATTTAGTGAGAAGGTTTTCTATCCTTTTCTTTCATGGAGGATTTATGAAATTTTTTCTCATTGCAGTCACAGGTGCGTTCCTTTGGTTTAAACCCCATGCACTCTTTGCAGCTGATCAAATGACGGCCACGCCCAAAAAAGATTGGACTGAAATTGTTAAGGATAAAGATGTCATAATTGAGCAACCTTCCTATGCAGACAACATGGGACCGAAAGGAGTTTTTAATACTTGTTATACTGAAAATGAATTTAGAAGCATTGAACCAGTTGAAGTCTGCGCTGAATTTGAATCAAGAGAAATTCATCCCGCAGGTACAGAGATGGGACCAAGTTATGATTTCAATTGCGAGAAAAAAATGAGCAAACAAGTCGTCATCTCCCGTTCTGTTGAACGCAGCATATGTGAGCAGACACCAAGGCTGCAAAAAGAAGCTGAAAATGCAAAATGTTTAAAAGCAAGATTTCAAGATCAACTTCCAACAACACTTAGAATGGAAGTCGTGCGCGCCACAGGTGAAGCTAAAGGGCAGTCACTCTTTACAAAAAATTATCAAATCCCGAAATGTTAATTGAGGTTCATCATGAAAAAAAATAAAATCCGCTATGGTGTGGTTGGACTTGGCCACATTGCTCAGAGTGCAGTTCTGCCAGCATTTCTGCATGCAAGCAATAATTCAGAATTAACGGCCCTCATTTCAGATGATCCGAAAAAGTTAAAAGAGCTCTCAAAGAAATATAATGTTGACCATACCTTTTCCATGAAAGAATTAAAAGATTGTCTTCAAGAAGACATCATCGATGTTCTTTATGTAGCAACTCCCAATGATACTCATAAGGAAATCGTCGAAATGGCCGCTTCACAAGGTGTTCATATACTTTGTGAAAAACCCATGGCCGTTACCGAAAATGAGTGTATAAAAATGGCCGAGGTTGCAAAAAAAAATAATGTCAAACTTATGATTGCCTATCGTCTGCACTTTCAAGCTGCCAATCTGGAAGTTGTTAAATTATGTCGTGAGGGAAAAATAGGCGACCTAAAATTTTTTAATTCAACTTTTAGCTACCAAGTTTCACCAGATAACATTCGCGTGAATCCTGTTGATATGGGTGGCGGGCCTCTTTACGACATAGGAATTTATTGCATCAATGCCGCAAGATATATTTTCGCAGAAGAGCCCATTGAGGTCATGTGTATTAAAGGAGAAAGCGGAGACAAAAGATTTGCTGAATCAGAAGAATCCGCATCTGTGCTTATGAAGTTTCCGAAAGGAAAACTATGTACTTTCACTGTAAGTTTTGGAGCTTTTGAAAGTGCTGACTTTGATATTGTTGGAACGAAAGGTAGAATTTGTCTGGAAAAGGCCTATGAATATACAGAACCGATGACAATGACACTTTATCAGAAAGGCACAACAAAAGATGTCAAAGTGAAAGAAAAACACTTTAAGAAAACCGATCAGTTTGCTGCCGAACTTCACTATTTTTCTGATTGCGTACAAAAAAATATTACTCCAGAACCTGGTCCTGTCGAAGGTCTTGCAGATGTTCGTATCCTGGAAGCGATCCATAAATCAGCAAGATTAAAAAAACCTATCACAATCGAGGCGATTGAGAAGATGGCACGCCCTACGAAAAAACAGGAAATCAAAAAAGCATCACCTAAAAAAGTTAAAACGATTCATGTTCAGTCGCCGCACAAATAGAGTTTCCCTTGAGAGTGTGACTAATTGTTAGACTATCTTTAGAGCGATTCCCTCTCAGCGTGATGAATAATGAAATTGTGTTTTTCTCTTTTTAGGAGATAAAAAATGGTCATGATTAAGTCTCAAAGAAAGTCAGTGCGAACTTGGAATGCAATTTTACTATTGCCGCTTTTTTGGGGTTTTCTACTCATTCTGCTTTTTCAACTGTTCTATCCGCTTTTGAGCAAAACAATTGGAATTGGCCCCTATTATGGAGTCATTGTATCGATGTTTATTTTTGCTTTAGCAGCACCCTATGTTCATAACTTCTTCTATGAAGTGAGTTATTCACGAATGGCCTCTCTATGGCTTCTCTGTACAGGTATAGGTTTTTTAAGAATGGATAGCGAGATTCTAACTATGAATTTAAAATCGGTTCTCTTTTATTTTTTGAGCTGGCAAATGCCAGCGATTGTTTTTAGTTTAATCTACACTCTCCTTTATACAAAGGAGAGGTCGATGAAGATGAATGTTCTGGACCCTAGCGCTTCTTGAATTCGCCAGTGTAGCGAATAGCCCCGATTCCTTCTTCGTTTAACATCCAATGGGAATACTTTCTATATTTCTTTTTCATTTCGTTGAAACGATTTTTGTCTAATGGACAGCTGTATCCCATGATTCTTAACCGATCTTCGAATTTATCGGCAGTTTTTTGCGAAGGAAATTTAGAACAATTAATGGCTTCATCCATAGAATCATCAATATAATTCCTGAAATCGAGTTGCTTCACTTGCTCCCAACGATTATCTTTACAAATGATATATGGTCCTAGATTGTTTTTCGATCCTAGAACATCATCACGCAGCTGCAACATATGATTCCAAAAGCGCATGCCATTGAAGTTTGCTGACAAATCCCCATAACTGAAAACACCATTACCGATCTTATTTCCACCTAGAAATGTTTTCTCGCCTATCACACCTTTACGTACCGCCTTGATTGGCCCTTTCTTATCCAAATAATTTTTTTGAAAATAGCGAAAGCCCTGGCCGAACATATGCTCTAATTTATCAGTCCCAATTAATTGATCTCCTACACGGACAACAGGTGAAATTGTAAGTCCTGTCTTTTTTGCAATCCCAAGTCCCATGCCCATTCCATCCCAGGCACTCCAATCTCTGTAAATGGAGTTTTCCAATGGGATCTCACGGGATAAGTGTTCAAGGCCCGCTGAGATTCTTTCATCAAAAGTACTATTCGTATGATTACCAAAATGCTTACGTAATTCTTTATAGAGGTTTTCCTCAATACAACCTGCTCCTTTTGAATTGGCCTCTCTAAGAGATTCCTGCAAAGATTGATTTGTGATTTTATTTAACAAAGAAGAAGTATCTTCAAGGGGCAATTGCCTGTCGGTCAGAGTATCTGTTTCAGCGGCCTGAAGGGTATGACCAATAAAGAAGGCAAACAACAATACGCTCACTTTCATGAAAACCTCTAAGGTTAGCTGCTCGATTAAAATTTCAAAATCGCGGGACCATACCATTCTTCCGGGAGATTTTTAAAGATTCTGTTAAGGCCTATATATTTTACAGAGAAGGCTTGCCTCCTCGTACTATTCCCAGTGTATTATGGTTGAATAAATCTTATTTGAGGTGTTTCTCTGAAATCTGAATTTCTACAGACAGTTTATTCTTTTTACGACAAACAGGCGGAAAAGCTCGTCATCGATAGTCCAAGTCTTGCTGATGGCACTTATATCAAAACTCGTGCGCTTCTCATCTTATGGACATGCACCACCCTCGTCATGTGGTTTTATGTGCTCTATTCAATTCTGGCCTTTCCTTTAAGTTCTCCTGTTCCTTGGGGCGGACTTATTTTTACATTGATCCATACACTCTCCCCTTATGTATTCAAAAAAACCCAATCGCTTCTGGCCGCCGGTTTAAACATTTCACTAAGCGGCTTAGGTTTTCAGACTCTCTTTTGTCTTTTTACAGGTGGAGTTTATTCACCAGCTGCTATTTGGCTTACTTTTCATCCGGTGATTTTAGGCTTTTTTGGAAGTACGGGATGGATATTATTTTCAGTGGGACTAAATACTCTCATTATAGGTTCAATGTATATTGCAGGTCATTTTGGAGCGCTTCCACTCGATGAACTCGATCCACTTTTCCGTGATGGAATGATTATTACTTCGTACGTAGGATTGGATGTTTTAGTGGCGATCTTCACTGTCACGGCGATTAAAATTAACTTAAAAAGAAATCAAGAATTGCATAGAAGTAAAGATATGACAGAAAATCTTGTGCGAGTTCTTTGTCATGATATCAACAATCCACTTTCAATCATTCAGGTTGCAAGTAAAAAAATATCGCCTGCTAGAATTGAAAGCTCACCTCAATATGCTGAAAAAATCATTCGAGCGGGAAACGACATCCAACGAATCACTCAATCAGTTACATCTTGGATTTCTCATAAAGACGGAAAACAAAAATTAAAACATCAGCTCATCACGGTGGGAGATATTATCGATCACCTGCAATTTGCATTTGAAGATCAGCTCAAAACAAAAAATCTTACGATGAAGATAAATAGGACGACAGATGAAGATGCCATTTGGGGAGATCGCACGGCCATCTTTTATCAGGTCTTCAATAATCTCATTTCAAACGCGATCAAGTTTTCGTTCGAACATTCAATTATTGAAATCAATTTCAGCTCCAACGATCAAAACATAGTTATTGAAGTTAGAGATCACGGAGTTGGGATCAAACCAGAACTTATTGGTAAAGTCTTTTCACCTTACGCCATGACTTCAGATATTGGGACTCGCAATGAAAAAGGAACGGGATTCGGACTCCCAATTGTTGCAACAGTCGTCGAAAGAATGAATGGCAGCATTACTATTGAAAACATGAACCGAGGCCCTGGTGAACAAGGCACTCGAGTTCAAGTCGTTTTTCCTAAGCTTAATACTGAATACTGACAGGGATTTCATCCACTGCCATATAATTTGGAGTGGGAAGAGTTTTTTCAATTGATCTCATTTTATTTTTAAACTGCTTTACATGCTCATTCAAAACCGGAAGCTGAAATCCATATTTTACTTCCATCAGATTATTTATGTTCCATGGTTGATAAAAAAGTCTATTCGCCATGATCCATTTTGTCTGATCTAAGAGACTAACCGCCTTCTTTAAATTTAATTTAAAATTTGGGTTTTTGTATTCCGGCGAAGGAACTCTAAGCCTCATAGGATTGTGGTAAATTGGCATTTCGGAATAAGTTTTGTGATCAGTCGCATGGCCTAAAGTTAAATCCCATAATAAAACGGCCACGGCCTTTGCAAAATTTTCTCTCTCCCAGATGGCCTGACCATCTGGAAAGCTAGGCATGAATTGGTGAATGTAATTTGCCCATTGAGTAACGTAATGATCACCACGTGGAATTTCTTTGAGAACATTTTTGGCAAATTCCAGATATGCTGGATAATAAGCTTCATGAAATTTTCCAAAACTAGAATGAACTTTCTTCGGACCATTCAATGGATACGAATATTTTGGATAAGACGGATTACCTTTCAATCCGCAATAACCAACGACCATTAAGTCTCTTAAACTTTCACTCGTCGCCGGAAATGGTCCGTAGATCATCCACCATTTATTTTCAAGCAGTGAAGTTGGATTGTTAAGAACCTGATAATTTAGTTTCAACGTAATTTCAAAATGAGGAATCAGCAGTTGAAAAAGAATGTGATCCATCGGCACAGCTGTCTTTGTGACTGCATTAATGGCATCCATGGGAAAATGGAGTTTAGGATGTTCGGCAACGTTAATATGATTTGAGGCACCTTGCATGGCCACATACTTTCCCAATTCCCACAGATCTCCATCTGTTGGATCTACAACATAATCACGAAGGTTGATAGCAACCGGGCGTGCTTTATCTTCTTCAACTTCAAACAATGTAATCGATTTTTCGCAATGAAGATCACCAACAGGATTGAGTAATTCCATTGCTGTGAAATCCACCACGAAATAATTTTTGCTTTTATTAATATAAGAACCAAAAACTTTTCGTACATTGAATGAAAGTTCGTCTGTTAAATATTTCGCGTAACAACTTTCAAAAAAGTAATGAGTGAATTCTTCATCAGACATTTTTTTGAGACCACCAAAATCCCAGGCCTGCCAAAGTGCTCGTGGTGTATAAAAGACGAGATCCTTTAAATATCGAGATCCCACTTTCATCCACCAATTAAATGTTTCTGAAAATGGAAGATGGAGGACGGCCGGCACCTCTCCTAATGGATGGTTGGCCGAAGGTTGTGGCCACGGCCCACTACGGTTATAGAGAAAACTTTCCGGTGGAAGTTCGTTCAGTTCTTCTTCAAGTTCAAATTGCTCAAATTTGCGGGCAGTAGACATTGTTTCTCCTCAATAAGTGAATAAACTTATTTTAAAGGAGATAAAATTTATTTAAAGATGGTAAAAAACGTTTCCGACTAATTTGCTACAGCGATTTGCAGTGAGCTTCACCGTTACTATGGATGACATTATCCGCCTTCAATTCCAGAACTTCTGTTTCAAGCGGCTGAAGAATGACGTCTTTTAAAAGACTCTTCAATTCACCCTTATTTGATTCTGAGAGAACGAGAACTTCGCACGTAAGAACTCTTGCAGACTCGTTAAATACTACACAGCTCGAAGAGTTTTTCATTTTAGTGCAGCTGACAGGAAGTGGATGAAGAGACGCGATAGCAGAACTAGTGGATGCCAATAATCCAATCAGGATAATTTTTCTTTTCATAAAGACTCAAAAGGTACGGAACGTTTATTGTGTGTAATTGTTTATAAACTTCTTTTGTCCATATTTAAAGCTAACAAATTGTGACTTCTTAAATTTGCTTCGCAACGTTCGTGAAATCAACTTCATTGCTATTTGAGTCTAATTATCAATCTTAAGGTTAAATTTATGCGAGTTATGAAAAATTTATCACTAATGGATTCAACGTAACATCTCATTAAAATTTTCCGATAACTCCTTAGTGATTCTTTAGAGTGAGGTTTGTTCATGAGTTTAAAAAGAAAATTATTAATAGGACTGATTCTTCTATGTGCATGTTTGGGAACGATTTCAGCTGTTAATTATTGGGGACTCAATAATGTGCGCGCTGGTTATTCGAAGCTCGTTGATCAGAGCGTGCCAAAACTTGGTGACATCTCTGGCATGCGCGCTCGTGCGGCCCAAGTTCGTGCTGATCTTTATAAAGTCACGCTGAATATTTCTCATGACAAAATTAAAGAAGAAACTATCAAGACGTTCCAGAAAAATATCAAACGTTATCACGAAATCGAAGAAGAGTATGCGGCGAAAGGATTTTTCTCTGAAACTGAGAAAAAAGAATTTGCTGAGGTTCAGACTCTCTCTAAAAAAGTAACAAAAGCTGCAAATGAAGTCATCGCACTGGTTAATAAAGGTGATCAGACGGCCACTTCACTCCGTCTTAATCAAGCGGATGAAACGTTTAGCGCTCATCAAAAAGAGTTGAAATCGCTTGATGACCATATTGTAGATACGAGTTTAGAATGGACAAAAAACTCAGAGGCCATTGCTAAGAAAACTGAATTCTTTGGGATTATGTTTGCTTTAATGACAATGATTGGAGTTTCAATTGGACTACTTCTGTTCAGCAAAAAATTAAACCAAACACTTTCTGAGATTGCTGAAAAATTAAACTCAACTTCTTCAAAAGTAGAACAACAAAGTGCAGACGTCGCCGATGTTTCACAAGGGCTTTCTTCAAGCACTAACCAACAGGCAAGTGCTCTCCAGGAAACAGTGGCGGCAGCTACGCAAGTTGCTTCCATGATTAAAACAACTTCACATAACACGACTGAAAGTTGCAGCAAGGTAAAAAAGAGTCATGAAGCAACCCAATCTGGACAAAATGCTGTTGATGATCTCCTACATGCCATTCAAGAAATCACAAATGCCAATGCTCAACTTGAACAGCAAGTTGAATATAGCAATACAGAGCTGAAAGAAATTATTCAACTGATCGAAGGCATTAATACGAAAACTAAAGTTATTAATGATATCGTTTTTCAAACTAAGATTCTTGCCTTTAATGCTTCCGTAGAAGCTGCACGCGCTGGTGAAGCAGGTAAAGGATTCTCAGTTGTAGCAGAAGAAGTTTCAAAACTTTCCTCAATGTCTGGTAAAGCTGCTGAGGAAATTAAAGTTCTTTTAGATAAAAGTAATTCCCGTGTTAGAGAAATTGTTGATAGCAGTACAGATAACGTAAAAAAGTTTGTGTCTCTTGGTGAATCTAAAGTAACCAACGGACGAACGCATGCTGATAGTTGTAAAAACGCACTAGGTACAATTAGTCTCGATATCAATGATCTCCTTATGATGAATAATCAGATCAGTGAAGCGGCTAAAGAGCAATCTGTGGGAATGGAAGAAATCAATAAAGCTTTGGGACAAATTGAAATGGGAACTGCCCACAACGTGGAAGCAACAGAGAAATGTTCTCTCGCCGCCCGTGAATTAAAATCACAGGCTACAGAAACCAAAGTTGCCGTCTCAAAACTTCTAGAAATTATTTACGGTAAATCGGCCTGATAAAAAGCTGACAGCTTAAAGGTTTTCATTTTTAATAGAAGAATGAAAACCTTCTTCCAAGACCTTTCTTTTTCTTCTGCTACAGCAGGACTTGTATCAGTACTCGTTGGTTATTCGAGCTCAGCTATCATCGTTTATCAAGCGGCCATTTCTTCAGGCGCCACTCCCGCTGAAGCCAGTTCTTGGTTGGGAATTCTCTGTCTGGCCATGGGACTTTTAGGAATTTTCCTTTCTCTCAAAAGTAAAATTCCAACGATGTATGCTTGGTCTACTGCAGGGGCCGCCCTTCTCATTACAAGCGCGGAGGGACTGACTCTTCCTCAAATTATGGGAGCTTTTTTATTTTCAGCAACTCTCATTACGCTCAGTGGAATTACGGGAATCTTTGAAAAAGTCATGAACCGCATTCCAACAGCTCTTTCAAGCGCCATGCTTGCTGGAGTTCTTCTTCATTTCGCACTTGATGTTTTTGTGGCCATGAAGACTCAGCTGGTGCTCACTTCAATTTTATTTCTTGTTTATTTATTTGCCCGTAGGTTTTCAGCAAGATCAAGCATCGTTTTTGTTTTAGCTGCTGGTATTATGCTTTATTGGTTTGAAGGGCTGCTGATATTTCCCGAAATCAAAGGCGCATTTTTGGAACCACATTTTGTTAAACCAGAATGGAGTTTAAAGGCCGCAATTAGTTTAGGTCTTCCCTTGTTTGTCGTTACAATGGCCTCGCAAAACCTCACGGGTGTAACGGTCCTACAATCTCATGGATATAAAATTTCCATTTCAAAACTCATCACCATTTCTGGACTAACGAATCTGCTTATTGCTCCATTCGGTGGTTTCACCTTAAATCTTTCTGCTTTGACAGCGGCGATTTGCATGGGACCTGAGGCGCATCCAGATCCGGATAAAAGATATACTGCTGCCGTTACTTCTGGAGTTATTTATCTTTTTATTGGAATTTTTTCCGGAGTTGTCGCAACATTTTTTTCGGCCTTTCCCAAAGAATTTGTGATGGCCATTGCGGGTCTTGCTCTTTTTACCACCATCAATAGTAGTTTAACTCAATCTCTAAAAGATGATTCAGATCGTGAAGCAGCAATTATCACATTTTTTATCACTGCTTCTGGAGTGAGTTTGTTTGGAATTGGTGCAGCTTTTTGGGGATTAATCGGCGGTTGTCTCTCTCTCATTATTAAAAATATTCGCACTTCGTAAATTACTGCGCATGTCTTTGTTCTTACCTACTCCCTCTAATATTATAGGGAGATGAAAACAAAAATATTATTTTTAAGTTTTTTATTATTCACCCTAAGTTCTTGCGCCTCTAAGACTCGACCAAAACTTTATCCTAATGAAGCTTACAATAAAGCAGGAAGTGAGAAGGCCGAAGCCGACATAAATGAGTGCATGAAAAAAACTGAAGATTATTTTAATACACCTGAAGGTAAAAAAATTGCGAACAATTCAGGTTATGGCTCTACTGTTGGTGGATCTGTTGGGTTCGGTTTTGGTACTGGTGGAAGTGGAGTTGGCCTCGGTGTTGGTGTCGGAACGGGAAGAACCACTAGCGCTGGTGACATCAAAAAGAATTTCACCAACCAGTGTTTGTTAGATAAAGGATATCAAGTTCTCGCCTGGGATTAAGGTCTGAGCGGAACACATCCTGATACATACTCTTGCTGATAACTGCCGCCCGGACACTTCCAAATTCCTTTATAGTTTTTGTATTCTGCCGGTGGAACATTATTATTAGAAGGAACAACATTTATCGTTGGTGATGGTGGCATTCGTTTCGGAAGGATATTTGGTGTTTTCTGCGAAGGGTTTTCAATCCAGTTCAGAATGTGATGATCACCTAAACGTAGACCAGCTTCAGCAAGATTTCTAAGATCCACCCATCCATCATCGTTTTGATTTTGCCATGACTGACCGTAGCTGTTTTTGATTTTAACCATTTTTTTGCAATCACCAGTTGAGCGACTACAAACTTCTTTAATACCAAAAAGTGCGACAGAGTGCCCTTGACCTTCAATACATCCAGTAGGATTGGCGTAGGCCGTGCAAATTCCAATTTCTAAAGGGATGTTTTCATTTAAGAGTGATTCAACTTTTCCCATTATGCTGTCGACGGTTGGAGACTCTTTATATTCTGGATAAGTTTTCGCTTTGAATGGAGGAATTTTTGCCATTTTACTTTCATCAAGACAGTGAAGAGGCAACAGCGCTTTATACATGAATTCGCCAAGTGATCGAGCAGTATTGAATGCAGTTACGAGCTGATCTTTCGGCGTTTGCACAGTCACGAGTGTGTTTTTTATATCGTCCGCTAAACAACTCACACAATCATTTCTTTTCCGAGAGGCGTTCAGACCTTTATACTCATTCCATTTGTCTGTTAAAAAATTCCAACCGCCTTCTTCCGAGCTATAAGTTTTTCCTTTGGAATCGAGCAACTTGTGAACGAGAGATGAAAATTGAGCACATTCTTCTTTAACCACCAGAAGTTTGCGTTCAATACTATTTAAAACTCTGTAAGTTTCTCCACCATCTTGAATGCTCATATTTCGGTGATGAGACGAAACATCTAATGTCGAAAGGAGATCGCCAGGATTTTTACAGTTCAAATTAAGTTCTCGACAGCGATAGTGCTCAAGCAAGCTTGTCGAACTAAAACCATAACAGACACCAATACCATCTTGCGATTTAATGGGAGTGTTCGGAGTAATCTCTCTGACTGTCCCTGCTCTATCACGATAATCCCCGCCCGCTGTTTGGTAGGGAGAATTTGCATAGACATTTAATGGAAGCAAGAAGAGTAAAAAATATTTCATTTTTTAAACCTCTTCACTAGATCCCATGAATCAATAATAATTCCATCTGCGATTTCACAGTAATCATATTGATTCATCTTTTTATCTTCCAAGATAAGACTGCTACCACTCATCGATTGGCAAAGAAGTGATGCTGGATTTCCAGCATAACCAGTCTCTTTGAGATCCTTTTTATTTTTAAATCGATCATCAACGAGCATTAAACATTTCTTTCCAGATTGAGAACACTTTTTTGAAACGCTCATTTTTTCGAAATCAAAGAACTGTAATTGTTCTGGACGTCCCTCGTAACTTTTTTTGAAAAGTGTCTTCTCACCTGCCATCGCAGGTTGCGAAGAAAAAATCACAAAATGGACTAATCCATAAATAAGGTACTTCATGCTCTCAACTTATCGGCTAAATAGCTAAATAACTTGACCATAGTGATCTGGCATCTAACCCGCTAATTTCAGACGACAGTTTATGAAGAAATCGTCATTAGGATTTGGACAACGTTGGGACTAGACTAGCGCTATGAAAACAATTCTCATTGTAGAAGATGATTTATCCATACGCCTTGGGCTTGAAGACCTCCTCAACATGGAAGGATATAAAGTACTCTCCGCCGAGAACGGTTTGAAGGCCCTACAAACTTACGCCTTAAACCCACAAATCGATTTAATCATGCTGGATCTCTCCATGCCTGTGATGACAGGGCATGCTTTTTTAAATGAATTTGAGAGACGTTACGGGCCTTCTAAGACGCCTATCATTGTTATGTCTGCTGGAAGTGGAGATCAGTTCCCGCGGAATCATCCGCCAGAGCGAAAAATTAAGAAGCCAGTGGATATCGAGGTGCTCCTGTCTGTCGTTGAACAAACCCTCTCTGCTAAGGTTTAAATTCAAAAATAATTTTTTTTTCAACTGTAATCAAATCCGCTGATTTTCTTCTTTGATGAAATTTCCAGGCGCGGGCCATTTTCAATGCTTCATCATCTAAAATTTTCGTCCCACTACTTTTAGCTATTTTTTGTTCTTGGGAGAATCCATCTGGAGTCACTTTCACCTGAACAATAACTTCTCCTCTTTCGTTTCCCGGTGCTGCTCTTTTCAAAATCGTGGTGCCATAGGATTCTATAATTCCTGTATTCCCTACTTCGGCACCTGTACCATCCCCGTGAATTCCATTAACATCTATTGCCTCTGAAGAATTCAAAGTCACACCAGTAAGTGAACCGACGAATTGTTTTCTCGTTGAAGAATCTTTTTGCTCAAAACGATAAAAACCTATAACGATGAGACTATGTAGTAGAACGGCGATAATCAGGCTGATGCCAAAATGAGTGGATAAAGAATGTGGATGTTGAATTGTTTGATTCATCACTCAACGCTAGCAATGAAAAATCCTGAACTCAAGGAATGGCGAGAATGTCTTTTATGGCCGAAATAAAGTGATCAATTTCGGACTGCGTAGTCTCAAGTCCAAAACTAATTCGAATGGCCTCAAGAACTTCATTATCTTTTTGACCTAGCGATAATAGAACATTGCTTGGCGTTTTTTTTGTAGCGTTGCAAGCTGAACCAACTGATAGTCTGATTCCTTTTTGATCCAGCTTCTGCAGAAGGAATTTACCCTGCACGCCAGGGAAGGCAACATTTAAATTGGAAGGTAGACGGTTTTCCAGACTTCCGTTCAGTCGCAATTCCGGGCAAACATTTTTTAATTTTTGATAAAGATACTTTTGGAGATTGCGCATTTTTTCTAAATGTTCAATCGTGAAGAGTGATGAAGCAAAGGCCATTGCCGATATTAATTCAACTGCTACTGTCCCCGAACGCAGTCCACTTTCCTGCCCACCTCCGATTAAAAGTGGAGCTAATGGAAGACCTTTACGGATAACAACTGCACCGATGCCACGGGGCCCATGAATTTTGTGTGCACTGAGGCTGTAAAAATCCAATCCCATTTTTTCAAAGTGCAATTCCGTTTTACAAAAGGCCTGCGCACCGTCGCTGTGAAGTAGTACACCATGTTTTTTACAAAGCTCTGCCAATGCTGACAGATTTTGAACTGTTCCGATTTCGTTGTTTGCATGAATCACTGATAGCAGCAGAGTTTTATCTGTCATGATTTTTTCGAGCTGTGAAAGATCAATTTTTCCTTCACGATCAACAGGAGCGATTTTAACCGTGAAACCTCTTTCTTCTAGATGAGGTGCTAATTTAGAAATGCTCGAATGCTCGATGGCGGAAATGATAATTTCATTTCTTTTTTTATCCGAAGCTAAAAGGCCAAGCCCGAAAAGCACCAGATTGTTTGATTCAGTTGCACCGGAAGTGAAAAAAATCTCCTCCGGCAAACAACCGATTTTTTTGGCCAGTTGATTTCGGGCCGTTTCTAAAACAAGGTTGGCCTGAACGCCAGAGCGATGGATAGAAGCAGAATTACCCAGTTGCTTTTGAAAAAGTGAAAACAGGTGTTCAGTCACCTTCGGATGAATTAAAGAAGAAGCTGCATGATCGAGATAAATCTCGGATGCTTCGTTTTTATTCATATTTATGATTTAACTTTTTTGCGATGGCATTAATCTGAGATTTGTTCACATTCCACTGGAGATCTTTGAGTGCCTCTTCGCGCGTAATGACTGACTGGCGAATAAGCTTACTCATCTCAACGTGATAGTGAGTATATCCAAAATTTTTCATCGAGTTGTAGACAGAAATAAAATTCAACATACAATTCGTTGAACGTCCTGGATAACTTAGTTTAGGATATTCCCAGTTAAGTTCTTTTTGAATTGTTTCAACATAGACTTCCGGACCAAATGGTAGAAACCAATGTGGTGAGATAACGAGCGCCTTCGTTTTTCTTTCAGCGGCCTTTTTCATAACCTCTTCCATACTCGTTGGAAAATCTTTGTAATGAGGATCATTACGTACATAAGTATCGATAAAAGATTTTGTGGCTTCACCCATTTCTTTGAATTCTGGAGCAGCAGCATTACAACCGCACTTATTCATGACTTTCTGATTTGTTGATTGACCTTTAGTCCAACCAGCAATGATGATAGGGATCTCATGTCGATCCGCAATTTCATAGGCCAAGTCCATATACCAAAGAGAACATGGATGACAGATAACCGCCTTCGATTTTGTTTCAAGAATTTTTGAAAACATTCCTTTCATGAAATTCGATTTGAAGAACATGAAATCGACGCCTAATTTTTCTGCTGCTCGCTCAACATTTCGTATGGCTTCCGGACTTTCGAATCCATTATCAAACATGAATGCCAAAGGATTGAGCTTGTAGCGCGTTTTCATATAATAGAGCGCTGATGTTGAGTCTTTTCCTCCACTACACATCGCCAGAACGTCATACTTCCCTTTTGATTTATGTTTTTTGAGAATCTTCAGTAAATCTGACTCCAAAAGTTTTGCTTCATTTTCAAGCTCTCGATTGGCGACATATTCGTTACAAAGATTGCAGACACCGTGCTCGTCGAAAACTATGTTGGGTTTTGCTTCTGGCAGAACACATTTTTTACAGAGAAGATCAGGATTAAAATCGATTGCCATTTCGCTTGAGTCTTTTAAATCCTCAATTTTTTCATCCTGTGATTTTCCGCTGGATATACTCATTGGTTCTTACTCCATTAGTGTTGTGAGGTTGACTGCAAGATCATTGTTTCTTACTATTTTAACTTATAAACCAAAAAAAAGGAAAGTTTCCGCTTGGATAAACCATTAGATCTTCGAGGCGTTCCCTGCCCGCGAAATTCCTCATTGGCCCTCATTCAATTATCGACAATGGATTTTGGCGAAAGGTTGACCATCTATCTCGATGATGGCGAGCCCATTGAAAATGTTCCTTCTTCTTTGGAACTCGAAGGACACAAAATACATACTAAGGAACGTCACGCAAATGGACATTGGGAACTCACAGTGGAAGTTGCATCATGATTGAAAAAATTAAAAAGTTTCATGGTCATGTTAAAAATTTTGTCGTTAATGTTTTGTTCCAAAAATTTTTAGTTCCTGCTGCACTTATCTTCATTTATTTTTTTGTTGTAGGTCCTACAAGTATTTTCGCTCGGCTCTTTTTCAGAAAAGCACTTAATCATTCTGTAAAAACTCTGGATAGTTCTTGGGGACAAGCAGAAGGCTATAATCCATCGCTAGAAGATTCACTTAAACAATCGTGAGATGAAAAAATGTTTAAAAAGCTAAAGTACGTTTTAAAAGAAATGAAAACGCTTATCAAAGAACACAAGCTCTACTTTCTTGCTCCTCTCGTTATTACGATTGCTTTTTTAGCGATTGTCTTTGTGAAGTTAGGCTCGGGAATTGTGATTACATTTATCTACGCTGGAGTTTAGTTCATGGACATTTTAGGTATCTCGTGTTTTTACCACGACTCTTCGGCGTGTCTCGTTCGTGATGGTAAAGTCATCGCAGCTGCTCAGGAAGAAAGATTCTCACGCCAAAAAAATACAGATGCATTCCCTATTCATTCCCTGAATTACTGTGCTCAGCAGGCCGGAATACTTTTTGAAGATATTGCGCATATTGGGTATTTTGAAAAACCATATCTGAAACTGAGTCGAGTGCTTATTGAACATCTCAACATGTTTCCTTTCTCTCTCAAGAGTTTCATGCGACAAATGCCCAAGTGGATGGATGATCGTCTCATTCTTCCGCTGCTTATCAAAGAAGAACTTTCAACTGATACTCCAGTTCACTTTTTCAAACATCACCTTTCGCACGCAGCGAGTGCTTTTCTTCCATCTCCTTTTGAAGAGGCGGCCATCTTCACATGTGATGGTGTCGGAGAATGGGCCACAATGTCCAAAGGACGAGGTACAGGATCAAAGATTGAACTCTCTCATGAAATAACTTATCCCCATTCTTTAGGTTTGCTCTATACAACGTTCACAATCTTTCTGGGTTTTCATGCTCAAGGTGGTGAAGGTAAAACAATGGGAATGGCCGGTTATGGTCAACCGAGATATATGAAAGAAATTCGCGAACTCGTTCACGTCTATGAAGACGGAAGCTTTCGTTTGAATCTCAAATATTTTGCGTTCAGAGCAGGCTCGAAAATGTGGAATGCTCGCTTTGAAAAGTTGTTTGGTAAGCCGAGACAGTATCATGAGCCTATCGAGCAAAGTCATTATGATATGGCCGCCAGTTTACAAGCAATCGTTGAAGAGATTTTTCTTAAAACTGCAAGACAACTGCACAAAGAGACGGGATTAAAAAAATTATGTCTCGCAGGTGGCGTAACTCTTAATTGCGTGGCCAATGCTAAAATATTAGAACAAACACCATTCGATGATGTATTTGTTCAAGCTGCCGCAGGAGATGCGGGCGGCTCACTTGGCTCTGCTCTTTATCTTTCAAACGTATTACACGGTCATCCTCGCCATGAAATGAAAGATGCTTATCTGGGACCTGCTTACAGTGAACATGAAATCTTAAGAGCGATCAAAGCTTCAGGTTTCACCGGCGCTGTTAAACTGACCGCTGATGAAATGGCCCAAAAAGCTGCTCAACATATTTTTGAGAAGAAAACACTTGGATGGTTTCAAGGTCGCATGGAATTTGGTCCACGAGCTTTGGGTGGCCGCTCAATTCTTGCGAGTCCATGTCATGCTGAAATCAAAGACATCATCAATGACAAAATTAAAAAACGTGAAGCCTTCAGACCTTATGCTCCGATGGTTCTAAAAGAGCGAGCTTCGGAATTTTTTAATTTAACAACATCTTCGCCGTACATGCTTCTTGCTCCGACAATCAAAGCAGAGAAAAAGGCCCTACTCCCAGGTATTACTCATGCAGATGATTCGGCCCGCGTACAAACTGTAGGTGAAGACGAAAATCCAATTCTCAGAAAGCTCATTGTAGAATTTGAGAAACTTTCTGGAGTACCAGTTCTTCTTAATACTTCGTTTAACCGCAATGGGGAGCCTGTCGTTTGTACTCCGGAAAATGCTCTTGATTGTTTCATGAAAACAAAAATGGATGCATTGGCAATCGGACCTTATTGGTTAGCGAGATCCTGAGGAAGAAAACCAAACCTCACTAAATCGGCATAAAGAAGTTTGGCCAAAACCAAATATCCAGTAGCATTTAAATGATCATCATCCGGCCCAAAATCATTTGAATAGAACTGTTCTTTTTTATATTTAGTGAAAACTTCGTCTTTAAAATATTTAAGTGTATTTGATAGAGGTACGTTTAGATCCTTCGACAGTTCTAAAATCGTTTGATTAACGGCCACTTCTGGATAGATTCTTTCTGGTGGATAAGTTTGAAGTACCATTGGAATTTTGCGTGCCTTAACTTGTTTAATGATCTTGGCCATATCGTAATACATCCAACGTTTAAGTTCGTCTTTATTTCTATAAGCTGTCCTGTGCGCCTCTGTTGGATAGGTATCAGAAAACTTTTTTATAAATTCATCAATCTTCTTTGTCAGCTTCACATGTGAAAAACTGAATTTGATATATTCCAGTCTGCTGAACAAATTGAACTGAACTGAAAAAGGATTGGCCCATATACCTTGCATAATGACTTCTGCAGCTCCGAAGGCCTTCTTTTGTTCAATATAAATGTCGGCCAGTTCGCGATGTGATTTACCAAATGTAGGGTGAGTTTTAATGGCCAGTTTAAAAAACTCCTCTAAGTTTCCTTGAGGCTTATTTGTCGTTTGAAAATAGGTGTCCAATTCTTCAAACGTCTTATCACCTGGATAATTTTTGAGAGCGTTCTTTTTTAATTCAGCATAGAGAGCTGGATCAATTTTTCTCCAGAAACCGTCATCTGGATAATGATAAAGATCGTTATAAACTGTGTAATCAAAATTATCACCTGAGGCTTCTAAGGCCTTCTTAAAATACTGGGCCGTGTTTTCTGGATTTTTGAGAACGTGGTGTGAAATGAGACCGAGAAAATAATAAGCGGCCCTTTTGTGATCTGGATATTGAGTCAGGATCTTAAGAGCTTTTTCCGCTTCCTCACCTTCTTTTACAGTCATGCGATGAACTTCGAATTGATTACCGGTTTGTAGACCGGCTATCCAAAAGAGACCCGACATCATCGGCCTTTTTTCATCATGTTTGTAAATTTGAAAATCGTCACTTCGGTGTTTATCCAATAGTGCAAAAAATTTATAAACTTTCGAATGATCCAGTAGATTGTAGATTTTTTGCCATGTTGTTTCTCCTTTACCGCCGATTTCTTCGATATAGTCGCCATAGCCATATTGATTCCATCGGTTCGGCTGACCCGCCATCATCACGACGAGATCAGGTTCCGTTTCATCAAGATTCTTTTTTAAATTTTCTAAAATATAGCGAGTGTTAACATTTCCTCTACCTTTGTTAACGATCTGATATTTTCCTTTTCCATATTTTTCATCAAGCATTTTTCTCAGATGATCCGGATAACCGAATCCCGGGGGAGCTCCTGCTCCTAACGTGAAAGAATTACCTAAAAAAAGGATGACTTTTTCGCCAGTACGTTTGAAGGCCGTTTCATCGGCGTCAACACCATGCTTTTGATTGTAAGCTGCCCCAATGCCTCTTAATACAAGTTCGGCGCTGACAAATACAAAAATAATTCCGAAACAAACGGCGAGAATTTTTTTAAAAATTTTCAATGTCTAGTATCCTGAACGTCAGCCCCTTCCACAGGTGCCAGATATGATTGTTTATTCTCGTCTTCAAAAACCTGCGAGAGTTGAGCAATACTTTGGTTAGAAATGCTCACATATAAATTGTCATCTTTATGTACTTTAAATTGTTCCTGCAACATCGCTTCGTCGTGGGCCTTAAATCGAGCTACAATTCTACGAGATACATCTTCTTCCATTCCCATATCTTTTAAAAGATCAAAAACAAAATTAATGCTTGAATCAAAAGTTTCTCGCTTAATGTGCTCAATCCCCTCTTCCATCAACCTAAATGAATGCCCTCTATTTCTCGCGCGAGCGAAAATCTTTAATTTAGGAAAATGTTCTCGTACAATTTTAGCAGTGATTATTGAAGTTTCAACATCATCAATGGCCAAAACAAAATGTGTTGCATTCGCTGCACCTGCTGACTCGAGGAGATCAAGACGAGTGACATCACCATAATAAACTTTGTTCCCAAATTTTCTCAAAATTTCGATGTTATCAGGATCGTGGTCAATGGCCACAAAAGATATTCCCTGCGCTTTCAACACACGACCAAAAATTTGACCAAATCTTCCGAATCCCGCAATGATAACTTTAGCCTCTTGTTCATCAACAGTATCGTAAGTTGGAATGACACTTTTGCGGTTCTTACATAACCATCGGCCGTAGGCTTCTGACAGAATTGGTGAAATGGCCATCGAGATGGTGACCATTGCTGTGAGGGCCTCTACGACTAAAGAGGATGCTAATCCAAATTTTAAAATTAATCCAAAAAGAACAAATGCAAATTCTCCTCCTTGAGAAATTGATAATGCCATCAATTTGGAATTCTCGTGCTGTAATTTAAAATTTCTTCCCACGAGGTAGAGAATAATTCCCTTTAAGATTATGTAAGTAATTGTCGCAGCAAAGATTTGCAGAGGGTACGCAACGATCAAACTAAGATTAACTCCCATTCCGACTGCTATAAAAAATAATCCCATCAGAAGTCCTTTGAAAGGCTCCAGATTGGTTTCCAGCTCATGACGATACTCTGATTCAGCGAGGAGAACTCCTGCGAGAAAAGTCCCGAGTGCAGCCGAAAGACCAATGTTTTGCATAAGCGTGGCCACACCAACAACAATGAAAAGAGTCATTGCTGTAAACATCTCACGAGTGCGTGTAGAAGCTATGGCACGAAAAACGGGTTTAATAAAAAATTTGCGGGCAACAATCAAAGCGATGATCAATCCTATCAACGCTGCAATAGTTTTAAGCGCTGAATGAACATTAAAGGCAACATTTCCCAGTGCGGGAATGAGTGCCAGAGCGGGAATTGCCAGAAAATCTTGCATCAAGAGAACACTAAAAGCCGCTTGGCCATGCTCAGTATTGAATTGATTTTTTTCATTCAAGGCCTGGATAGCAAATGCCGTCGAAGAAAGTGAAAAAGCAAAACCAATGACGATTGAACTCATCAAACTAAGTCCAAATAATTTTGCAATTAAACCAAAACAAATTGTTGAGGCAATAACTTGAACGGCCCCGAGTCCAAAGAGTTGTCTCCCCATTGATTTTAATTTGTGAGGTTGAACCTCCAGCCCGATAATAAATAGTAGAAGAACAACGCCAAGTTCAGCAAAATGCAAAACACTTTCGGCATCTGAAATCCAGCCTGCTCCAGAGGGGCCAATGATCATCCCGGCAATTAAATATCCAAGGACGGAGCCGAAACCAAACTTTTTGAAAAGTGGAACAAAGAGAAGAGAAGCGCCGATAAAAAGTAAAAATTGAGTCGTAAATGAGGTCATTAGCTAAGTGTTCCTTCGAGTGGAAGTAAAATGATGAAACATGAACCAGAAACTTGTGGTTCGTGAAAGAGTTGTCCTTGATGGGCGGAGATGATTCCTAAGGATACAGATAACCCCATACCGGTTCCCTGCCCTAATTCTTTCGTTGAAAAAAAAGGTTCCATTATTTTGGACGAGATTAATGGTGAAATACCAATTCCATTATCAAAAATAGTGAATCGCGCTTGTTTGTTCTCGACAACAGATAAACTTAAATTAATTTCTGGTTTGTCACTGTCGCGACATGCATCGAGTGCATTGCTGAAGAGATGGATCAGTACCTGCATAATCTGCTGTTTTTGACAGCGGACGATGACTTGTTCAGATGATTTTTTGAAATGGAATTCCACTCTCGCTTCTTTGAACTTTTCCTGAAAAAGTTCGAGAGACTCATCCACAAGAATACCTAAATCTGTTGGTTCATATTCATCTTCATAACTATCTCTGGAAAAATCTTTCAGAGCTTTGATGATTCGGGCAATACGTTCTACCATTCTTTCATTCTTTTGAATGAGCTCAAGCGACTTTTCTTTATTAAAATGATCTGACTCAATTTCATTCCTAAGCATTTTTGAAGATGCCGATATGACCGTCAGTGGATTATTAATTTCATGAGACATGCCGCCGGCCATTTCGCCAAGAGCGGACATTTTTGTTTGTTCAATAATATTTCGAGATAGTGAAATAACTTTTTTTTTGTAGTTAAAATGAGCGTGCACACTGAATCCAATAACGACAAACATTGTCACATTTGCCGCATGAAAATGAACTGCTTCCAGAAACGTTATATCGCTCCAGAAAGAAACGATAATAGGTGCCCAAACACCAATGAGAGAATTGATAATATAATCTTTCCACGTGAGCGCACAGCTGCAGAGAATGACGGCCGTTACAAAATATGACCAACGATAGAAAACACTCCAGTCATGAATGTGTAAAAGATAAAGATACACGAAGAAGTAGCAATAACTGTTCACGTTGACGGCAAAACGATTTAACGAAAATGTTTTTGATTTGATGAAAGTAAGACCAAATGAAATGGCGGCTACGAT
Organism: uncultured Bacteriovorax sp.; assembly: GCA_946480715.1. The sequence goes on along the minus strand of CAMLKK010000001.1, from coordinate 88,205 downwards.
GCAGATCAAAATTCTGCCGGGAAGAAAATCAGTTTGAGTGGGACTCAAACGAACCATGAAATAATAAAAGATAAAACTGCAGACAAAAGCAGAAATGGAGATAAGGCGTGCTTTTCGAGTATCTTCTCTAAGTCCTAGATCAAAGTAAAAATCGGCCATGCTTTATGGTAACGGAATTAAGCATGGCCATCAAGTATAAGAGGTCTTAAGTTTTCTGAAGTTAGATCATCAATGGAGCATTTGATCTTCAAAGGCAGCAAGGGCAGCTTTCGCTCCTTCCCCCATTGCAATGACAATTTGTTTGTAGGGAACGGTTGTCACATCGCCAGCTGCATATATGCCGGCCTTCGAAGTTCTACCTTTATTGTCGATGACAATTTCTCCCAATTTTGTAGTCTCAACGAGATCTTTCACGAAACCACTGTTAGGTAGTAGACCAATCTGCACAAATATTCCGTCCAGATCAACTCTTTTCGTCTCTCCACTGGTGCGGTCTTCATATTCAAGACCTACAACTTTTGCTCCATCGCCTACAACATGCGAAGTTCGAGCGCTTGTGACAATACTTACGTTCGGTAAACTTTTTAATTTATCAACCAGAACTTTGTCTGCCTTCAATGAATCCTGGAATTCAAAAAGCACAATCTCGCGAACGATGCCTGCAAGGTCGATCGCTGCTTCTACTCCGGAATTACCACCGCCTATAACGGCAATCTTTTTTCCTTTGTAATAAGGTCCATCACAGTGTGGACAGAAAGCGACTCCTCGTCCGATATATTCTTTTTCTCCAGGAATGCCGAGTTCTCTCCATTTCGCTCCAGTCGTTACGATAACGGCCTTTGTTTCAAGAAATTCTCCGCCTTCAAGTTGCAAAGTTTTTTTATTTCCATTCTCCACAACAGATTGAACTCTTCTATGTTCAAAAAGCGAGATTGGATATTCAGCAATATGTTGACTCAACTGTGCTGCTAGTTGAGGTCCTTCGGTATATTTTACACCGATAAGATTTTCGATTCCTTTTGTCTCTTGAACTTGTCCGCCAATTTTTTCTGCGAGAAGGGCCGTTTTGAGTCCTTTACGGGCAGAATAAATGGCTGCAGAAGCGCCAGCGGGTCCACCACCAACGACAACAACATCAAATGCACCAAGATTAAAATCTACAACTTGAGCATGAGTTGCTTCTTCAATTCCGTAAGCCTTTTCAAGCGCCGAAATAAGATCGATCAAATTCAATCTGCCTGAATAAATTAATTTTCCATTTACCATAACACTCGGAACACCTTGGATACCGAGTTGTTGAATTTCTTCCTGTGTATATGCTCCATCAATCATTTGATGTTTAAACTTTCCATGAATCACGGCCATTTGATTGAGGGCCTGAACAACATCAGGACAGTTCTCACATGTAAGTGAGACGTATGTTTTGATATCAATTGGTCCTTTCAGCAGACCAATTCTTTTTGCAACTTTCTCATCAGGAAACTTTCCTTTTCCATCTGAATTGAGAATTGCCAGAATGAGAGATGTGAATTCGTGTCCACTAGGAATTCCTTTAAAATAAATTCCATTGGCCTTTCCATCATATTCTAGATGAAACTCGGGAACTGCGGCCTTATGATTATTCACCGATGGCCTAACAACAATATTTTCTGAAGTCGAAGCCACTTGTTCAAGCATATCTACTAACTGTTTTTGATCAGCATGATCACTCAATTCATAGACGAGCTCTACTGTTTTTTCGAGTTTCGCAAAGACTCCTTTCAGTTGCTCAATAATATTGTTATCCAACATAAAAACTCCAAAAAAAGGCCCGCCTTTTTCAAGAGCGGGCCGATAAAAAAATGATGATTAAATTTTACCTACAAGATCCAGACCTGGTTTTAAAGTATCAGATCCTGGTTTCCATTTCGCTGGACAAACTTCGTTCGGGTGAGCGGCGATGAATTGAGCTGCTTGTACTTTTCTTAAAAGTTCATCTGCATTTCTACCAATACCGTTGTCATTGACTTCAGCAAGTTTAATTTTTCCTGCAGGGTCTACTAGGAAAGTCCCACGGTAAGCTAGACCTTCTTCTTCAATATAAACACCAAATGCGCGTGATAAATGTCCAGTTGGATCAGCGATCATTGGGTACTTAATTTTTTTGATAGTCTCAGAAGCTGTATGCCATGCTTTGTGAGTGAAGTGAGTATCTGTTGAAACAGAATAAACTTCTACTCCCGCCTTTTGAAATTCAGGGTATTTATCGGCCATGTCTCCAAGTTCAGTAGGGCAAACAAATGTAAAGTCTGCTGGGTAGAAAAAGAAGATCGACCATTTTCCTTGAAGATCTTTTTCAGTCACAGTTTTGAAATCATCATGGTGATAAGCTTGAACTTTAAAATCAGGAACTTTCGTGTTGATTAATGTTGCGGCCATTGAGTACTCCTTAAAAAATGTTATTTCGTGAGAGAATGTTTTCTCATTTGTGATGTTAGCCTAAAACGCTTCATCATCATAATCGATTTTATTTTTTGCGCGATAGAGAAGATCTATTGCCCTTTTAAAGGCCTTGGGCGGATATTAAGTTGGGATTTCTTGCTCTGGCAGTGAGGACAGAAATAACTCCATCTTTCAAGTTTGCCAGTCTTGCGTCGCTCGATTTTCTGCTCACAGTCCGGGCATTTTTTTTTGCGCATAATTTTCCAGTTGCGCTTAAGTATATAGAGAACCTTCCATTCAAAAAAATCTTCGCTGTAGTTTCGGGCCTCTTCAACCAGCGAGACTTTTTCCGCTGCCGTTAGATTTTTGATTTTCTTTTCAGGATGAATTTTCAAACGAAAAAGAATCTCATTCTTGATGATGTTCCCAACTCCTGCGAAAATCTTTTGATCCATCAGAACGTCGGCCACTTCTTCATTTTTTGCTTTTTCAACTTTTTCGAGCGCCTTCTCTGGATTCCATTGATCGTTCATGACATCAGCCTCCCAGTCATACGCATCAAGTTCTTCCTGCGAGAGTTCGCGAATGGAGCAACTATAAAAGTCGATAACATCTTTTTTGAATTCTAAATGAAGGCGCGGTACACGATCTTCTTTGGGGTCATTTATCCGATAACTACCAAACATAAGAAAATGAATGCGAATGATCATGTTATTAAAGATAAGCAAAAGGTGTTTGCCCCAACTCTTGATATCCATTAGGCGTGAATGCTCTAATTTTTCTATTGGAATAGTTTTGCTCGTGCCAGAGACATGAGTCAACAAGGCCCCTCTTAAATGGCGCATCTCTAATGTTGCAATGACAAGTGACGGTCCTTCCACGACTCCTCCATTTGAGTTTAACTTGCAAACGAGGGTCCGCAGTGACATGATCCGTGCGGCCTATAACGTCTCGGAGAATGTCTATGTTGACTCGTACACTCCTTCTGATTTTAATGATCCTACCGGGACTTCTATTTGCTGATGATCAAAAGGTTTGGATTGCAGCAGAACCGCAAATCGCAGCGCTCATTCACCCAGAAAAAAATTGGCTTAGTGGTTCACATGAAAATTTTTTGCAAGTCTATGAAACTGAGCTCCCCATTTTTAGTAAAAAAATTCATGAAAAATTTAAAAGATGTGGCGGTTACCGTGTTCTTCAATCCGCCCCAACTCCTAAGGATGTTCAATACCAACCGCATTTATTCAATGACCTCTTATCAATAGACTATAAAATAAATGAACCACAAAATTATTTTGAGATGGAAGAAGGTTTATCTGAAACATACATGAATAAGATTGTTTCTAAACTGAGTTCATACAAAACCAGGTACTACAAATCACCTGAAGGAATTCAGGCCCTCAATTGGATTGCTGAGGAATGGAAGCGCTTAACAATCGGAAGAGCTGATATAACAATCGAAAAATTTAAACACGCTAATCATGAGCAACCAAGCATCATCATGACAATTGCAGGCCTTGAGAACGACAAAGAAATTATCATACTTGGTGGACATGCTGATTCAATCAACACTGATCATGAAAGTATCAATGCCATTGCTCCAGGGGCCGATGACAATGCGGCAGGGATAGCGGTTCTTAGTGTATTGATTAAAACAATCGTTGAGCATCAGTACAAACCAAAAAAAACGATTCAATTCATCGCCTATGCTGCTGAAGAAGTAGGCATTCAAGGATCATACGAAATCGCAAAACATTATCGCCTTCTAAAAAAAAATGTGATCGGTGTTCTTCAATTTGATGGTGTGAACTATGCAGGTAAAAATTACGATTTAGCACTCATTAGTGACAGCACACATATTGAACAAAATCATTTCCTAGCTGAACTTATCGATACCTACTTGCATGTTCCCTGGACATGGGATAGCTGTGGATATGCCTGCTCTGATCATGCGGCCTGGAACTATGAAGGGTATCGGGCAAGTTATCCGGTTGAAGGAATTAAAAAAGATCAGAATCCGCACATTCACACTATTCGCGATACGTTTGCTAAATCTGATTTTAGTACATCACATGCCAAAAAGTTTGCGCGTTTAGGGTTGGCCTATCTAGTAGAGCTTGAGCATTAACCTCTGCATATTTTTCTTGTTAAAGGCTTGTTAATTGCAACTCTTGGTTTGACCAACCCCAAGGAGCAATTTTTATGAGCATTAACTTGTTTAAAGATAAAGGTACCCCACTCAACAAACAGCGATTCACCTGGAAAGATCTTGTTCAAAAACCGATTAGCAAATTAAATGATGATGCTTTCACTCGCATCAGAGTCATTTTAATGAATGGTATTGAACTTGAGGCGAATCGTTTCAGTCATTCTTGCGCGCGTATGAATGGTGACTGGCAACTTCCACTTGCAAAAATTCGTAGAGTCGAACAACATCAGGCAACTTTAATTAATTGGCTTATTGGAAGTGATCACTCTCCAATTGAAACCACAATCGGTTATGAACAGGTCGCCATTGAAGTAACCGCGGCCATTGCCCAGAAAGAACCTGATGAATATCTAGCTCAAGTTTATCGGTATGGATTATTGGAAGACTTCGATCATATGTACCGTTACACAGCTCTACTTGATCGACTGGAAGGAAAAGATTCAAATTGTATTTTGCAAAGTTACACTGACGTTGCGCCTGGGCGTCCCACGATAGTTGAACATCGCGATCCGAGCGATGAATTAAGACATCCTTACAATAAAAAAGATGCTGCTCTCCTTACAAAATTTCATGCACTCACAATCATGGCCGGTGAGCAACAAACACATAACTACTATATGAACATTGGTCCTTTATTTGCTGATCCAACAGCACGACAGCTCTATGCTGAAATTGCTTCGATCGAAGAACAACATGTCACTCAATATGAATCGATCATTGATCCGAATGAAACATGGATGGAAAAGTGGCTGATTCACGAAGCAAATGAAGTTTACAATTATTACAGTTGTGTGGCTTCCGAAACTAATCCACGTATAAAAGCAATCTGGGAGAGATTTCTTGATTATGAATTAGGTCAATTCCAGGAAGTGTGTGAACTTTTCAAACAGGTTGAAGGACGAGATCCACAAGAATTGATGGATGGTAAAATTTCTTCACCTATCGAATATAAAAGTCAGCGAGAGTTCGTTCGAAAAGTTCTAAAAGAAGAAGTAAATTTCAGAGCTGTAGGAAAGGATTTTGTAAAAACTCCGGATAAAGAATCTGAAATTTCCCGTCAATATAGAGACTTCATGAATTCTGAAGGATCTCCTACTGAAATAGTGACAGCGGGATATGTGTATCAACCAGGAACTGAACTTTCCAAACCATTATCAGAAATTCAATAGGAGAATATTATGCAACACGAACCACAAATCAAATCAGGAATGAACAGAACTGGCGTTCTTATGTCTCCTATCGACGCTGCCAAAACTGAAGAAGGGGCCATAAAATTCACACGCCCTACACAAGGCGATGCATCCGCCATCGCACAAAATCGCATAAGATATAAAATGGAAGCTGATCCATTGGGAACAATTCCGCTTCCTACAACAATTAAAGGCATCACCGCTTCCATTGTTGAAAATATGGTTTATGGACATCACATTTTCTTAGATAAGCTTGGAGAACGAATTGCTTTCGAGCGCACAGGATCGCGTTTATATGAAGCCCTCTTAAGCAAATATCATGGCACTGCTGATAAACAAAATCTTCCTGAGCTTGAACGATTGGAGCAATTTTATCTGGAAGAAAGAAAACATTTTGAAATGGCCTGTGAAGTGATGGCCAAAATGGGAGGAGATCCTACAGCGATGACTCCATCTGCTGATGTTTGTGGCGTTGCGGGAATGGGTTGGGTGCAAGTGATTTCTGATCCGCGTACAACTTTTCTGCAATCACTTGAAACAATTCTTCATGCCGAGTTAGTAGACAATGCATGTTGGGAAGTTCTCATTGAACTTGCAGATAATTTAGGCTTGAAAGATGCCGTGGCCCAATTTGAAATTGCATTGGAAGAAGAAAGTATTCACTTACAATTTGTAAAACGATGGGTGCGTGAAATGAATCTCGAGGGATCCGTGTCCGCAACTCCAAGTTAGGAGGTGAATTATGTTAAAGGTACATCATCTTAATTGCGGCAGTATGTGTCCCTTAGGTGGAAAGCTCTACGATGGTTTCAGTCATGGTCTTCATGCACATTTGGTCTGTCATTGTCTCTGTATTGAAACTGATCAAGGACTTGTGCTTGTTGATACTGGCATCGGCCACATGGATATCGTTTCGCCTGATCGAAGATTAAGTCCTGTTCTCCGAAAATTGTTAAACGTTCAACTCGATGAAGAGGACACCGCCATCAGGCAAATTGAAAAATTAGGATATAGTGCAAAAGATGTCAGACACATAGTGGTCACTCATCTTGATTTTGATCACGCTGGAGGATTCTCGGATTTTCCGCATGCAAAAGTGCACGTCCTTCGATCAGAGCTTGAGGCCGCTCGACATCCCGATTCATGGTTGGCAAAAAATCGCTATCGTCATGATCAGTGGGATATGGAAAAAAATTGGGTTACATACGAACCGCATGGTGAAAAATGGTTGGGGTTCGAATGTGTTCGAAATTTGAAAGGACTGCCGCCGGAAATTCTCATGGTCCCGCTTCGTGGTCACACGGAAGGTCATTGTGGGATTGCAGTTGATACTCATAAAGGATGGCTCCTTCATGCTGGAGATGCTTATTTTTATCGAGGAGAAATGGACACTGAAGAATACAACTGCACACCTGGTCTTCGCGCTTATCAAAAACTAATGGAAGTTGATAGAGCGGCGAGATTATGGAATCAAAAAAGACTTCGTAAACTTAATCGTGATCAAGGTGGACATGTAAAAATCTTCTGCGCCCACGATGCTGTCGAATTTGAGAATCGCTTGCGCGAAGATCCGCTTGATTTTGAACTCTTTCATTTAAGAGAAGTAAATTATTCTGATTATCACGAACATCATCATTAAAAAAAAGGGGACTTTCGTCCCCTACTCTTAAACTGACTTTGGTCTTTTCATAAAATAATAGAGAAGCACGAACGGTGCTGCAAAAAATACAGCTCGCTTTGTCACTCTCCAAGTAAATCGCATTGGTGCATGTTTGAGATCAATCATCAAACCATCACCAAACAATCTCGGCATTTTTCCTTTGCGGACATCTTCTACGAGCCCTTCTACATAATTTATTCGATCCGCAAGAATGAGTGGCATCCAGTGCCCAAAACTATTTTCGCTATAGCGGAAAGCAAAACGACGAATGACTCCGCTTAAACCATAAGGAGGTGATGTCGTTCCAAAAACTCGGCTTATGCGTGGGCGTTCGTTGGAATGCAACACTTCCACGGTTGGGCTCTGCTGTTCCGGATCTTCCCAATGTGCGCCAGTAAACTGTTCTTTGTGAATGGGATGATAAGGTCTGCGATCAAAGTCTGCATCGCTGCCCCATCCTTTAATATTTTTTGTGTCAATTGATTGCTGTTGTTCCATAACTCCTCCTAGTGACTCACAGACGGCGGAATAAGCACTGTCTTGATACAGTTATCAAGTTTATTGGCAAATATGTGATAGGCTTCTCCTACTTCTTCTAGAGGCACTCTATGAGTGATAATGCCTTTGGGATTCAGTCGTCCGGCACGGATATGTTCGATGAGATGTGGAACGTGACGTTTAACGCTCGCTTGATTTCCTTTCATCGTTAAACCTTTATTCACTAAATTTCCGATGGGCACTAGATTTCCTGTTGGTCCGTAAACGCCAACGACAGAAATGTTACCACCTTTTTTAACAGAGTTGATCGCCCACATGAGTGCAGTGGCAGAACCCGCTTGCATTTTGAGACGTCCTGAAACTGTTTGCATGAGTCGTCCGGTAGCTTCGCATCCTACGGCATCAATGCATACATCTGCCCCCAACCAGTTTGTTATTTTTTTGACGAACAAAACAACGTCATCAATTTCTTTTGTGTTGTACACTTCACATTGAGCATAATTTTTTACGAATTCTAAACGATAATCGACCTGATCAAAAACGATGACTCTTCCGGCTCCCATGAGCCAAGAACATTTCGCTGCTAAAATCCCAATAGGTCCCGCTCCAAAAACGACGACAGTATCGCCTTGTTTGATGTCACCCATTTCTGCTGCTTGATAACCGGTAGGAACAACATCTGTCAGGAGAACAGCATCATCGAGATCAATATCATCAGGTACGATGGTTGGGCCTACATCTGCATAAGGCACACGAACATACTCAGCTTGACCGCCATCATATCCGCCCGCCGTGTGAGAGTAACCAAAGATTCCTCCTACAGCTGTGGCCATAGGATTACTTTCGTGACAATTTCCGTAGAGACCTTGCTTACAAAAGTCGCACGATCCACAACTGATATTGAAAGGAACAGAAACGATATCTCCGATTTTTAAATTCTGAACTGTAGATCCCACTTCGACGACTTCACCGACAAACTCATGACCAAATGTACTTCCAATTCGCGTATCGGGGACGAGTCCGTGATACAGGTGCAAATCTGAACCACAAATACATGATCGTAAAACTTTGACGATAGCATCGTTAGGGTGTTCTATCTGAGGCATTGGCTTATCGCGATCGGCCCGAATTCTTTTGGGCCCTCTAAAATTTGCTGCTAGCATTGTTGATCCTCCTGATTTGAGATTATTTATGACAAGGCCCAATCATTCCTGATTGGGCCCTGTTTTTTCGGGGGGAAATTATATAGAGAAACGAGAATCTAGTGATGAATCCGCGGGTTTCGCGTCACCACTGCTCGGTATATTCCTAGTAAGATGACAGCTCCTACAACTGAAGCAATAAATCCTGCTGGCTCACCTTCTGCGTACCAACCCAATCCTTGTCCAACGAAATGGGCGAGCATTGCACCTACAACCCCAATGATCATTGTGACAATGATTCCACCCGGATCACGACCCGGCATAACCATTTTTGCAATGGCACCGACAATTAATCCCACTAATAAAGTCCAAAGCATCTTAGTCTCCTTTGTTATGTTTCATTCCAAATAACCGCAAGAAAAACTCTAGCGAGAAACTTACAGCTACCCAAGAACATGCAATCGACAAACCATGACTTCATGTCAAAGTCCGTGCAATCAGCTCAAACACATTTTTTTGATGGAGGATTTTTCCGGGGAGAGCGCGGATTTCGATCATCTTTCATAATGAAAAGATAATCACTTTTTGGAGATTCATTCAATGATGAAATCTGTACTCTCTACAGTTGCGATGGGATTGCTTCTTACTTCTTGCTTGCCAGAAGTACCTTTTGTTTCCACTGCTGATGAAAAACAACCAGAGTCTCAAACACAAACTCCAGTAGAAGTTCCTGCCCCTGTGATCGAAGAAAATAACATTGCAAGCGATCCTCTTGAACAAGATAAATTTTCATTTCCAAGTCCCGCAGATGAAGAATTGAAAACAAAACTCACTTTATGGGCAACTTACTATTATCTACCATTGCTAAAAGATGGAACCGGAAATTTTGCTTTAAGAGATATGCAAAGTGTAGAGCTTGGTCCAAGACTTACTCTTCGCGAGTGGTGTGATTCAGCAATGGAAGGTTCAGTAAGAGTGACTTACGCAACTGGAGTTTCTAAAACATACAATTATGCTGGTGTAACAGACTCTGAAAAAGTTGACTGTAGCAGTATCTTTAGAATTGATGTCAGCAAAACAAAGTTTCGTGAGGCATATGGTCCCTATGGTGATGGAATTCAGGATTACATCCTTGCTCCTTACAGAACTTTAGCAACAGACTTAACCCAAATCGCCCCAGGGACTGTTGTTTATGTGCCACAAGCAAAAGGCGCAAAGATTACTTTGTCTTCAGGACGTGTGATTACTCATGATGGTTATTTCTTCGCTGGAGACAAAGGCGGAGCGATTAAAGGAAATCACATTGATGTTTTTATTGGAACAAGCAAGAACGCTGCTTTCTTTCCATGGATCACAAGTAATGCGACTAAGACTTTCACTGCCTATGTCGTAACAAATAAACAGATCATTGAACAATTGAGAGAGCTGCACTCACTGAACTAATTCAGTAGTGAAGCTCTCCCATCTTTACAACTTCAAAAGCACTTCCTGGAATTGTTTTAAGTGGATTTAATTCTTGATCATCCCAAAGATCATTGTGTTCTCCACTGATCATCCAGCTCGATCCATTATCCGCGAGAATCATTCCATATTTTTTCATCGCCGTTAAAATCACCCGAACATTTTTTGAATATTTACTGATATCAAAATTAGCTTTTAACCGCACTCTCATTCCCATAGGTGGAAGTGAAGCATCGAGAGAACTTCCCGCTTGATGCCGGGCCGGATAAGTAAAGGCCCTGCGAGTTTTGTTGGCCGTAAAGCGAAGGGCATGTTTGATTTCGCCATTAATCACTTCATCGTATTTAACTAACAAAGGATAAATCGGAAGGCCGGCGGCATCTGCAGATGTCCAGCCTAGTGGTCTCAGTTCATTTGTTTTTAAATTAAAGATCGCTCCTGAATCTGCAGTCCATCCGCCATTACCATCGGGATATGAATTATACATTTCATAGAGGAGTTGATTATCGCGATCGACGACAATCACATGTCGATCTCCGGTTGAATTTGGCCCATGCTGAATAGGAGCATCCGGTGGAATAGGATAAGGACCAGGGTCACTTTGATGAGCATACAAAAATTTCACTGGAACTTTTGGCTGATTATCATCGACGTAGACAAAGGGCTGTCCAATAGGAACTCCCTCCCACTCTGTTCCGAAATCAGGATGAACTTTATTTGTGAGTCCTAGTGAATTGATATACACGTCTGAGTTGGGATCAACTGGTTCATTTGAGATATCTTTCGTCCAGGGACTCGACTCTGTTTGAGTCGTTAAAATATCGATCGGTTGTTGGGATGAAGGGGGCGTTTCAGAAACACAGGAAAACAATAAAAACGAAAAACCGACCAAAGAAAATGGGGTGTATTTATTTTTTTTCATGCTTTCACCATAATCTTTATGCCGACTTCACGCTATGGGACAAAGCATTCCGGCTCATGCCTCTCTGCTTCTAAATTTCATCCGTTTACGAAAAAAAAAGTGTCGAGATGGGTGACTAATGTTATGAACACTCTCCTTTCTTTTTTATCATGAGGAGTTCAGCTTGAAGATGTTAGTTGCGACCATTTTATTTTCTTTTTCAACAATGCTTTTTGCTCAATCAAGGCCAGTTGAAGTTGACGTTGATTTCACAGAATCGACTTTTCAAACGTCACCATGGGTTCAGGAATTTCACTATGTCATCGTTGTGAACAAAGCAAACAAAGGGCGTGAAGCTCAAACGATCAAAGTTTATGAATTTGGAAAACTCATTCGCGAAACAAAGGTTTCTACAGGAAGAGATCAATTTGAACGTGCAGGTGAAAATCACTCTAAGAGAGATTCTTGGACAATTACGCCGACAGGTTATTACACTCCAACATTTTTAAGTAAAAATCACCGCTCAAGCGCATATGGTGGACCTTTCTCAGGAATTTTTGGTGGAACAAAAATGCCATTCGCGATTTTCTTTAATGGAGATATCGCTCTTCACGAAGCACCAAAAGGAACTGAATCAATGCTTGGTAAAAAAGCTTCGGGCGGATGTGTCCGACTACCTTCTGCTCTTGCTCCAGAATTATTCGAGCGCGTTCAATCTGTAAGTGGTAGTCGCATTCCTGACTTTAAAGTTGACGGTACAATCGTGACTGATGAAAACGGGAATTATTCTTACAGACAAAAATCTGGATACTCAGCACTCATCATCGTTAAAAATAAAATCGTAGAATAAACCATAATGTCACCGGGCGATCTCGTCAGATCGCCCTCATTATGTCACTGAAAAAAAAGTTTTGGTTGCGCATTAAAGGTCACTTCGTCACTGAGCATTTGAGTCATCACTTCAAGCATTAACCCAATCTCACTCACTTAAAAAAAAATTCTTTTTTCGCATCTGGCACGAATACTGCGTGAGCGAATCTTACTATAGAAGTCGATCAGGATGATCGCCTTCGATTGCCTATAAAAAATGACATTCAAGGAGCTTTAGGATGAAGCAAATTAAAAAGAAATGTGTCTACTTTTCTCTGATCGTCTTTTGTCTCAATTCACAGTCAGTTTTCGCGAGCGGGGCCAAAAGACCCGAACTTGAAGATGAAGTTACTGTTACACAACCGTCAACTGATTCACCAGAAACCCCCTCCGCCCCTCCCGTAACAACAACGCCGACTACACCAACAACGCCCACGACTCCTACAACTCCAACGTCGCCAACTACACCAACGTTGCCGAATAGTGATGGGGCCTATGTTGATCACATTGCAGATATTGCAGGATCATCATCTTGTGCCACTTATTCCTGGAAAGATCGTGGAAGAGCACCAATTGGGTACATCAAAGGAATGGCGCTTAGTTATGCAAGAAGCTTATGTCGCTTAAAATCGACAACGTCGTTGGGAGCTTTATTGAGTGCGGCCAAAGGATTAGCAACAAAAGATGCACTAGCTTATTACTCATCACAATTTTCTAATTTAGGAATTGCCAACACGACAGCAGGACAAACGCCTTTAAAATCACTTTTCACATTAGGGATTGGTCTTGGTATGCGTGAGAGTTCTGGAAAGTATTGTGAAGGCTGGGATCGCTCGGCAAGTGCGAATAGAACATCGGCCGAAGCGGAAGCGGGTCTCTTTCAATCGAGTTATGATTCAATCGGTGTTAATCCAGAACTTTCAAAACTCTATGCTGAATACAAAGCAAATCCGCAAAGCTGTTTTTTGAATGAGTACAAGCAAGGTGTAACATGTTCAAGCACAAACATGGCAATCTTGGGAACAGGTGCTGGAGCAACATTTCAAAGTTTTTTAAAATCGTGTCCGGGATTTGCTGCTGAGTATGCGATGACTACACTTCGCGTTTTACGTGCGCATTACGGGCCGATCAATCGTTATGAAGCGGAAGTTAATCCATTTTGCAACCAGATGCTGACGAAAATTCAAGAATTCATTAACGATGACCCTAACGCCTGCCAAGATTTAATTTGATTGAATTTGTTCTTAGTTTTTTGCTACCGTTTTTTTGTGCTTAAACCACAAACCTTGTAAAGGAGACGGACAATGGCAAAAGGTAAAGACAAACAAAAACACAAACTGACAATCAAGGAAAGACAGGACCGTAAGAAAGAAAAAATGAAAAATCGCAAGACAGACGAGACAGAATAGCCAGATAGTAAAAAGATGGCCCGGGAAACCGGGCCTTTTTTATGAATATCCAACCAAAACACTCCAATAGATTCCATTAAAGATCTCTACCTTATATGGCGAAAGAGAGAGCATGATACGTGCTTATCTCATTTTCGGCATTCTCCTCACCCCACTTCTGACACTTCCAAAAGCAAGTGCAAGTGAGTTTGAAAAGTTATTGGAGAAGAACAAGTCCTACAAAACACTGATTGAAAAAGTAAAAGACAATTCTCCTACCGTACAATCGAAAGAAGAAATGGCAAAAATTAATCAGGCCATTGATGCTTACATCGAAGAAAAAAATAATCCTAAAATTCCCAGCAAGACTGAGTTGGTGAGACAGGCCGAACTTGACATGAAATCATGTCCAACTTGTCAGTCGTACATGAACTTGAGTGCAAACGTTAATGAAATCCTTGCAAAATTGGACAAAGGAAATAACGTTGCTGATGCCAATAAATTATCTCTAGAACTCAATCACCTGAACTTTCTTTACTACGTTGTTAAGTTTGATAATCCGATTGGTGGAATTTCATGTAACAAATACGGAAATATTACCCGCATCCAGGAATCAAAATTTCCAGGATCTTTTAATTTAATGGCCGAAGAAGTTTTTGATCTTCCTAATGTCAATGAAGTGCAATACATCCCTGAAGGGGGAAAAGAAGTTGTTTATCTTTATCGCGGTGTGGGTTCAGACAGCAATAGAGTTTTTGAAGTTCATTTGTTGCCTGAAGGAAAAGCGTTTATTCGCGAATACGAATACACTCCTTCAAGTGCAGAACGTGAATCAGAACTTGCTTCAAATAATTTAAGAACACTTCTAACTAAAATTAAAAAACCAGCAGAAGAACCATCCAAGCCTGACAACTACATTGATATTGGAGTTAAACTTCATACACGAGATACAGTAATTCCAACAGATCTTGAAGTTGTGAAGGCCCAAACTAAAACAGAAATAGCTCCTGATCTTGTATTAGGAACAAAAACGCTGATGTCTTTCAATGAACAATCAACCGAAGTTTCAGTAAGCAACAAAGAAGGTGAAGCGTGGTTGCAGGTCAATGCTAAAAACAAAACAGAAGGAAAGCATGAACTCGTCACCATCATTCCACTCACCATTAATGTTGATAAGGAATCTAAGCTCAATTTAAGTGGATCATTAAAAACAGAGTTGGGTGTTATTAGAGAAACAGGTCTGATGGAATCTGCTAAAACAATCAACATGGGTCTTACTGATCACAATCACAAATATATTGAAGTCGAAGTTTATCAGCGCACGAATGATAATTATTCAAAAGTATCATTGAACAACAATATGAAGCTTGGTGAAAAAGACAGCATCAACCTCACTTACTCGCAAGATAATCTTGGTGTGAAATCATACACAATCGGTAAAGACACTAGTCTCGGAAACTTCGGACATCTTAAAACTGAATTTGGCAGTGGAACGAACACGAAAAAGTTCATCAATATTCAACACGAAGTGGCCATTGGAAAAGCTAGCACTCTATCATTTGGTGCACGCGTGGAAGATGGTAGACAAGTAAACACAATGTTCCAATTCAAAAGTAAATTCTAATGACCTGGCCTTTCTCTTGCACTTTCAGCGAAGGATTTCTTAACGCTGGGAGGACAAATGAAAAAACTTTGCATTATGTTTTTGACTTTACTCATGAGTAACGTCAATGCTGAAACTTACTGGGGGGAAAAAGTTCCCGTTGGCGAAGGACACGCGGCCGTGTTTATTAAAACATACAAAAAACTACCGCGAGAAATTGGCATCGCTATATCTCCAGAAGCATTAAAAAACTTACCGCATATCATGCAAGAGTTTACTCTACCTATGCCTACTGAATACACCATTGAGCCTTATAAGCACGTAACACTCGATTGGAATCCCCATGGCCATGAACCGGATGGAGTCTACAACCTTCCCCACTTTGATATGCATTTTTATTTTATCTCCCAAGATGAAAGAAAAGCGATTAGCTGCATGAATGAAGATGCGGCCAACTGCCATATGCCACCAATGGCCGAATATATTCCAGATCAGTACGGAGCTACACCACAAGGTGTACCGAACATGGGATGGCATTGGGTTGATCTTCTCGCGCCAGAATTCAATGGTGGAATTTTTTCGAGAACATTTCTTTATGGCTACTACAAAGGTGCACCCATTTTTTTAGAGCCAATGGTGACGCTTGATTACTTATGTTCAAAAAAATCGAGTGAATTAGAAGTGAGACTTCCCGCTAAATTTCCTGTTGAAAATGGTCATTACCCTGCAGGTTATAAAGTCTATTTCGATTCAGCAGAAAATCTGCATAAAATTGTCCTGAAAGATTTTCAAGATGAAGGGCCATAAAAAAATTTAGTGTCCTTGCCAGAAGAATTGAACTGTAAACGTAGTGCCTTCTGTCTCATTACTTGAGACAGAGGCCTTTCCTCCATGTGCATGTGCTATACCTTCAACGAGGCTTAATCCAATCCCCCAACCTTTCGGTGCACCTTTTTTCTCTTCATGAATTCTTTCGAAAGGGTTAAAAATTTTTCGCTGAAGTTGTTCAGGAATTGCTGTACCAAAATTATGAACTTTCAATTCAAAACCATTTTCAATATTCACAAGACAAATCGATATATCCTTTTTTTCATCACCGTATTTAAGCGCATTTGAAGCAAGATTTTCCAAAACTCGGCGATAGGCATTCTCGTCGAGGCATCCTTTAAGTTCTTCATTACTTTTCAATGTAAATCTGTCCCCATTAAGATGATTAAGTTCTTCAACACATTTTTTGGTAACACTCGAAACATCACATACTTTTAAAGTCAATGGCAGCTTTCCACCAGCACTAATTTTATTAACATCCAATAAATCTTGAATCATACCATCTGCACGCTCCATACTATCCATTATTTTCTGGCTTAGAGTTTGTACTTTGTCGGGATTTTTTATATTGCGTGCAAGCAGATGAGCATTTAATTTTGCAGCAGTTAAAGGAGTTCTCAAATCATGTGTAAGAGCTGAAACAAAATTTTCACGTAGTACTTTTTCATGTAATAAATTTTCAGCAAGACTTCGCATTTCATCAACATCTGTGTTTGAACCATACCATTTGATGATTTGCCCATTTGAATTTTTCACAGGTCTTGCTCTTGAAAGCCACCAGCGATATTCACCGGTCGATGCTTCTCTCACTCTGAATTCATTTTTATAAGGTTTTCCGGTAGCGAGGGCCTTTGACCAAACCTTCTTCAAATTGGACACGTCATCAGGATGAACAATCTCTATCCATTTTTCATTGCCAGTACTTCCAGGTTCAAACCCTGTGAACTCGTACCAACGTGAATTATAGAAATCGACATACCCATCGGGTGTCGCCGTCCAAACAACTTGAGGCATGGAGTCTGCTAACAATTTGAATCTGATTTCTGTTTCTTTAAGAGTATCTTCTATTTCAATCTCGTGTGTAATCTCCACACCAAGGGCCGTGAAACCAATGTAATCACCATCACTGTTAAAATCGGGTGTGTAAGTATTTTTGAAATGTCCAATGCTTCCATCTTCATTTGTAAAAGTGTGAGTATGAACGACGACTTCTCCCTCTCGAACTCTTTGCAAATAAGGTTCTAGTTCCGGATAAAAAGCACCTGTCAATTCTCTGATTGAAAATCCTAATAATCCTTCGTGATTTTTAAGCCAAAATTTTTCTGCTTCTTTATTTGCGTAAAGAAAAACTTCATCAGCATTTAAATAACAGAGATGATATGGAAGGCTATCCGCGACTTTAGATAATATTTCGCATTTTGATTTTTCATTCATTGAATCAAATATAATAGCTGATTGTGAATTCTGAGAATTTTGTTCATGCGTAATCATCCTCATCATCATTTCCCATCAACTTAAATTTGACCAGAGAATGTGAGAAAATGTTTTTTGTGCTCATTGTATTGATGACACACTCTCTATTGCTTGATGATCAGCAAATGGATGATGAAGATTCAAATAAAGTTTCAGTCATAGGTGCTCGTGAAAATAATCTAAAAAATATTTCTGTCGAAATTCCTAGAAATTGCTTAGTGGTTTTCACTGGAGTTTCTGGCTCGGGAAAATCATCACTCGCCTTTGGCACGCTCTATGCCGAAGCTCAGCGCCGTTACCTCGAATCAGTCTCGCCTTATGCAAGACGACTTTTTAACCAAATGAGTGTGCCGGAAGTTGACGCCATTCATGGGTTACCTCCAGCGGTTGCGTTACAGCAACAACGAGGCACACCTACAACTCGTTCATCAGTAGGCAGTGTAACGACACTTTCTCATCTTGTGAGAATGCTCTATTCCAGAGCAGGTGATTATCCAAAAGGCCAGTCAATCATTTATGCCGAAGGTTTTTCTCCTAACACCCCCGAAGGGGCGTGTCCTCACTGTCACGGTCTTGGTAAAGTTTTTGATGTAAGTGAAAAACTTATGGTTCCTGATGACTCACTTTCAATTAGTGAAAGAGCAGTCGCTGCGTGGCCTCCGGCATGGCACGGTCAAAATTTAAAAGACATGCTTATCACGCTCGGATTTAATGTTAATAAACCGTGGCGGGAACTTCCTAAAAAAGATCGCGATTGGATTCTTTATACCGATGAAACGCCTCATGTTCCAGTCTATGCAGGATTCACATCCGCCGAAGTCAAACAGGCCATTAAGAAAAAAATGGCCCCAAGTTATCACGGAAATTTCTCCAGCGCTCGCAATTATGTCATTTCGACATTTGCCAATACTCAAAGTGCTCTCATGAAAAAAAGAGTCGCACAATTTATGGAAAGCACCCTCTGCAAAGTCTGTAAGGGAAAACGGTTGCGGCCAGAATCGCTTTCAGTAAAATTTGAAAATCTGGACATCGCTCAGATGAATGAACTGCCGCTTAAAGAACTGCTCAAAATTTTTAAACCTTATTCATTGGAAAAAACTTTAAAAAAGAAATTCCCGCATCACCCTGAACAACAATTGGCGGCGAAAACAATTGCAGAGGATATGGTTTCGAGACTTGAAGTTATTCTTGAATTGGGTCTCAGCTATTTAACATTAGAACGATCAACTCCAACACTCTCTCCCGGCGAATTACAGCGTTTGAGACTGGCGACTCAAGTGAGGTCTAATCTCTTTGGAGTTATATATGTTCTTGATGAGCCGAGTGCTGGCCTTCATCCTGCCGATACGGAAGCATTGTTGAGAGCCTTTCAAAAACTAAAGGACGCAGGAAATAGTTTATTCATTGTTGAACATGAAATAGAAGTTATAAAAGCGGCAGATTGGATTGTGGATGTTGGGCCTAAGGCCGGTGAGCATGGAGGTGAAATACTCTACAGTGGACATCCTGCCGGATTAAAGTCAGTGAAAAACTCATTAACGGCCAAACATCTTTATGCAAAAACAATTAGAGAAAGCAGACAACGCACTCCTTCGGGGTGGATATCGATCAATCATCTCACTAAAAACAATATTAAAAATCTAAATGCAGATTTTCCACTTGGGGTCCTCACGAGCGTGACCGGCGTATCAGGTTCTGGGAAATCTACTCTTGTAACAATTGCTCTCGTCGAACTTTTATCTGAACATCTTGGGCAAAAGTTGAGAGTTGATGACGAAGAGGAAACTGATAATCCTATCGATCGACCACTTGTGGAAAAAACAAAAGGCAAACTATCCGGTGATCTGCAAATGATCAAACGGCTTGTCCAAGTCGATCAGAAGGCCATCGGGAGAACTCCCCGATCAAATCTCGCGACCTATACAGGAGTCTTCGATCACATCCGAAAAGTTTTTGCTTCGACAAAAATGGCCAGGTCAAAAAATTTCGATGCTGGACGTTTTTCTTTTAATGTTCAAAAAGGAAGATGTGACAACTGCCAAGGAGAAGGATTCGTCATGGTAGAACTGCTCTTTCTACCAAGTGTCTACGCTCCCTGCCCTGTATGTTCAGGGACTCGCTATAAAGCAGAGACTTTAACTGTTAAATACAAAGATAAAAATATTGCAGATGTTCTTCACTTAACAGTAGATGAAGCCCTCACCTTTTTTATGGATGTTCCTACAATTCATCATCAGCTTTCTGTGATTCAGGAAGTTGGTCTGGGATATTTACGATTGGGACAACCAGCAACCGAACTCTCAGGTGGAGAGGCCCAGCGGATAAAATTAGCTACTGAATTAGGAAGAAAAAATAGCTCTCCAACACTCTATATTCTTGATGAGCCGACAACAGGACTGCACCCCCACGATGTGGATAAACTCATGCATCAGCTGCAAAAACTAGTCGAACAAGGACATACGGTTATTCTCGTTGAGCATGACATGCATGTCGTAGCTGAAAGCGATTGGGTCATCGATATGGGGCCAGGGGCCGGTGATGAAGGTGGATCAATAGTCACCTCAGGTCCACCTGCTAAAATCGTGAAATCACCCCGTAGTTTGACTGCAAAATACCTGTCAAAAATCTAGACAGTTCTCCGAGACCAAGGGGAAAAATTTCATAGATCGCCAATTGCCCCCTCATCTCCTGTACATTGTAGAGAACCGACAACTTTTAGACTAAGGGGTCTTTATGATCGAAGGATTAATGGCATTATCACTGGTTCTCATGGGAATTTATTTTGTTAAGTCGACAGACCTGCCAAAAGAAATGAAGGAAAGAAGTGCTCAAATATCCCGCGAGACTGTAGCACCTACAACTGCAAAGAAAAAAATGGCATTCCCAACACAAACAACTGCTGCATCAGTTAAAAAGAATTCATCACAATCGTTGATCGAGCTTCATAACAAAGCGATTGATGAATTAACATTGAAAATCACGACTCTCGAGCAAGAACTCAAAGTGAACAACGCACGCAATGCTGAAATTCAAAAAGAAATCGATGCGCACTTAGAATCACTTCGCCTTTTAAATGAAAAAATCAACGCTCTAGCTTAAATCAAAAAAAAGGCACTATTCATTAGTGCCTTTTATTTACTTTAATGTCGTTCATGATGTCTTCCACTCCCCAAATGCCATCAACCACTCGTTCAATGGCAAAACGCTCTTCTCGATTATCGACGGTGCCTGCCAACTTTACAGTCCCATTTTCAACAGCGACGACTATATCAGAAGGATCAATATTGGCATCTCTCGTGAGAACTTCACAAATCTCCTCTTCAAGAGAACTATCTGATCGCTGATAATTCTTAGGTCCAATTCCCGAATAACTTATTTTATTAGTTCTTGATTCTCCCATAAAACGCTCAGGGTGCTGTTCGGTGCGAGCTCGATAACTGAGATCATGACCATGAAAATCTCGAGAGGCGTTTTGAACTCTCTCATGACGGTACTTCTCACGAGGCTCGATTTGTTGTGGTTCACTACCGCGATGAAACTCTTGATAGCCGCGAGAATAAGTAACATCGTTTTCATTATCGTCTTCAATTGAATATCGACGTTGCTGATTTTGATTAAGATGTTTTTCACGAAGAGAATTTCGTTTTGAAGTTGGCGGTCTGTTAAATTGACTTTCCCACGCTTCTTCATCAAAGTTATATCGCTGATCATCGTCTCGAGCACCGCTATATCTATAATTGCCATGTTGTCTTTCATAGCGCTCGAATTCAGGACGTTGATAAGATCGTCCTGCTTGATTGTAGGCCACGTGATGACGGCCTTGGTTAGTGCGCTTCTGGTCGTTTCTTCCTTGATGATTTCTATTCATAGACATTTACTCCTCTAAAAGTCGAATCTCTTCAACTTTTAAAGGAGCATAGATCTTGCCAAAAAATGAGGATGAAAATTGAATTAGTTTTTTGCTTTGACGTAATCGAGCATGATGGATTCACAACGATCCATAATCGCAGGTGTAATTTCCCAGAGCTTCAAACCTTTTAATTCTGTCTCAATTTTTTCAAAGAGTGCAAAATCAATAAAAGGAGTGATCTTTCCACTTTGGTATTCTTTTTCTTTTTCGCCGTAGAGACCTAAGAATGTTTTATCTCTAAACCACAATTCACGGTTGGCCTCTTGAATGGCCAGTAAACTTTCTTCGCTCGGACGTCTTTGAACAAATTCAAAAAACATACTGCTGGATTGAATACCCGGATAATACCATTCACCACTGAAAACCTGGATTAAATCATCATGGTCATCTTTTAGAATAGGTGTAATGAAGTTCACCCCACGCTCAGTTGCAAACTTATGAAAGGCCACAAGATCGTTTGTACGCAAGGCCACGTGCTGCCATAAGGCCGCAGCGTTATGAGAATCAAGCATCGTTCTCACATGCGAAGGTTGAGACATAGGTTCTGAAGGCTGAACAACCGCAAATATCGTTTTATTTTGAGCGCGGTCGTCTTTATTTCCCTGTCCAACTTGAACGGCAAAAGTCAGTGATTGATCACCGAGACCTGGTTGCCATTCCTTTCTTTTTTCATAAAGAAGATTTTCCGGTGTGACACCAAAAATCACATGAAAGACAACATACGCTACATTGTAGAGACGCGGTTGCAACATGAGAGTCATGTGATCAACTTGAAAATTTTGAAAAGAGTGTTTCATCTATGGTCCTTCGTTAATGAGAAATATTCGCGCTATTTTATACTGAAGAATGAAGTGATGACATTCTTTTTTAGTGACGAGCGATGCGTTGGCCGTCTAAAGTTTGTCGCTTGCGTTCCTTCCCTGACTTTGATCATAATATTCTTATGAAAAAACTATTATTTGCCTGCTGTCTATTACTTCTCACTAACGTTGAAGCTAGTGAGCTTTATAAATTTACTCAAAAAGATACGGATGGAAAAAGCTTTGCTTTCAATCAGCTCAAAGGAAAAGTTGTCGTGCTGGTTAATATCGCCACCAAATGCGGATTTACCGGTCAATTAGAAGACCTGCAGAAACTTTACACACGCTACAAAACTAAGGGTGTTGTTGTTGTCGGAATCCCTAGCAATAATTTTTTGGGACAAACGCCAGAGGATAACAAAGAAGTTGGAAACATTTGTCGACTAAAATACGGTGTGGATTTTCCTATCATGGAAAAACAAGATGTCATTGGATCTTCAAAGTCTCCTCTCATCAAATGGATTCATACAAACAAAGAATTTGATGGATCGATTCTCTGGAACTTTGAAAAATTTATCATCAGCAAAGACGGCAAAGTCGTTGATCGCTTTCGCTCGAAAACTTCCCCGCTTGATGAAGATCTTCTCAAGGCCATAGACCGACAATTATAAATAACGAAGTTTAACGTATGTCTTCCAGATAATAAATGGAATGGCCCCAAGAAAGGGAGCAATGGTGATGACTCGCAAAACTTCCGCAGGTGTAAAATAAAGCGCTCGATCCTCCATAATAAATTTGGTCATGGCCACTAAGAGGATAACTGGGGCCAATCCAAAGAGAAGAGCGATTAATCTTTCAGCATGACGTTGCATAAACAGATGCATTTTTACCTCATCTTCAATCTAACAAAAAATGAGCGTCTCAAAAGGCAAGGTGAATCACTTTCATGACTTGGTCATAATTGATGTAAGTACTCTGCTAAGACATTGCAGAAGGCCGTCATTGAGACGGCCCTTCTTTCACGTTAATTTACCGACCAATATTCATTAGAGAGTAACTTTACCGCGTTTTTGTAATTCATCAATAATTTGTACAAAGTATTCTTCCGGATAAGCTCCTTTAACTGGAACTCCATTCAAAAGAAAACCAGGTGTACCTTGAAATCCTAATTGCCCAGCTTCGGCCACATCTTCATCAATTCGTGTTTGAACGGCCTTGGATTTTACGTCCACTGATAATTTTTTCATATCGGCCCCAAGCTCTTTAGCAATGGCCTTCAAGAAATTTTCACCACCCGAAAGTTTAGATTGGTTTTTGAAAATTTCATCGTGAAACTTGAAAGCAAGTTGATCATTCTGCAAACGAAGCGCTTCATAGTATTGCGCCGAAATCATCGCTTGCGGGTGAAAACTTAAAGGTAAGTGTTTATAGACGAATTTAATTTTTCCGTCGTATTTACTCATGAGTTTCTTAACTGTTTCAAATCCTCTGCTGCAAAAAGGACATTCAAAATCAGAATATTCTACAAGTGTAATTGGTGCATTTTTTGCGCCCCTTATAGCTTCATCTTTTCTTAACGTAACTTTGATTGGATTGTTAAATGTTTCTTCTAGCGCTTTTTTCTCTTCTGCTTCTTTTTGTTTTGCTAATTCATTCTGGGCATTTTTCGAAGCATTCTGAAGGGCCGTTAAAATCACCACAGGATTTTTTTCAATCGCATCTGCAAGAATTTGTGGATTTTCAGAAATGACTTTTGTCACTTCGTCTTTTATTTGTTGCTTAGTTGAGCAGCTGACAAGAAAAAGTAAAAATAAAAATGCGACAGTTTTGGCTTCCTTCATTTGATCCTCCCGATTTTGAAGTCCTTCGTTCACTACCTAGATCGTAACAAAGGATAAAAAATTGGAGTCAATTCGAGGTCAATTCGAGGTCAATTCTTTGTCAATTCTCGCTGACATTGCCAAGGCGATAGCCAAGGCCGCGAATCGTTTCTATAAGCGAATCTGATGTTTTTTGCCGAATTTGCAGAACGTGAGTATCAACCGTTCTCGTCGTCGGAAAATTTTCATATCCCCACACTTTATCCAGCAAATTTTCACGGGTAAAAGTTTGACGTGGATTTTCAACTAGTAACTTAAGAAGCTCAAATTCCATTTTTGTAAGAGTGATTCTTTTTCCATCATAAATCACATCGCGCTCTTTTAAATTCAAGGAAAGTTTTCCATGAATAAGACTTTCTCCGGATGGGGCAGGCTTCTTCTCTCTTAATTGAACTCTAATCCGTGCTATTAACTCGCGGGACTCGAAAGGCTTAGTCATATAATCATTGGCACCTGACTCCAATCCAACGACTTTATCGATAAGATCGTTTCGTGCAGTTAAAAGTATCACGGGAAGATTCAGGTCACGATTTCTTAGTTCTCGGAGAAAATCAATTCCTTGTCCATCAGGCAACATCCAGTCAAGCACAATGAGATCAAATGACTGGTACATTGATTCTCTGGCGGTTTTGAGATCAATTGCCAGGTGGGCCAGTAGACCTTCGCTTTCACATATCTTTTTCAGTGAGCTTCCTAATAATGGATCATCTTCGACTATCAATATGCTTTTCATTGTTTCAACCTGAATGACATTTTTACGACTGTTGGAGTTTTTTGAATTTCGATTTTACCTTTCATTTCGGTAATAATTTTTTCAACTAATTTTAATCCTAAACCCAAACCAGATGACTGTGAAGTTTTCTGAAAGACTCCTTCATCACTTACTTCAACAATCAACAGGTGATCTTTTATTTTGAGAGTCACATTAACGGGTGCTTTTCCATGTTGAAGCGCATTCTCCACAATATTCTTCAAACACATCGAAAACCAATAGACGTCTATTTCGAGACTAACATCGTTTTCCAGTTGTTCGAAAATGATCTGTTTGCCAGAATAATTTTCCAGAAAATCGGCCAAAAAGGAATTAACTGAATCGATCTTCACCCATTCAAAAGACATCAGCGTTTGATCTTGATCGCTTTTTAAATAAGTAGAACTCTTATCAGCTAAACGTTTCAAGCGATAAACTTCACTTTCAATTTTGAGAAACTCTTCTAAGAGAACAGGCTCCATCGTATCGGATTTCTTATTTAATCCTTCTATAAGTAAAAGAAGATTGGTGATCGGTGTTCGCAATTCATGAGTTAATACCCGCAAAGCATGCCGTTTCCGCTCTTCTTCCCTATTTTGAAAATGAATCCTACTGTACAAACTTAAAATAACTATAATCAGAACAATGAGTGAAGAGACAAAAATGAGAATCGATGAAGGACGAATCATCTCCAATAGATTGGCCGATCGTTTTTGCCAACAAAGACTTCCGTCTTGGAAAAAACAAGTCTCATCGCCCATCTTCAGTTTGGGAAAATATTCTTTTTCACTAAAAAATTTGTTCAATTGCTCAACAGAAAAAACAAAATATCTTCTTCCCGTTTTTTCATCAGCTTTAACAAAATAGAAACTTGATCCTAATATTTTATCAGTCCCTTTCGTTAATTGATCCAGATCATATGGCCGCAACGTTTTCAAGATTCGATACGCCTGACTTAAAGAATCCTCTGGGAGATAAATCAGCTCACTTACGTGGAAAAAATTCAAATGCTCCACAATCCAACTCTTTTCTGAAAATGGCGAACGACCGCTTTTGAAAGCAAGAAGCGCAAAGCTCTCTCCGTTATCATTAATAAATGGTGGAGTTGCAAAAAAACCAGAAGGCAGATCACTTCTGAAGCGGCACCTAAAAGCTTCCCACAATTCAGATTTAGATGCCTCTTCGCGAGACATAATCTCAGGGGATAACGAACATTGCTCTGTGAGATTGGATGCACGTGCAAAGGGAGCGATTAAGGGTTGAATGAGCTGAAAATGACCATAGGCCGGATAGAGACCATTCAAGTCCAGCTCATATAGAGGCGTCGTTTGAGTTACAAAAGCGATTTCAAGTGCGGCCATGTGATTTTTGTCACGCTCATCGGCCCACTGCTCTTTTTGCAGATTGAGGGCCGTATAGGCAGTGAAAAAAGAAAGGATAATGGCCGCAACTATAAGCGAGAGATAGATTCTCATAGTTTAATAGTTTACCCCATTTCCCCTTTTTTATGTCAGGCCAATGTCAACTTTCTCCTTATCTCGACTAATAAAAGTTCGTTAACTTATCGCGATCGGGTAATTCATGCCCCTCTCGCAATGAACTCATGTCAGAACCAATGAGTGTTTTTAATTTATCAATGCATTGATCCCAACCAGTCTCGCATTCGCGAACCGCTTCTTCACTCTCAAAACCAGTCTGAACCATCACTACTTCACAGCCGTTTCCAACATCTTTAAAATCGACAGTCGTTTTTAAGTCTTTAAAGAGTACATCACCTGTCGGGCCGACAACAGTCTCCAACATTCCCAAATGTTCATCTTCTACGAACTCTGTAAACTGACCTGCACAAACCCAACGACCTTCTTCGTTCATATGTTCGTATCGATATCTACCGCCTTCTCGGGCATCCATTTCGGGAACTACAAGAGTCATCCCATCCGGTGCAGACCACTTCTCAATGAGATCTGGTCTAGTCCACCAAAGAAAAACCTCATGTCGATTCTCTGGAATAAAAATTGTTTTTTCTAAACTTCTATCAAACTGACTTTCTGTGATCACTTTATTCTCCTTAACGTATTGATGAGGAACTTCTTCAATGACAGACAGAAAATTTCCGGCCGGATCTTTAAACCAGGCGATGAGCGGTCCTTCATTGTGATTAATTCCATTTTCATCATTGCCTTCAAAGTCTTCGAAATGTACTCCCCGCTTCTTTAAATCTTCAACTTCTGGAAGAATCTTTTTTACTCCAAAATTGACGACAGTAAATGAAGCCGGTTTGTGATCTGCCTTGGGATAGATGAGAATTTCGTTGCCACCGTTAATCGGTATGAAAAGCATGCGTCCGCATCCGGGATCGTCCACTTCTTTTACTGAGAGACCCAGAACTTCGGAATAGAATTCCTTGGCCGCATCAATATTATCGACTGAAAAACTACTGAAAATATGTGATTGATTTATCATGCCATCCTCCTCGTTGTGACCACTAAATAACTTTCAACTTCAAGGCCAGGCACTTAACTTAACTGAAATATTTACTCACTTTACCTTTTCCATACTCAGCAGCTCTTGGCAGTGGTACTTCCATACTATTATGCAAATCAATGTACGTTTTTTAGAAAATTTAAGATTAGAAGCTAAATTCGACGATTTCAGTCTGATCACTGATCAGCCTGTTCGTTACAAAGGTGATGGAACCGCACCGTCCCCTTTTGATTATTTTTTGGCCTCTTCGGCCTTATGCGCGGCCTATTTCGTAAAGGTCTATTGTATTGCCCGCAACATTCCTACAGAAGATATTAAACTCTCGCAAAACAATATTGTTGATCCAGAGAATCGCTACAAACAGATTTTTCAAATTCAAGTTGAATTGCCTTCAAGCATTTCTGAACACGATCGTGAAGGAATTCTAAAATCAATCGATCGCTGTACTGTAAAAAAAGTTATTCAACAAACTCCTGAATTTCAAATTGATACCGTTGATACGCTTGGAACTGATTCAGGTCTTATGTATCAACACGCTTCAGAAGGATCAAAGACACTTTTACTTGGAAAAGATCTGTCTCTGGAAGAAACCATTGCCAATATGTCAGCGATCATCGCTGGTCTTGGCATTAAAATAGAAATCTCATCATGGAGAAATCCTGTTCCTCACGTTTGGTCCGTGCATATCCGCGATGCAGACGCTCCTATGTGTTTTACCAACGGAAAAGGTGCAACTAAAGATGCTGCACTTGCCTCGGCCTTAGGCGAATACCTAGAAAGAATCAGCAATAATTATCTCTACAATGATTCCTACCTTGGTGAAGAAATTGCCAATGCTGATTTCGTTCATTATCCGAAAGAAAAATGGTTCAAAGCTGGACCTAAAGATTCACTACCTGCAGGCCTCATGGATGATTATCTCTTGTCGCTGTACAATCCGGATGGTGAACTCAAAGCTTCACAATTGATCGATACCAATTCTGGAAACGTTAAACGTGGGATTTGTGCCATTCCTTATGAACGTCAATCAGATAAAGAAATTGTATACATTCCCGTTAATCTCATCGGAAATCTTTTTGTTAGTAATGGGATGAGTGCAGGCAATACAAAATTCGAAGCACGAGTCCAGTGTTTATCTGAAATTTTTGAACGAGCGGTGAAAAATCAAATCATTCTCGAAGAAATAACTCTTCCGGATGTACCTGCTGAAGTTTTAGCAAAATATCCCAACATTGTTGAAGGCATTAAAAAATTAGAAGCAGAAGGTTTCCCTATCGTTGTGAAGGACGCATCGATGGGCGGACGTTTTCCTGTCATGTGTGTAACTTTGATGAATCCCAAAAATGGCGGCGTATTTGCTTCATTTGGAGCGCACCCAAAATTTGAAGTAGCTCTTGAGAGAAGTTTAACGGAACTTCTTCAAGGAAGAAGTTTTGAAGGATTTAATGTTCTTTCCCCTCCTACATTTAATCAAAGTGCTATTTGCGAACATAACAACATCGTCGATCACTTCATTGATTCGACAGGTGTAATCTCTTGGAAATTTTTCAGCGAAAAAGCAAATTTTGATTTCGCAGAATGGGATTTTTCCGGTTCAACAGAAGAAGAATACAATTACCTCATGGATATTTTGAATCAATTGGAAAAAGAAGTTTACATTGCAGACTTCGAAGAACTCGGCGTAAAAGCATGCCGTATTCTCGTTCCTGATTACTCTGAAATCTATCAAACTGATGATTTGATTTGGGATAATCATAACAAAGCTATCGCTTACAGATCAGACATACTTAATCTTCACTCATTAGACCACAAAGCACTTTCAAAACTCGTGAAAAAATTGGAAGAGAGTGAACTCGATAATTACACAAAAATTTCTGAACTCATCGGCGTAACGTTCGACGAAGCAACTCCCTGGGGACAACTTAACATCGGGGAACTCAAATGCCTTTCCTTATTGGCCCTTAAAAAATTTGAAGAGGCCAAAGAGTACATTGAAATGTTCATGGCCTTTAATGATAATCCCGCGCGCAGAAGCTTTTATCGAGCATTGGATGCAGTTGTGGACATCACTTTGAACGAAGAACTGGAACTCGAAGATTATAAAAAGAATCTCACACGAATGTTTGGTGCTGAAATTCTAGCAAACGCGATTGGAACAGTAACAGGCGAAGTTCGCTTTTATGGTCTCAACAAGACGAATTCAAAACTTGAAGGTGTAGATAAACATTTAAGGCTAATTGAAAGTTATAAAAAACTTCAACTTGCTAAATCACGTTCTCATTCTAAAAATTAAATCATCAGGTTTTGATTCAACGATTTCAAAACCAAGTTTTAATAAAAGTTTATGTGATGATAAATTCTTGGGGTCTATTGATGCCCAAAAATTCGTCACATTGATACTTTTATAAAAGTCTAAAACGGCCTTTACAGATTCAAATGCATAGCCTTTTTTCCAGTGCCTTGAATCAATAGAAAAACCAATCCAGCTCTTCCCTTCCCTATCAGTATTCAATACACCAATATCGCCAATTAAGCTTTTTTCACTCATAAATTCAACACCAAATTGAAACCATTTTCCTACCTGATCTGGCGAGGATTTTTCCATTTCGTTTATCAGATTATGTGCCTGCTCGAGAGTGTACGTGTCCCAAGACTGAAATTCCGCAACCTCAGGACGTGAGCGATAAGTTGAAAGTAATAAAGCATCTTCAGATGTGAGCCGGCGTATGCATAGTCTTGATGTTTGAATCATGAAAAGAGTACAAACGAATTAAATCATTAAGTAAACAACTATTTTCTTTTTCACATGTTCTGTTAACATTAAAAAAAGCTAAGGAAGTAACTATGAAAATTTTAGATCGCGCATGTATTGTCCTTCTCACACTCGGAACTCTTGGACATTTGTTCGGAACGTTTTCATTCTTTGAGTTTGGGTCTCAAGTTTTTGTCTGGTCACTGTCAGGCTCACTAGCAGCTGGACTCATTGTTGTCTTAAATATTTTAAGGCATCTTAAAGATGACATGGCGATCGCTACAACTGCTCTTATTAGTGGTCTATTATGGATCGGCATTGTACTTTTATTCGGTCAATCAATCGGAAATATTTCCGATCCTCGAGTATTAATGCATGCGGTATCAACGTTTGGGCTTTGTTGGTTTTCTTTTTTGCAAATGCGCAGACAAGCTCGCAAGTAGTTAAACGCGCTCGTCAATGCGATTCCAAATGAAATAAGCAAAGATGGTGGTTATGAAGGAAACGTCAAAACCACCTCTCAGCATTCATCATTATTTCGACATCTTCAACGCTACTCCATTTCCTTATCTTTTGTTGGATACGGATTTTGATATAGTGGGTGTTAACGAAGCTTATCTCGAAGCAACACTCACCAAGCGAGAGGAAATTGTCGGTAAAAATTTGTTCATTGTTTTTCCTGATAATCCGCATGATCTAAATGCAAATGGAGTTAGTAATCTCAGTCATTCACTAAAGACCGTATTAGCTACTAAAAAATCACATCGAATGGACATTCAAAAATATGACATTCCTCTACCTGGCTCAAACGGTGAAGAATTTGAAGAACGTTACTGGAGTCCGCTTAACACTCCAGTTTTCAATCAGCATGGCGATGTCGAATTTATTATTCATGAAGTGGAAAATGTCACTGCACAAGTTTTATCAGCAAAAGAAAAGGATCTTCGTGAAAAATTTGTAGTGGCGATAAGCCATGACCTCCGTACACCTTTAACGGCAGCAAAAATTTGCGCCAACATTATTGAAAGGAAAGTTGGTCAACCAGAAGCAGTTCTCAACACTGTAAAAAAGGTTATTGCCCACATTAATAGAGCAGATTTTATGCTCACAGATCTACTTAACGCTAACCGAATTAATGCCGGCATGAAACTGGAACTTGAATTTGCGAAAAGTTCTCTTAAAGAATTTGTTCAAAATGCAGTTCACGAATTAACACTCATTCATGGTGATCGTTTTGTTTTTATTTCTGATGAGAGTGATGATTACTCAGGTTTCTGGAATGAAGATGGAATAAAACGTATTTTAGATAATCTTTGCTCAAATGCTATTAAATACGGATCCAAGGAAGATCAAATAACAATAACACTTTCAAGATTAACTAATGCGATTCAACTTTCAGTTCACAACTATGGTTCAGTCATAAGTCAGGCAGATCAACAAGTTCTTTTTGATCCATATAACCGTAAAGGTTCAGTCAATACTGCACATGAAAAAGGATGGGGGCTGGGTTTAACTCTCGTTAAAGGATTCACGGAAGCACACAATGGGTCAATTAGCGTGCAAAGTGATTCTCAATCTGGAACTACTTTTGTTGTTCAGTTACCCATTAATGTTTTTAATGAAATTAAAAGCTCTTCTGAAATGACCCAATTTCATCAATAAGGCCTTAAAAAACTTGATAAAATTGACAGGAACTAACCAATAGCGAACAATCATATGATAACTGAAAGGAATTTATTATTTCTATGAATATGTCACAAAATCATCTAGAGCGAATTTCAAGTGGGATTCCAGGATTAGATACAATATTGAAAGGCGGATTTATCAAAGGCGGAGTCTATCTCCTGCTTGGTCCTCCTGGAACTGGTAAAACAATTTTTGCCAACCAAATGTGTTTTCATCACGCAAAAAAAGAAAATGGCTCGATTGTTTACGTTACTCTACTAGCTGAATCACATGGACGAATGATGGAAAATCTCCGTCCACTCAAATATTTTGAGGATGATGAAATTGCCCAAAAAATTCATTATATGGGCGGATACCATGTTTTAGAAAAAGACGGCCTCAAAGGTTTCTTACGTCTTATCGCTGGTATTGTTAAAGAGAAAAATGCCTCAATCCTAATGATCGACGGAATGTCCACAATTGGTGAATTAGAACAATCTGCGATTACATTTAGAAAATTTGCTCATGAGCTTAACAGCTATCTGAGTTCATCGGGATGTACAGCTTTTCTACTCTCTTCAATGGAAGGACATCTTTCAAAACCTGAACACACAATGGTCGATGGAATCATTTCATTCCATTACGAAAATTATGAATCACGTGTTCGCAGACAGATTGAAGTAAGAAAATTCCGCGGAAGTGGACACTTCTACGGTAAACATCAATATAAAATTGATAATGCTGGAATTACTGTTTACCCACGAATCGAATGTCAAAATCAAGAACGTGATGTTTATATTCCAACGAACCAGCGTCAATGTTTTGGAATCGATGGACTTGATTCAATGGTAATGGGTGGTCTGAGAGAAAATACTTTCTGTACATTCATCGGCAGTGCGGGAACAGGGAAAACAAGTGTGGCCCTGCAGTTTCTAGCTTGCGGCGCTGCTTCTGGAGAAAAGGGACTATTCCTAGGACTTTATGAACGTCCAGAAGAATTGCTTATCAAATCTGATAACATGTCACTCGACTTCACTGAATATGTTAACAAGAAATTAATCGAAATTTTATGGCAGCCGGCCTTGGAATCAGAAATGGATGAGCTTGCCTATAAGTTACTAAACGCCGTCAAAACACATAAAGTGAAGAGAGTTGTTATTGATGGTATGGATGGTCTTGTTACATCAGTCTCTAACCCTGATCGTATTCGTCCCTTTATGACAGCTCTTATGATGGAACTGAAACGTCTTGGTGTAACTACTATCATGATTGAAGAAACTTCTTACTTCGGAAATTTTGTGAACAGACAATTTGCGGAAATGTCTGCTCTTAATGAAGCCGTTATTTATTTTCATCATGAAGCAGTTAATGAAGAAATAATTAATGCCATCACTGTTTTAAAATTACGCAATTCAAGTTTTGACAAGAGAACAAAACGTTTAGAAATCACTAGCGAAGGTGTTGAAGTCATCGATCCTCAAGCTGTACCTCGCACTGTAGTGACGGCCGCTAAAAAAACGAAATCGACTAAAAAAGCACCTGTGAAGAAAAAAACATCTGCCAAAAAAGGCAAGAAATAGTGGAAAAAAAGATTCTTATTATTGAAGATGAGTACGACATCGCGAGCACAATGGAACTGGCCCTCGAAATGGAGGGGTATGAAGTTCGTTTGTCTCCAGATGGTAGAGATGGTTTAAAAATTCTTTCCAATGAAGCTCTTCCTCAACTCATCATCTGTGATATCATGATGCCTATCATGGATGGTTATGAATTCGCTCTAAAATTGAGAGAAGATTCCCGCTATAATCATATTCCACTTATTCTTACGAGTGCGGCCCAACTACAAAAAGAACGTTTACAAGAAAACGACATTCAGAATTTTCTTAAAAAGCCGTTTGATCTTTTCCATTTTCTTCAATTAGTCGATACCACACTCAAAACAAAAATAAGTTAAGGCGCCCAAGCTCGATATCTTAAAGTTCCATCAATCCATCTCACAAAAACCATCATGCGCGCATTGCTTGCATATGTCGTTGCTCCAGGACCAGAAGAGATATTTCCACCAAGATTAATCCATGACCCCCAAACGCCATTTATAGAACGTTTGTGTATAAGTGTATTACCCGCTCCCTTCGCAAAAAGATCTAGTGAATAAATATCTCTGCTAACGACGTCTGGTGAAGAGTATGTGACGCCTGGAATTTCCTGACGTGGATACCATAAAGTTCCAACCATAAATCGCTGCCATAATTTTCCGAACTGATCTCTGTAGAAAAAATCAACTCGATCAGTACTTGGCATTACTGCTGCTGGATCGTTGTAAGAAAATTCGGAAACTAAAACCTGATATGGTGATGTCTGACCATTGGTGCGCGTGTTGTAATAAATACGATTGTCACCACCTCTAACAAATGAATGCTGTCGATTGATTCCCCATCCGGCCAACGCTGGCCCTGAGAACAAAGCTGCATTAAAGGCCGTCGGACTATACCAGGTTCCAAAACCATCACTTGTTTCATTTGAAACAACACTATTTGTCCAAACGCGATTGTTACTTCCCACTACGTTTAAGAAAGCTGAAACATAATATCCGCCATCATAACAAATGACCGCAGGAGAACCGCTTACATTGACTCCTGGAATGTTTGGAACTTTTTTCCAGGCCGCCCACACTCCCGTTGGTAAAAATCGTTTACGAAACCAAATTTGGTTATCTGTTCCTCGAGCGAAAACAACAGTGAAGTTTCCTCCCGTACAGGCAGCAGGATCAGAAGTAATTTGTCCTCCCAAATTCGCCCACACTGTCCATCCTTTCTCATCAACCTCTAGATTTTCTTCGGTTTGTGCAAAGGCCATTGTCGTAAACAATAAAAGTAAAAGCACATAAATTATTTTATTCATAAGATTCCCCCTCAGGGTGAAACACTAGTGCCCTCAACTAAATTCATCAAGGCCATTAGTTCCAACACAATCTTAAGGCTGAAGAGTGTCATGAGTTCTTCTTTTACTCCGATAAAGGTTTTAGATGAAATCTTCACACTAAAGACAATGAGTTTTGTCGCGTTTTTCACGAAAATGAGTTTAATGCATCGGAGGATCAAAGCGTGGCAAAAGTAATTCCTAAACAAGTTGAAAGTAAATTTGATCTTCACGAATTCTTTTTTTCGACGACGAATACGAAAGGCGTTATCCGATACGGTAACGACGTATTTATTAGAGTCAGCAATTACCCTAAAGAAACTATTATTGGTGCTCCCCATAGTATCATTCGACATCCCGACATGCCTCGCTCTGTGTTCAAACTTTTTTGGGACAAATTGAAATCCGGTAATGCGATCGGTGCTTATGTTAAAAACTTATCTGCTGATGGAAGTTACTATTGGGTATTCGCTTTTGCGTTCCCTATTGAGGACGGATATCTCTCCATTCGATTCAAACCATCATCACCTCTCTTTCAGACAGTGCAAACTCTTTATAAAGAAGTGCGAGATTTCGAATCAAAAAATGATGATATTAATAAATCAGAAAAACTTTTATTGGAAAAAATTCAAAGTCATGGCTTCAAATCGTATGAAGACTTCATGGTTAAGGCCGTTGTGGCAGAACTTAACTCGCGGGAAGAAAAATTAAGCGTAATGAACATAGAAAAAGCGAGCGATAAAAGTATTCAGGGTGCAGTCATCGCTGAGACAACCAGAACCACACTGTCATCATTAAAGAATATGTTTGATCGAGCTCAAAGTTTTCAGCAATCAAACAATATTATCGGGGAAACGGTAGAGTCTCTCGCAAAGGGTTTTCGAAATCTAGGTTTTGTTTCATTAAACATGACTGTTGCTGCTGCTAAGTTTGGTGACAAGGCCGCAAGTCTGGGAGTCGTTTCTCAAGAATTTACGAACATCTCAAGTGATATTGAAGCTCAATTAAAAATTTTAGGTGATTTTACAGTTAAACTCTCAGACATAATTCAGCAAAGTACTTTTAGAATTTCAGCGCTCAACTCCCAAATGTTAATGGTAGATTTTTTTGTGAAAGAGGCGCTTAATAATAGTCATTCGTCTTCTGATACTTTCGCTGAAATGAATGAGAATAAAAAAGATTTTTCTCACTTGTTTTCTGAATACGCTACGAAATTAGCAACCGAAGTTCATTCACTTGAATCATCATTATTTGGTGTGCTTAGAACTCTACAAGAAGTAGGTCGCCTTGTGACAGGTCTCGAAGTCATTCGTCAAACGGGGGCCATCGAATCCGCCCGTGATGAAGAAGTTCGCAACACTTTCAAATACTATCTGGAAGAATTGAATAACTTTATCGCTATTCTAAGAAAGGCCACCAATAATGTTTCGACTGAAGTCACAACTCTCAAAACTCATAGTGAAGCAATTGTGAATACGGCCGACAAAGTCTCTGGAAAGGTCACTGAAATTTTTGAGTCTGCAACAAAACTTTCAGGTGCGGCTTAACTCTACTTTCCAGTGAAACAATAGTGCGTATCAGGCGGGCAGGTGTTTGGCGTCACTGTTGAAGGACAATCAGCAGTTGTCGGCTGTTTAGCACCACATGCACTTTCACCTGTTGGCGTACAAGTTTGAAAAGCAACTGGTTTTGGTCCTGAACATTTACTATCTGGTGCCACTGCTCCTTGATTTTGACAATTCACAGTTCGAGTTTGATTTCCAGAATTTAAATTTGCATTACAAGTTGCTGTTCTTGTTTTTGTTCCGTACCAAGAACAAACTTCGTAACAGACAGGTTGTCCTCCACATACAGTGCAAGCATCTTCATACGAGTTCATGCAGCCACCACAACTGGATTTATGAATGGCCCGACCACCTTCACACGCCCCCCAAGCACCATAGCTCCAGGTTCCAGTTCCGCCGCTACATGCACTCCACTCTGTTGTCACCCATCCATAACATGAGTGAGTATTACACGTACGAGTTTCGTTGTTGGCATGCGAGCAAGCAGCTCCACCGTTTTTTTCATTTTCAAGAATTGAAAATGTTTGAGTACCGCCATCACAAGCGGCAGAACAAGCAGACCATTCTCCGCGACAATCCAGAATCGGTTCATTTTTATTAATACAACCTGTGACTACACCATTTTTCACAATAACGTTAACAATGAATTTTTGTTCGTAATCTTTTTCATCTTTTGTTTTAAGTTTCACGATGAAATCGGCGTTACCGTAAGCAGACGCGCCAAAAGTAAAGTTTTGAAGAATCATGCTTGAAATGGAAATAGCATGAGAGGCGCCTGTCTGACCGATAGGAGCATTTTTTTGAAACGCAGGCGCATTTGCACGGAAGAAGATTTTTTCGATCTCAGTGCCTGAACCTTCGGGCCTGATATTTCCAGGCTT
Source organism: uncultured Bacteriovorax sp. (assembly GCA_946480715.1). The sequence continues at coordinate 50,954 of CAMLKK010000001.1, read as the reverse complement.
CGCAAATGTTTCTTCACAGCCCTCAAAATTAGCCAGGGCCTGGTTGATGGCAAAAAACGCCTGCGATACATTTTCATTGATATGCCCTTTTTTCATTTCGCCTGCTTGTTTCGAGATGAATTGCATTGAAATGAGAATGATCCCGCCAGTGAGCGCGATAGCAATTAGAAGTTCGGGGAGTGAGAATCCATTTGAACGTAAGTGTTTCATGCTAATTAGAATAACATAAAATTCCATTTTCTATTTAATTCAACGAAGATTCTTTGGGACAAAATAATGACGAAGAAGAAATGAAGGCATTGAAGCCATTAATCCGCCAATTAAGCAGTAGACGATTTCGGCAAATGAGAGATTATCAAAATAGAACATCTGTCTTGTTGATTCCAAGTTGCAAAGTAATATTGGCAGAACTAAAAGAATCGTTATGATTAGACCAATCCGCCTTGTAAATATGGAAGGCCAAGCTTCAATAATGGTGAATCCGATATTTCCGTAGAGAATCGTCGTAATGATCAAACTGCGTATGTGATTGGCATCTGTGTTAAAAACATTGCTTAAAAAAGGTATTAAACAAATGAGTGTCAGGATCACTCCTGATAGCCCAGCTGTTAGTGCAGACGAAAGTGGTATGAGATCTTTTTTAGAAATTGATGATTGAGATTTTAAATTTTCAAAAGCAAAAGCAGATACCGGATGCACAATTAATTCCATCAAAATAATATGAATCGGTAAAAATAGTTGCTGTCTGTTAAATAGAGGTGGCAACAATGCAATGAGAACGACAGGTATATTAAAGAAATTTGATAGGAAAAACTTCGACGTAGATTTGCAAAGATATTTCTACCTATAAAGATAGCCTGAACAATTCCATCAAAGTTATTTTTTAAGAGAATCATCTTGGCCGTTGAACGAGCTATATCTGTTGCATTCTCCCCATACTAACGCCGATGTCTGCCAGTTTAAGTGCAGGAGAATCGTTTACTCCATCTCCAGTCATCGCAACAACTTTTCCGTGTTCCTTTAAAACTTTAACCATTTCAAATTTTTGTTCAGGAGTAACTCTTGCAAAGATTGATCCGTTCAAATAGGCATTTGTCCTTTTTTCTAAAGACATTTCACTCAATTCTTTACCGCTAAAAATAGATTGATCTGTATGGATAATTTCTAATTCGTCAGCAATGGCATGTGCTGTAAGCGAATGATCTCCAGTGAGCATTTTGATTTCAATATTTGCTTTTTGACATTCATTGATGGCCTTTTTGGCCGAACTTCTTACGGGATCACTGAAAATGAGTAGACCTATAAAGTTCACATTTTTTTCATCTTCTTCTCTTACTCCATTAAATGGGCCATTTTTTGATGCTAATCCTAATATTCTTTTTCCCTGTGAAGCGTATTTGTTAACTGAATTTAAAATACTGCTTTTCTCTGATGTTGTTAGTATTGAATGTTCAAGCACTCCTTCGACTGCGCCTTTTATGGCAAGCATTGACTCTCCCTTTTTATGAATCCAAACGTGAGTCATATGCTTGCCTTGAGTTTCAAATGGATAATCGAATTTCAAACTCCATTGTTCTTTTAGCTCAACATGGCCTTCAATTTTTTCGGTGATAGCACTTTCCATTGAATCAACAGGAGTTGGTTCACAAGCTAGAAGTGCTATTTCTTTTCGCTCTAATTCTGTAATACTTCCGAACGGAACTATTTCGATAAGTGTAAACTTACCTTCGGTGAGCGTGCCTGTTTTATCAGTACAAATCACATCTACATTTCCTAGAGCTTCAACACTCGGCAGAGTTTTAACCAGCACTCCATGCTTAGAAAGTTTTAGCGCTCCCAAACTTAGATACAAAGTAAAAACCATGGGAAATTCTTCCGGAATAGCTGCCATCCCGAAAGTGAGTGCCATCATGAGTGACTCTATCAGGCCAGTACCCTGGATTAACTCAGTGGTGAAGAGTATCAAAACCAATGCGATTGCAATAATCACAATTCGCTTAACAAGAGTGTTTACCTTTTTTTGAAGTGGCGTCTCTTCTTGTTTCGTCTCCGCGAGCAGATGGCCAATCTTTCCAAATCTTGTTTGCTTCCCCGTTGAATTAATTTTTCCTATTCCTCTTCCACTAAGAATTGTTGTTCCCGCAAAAAAAGAATCATTCTCTTTCTTGTCTATAGGAAGAGACTCCCCTGTTAACGAGGACTCGTTTACCGTCAAATTTTGGCATTCTATTAATAGTCCGTCTGCTGGTACAGACTGGCCTTCTTCGAAAGCGATAGCATCACCAGGGACTAATTCACTTAAGGGTAAATCACTTAAAATTCCATCTCTAAAAACTTTTACTGTCGTGGGCATTTTGGAATTAAGCGCCTTGAGTGCATTTTCTGATTTTAATTCTAGAAAAACATCGACGGCAACGACTGGAATAAACGCAATTAAAACTATAATTCCATTAGTCGTATCTCCTGTCAGAAAATACAATAATGACATACCTAACATCATCAGTCCCATAGGGTCTGAGATTAATTTAAGTAATTGCTTAATTCGTGATATTTCTGGTGATGAATCAATTTCATTCTTACCATGAACGACAAGAAGTTTCTTCGCTTCTTGGGTGGAAAGACCTATGCGATTTATCACGGACAACGAGTTTGAGTGGCCTGATGAAAACATCCACTTCCGACATCAACCCAAGTTGCTCCGGTGGGACGGGAACCACACACCCAATTAGTTAGAGTATTTGAATTCTTGTCGCAAAATTTTCCACTCGTAGATTGAGCATTACCCTCTTTAAGTTCCAGTGACAATGCCACTTCAGATAAGAAGTCTTGAGGATTAACTCTGAAATACAATGTATAAAATTGGGCAGGATAATTATCGACAAATTTTTCTTTTAAATTGTAGCTCTCTCCATCATAAGTCCAGTCATCAGTCGCTGAATTCAATGTCATCACTCGATAGTTTTCAGGATTCTGACAATCTAAACTATCAAGCCCTGTTTTAGTTTTTCTAAAACTCGCGCATCCGTAAACTCGAGTGCGACCGAAAACGTTATTCAATTTAATTTTTGTGCCTGCGCCTTTCTGAACGACAACTGAATAATCTCGTGCCTTATCTGCAGGAACAACAACATTATTCACAGAAAAAGAAAATGGAGAGGAAAAACCTTTCACAGGATAAAAAACATCTCCGCTGACAATATGACCAACTTCAAAGTTCTCTAATCGCACAGACCACTGCGTATTGGTTGATTCGAACACATGACCAATAAACCATTCCGTCAGATTATTATCCAGATAATTTGGCTGATCTTTTAGATAACTCTTATAAATTAATCTTCCTGAAGCATCGAAAATTTTATAGATGATATATTGATGGTTCGTAACTTCAATTTCTACCGAATACCATTTATGGTCTTCAAAGACAGTGTCTGAACATGTCTCAGGAAAAATTTTATTTCCAAACTCCGCTTTCTTTTCATTTTGAGCTGTTTTATAAAAACTTTCGATCTGGGCCATTCTCTCTACACAGGCCTTGTTATTTTTATTATAAAAATAACCGTAACCGATGGCCCCAATGATAATTCCCCGTCCATCAACACCGGCCTTATCTCCATACTCCTCTACCCGCATTCTTTTTCCACGTAATCCAAAAGCAAAATGTCCATCTGGATTTTTTGCAAAGTATCCGTTGGAATAAAAACGAAACTTCATATAGTGAAGGAATGAGTTTTGTGAATTGGGTATGTTTCCATAAGCAGACGCTCCACCGGAACCTTCATCTGCATTTGTGCGGCATATGCCGCTGGGAAATTTGCAGACCTTGAGTCCACTTGCTGAATTTGAAAATTCGATAGTTTGATCATTTGATACTGAAATTAAACTAGAGGAAGTGCCAGTGTGAGTTCCAATTGAGTTTAGACCCGACTTAATCGTTGAAGAATCTGTCCCACTTTTTCCACTATTTTTTTTTGTGTTATTGGCAGACTTGTCGCCAACGCAGCCACTTAATAGAAGCAAAATTCCACAAAATACCAATAACTTATTTTTCATTTTACATACCTCATTGACGTTATCGGTACTATTCGGCAAACACACAACCGAGTGTTTTGCTCGGGCGAAAAAGCATTGCTAACCTAAATAATGATACTAATATTAACTAAATAATCTATATGTAAAAAAATGACTTTTCTCAATGGTGGCGAATGCTGAAAACTACATTGCAAATCTCATTAATCCTCACAGCGTGTTTGTCACCTGCATTCACGGCAGAAACAAAAAAAACATTGGTCGTTGGTTTTGGAATGCATAAGCCGCCTTACGTATTTGAAAAAGAAGATACGGGGTTAGAGGTTGAGATATTCAGAGAAGCTGCACGTGCCGCTGGTTATGAAGTGACTTCTTTTTATGGCCCCATGGAAAGAGTGAAGGCCATGCTCATCAAAGGGCAGCTTGATGCCATCACCAATACGAATGCTAATGAAAGTCTGAACGTTTATAAATCAGAACCTTTTATTGAATATCAAAACTACGCCATTGCTCTCAAAAGTCGCAATCTCGACATTAAAACAATCACTGATTTAAAAAAATATTCTATCTCCAGCTTTCAGAGAGCTCGTGTGCTTCTCGGTGATGAGTTTGCCAAAATGGCAGACGCCAATCCGCTCTATCATGAATTCGCTGATCAGAAATTGCGAAACATACAACTTTATAAAAAACGCGTAGACGTTGTCATTGCCGATAAAAGAATCTTTGAATATTTTAACACTCAATTAGATAAATCAATGGATCAGCATCAGGAGATTACTCTTTATAAATTATTCAAACCGTTCAGCTACCAGGCAGCTTTTCGTTCTCAAGAAGTCATGAAAGATTTTAATTCAGGACTGGCCGTCATCAAGAAAAATGGCACTTACAAAAAACTAGAAAACAAATATCGATTTCAAAATTCTTTGAACAAAAAAACAGAATTAGAAATCAATAACTATCTTGTCCAAATCTAGGTTCCAACACACTTTCCTTGTCGCTCTACTCTATAAGTTATTCTCTATTCATACTTTCGATCTTCAGCCACAGCGGATATAGATCTAATTTAATCTTTGATTCTTTTAAGATCGAAAACAGGCCGCCAAGCTTTCGATGTAAAAAAACCAGGTTGCCATTGGGAGAACTGATACGTTGCTTTTTCCAAAGTTCCCAGCCATTCGTCATCAGCTGACGTGTCATCGTTTCATTGGAGAAATCAACAGGATTATTTTCAGATCGAAAATAAGACATGACATCGATCATGAACTTCACAAAAAGATCAACAGCAACGGGTAAATCTCTGCGGTCTACTAAACCAAGCTGTTCACCGTAGAAAATAATATTTGGTCGATCTTTTTCAAAGGCGGACTTCAATAACTGGAAATATAATTTTGCAAAGTCCTTACTAAATTTCTTTGTCGCTCCAAAGTCCAGCAGAGTTATTTGATCGTTAGACCTTATGAGGTAATTACCGAAATTGGGATCCGTTTGAACAATCCCATAAGTAAAAAATTCATCTACAAACAATTCGAGTAATCCTTCCGCAACCTTCGCCTTCCGAAGAGTATCATTTTCATCTTTAAGAAAATGATGAAAATTTACTCCCTCGACATATTCCATGCAGATGATACTCCTTGAAGAAAGTTCATCGATGACCTCTGGAACATAAAATCGTTCATCACTTTGAAGAGTAGATTTGAAAAATTTTAAGTTCTCACTTTCGATCTCATAATTCATTTCTTGAGTGAGCATTTCTTTTGCTTCTTGAAGAAGAATAGTAAAATCCTTCGAGCGTGGTCGAATCAACTCATAGGCCTTCGCCATAGGAAGCATGAGCGATAGATCAGAATGTACAGTTTGTTCAATATGAGGGTAACGAACTTTAAAAACTACGTTTGCACCATTCATCAATTGGGCGCGATGAACTTGACCGATGCTTCCAGCACCCAATGGTTGGGATATAAAATCTATAATCGACGAAAACTTTTGTTCTCCCAGCTCTGACTTTATGATCTCTAAAATTTTTTCGCTTTCAAATTCCGAGCTTTGTCCTTGCAGCTTCGAAAACTTAGACCGCACATCTTCAGGGAGATATTCTGTGACGTCCATACTGATGAGCTGGCCAATTTTTTGAGGAATGCCTTTAAGTTCAGATAAATTTTCTACCACGCCGTCGACATCTTTTAATTGTCCAAGTTTGATAACTGTTGAAAGTAATTTGGGTGCCCTTTCAAATAGGGAGGTTCTCATTTTTTTCATACTAGACTTAAGATACTCTTTCTTTCCAAAAAGAATAGTGTGTCTAGATAATGTTCAATCTTTTAATAGTCTTGAATTTTACTTTCCTCTACTTTCAAAATGTATTCAATTTGATGTTCAACTAAATCTTTTCGGGCCTCAAGATATTCTTCAGCCGCTTCATTCAAAGAAAGAGCTTCTTCCTTTAGACCTAACTTGAATTCAGAATATGTTTTATCCATAATTTCTTTTGAGAGCATAACCTTCTCTTTCGATATTTCAATCATGCTTTTTAAATTATTAAGGACTAATTCCATCTTGTCTCGAGTTCTTGCTTGTTCTAACAATTGATTTTTCTTTCTGAGAAGCGAAGCTTGATGTTGCGTCTCTTTAGTCTGTTCTTCAATTGAACTCGCATTTCCCTCACTTAATAGTGGTAATGTTAGTCGAAGTCCAAAAACTTGTTTTTCATCACCTTCTTCAAGGTATTCGCCATTAACATGATCGCTGAATGATCGTTCAGCATAAAAATTCACTCTAGGCATACGCCAAAGCTTGACTTGCTTCTTTTCCGCCCGAATTTGTTCTTCCGAGGATTCAGCCAAGGCAAGATCTAGATATTTTGAAGATGGTGTGTAAGTAAATTTTGAAATATCAAAATTCCCCTTAACTTCAATCTTCTCCTCTTTTTCAATCGCCAGTAATTTACGAAGATCGCTTAGAATAATCTTAAGATTATTTTCTTCTTTGATCTTTTGCTCTTTTAATCCTAAATCTATTTTTTTAAACACCAGCTCTTCCGATTTCGGACTCAAACCACTGTTTACTTTTTTTAAAATCAATGCCCGATTGCTTCTGTTGACTGATTCATGTTCTGTAAGAATTTTTAAATTCTCCTGTATCCGAAGTGCTTCAAAATAAGCTTTCTTCGCTTCGAAAACTTGTTCGTTGTAGGATTTCTTAAACTCTAATTTGCTTGTTTCATAAGCAAGTGAATTGATTTTAACTTGTTCAACATCCCTAAAGCCATTAAATACATTTACGCTGGCAATGGCGCCTGCAGTCAGTTCTTTGCCTACTTTATTAAGTCGTGAATCTTCTCCCTGAGCATAGAGGGCCACTTCCGGAACAAAAGAAGTAAGTAACGACTTCTTCTGAATTTGAGCAGAATTGAGATTCTCTTGACTGATTCTCACCTCAAGATTTTTTTCTATCAGTTGGGGAATTTGATCATAATCAATAATCATTTTAGTTCCTTAGTTTTCCAATGGAAAAACTGCTGCTTCTTCTTTTTTATTATTTTTAATAACAACATTAAGCTTAAAATGCTTTTCGTTTTTTAAGTCAGTGGTGACTACAAAGTGAGTGCCTTTCGATTCCAATTTAAGGGGAGTTTTTTTTCCTTTTACATCAGCGAATGCACTTACTTCAAGCTTGGGCGTAATGAAGTTTTTATAATCGTGATTAGAAATGTAAATTTCAATTTGCTCATCTTGTAAAACTTCAACATAGGCATTTGCCGTTTTTTTTACGATTCCTCCATGTAAGCTCTTTGCTGTTGCCGAATCATGTCCCTCGTGGGCAAAAGAAACGGCTGCTAAAGCTAAGAACATTGTTACAAGCGCTGCTTTTTTAAAATTCATGATTATCTCCTTGAGTATTTATTTCTAGTGCTTTTTTTCCAAAATTATAAAAGATTACCGGCGTAACAATTATATCAAGTAGTGTTGAGCTTAATAATCCTCCAACAATAACAACTGACAATGGATAGAGAATTTCTTTTCCGGGTTCACCTTTTGCAATTACGACTGGTATAAGTGCTAAAATGGCCGTCAACGCCGTCATTAAAACGGGAACTAATCTTTCAAGTGAACCTCTAATAATCATTTCTTTGTTAAACTGTTCACCTTCATATCTTACGAGATGAATGTAGTGAGTGATCATCATAATACCATTCCTACTCGCTATCCCACATAAAGTTACAAAGGCCACGAGACTTGCGAGAGAAAAAGTTTTATCAGTGAGGTAAACAGCGATGATACTGCCGATTAGAGCCAGAGGAATGTTGATCATGATCTGAAGAGCAATCATTGTAGAATGGAAATGCATATAGAGAACAATAAATACACCTGCAATAGCTAGTAGTCCTAATAGTAGGAGCAGCTGCATCCCCTGTTTCTGTGATTCTAACTGACCGTCATAAGCAATAAAATATCCTTCTTTAAGTTTTAAATCTTTGAGCTTAGTTTCAATATCTTTTACAACTGTCTCTAAATCCACATTGGATGTATTCGCAGAAACTACAATTCTTCGTTGTGCATTTTCTCTATTGATTACATTGGGACCAGTCGCTTCATAAACATCTGCCACCTGTGAGACGCGTACTTTAGTTCCGTCAGGTAGAATTTTGATAATAGTATTTTCTATTTTAGAAATATCTGAGCGCGAATTATCGTCGAAGCGCATATAAACGTTAAAGTATTTCACATCATCAAAAATTTGGGCGACAACTTCTCCTTTTAAAGCCTTTTCTAAACTTTCAGTAAGCTCTCCAACTGGAAGGCTAAACTTCTGGGCCAGTTCTCTTTTGAGCTGAATTTTAATTTGAGGAATCAGAACTTGCTGCTCAACTTGAAGATCGACAAGGCCTTCGACATTTTCCAATCGTGATTTGATCTCATAACCTTTACGGCGAAGTACATTTAAGTCAGGTCCATAAAGTTTGATAGCAATCGCGGCCCTTACACCTGAGAGCAAATGGTCGAGTCTATGTGAAATGGGTTGACCAATATTGAAAACAGTTCCCTCTAGTGTTTTTAGTTTATTTCTAATGTCGTTTAAGACGACTTCTTTTTCTCTAAGAGGAATTTTAGAGTTTTCTTGTGTTTTGAAATCGACGTCGATCTCTGAAGAATGCACACCTTCAGCATGTTCATCTTGCTCTGCTCGTCCGGTACGTCTTGATACGGAACTCACTTCCGGCACAGACAAAATTAGCTTCTCAGCTCTTTGTCCGATTTTATTTGACTCTTCAAGAGAAATTCCAGGTTGGGCCAGAAGTCCGATGACCGCTGTTCCCTCGTTGAACTTAGGAAGAAAGTCTTTCCCTAACTGGGGTACGAGCGCCAAAGAAAAGAGGAATAGAATGGCCAATCCAGAAAGCACGGCCCAAGGGCGATCCAGAGTCTTTTCTAATATTTTCCGATCATATTTTTTTAGAAACCGAACGAGAAAACCATCTGGTTTTTCAAGAATGTCAGATTTACCAATTAGCAGTGAGCAGAGAACTGGAGTTACTGTTAGTGAAACAAAAAGTGAGGCAATTAATGAAACAATGTACGAAATACCTAATGGAATGAAGAGACGTCCTTCAAGGCCCCCCAAATAAAAAAGAGGAATCATAACAAGGACAACGATAATCGTGGCGAAAACAATTGAATTTCTCACTTCTGAAGACGCTTCATAGATAACAGTTAAGACGCTCTTCTTTACTGCTGCTATCTTATTTTCTTTAAGCCTTCTGAGAACATTTTCAACATCGATGATGGCGTCGTCGACAAGTTCTCCGATTGCAATGGCCAAACCACCTAAGGTCATTGTGTTGATCGATAATCCAAAAAATTTCAGCACAATGAAAGTCACAACAAACGAAAGAGGAATTGCAGTGAGTGTGATAATTGTTGTTCTTACATTCATAAGAAACAGCACAAGAACAATAACTATGAAAATACCCGCATCTCTAAGTGCTTCTTCTACGTTGGTAATGGAATTTTCAATGAAGTCGGCTTGTTTGAATAAATGGGGATGAAGTTGAACGCCAGCGGGTAAATTTTTTTCCAGACTTTTTAGAACTTCATCAATTTTTTTTGTCAGCTCAATTGTACTTGCGCCTGGTTGTTTTGCGATACTGAGAATGACTCCAGGACCTCCATTAATACCGGCATCTCCACGTTTGATTTGTGCATCGATTTCAACTTTAGCAATATCTCTCACGAGAACTGGTCGACCAAGATGGTTTCCAACGACAGTTAGTTCCAAATCTTCGATGCTTTCAGCTCGAGCAATATTGCGAATGAGATTTTCTTGACCGTCTTTATCCAGGTAGCCACCTGTTGTGTTCTGACTGATGAGATTAAGATTTTTTTCAACTTCATCCAGATTCAGTTGATAAAAATTCAGCTTTTCCGCAGAAATTTTTATTTGATATTGCTTAACTCCTCCACCAATAGAAATGACTTGCGATACACCGGCTATACTAAGGAGTCGTGGTCTTATCACCCAGTCAGCATACGTTCGTAAATCAATGGGCGTAACCATTGAAGAAACTTTAGGATCAATAGACAATCCGACTAATTGAATTTCTCCCATAATTGACGAAATCGGGCCCATGACGGGAATGACATTAGCGGGAAAATGTTCCTGAGATTCAATAAGTTTTTCAGAGACAAGCTGACGATTGCGAAAGATATCTGTTCCCCAGTCAAATTCTACATAAATAACGGAAAGACCTACACCTGACGTTGAACGTACTCTATTAACGCCCGGTAAACCATTGAGAGCATTTTCAAGAGGAAGCGTTATCAAAGTTTCCACTTCTTCCGGGGCCATTCCTTCGGCTTCAGTCATAATGTTGACTGTCGGCCTATTAAGATCGGGAAAAACGTCTACAGGTAATCTCGAGACAATAAATCCACCATAAATAAGGATGGCCACCGAGAGAAAGACAACGACGAGTCTATTTCGGAGTGAAAATTTGATGATCGCGTTTAACATAAATTCCTTTTGTCACAAATCCTGTTTTGAAGACGTATACTTGTTGAAAGTCAACTTTCGAGGGAATACGACATGAAAAGTAAAATTGTGACATTTTTAAGTTTAATCATCACTTCAATTTTCCTTACAGAAAATGCTTCTGCTCACGGTATGAATAAACATGGTCCAAATGGCGGATTCATTCAAATGCCAGGCACCTTTCACACAGAGCTTGTTGATAATGGAAAAGATTTTCATGTTTATTTACTGGATATATCTTTTAAAAATCCTATGGTTCAGGATTCAAAAGTTTCTTTAAAATATAAAGCGGACAAAGATTCAGTTGTGGATTGTAGACCAGAGGGCAGCAAGTTTATCTGCCCAAAGCCTAAAGTAGGAATGAATTCTGTTAAAGAAATTATTGTAAAAGCAAAACGCGAAAAAAGTATGGGTAGCGATGCTGTTTATCAGTGGCCATTGAAACTAGCACAACCGGCACCATCGGCCCATTCTACTCACTAATCAAGTTTTGCTATATCAAGCACGAATCTGTAACGGACGTCGCTTTTTAAAACACGCTCATAAGCTTCATTCACTCTGGAAGGTTCAATGACTTCAATCTCCGGAGTGATGTTATGTTTTGCGCAGAAATCGAGCATCTCTTGTGTTTCTTTAATTCCGCCAATCAATGAACCGGCAAAATTTCTGCGTTTCATAATGAGCGAAAAAACATTTACTGCGAGTGGTTTATCAGGAGCTCCGACGTTAACCAATGTCCCATCACGCTTCAATAGTCCAAAGTATGCGGCCATATCCAAATCAGCAGAAGAGACGGTGTTGATGATAAGATCAAACTTTTCTGCATTCTGTGTGAACACATCTAAATTCTTGGTGTTCAAAAAGTTTTTTGCTCCGAAAGCTTTTGCGTCTTCACGTTTTTTATCTGAGTGACTGAGTACTGTCACTTCAGCGCCCATAGCAGAAGCTATTTTCACTCCCATGTGCCCAAGGCCGCCAAGTCCGATGATGCCAACTTTTTTTCCAGGACCAGCTTTCCAGTGTGAAAGAGGTGAATAGAGAGTAATTCCCGCACATAAGAGTGGTGCAGCTTTATCAAGAGGAATGGATTCAGGGATTTTGAGAACAAAATCTTCATTGGTCACGATGATGTTGGAATAACCGCCTTGAGTTTTCCCACTACCATCTTTTTCTTGTCCGCCATATGTTCCCACATATCCGTTCTCACAAAAATTTTCTAAGTTTTCTTTGCAGCTTGCACACGTTCTGCATGAGTCTACTAAACAGCCGACACCAACGCGATCCCCTACTTTATGTTTTGTTACTTGTGATCCGACGGCCGTCACAATTCCTGCGATTTCGTGACCCGGAACAATCGGGTAAGTCGTTGCACCCCATTCGTTTCTAGCGTTATGAATGTCCGAGTGACATATTCCACAGTATTTAATATCGATGACGACATCGTGAGGTTTAGGTTCTCTGCGTGTGAACGCAAATGGAGCTAATGGTGAAGTTGCTGAAGTGGCCGCGTAACCTTTTACCTTGATCATAAAATCTCCTTTTAATCAGATCTCTAACATTTTAATAGACATGATTATTAAAACAAGGGCACCAACAATATTCATGATGGGACCAAATTTTTCAGAGAGTTTTCTCGCAAGATGCAGACCAATGAGGGTTGTGACGAAGGCCCATAGCCCTATGGAAATAATAAAAGGATAAATCGGTTTAGACTGAATCCCTAGACCAATTCCCACTCCAAAAGCATCAAGACTCGTGGCAAACGAAACAATGAGAATTTTAGTGAAACTATGAAAGTTTAAAACTTCATCTTTAATTTCTTTAGAAAGAAGATCGCGAATTCCTTCGTAGGCCATGTGAACAGCGACAAGAAGTAACAATGTAAAAGCAATCCAGTGATCAATCGCTGCAAATTGACTGATAATTTTTTTTCCAGCAATAGCGCCAACAGTTGCCACAAGAGCTTCCGCTCCTCCTGATGATAGTGCGAATTTAAAAGCATCTTTTTCTGAAAAAGGTCGATGTCCCATGGCGATGGCGGCAGAAAACGAATCAGCACTTAAAACAAGGCCAACAATAAGAACTTCAAAAAAATAAGCGAATGTGAAAATTGATTCTGACATAGTCCCCACTTGTGCCGTGAGGTTCATCGATGAAATGAGACAACACGGCGATAATAAAAAATCGCAATGTCAGTCTCGTCAACAAAAATTACTTTTTGCGAATGTGCCGGAGTTTGAACTCAGTATGTCGACACATTCCTTTGATACCTGCACAGATATCGAAAAAGACTACTCCCTAACAAGTGAAAGTGTGCAAAATCCACTAAGAGTAGTCAAGGTAAAACAGCATCAATATTTTTTATAAATGCCATGATTTCATCTCTAACTCTGCGATAGATATTTAATATTTCTTCTTCATTTGTCATCGTTTTCGTGAGGGCAGGAGGATCCTGAAAGCTTTTATGAATGAGCTGTCCACCTGGAAAGTATGGGCAAGTTTCTTTGGCAGCATCACAAACAGTCACGACAAAATCGAAATTTGTCACGGGAAGTTCATTCATTGTTTTCGAATAATGCGAAGAAAGATCAATTCCAACTTCCCTCATGACTCGAACGGCCCTTTCATTCATACCGTGTTTTTTTGTACCGGCCGAGTAAACATCCAATTTGTCTCCCCACAAATGGCGGGCTAAACCTTCCGCCATTTGGGAGCGACATGAATTTCCGGTACAGAGAAAGAGAATGCTTTTTTTCATCATTAACAGCAACTCTTTGCTGAATTTTTTGTGGGAGCACAACAAGCAGACTCTTTTGGTTTTTCATTAAAGACTTCGACATCATTCATTGTGTGGTATGTTTCCCAGGCAATTCCTGATGGATCTTTCACCCAAGCTTTTTCTGAATTGGCATAACAACAAGTCGTCGTACCTTCGTCATACAAACCAAGATCAGCTTTTTTTAATCTTTCAGTCAGAACACCCAGTTCTGAACTTTCATCCACTTGAAAGCCAAGATGATCCACTCCTTCTGTTCCTACTCTTGTAGAAATCGCAAAATTCATGCGTGGATCTTCAAGCATCCATTTAGCATAATCATCTTTTACTTTTGATGGTTGTTGCCCAAATAATGTGGAATAAAACTGAATAGACTGATCTAAATTTTTTACACCAACATGTACATGAAAACGTTTCATACTTCCTCCTCATTAACATTTGCAATTGTTGCCAACATCAAAACATTCCTGAACTTTATATTGTTTGATGTTGTCCTGACTTGAATCACATGCACACGCAAGTTTTTCCAAACTCACTTTCATCCGATTCAGGTCAGCTATCTTTTTATCAATTTCTTGAATTTTAGCAGTAGTTTTGATTTTCACAGTTCCACAAGTCATGCGTGGTTTGGTATTTAATTCCAAAAGCTCTTTGACTTCGTTTAGTGTGAATCCCAAATCCTGTGCCTTTTTGATGAAGACAATTCTTTGAGCATCCTCTTGACTGTAGGTGCGAAATCCCGACTGGGCCTTTGGCTCTCGTAGGAGTTCTTTGCGTTGGTAAAAGCGTATGGTCTCTACACCTACACCCGCCATTTCTGCTAGTTTTCCAATTGTTATTTTTTCCATAGAAACATTATAGACTCCGTACCATAGTACGGAGTCAAATTATTTCTACATTTATTAGATTTTTTTAAATTAGCGGATTTTCTTGAAATACTCGACCAAGTTATCTGCTAGAGCATCTTCGAAGACGATGGCCGTATGTGAACAGGAAGTCAGTGCACTAACTTTTGATTCGAATTCAATAATCGTTTTAATCGGAGTTTCTTTGTCGTTAAGCGTGTAATTAACTTCCACCGTCCATATGCCGCTATCTTTTGACAGTGTTTCGAGATCCATTGATTTGATCACCACATAGATAGGAGTTCCTTTCACTGATAATTTTTTAGCCGCGATTAATTCTTGCTCGAAAACTTCTTTGATGAACGTTCCGACAGTATTTCCTCTTGGCATGTGAAAGGTCGTTGTACCGCAACTCATGAGATCATTATCTAAAATTTTAGTGATCTCGGGTGAAGCTCCTTTCACAGAGATAATTTGATAGAGACCACTATTTTTTGAAATCTCTCGTGTTGATTTCATATTCGGCTTGTGCGGACTTAGTCCCATTTCAGCACAACCGACTAAACTCAAAACGAAAACACAGAAAACCATATTTAACATATTCATTCTTTTCATAAATTTAATTATTAGCGCGGATTCGCCAAAAGGAAAGCTTCATTAAATGTTAAATCAATGGTCGCTTGTAGTTCTTTATATCCTTGCTCTGTGCTGGACCAATTTCCCCCCTTCGTCACGTTTTTCCAATAATCCATTGCGGCCACCGCCGATGCATTTTTGGCCACAGCATTTTTAAGTGCCATTGTCGCAAGCGTTGGTGCAGAAGATGTTGGTGAGCTCATCACTGAGTTGTAGGCTGCATTAGCACGGTTTCTTTCGCTCGCTACATAAGCGTTGGCCAGGGCCATCGAATTATCATAGACGATTTGAGCTTTAATACTTTTCCACGAAGTTAATTCAAATGGCGTCCAAGTAACACTTGATCCTCCTGAGACTCCGGCCTTCACAGCATTAAGAGCGTCTTTATAAGCAAGGTCTATAGCCGTCTGAAGCTCTTTATAACCTGGATCTGTGCTCGACCAGTTTCCACCTTTTGTCACATTTTTCCATGTCGTCATGGCCGCATCTGCTGCTGATAGTTTTGTAAAGAGTGCTCTTAAGCTAGATGTTGCTGTCGTCGGGGCCACTGGGCCAGGTGCACTTAGTGAAGCATTCATAACTGCAATTGCTTTATTTCGTTCATTGGTCAGATAAACATTTGCCTGATTCAAGATCGTATCAAAAGCATATTTCGCCTGAATATTTTTCCATACAATTTGTTCTTGAGATGTCCATGAAACAGCGACTGGTGTGTCCGTAGGAGCTGGTGTCGTTGGTGTTGGACTAGTTGGCGTCGGGTTTGTTGGAAGTGAATTTGTTAATGTCATAGCTTCCGGCAAGACTGTGAGAGCAGATCCGTTCAACCCTTTAATCGTCAGAGTGTTTGAATTTATTTTTTGAACTTTATAAGCGCCATTGCGGACACTACAGGCACTCGTTACTCTCCCACTCAGATCTGCGCCTTCCAGGATATTGATCGTGACAAAACCGTCAC
Source organism: uncultured Bacteriovorax sp. (assembly GCA_946480715.1). Next base: position 34,690 of record CAMLKK010000001.1, on the reverse strand, counting down.
GTCCTCCGATGGCCATGATACTTTGGCATTGGGAACCGTCACTTCCCACAAAGTTATGAGTAGCGGCCCCAATTTTCGAGATCCCGCTTAAATCAACAATCAATGATGATGAGTTATACCACTTGTAAAAATAGGGACCCAGTTGTTCAGGTGTTGCACTCGAATGATAAAGTGGTGTTTGCTCCGCGAGAGTTTTCGTCCGGTCTTCCACATAAAACCCAGAAGCGCTGGCGATAAAATCAAATCGCCCAGTGAAAACACTACACTCGCTATCGTTTTTCAAAAGAAGATTATTTCCAGACCAATAATATGATTGTCCACCATTGATCGTGATATTTCCGTAGATATGTGTGGCCGTTGTTCGTTTATCAATAGCAACCGCCGCGCTTGCGGCACAAGCTCTAACTGATGAACTATTAAGCAAACTAAAATAGAGAGTTCCTTTCCCCGTAACGTGATCGAGGCCACTCAAAATGAGAGTCATCCCCGTATTGGCATTCGACCAGTTTGAAAAAAGAAGTTTTTTCTGCTCAGTCGTAAGACTAGCTACATACTCAGCAGAAGTTGAAGGTCTTGCGATAGCAACAGGAGCGGCTCCCATGGCCAGCGGCAAACTTTGAGATATCGTTGTATCAGTGATTGAACCTGAAGCTTGTGATAATGAAGGTGTGGTCTTTCGTTTCGAATTAACTTGTTGTCCACAGCCGCTTAAAACAGCTAATCCAACTGTAAGAACAATATAATTTTTAGATTTCATAGACCTCTACTTACTTGCATCTCAAGATGTTTACTAAGTAGTTTTCGGTTTATTTAAACAATTCTTAATTTAGAAAAAAAGACCATCCTTTGCAGTCAGGAATATAACTATCTTGAACTTTGAGAGTCTAAGAATACTTGTTCATGCTTTAGGAGTTTTTCTTTTGCTTTCAGCCCACCAAGAAACCCCGTTAGCTCTCCATTTTTTCCGATCACTCGATGACAGGGAACAAAGATTGGAAGTGGATTTTTACTATTAGCTAAACCGACTGCACGAGAAGCTTTGGGATTTCCCAGTTGACCGGCCAATGCTCCATAGGTTGTTGTGTGCCCAATAGGTATTGTACCAAGGGCATTCCAAACCATCTTTTGAAAAAGCGTTCCATCAGCAGAAAGTGGAACATTGAAAGAATTTCTTTTTCCTGAAAAATATTCTTCTAACTGACTTTCGGCCATTAGAAGAATGGGATGAGTTTCATTAAAGCTACTTTTTTCCCAACGTACTTCAATTAAAAATTTTGTATCTGTGATCAATGTAAGATATCCAACAGGAGTCTTTATACACTTTTTTAAAATCATTTTTTACTCCTCGTTTTTAATGTTGATCCAGCAAACTCACGCCAGAGATAAAAGGCGACATAGCCTCGCCATGGATGGAGCAAATCCAATTTTAAATTTTTCATATCAGCTCCGACCCGCTTGAGAACAAGATCCGTGGCTGGATAAGCATTCGTATCACCCAAAGCTCGAAGTGCAATGTACTCTGCTGTCCATACACCGATACCTTTTATTTTTAGAATTTTTTCTTTAAAAAGTTCAGTATCTTGATTTTGACTGAGATCAATTTCCCCTTGAGCGACTGCTTGGGAAAATAGTTTTATCGTTTCACGTCTAGCTTGAGTGGTTCTCACTTTTTCAAGATTAGCATTCATTAAAACATCTGCACTTGGAAACAAATAAACTGATTTTCCATTTAGAGGATGAGCAACAGCTTCTCCATAGTTTTCAACCAATTCTCTAACAAGACTCTTTGCTTGTTTTACGGAGACAAGCTGACCAAGAATAGTACAAATGGCCGATTCAAAAGAGTCCCAACTTCTTGGAAAACGAAGTCCAGGGTATTTGAGGCATAATTTTTTCATGACAGGCGAATGACTAAAAGCTTCTTTAAGAAGCAGTGGATCTGAGTCAACGTCGAAGAGATTTCGTACTCGTTGTACAATTGGAAAAATCGATTTTGGTTCAACTTTATTGATTTCGAGGACAAGTTCATTTTTAGAACTGTCTTGCGTAACCTTAACAGATCCAACTTTACCATCAATTTTGAAAATTCTCTCATAGGAGTTGGTATCGACATGTTCAAGATGACTGACAAGATGGTTTTGATAAAAGTTTAAGAGTCCATCAAAATCAAATGGCGGTCTATAAGATAGTCGCAAGAAAAATTTTTCTCCTGCATAAACAACTTTAACTTTTCTAAGTTCAGACGGAGACCTCTCGAATCTATTTTTAAAAGCTTCGTTAAATCTCCTTATAGAAGTAAATCCGGAAGAAAGAGCAATTTCAGTTATAGGTAATTTTGTCTCAACAATAAGTTTGCGGGCAAAATTCAATCTATTTGCATCTGAAATCTGTTTCGGTGTCTGCCCTAATTCATCTTCAAAAAGTCTACGCAAATGGCGAGCACTCATCCCTAATAAAGCGGCGAACTCTTCTTCATTTTTATCGTACATCGCCCTGTTTTCTATTAGAGCAAGACAACGTTTTACTGTTGCATTTTTCCCCAGCCATCCACCACTGCCAGGTGCGCACTCAGGTCGACATCGTAAACATGGTCGGTAACCTGCGCTCTCTGCCTGAAAGGCATTAGAGAAAAATTCGACATTTTCCCGCTTAGGCTTAGCAGGGCAAATTGGACGACAATAAATTTTTGTTGTCTTTACTGCACAAAAAAACTTCCCATCAAAACGTGCATCTCTCGATGAATACGCTTTGTAATAAATGTCGTCATTATTCTTCATGTACGTAATCTATATCAAATGACCATAAGAAACTAGCGGTTTTCGGACATTGTCTCTGTTTAACATATATGAAATAATCGATCGGGAACCTTTTTAAAATGGAGCATAGGTGCCGGAACTACCCGAAGTCGAAACCATAAAAAATCAAATCACTCCAATCTTACCTTTCAAGATCGACGAAGTGACGTTTTCAAAACTCACCAGTCGTATGGTGAAACAAAAAGATTTCGATCTCAAAGGTTCAACGATTAAAAAAATTCGCCGTCATGGAAAATGGTTGATATTCGACCTTGCTCCGAAAGGACATGTGCTCTCGCATTTAGGAATGAGTGGTTCGTGGCAGATGAGTCATGTGAAAAAAAATGATAAACATGGTCACATCGAATTTGTTGATCATACTAATAAGCAATATAAAGTACTCACGTATATTGATCCTCGCCGCTTTGGACATTTTTATATTTTAAATGAAGAAAACTTTTTAAAAAAAACGAAAGATCTTCCGGCCGATGTTTCGTCGCCAGATTTTGATGTGAATGTGATTGCAGAACTTTTTTTTCGTTATCCCAATAAAGTCATCAAACCTTTTCTACTCGATCAAAAAGCTTTTCCTGGAGTTGGTAATTACATGGCCTCGGAAATTTGCGCTCGCTCCGGCATTTTGCCCACTCGTTTAACGGGTGACATTGAAGCCGATGAGATCGTTAAAATGAAGGCCGCTATAGACCTTGTGGTAAGCGGAGCCGTTGAGGGTAAGGGCACCACGTTTAGCGGCGGTTATAGAGACGCTAATGGCGCCAAAGGAGAAGGTGTAAAGCATCTCGTGGTCTTTCATCAGGCCCACTGTCAGATGTGCATGGAAAAAGGCATTATCACCAAAACGATCAAGTCAGTGATGGCGGGTCGTGGAACTTATCACTGCCCGCGCTGCCAGCATTAGTCATTTATAATTTTTTCCAGGTCGGCCGGAATGGCCATCGGAGTAAAAATCCCAATTCTGCTCGTTCCGACATTCCCAAGGGGAGCTTTGCCCGTGAGTGATCCAGGAATTGCAAGCAAGATACGGGGAATTTGTCCGAAGATTTCTCGCCATTCTAGAGTTTTAATTCCAAGACCAAACATTAAGACATGCACATGAAAATGTGCTTTCCAATCAAACTGTCCAAGGATGTGCGCGCGCTCTAAATGATTCCAGGCCGCTGTAAAATTTTTCGCCGTTCGTGTTGATTGATAAGACTGCAGTTCTTGCAGGTAATGTTTTTTCAAAGTCTCTTTCATTTTATAATCCAAAAGCATCGGCCGTTCGCCAGCCACGAAGAGCGACATACACGCCTGCGTTTTCTGTTTTTACACCTGTTTGATTTTCAAAGTCCCCTTCACGATTGGCTTCATGAAGAATGTTTCTGATTTGCATGCCTACCTTCTTCATCGTCTTCTCGGAAATTTTAAGTGTCATGAATTCACGATACTCATGAGGTTTAGAAAAGTCACTATCGAGAAAAGATTTGATGGCGACTTCACCGTACAAAGTTCTTAGGGGCCCTTTAGGATTCAACCTGAGATCAGAAGAAACTTTTAATTTTATTTTCGTATCAGAGAGCCAATCAATCACTCCTACTTTTTCCAGGTCACGAAGAATTTTTGCAGTTTGCGCTTTTGACAATTTAAATTGTGTTTCGATTTGTTTAATCGTCATACCGTTAAGTAGTAAATCGAGATAAGCAAAACGCGCTGGATTTTTGGCAAAGTAATTTTCTTGTTCTAGTGAAAGTTCTTCCGGAACTCCTTCATAAACAGTTTCTACGAGACGAAAGACATCCGTCATTTTAATATTCATCACTTCGCAAATATGCTCTAACCTTGAGAGAGTCATATCCTCTTTTGAGAGCATCGTTTTTACAGCAGGCAAACTCAATTCCAGCTTTTTCGCCAGAACCTCGTAAGTAATCCCTTTTGACTTTAGGATTTTCTTTAAAGAATCGATCACTAGTTTCTTCTGTCCACTCATACAAACACCTCGGTATCAATATTTAATACTTTTATAATAGGTATAGCTTGAAGTCAAGATTCGTCTATACTCAGACGAGAAAGGGAATACTAAAACAACGGGAGGTTTTCGATGTTTAGTTATTTACTGAATTTGTTATCGAGTGAGAGACATTTCTTCTATCAAAAGGAGGCGCGTTCATTTAAAGGTCAGGCCGAGAAGGCCCATTTGGTGGAGCTGCAGTCAATCCGATCAATTAGACAATACTTCTAATAAAAAAGGGAGGGCAATCGCCCTCCCTCCGCTTAGGAATTATCTTCCTGTACGATTTGTATTCTTAGAGTTTGAACCAGTATTAGAGTTTCTTAAACACTCATTGTAACCAGTTTCACCTTGACCGTATTCGCGGCCTTCATAAGTTGTACAACGTCCTGTCGTGCTGATTGTACTTGTTCTTCCTGAAGTTCCAGTTGTAGACGATCCAGTTCCTGAAGTTGTTCCTGATCCAGACGATGGGCTTCTTGTTGTTGAAGATTGAGATGTTGATGTTGAGTCTTCAACAGTTCCTGTCGTAGTAGCACTGCCTGTTCCCATTGTAGATGAATCAGTTGTTGATGATGGATATCTTCCTGATGTTGTGCTTGTAGATGTTGTATCATCTAATGAGCCAGAAGTTGTGTCCATTGAAGATGAAGATGTTGTTGATGAATCAGTTCCAACACCTTGTGATCCATACGAACCTGATCCTGATGAATCAGTAGATCCAGAAGACATTGTTGTCCCCGATCCTGTTGAAGATCCACTCGATGATGATTGAGCAAATGTTGTCGTTGATAAAGAAGCCACTAATAAAGTTAATAATGCGATTTTCATTTTAAATCCTCCGGACGTTTAAAGAATTCATAAATAATAAGAAAGCCTCTGTGTTAATAAACAAAGCCTCATCTCAATTTATAACTAAATGTATTTTTGATTGCCAAAGGAATGCTAAGTCCAAACTTTTTAGGAATGCAGAAGCCGAGTGAAATTCCATTCGGTACATTTCGTAAAATGAGAGTTTGCAGGTAGTGTATTTAAGTCAATTTTCTATTTGCTAAAAAACAAATCCTATTGCGCTGTAAAGCGTATCGCTTGCTCGGTAATAGCTCCAATAAGAATTGTCTGCAGGAGCTTTGAGGACTTCAAAACCAAGAGCTATGTTCGCACGATTCTTGAAGTTGTATTTGATTTCACTTTTAAGAATGTTGTCCTTTCTTACAACATCGTACTTGAGATCAACGAGAATATCGAAGTAGTCGTTGAAGAAATAACGGATGCTTCCACCAAAAGTACTTTTCCATTTTACAGTATCACTAAAAAAGTCATCGCTTCCGCGTACGTTTTTTGTAAGCAAGTGAATGTAGTTTAAAGAAAGATGATATTTTCTTCTGTCGAGATTTAAGCTCCCATGAGCGTATGCTTCTTTTTCATAGCGTGGATTTATATTGAAAAATTCTGACTTGAAGGTTTGGCGGGCATTTCGAATTTCGATGGGAAAATCTTTTCCAAGTCGAGCATTGGGATCAACATAACTTAATCCTCCACGAGCACGAACATCACCAAAAGCGTGATACAACTGAACACCGTAATAAGCATGGTGATTAACTGTTGGATCAGGTTCGACAACAACTTGGTTCAATGTGACGTTGTCATAAAAAGCACTGGCATTAATTCGAAGCGTGTTTTCTGGTTTATAAATCGCAAAGGCGGAAGCTCCCCCTTTTTCCCATTTGTAGCGAATATTTCCACCGATCGATTTATTGAAAATAATATCGGAGACCGAATAGTCCGCGTCTTTGTAATAAATAGGAACTTCAAGACCTGATACAACGGTTCTACGTGGGGGCAATCTCACCCATTCACTTTTACTGACAACTTCACCATTCTTAAAATCGTATTCTGGATTGACTTGCGGGATGAACACATAAGAAAGAAGAATATCAAAATCAAATGATCCCCACTTTTTGTTATAGAGAATCCCCGTCACACCTTCTTCTTCTGTACTAAGAAGGGTGAAGGCCTGGTTGGCATTTAAATATCCTAACGACCAATATTTTTCGTTTTCATTCCAATCAAGAATCTTTCGGCCAACGGTAAAGCTGTAATCGCTATTGGCGTATTTGATATAAGCTTCCTGAATCGAATAATTGAATGAACTGTCTTGAAAATAAAAGCGCGTATCGGCCATCAGAAATGTATCAAGATTATCCGTTGGAGCATCTGTTTCATAAGCAAGCCCCAGCCAATCGCCGGAATCACTTCTAACAGGTGGATTATTGAGACGGAAAAATTTTTCGTAAGTTAATTCGCCGGTTCCAGCTTGCAGTGAAGATATCGATGAAAAAAGCACAATAAAAAACACTGAATACAAGCGAGCTTGTAAAAAATACCTGCTGAAAACCACATGGACTCCAAATCAATAATATAGGACTTTTAGCTTAGTGGAACTAACACGATCTTGATAGATGCACCCTGTAATTTTCCCCTATTTTCCATAATGTATTTTGAGATCTTTCAGTGAGACTTTACACTCACTGAAATAAGGTTAAATATGGAAAGAATGAATAAATTTTTAGTCCATATAGTGCTTGCTTCTGCACTATTGCTATCGAGTTGTGGTTACATCTCGGATAAGCCTGTTCAAAACGGCGATCTCTATCGTTCTGATGAACTTCAGCAGAAGTGCAAAATTGATGTAACAAAACTTGGTGAAATTTTTAAGGCCGATCAGAAAGAACAGATCAAGTGCCTTCAAGAAAACTTCATTCAATTCACGAAGTACGTTCGTTCCCAGAAACCAGGCTCAGTCACTGAAAATGAATTAGGAATTTTCATCAAGAGATTCTTTGAAGGTCAAAGTGATTCAATCATTAAGGGACTTTCAATTATCTTCCAGCTCAACATGATTTTGTTGAAAGATGAAGCAGATAGAATTTCAAACAACAACATCTCTCCTCTTTTCGAATTGCTTGTTCAAGTTAATCAAGAAGCGGTCATCATTACTGATATTCTTCGTGAAATGGATATGGAAGAAAACCAGGGACGCTTCTGGGATCTTCGCGCGAAGTTCATTCAATCGGTAAATAGATTCTCTTCTGGAGCAATCGGTGTGATTGAAAAGTCGCCAGGCCTTCCGACTAAATTAAATATTCGTGACTTTATTCTCGATGCCAGTAAAAAAATTGGTGAAAGTAATGCGATTGATGAAGAGACAATTGATTCATTTATCTTTTTAAAACGTATTCTTCTTGCAGGTGACACGAAAATCATCACAAGTGATGAGTTAAAAACTCTTATTGCTAAACTTCCAAAGCTCATGGGGCTTGTTTTCGATGTGTACTATGCGAACAATTCAAACTTTAAGAGCGATACGGCCCATTTAAAATTTTATTTAGAAGCTGTTCGAGATCTTTACGAAATCATCCAGTTTAATCAACCTGACTTCCAGCTCTTCACGACTGAACAGTTGGTTGTGATCGCTGAAAAACTTTATAAAGAAAAAAATGTTCGTAAGTTCAAGAGCACACTGGAAATTTATAAACAAAAATTTATTGGTGGAAACAGAGACAATGTTACATTGAGAGATCTTCGTAATGCTGTTGATTTGGGACAAGATCTTCTTGAGAGACTATTTTTTAACAACGTGACTTACGACTACGCTCGATTGCAGCTGGCCGATACAAAAGTCATTAAAGAATTCCCTCGTCCGGTTATTCCTGAGTATGAAATTTTCAGTCAAAGAAGAGTTACAGAATTACATCAATCGTTTGCCGATATCGTAATCAACTTCCGTTATTTTAGAAATAAAGATGTTGGTACGGTTTATTACGGTACAGCGATTAAGAGAAATACTTACGGTTTCCAGGAACTTGCTCTTAGCAAGTGGCTTTCACAGAAACTCATCGCCGGTTACGGCCACAAAGATGCACTAGGTGTTTGGCAAGTTTCAATGGATGAATTCAAAAAATTCCTCGATGATTCAAAACCATTATTGGAAGAATTCAAACTTTGGTCTCCAAATCCTGAGACGTTCTCACGCAACTCTGTTCTGCTTGCTGATCTCTTCCAGGATCAGTCAAATGGTGATCTAAATATTGGCATTAATGAGTGTACAGAATACATCTCGATGATCTTAAGTGCCGTTGAAGTTTCTGGAAAACTCAATGATACATTATCGCTTACGTGTAATCCGGGAATTGATAAAGAAGAACCAATGTTCGAAACAGGATGTTACAATAACAATTTTTTCGATACGCTTCTTAATAAATTGAAATTCTCTAAACAATTGCCTCGACTGGCGATGTACATCAACGAGATTCCAAAAGAAGAAGCACAAGACTTCTTAAATGGTGTGGAAGGATTTGCTCGCGATGTCCACAAACCAGGTGTTCCTGTAAACCGTCGTGATTCAACATTGATTTTAGGAGCGATGTTAAATATTGAATCAACGTTTATTCGTTTTGATAGCAATAGTGACAACATCATCGATTACAAAGAATTAAGAGAAGCTTTCAAGGTATATAGAAATTCGATTATCACATTGGCAAAACTCAGTCCTGAAAGTGAAAAATACGCTCTGTCGATTTTCCTATACATGGTTTCGAAGATGCAAATTCCACCAACTGGCAAATGGCAAGATGATCTTAAATTTGCAGCGTGGGATGCATGTGTGACGACAGACTGGTGCCGCGATAGCATCATGGATACCATTGTCGCTAAAAGAAAAAACATCGGTAAACTTCTTTACTACCTAGTCAACCAGAACACGACTGCGGCCCCTGTGAAGCCGGTAAAGAAATAAAGCAGCGATAATCAAACTGTGAGTGATTTCTCCACTCTCCACCATTTTATCAACATCAGCTAAATCTCTTAAATAAACCTCGATCTCTTCAAAGGGATCGAGTTCTAATTCATGCGTCTTCTCACAATCAAGAGCGAGATAAGTATCGCATTGATTGGTCATGAAAGCAGGATTAGCATCCACGCGCCCCAGATGAATCCAGTTTGAAGAAGTGTAGCCGCTCTCCTCGCGAAGTTCACGAATCGCGCCTTCTTTTGGATCTTCCATGTGAGCAACGGCCCCACCCGGAATTTCAACCGTCACTTGATCAGTTCCATGTCGATACTGTTTAATGAGAATTATCTTTTGATCTTTGGTAATGGCAATGACATTCACCCAATTGAGACATTGAATGACATCAAAAGTCCCCACTTCTTGATTTGATGGCGATTCTCTTTGAACTTTCCAGTAACGAAAAACGTGGGCCTTTAATTCGAGCGCCGAAGAAATCGTTTTCCATTTGATAATTTTCATTAGAATTCCACTTGAATAAAGATTTTATTTTTACGTCGAAAATTTTCGTTTATTTGATCGCGGGCCTTGAGATATTCAGCGAATTTCTTTTCACCAATAAGAGCAAGCAGCTCTTTAAGATATTTTTGATTGATTTCTTTTTCTGCCGCTGTTTGATCTTCGGAAATTTTATAAGAGAATTGATCACCGTGGCGTTTTCTCAGCATTTGATGAAACTGTTCGTAGGCCTTTAGTTTTTCTTTTTCATTCTGTTCGCGCATGTCTTGATAGACAACATACTCACGTTCATCGAGTAGCGCTTTCATTTTTCCAAGCCATTCACGTTCCATCTGATCGTAAATTTCAAATTGCGCTTCTTCGGAAGGAGTCATCGTCTCATGAGTACGAGTGCGGTGTGGAGATGGTTCATCTGTTTTCAAAGTAGCAGGAGCTGTTTCAGTATTTTTTTTCTTATCAAGAGAGTCCCAATCAAGTGCCATATTGGGAGCACCACCGCGGGGATTTTTGAAATCGCGATTAAAGTAGCGAACACAAAACCAGGCAAAAAAAGCAACAAGTAGAATTCCTACTACCCAATTTTTTTTATTAGTCACGTTTCATGTTTTCCATTTGAAGTTCAAGATCAACATCTTTATTCGATCGAAGCATGGCAAAGACGGCCTGAAGATCATCAATCTTTTTTGCCGTAATTCTGATTTTATCATCCATGATTGATGATTGAACTTTAAGCCCACTGTCCTTGATGATTTTATTAATGACCTTTGCTTTTTCTTTTTCGATGCCGTTTTTGATGTTGATAATTTGCTTCATCATTCGGTTCCCAGAAGGCTCGATCTTCTGTGGATCGATGCAGCGCTGACCGATTGAACGTTTCACCATCTGCCCGCGGAAGATTTCCAAGGCCGCTTTCATTTTGTAATCATCCTCTGCGCGCAACTCAATTGTGTTCTCTTTGAGTTCCAGCGTGACATCTGAGCCTTTGAAATCATAGCGAGCATTGATTTCTTTTTGGGCCATTCCGAGGGCATTTTTCATTTCCATCATGTCAGTTTTAGAGACGAGATCAAAAGAAGGCATATTTTTTTTCTCCGAAGAATCGTATTTTTGGAGACTTGATGGTACAAAGAGTTAGGTAAAATTTCAATGAATCAAAAATTAGAACCAATAGTCATTCTTCCCAAGGCCCAATTTCCAGGGAAAATCATCACCATCACGAAGGATGAAGAGATTGCTCCAGCGCTCGAACTCCTAAAAGGTCTGGATCATGTTGGATTTGACACTGAGACGAAACCTAGTTTTAAAAAAGGCGAGTTTTATCACGTCTCATTGTTGCAATTGGCCAGCGATGAACATGCTCTGCTCTTTCGCCTCCATTACTTAAAAGATTTTTCCTTAATCAAAGACTATTTCGAAAATGCTGGGATCAAAAAAATTGGCGTCGCCATCCGTGACGACATCAAATCTCTGCAGAAAGTCTTCCCCTTTGAAGCTCGCAACTTTGTTGAGCTGGCCGATATGGCGAAATCGAGCAACCTGAAGAACTTCGGTTTAAAAGGGATGACGGAAGAAGTGCTTAAACACACCCTTTCGAAGAAGGCCAAACTTTCCAATTGGGAAGCACAAGACTTGAAACCTGATCAGCTTCGTTACGCCGCTACTGATGCTTGGGTAGGACTAGCGCTTTACCATGCGATTGTCGAAATCGACAATTCTTCAAAGTAGACAAAATTACTCCGGTTAAATTTTAAGATATCTTTATACCTGCTTCCACAGTTTGCCCTTATCCTATAAAGCACAACATTTATAGGAGTCTCTGAATGAAAACCCTCGCTCTTCTCGCTTTATTGTCTTCATCAATTTCTTTTGCGGCCGAATACAAATTCCAAGGACAAGAATATCCTCCGTTCAACTATATTGAAGGTGGTAAAACTTTGGGGGCGATGAATGATATTGTAACCGAGATGTGTGCGATTACAAAAGATACATGCAAGTTAGAAATCGTTCCTCTCAAAAGAGCAATTACCGGAATTGAATCGGGTGAAATTCACGGTGTCGTGGCCCTTCTTAAAAATGCTGAGAGAGATGGCTTTGCTCGCTTCTCTCCACCTATTATTAAATCAGATATGATTCTAGTAACGGCCGGACCTGTTATCGCAAAAAATGTTTCTGAACTTAAAGGCTGGACGATCGGCGCTGTAACAAGTTCATCTTCTGCAAAATTAGCATCAGCGGCTGCTGCTGAAGCCGGTGATGGTGCAAAGGTTATTGAAGATTCTGATAACGACACTATCGTTAAAAAAGTAAGTAATAATCGCTATGGCGACAAAGGCGCGATCATCATCAATGAGGACGTTCTCCGCTACGTAAGTAAAAAGAATAATGTTTCGAATCTTAAACCAATGTTCACAGTTAAATCTGATGATTTCGGAATTTATTTTTCTAAGAAGTCAGTCGACGATGCGACATTGAAAAAATTCTCGGATGCTCTTGAACAAATGAAATCTTCGGGTGCTATGAAGAAAATTCTCGCTAAATACGAATTCAAAAATAAGTAAAAATAAGAAGGCCCGCTTAATGCGGGCCTTTTTTATAGAGTTTTTAAGAAATGAATAAGGTCTTTTTTATCTTCTGCTGAAAACTTCTCAGTACCGTCCTCTTTGAAAAGCATCTTTGTATGACCACTATTTTTAAGACCTGGTTTTGTAGCATCGAATTTTGCTTCGACATCTTTTAACCATGCTTTTGGAATTTTATCTCCTACAGGATATCCAACACATTCATTATCAAAATCCGTTGCTTTATTTACTGCTGGACCTTGAATCCAAGTTTTTGGACGGGCATTTTCCGGTGTGAGAAGCGCACACAAGTTTGGAATCGAATTGTTATGGAAATATGGATAGCGTGCCCAAATACCAACTAATGGAGGTGGTACATAACCCACTTGCGGTTCAACTCTTGTCTGCATCCATTTCGAAATTCTCAAGTCATTGAGAGCTTCCGCGAAGAATTTTATTCCTTCATATCGTTGAGGATCTGTTCCTACATCTTTCACTGGAGTTTTTTCGTGATAGATGACCTTCAAAGTTTTCGACGCTTCTGTTGTTGAAAGTGCTTCGCTGCCTTCAAGAGACCAAACCTTCTGATACTCACCATGACACTTCATACATGATTCATTGAAAAGTTTTTCTCCGCGTTTTGCGCGATTCAGATCGATTGTATGCTCTGGAAAAAAATCTGTATATCGAGGAGCTTCTGTCGCAAAAGCAGCTGCTGTTAATTCATCGATTGTTTTTTTGTTGTCTTTCATCCATTGTTCAAGCTCAACAAGGTCCGTTCCACGTCCTAATTCATTCCACAAAAAGTTTGTGAGAATAGGATTTCCGGAAACGATTGAACCATCGGCTAGCCAGCGCGTTTTATATTTTAAATTCCACCATGGAAGTGGTTTTGAATCAGCAATGTATGTCGCAAGTTCATTATGACGGGGATACTTTTCAAGATTTGGATTTTTGCTGGCGATCTCATCATCGTTTCTATGCGCGAGAGAAAGAGCAACTTGCGGCAGTGATGTATCGAGCCCCAAAACCTGAGGAACAGTTGCACTTACTGACACTAGATTTTTCTTCGTGCGTTCGAACATTCTCATCTCACCTAGAGTGGAGTTTGTTGAAGCACCAAACAGCAATGTTGGAATTTTAGGAACCGTTTTGCGGGCCATGTGGAAAAACTTATTGGCGTGCGGACGTTTGTTCGTTAAACCCATTACGGTTGTGCCGAACATATTTTGAGCGTGGCATGCAAAACAACTAAACGTTAAACCTTCCCCATTTTTATTTTTAATAAGACCTGCCCCTGTGTAGAACTGATCCACTTTTCCGTTCGGCAGAGGCATTTTATAAATTCCTACCGCACTCGGAGCATTCACGGGTGCAAGGCCAAGCCATTCATACAATTCTTTTTCACTTCTAAAGCCTGTATACGCCGATCCAAGCTCAAGCATAAGTTTACGAAGGCCATTGGTATCATCGGCAGCAAAGAAGTTTAAAAGCGGTTTATAGGGAATCAGAAGGCCAGTGACAGTAACCGGATATTTCATCGCATGAACGTATCCCTGCATTTTTGTCGATTCAACTTGCTCAGTTGGAAGTTCGAAAATATTAGCGCGGTTTTCACCGGGAACAATTGTCGCGTTTTCAGACCAGTCTGGGGCCGCGAAGGCCGACGTAGAAAGCGATAAACTTATTAAGAATTTTAGAATCATGAGTCCTCCGGAAATCCCTTGGAATTACACCATAGGGGTGGACGTATTCACAAGGGATACGGAGGACGTGTAAGAATTTTTTAAACAGTTGTGAGTCTTTTTTCTAAAACACTGATCGGTGTCAGTGGAATAATGAATTTCAGGTCAGATCCGTGAGCTTGCAAGGTCAAAACGGCCCTGATTCCCATGAAAAGTTGCTTCCCTTTAATCTTCAATTCACCTTTAACGTGATTACTCCACTCAGTGTATTCCGCTTCAGTGACAAACTCTTTTCCTGCGGCACGTGCTTTTTTCACTTCACCCAGAAGGTATTCGCGAATTTGTGGAGTCGTCTCCCAGCTCATGGCCTCTTTAAAATCTGCTTCTTCCGAAACTTCACAGTCAAAATAAAGTTTTAAAAGTGGAATGATGTCTTTGTAGAAATCCATTTTTTCTTTTGAAAGTGTTACACAACGAGCTTTCCAGTCGCTGCTCATTTTATGGAATGGATGATCTGCAGGTAAAACTTTTTCAACTTCTGCGACAAGAACTTCTGTTGGAAGAAGTCTTAAATGCGCACCGTTGATGTGGTTGAGTTTAACAATGTCATAAATCGCTGCTGATTTTGTGAAGCGATCAAGATTGAAAAGTGTTCCCAACTGATGAATATCGAAAATATCTTTTTCTTCCGGATGTGACCAACCTAATTGCAGAAGGTAGTTGAGCATTGCTGAAGGAAGATAATTTTGTTCCTGATAAAGACGAACTGAAGTGGCCCCGTGACGTTTTGAAAGCTTCTGGCGATCCTGACCAATTAAAAGGGACACGTGACAGAACGTTGGAGGAGTAGCTCCGAAAGCTTCATACAGAATGAGCTGTCTTAGAGTGTTGTTCAAATGTTCTTCAGCGCGAATAACGTGAGAGATTTTCATCGTCATATCGTCGATAACAACTGCAAAGTTATAAACGGGAATATCGTTTCCACGCACGATAACGAAGTCCCCCACCATATCTTCAGGAAAAGTCACTTCTTCGCGAACTTTATCAACGAATGAATAAGATTTTTTCGGTGTAATACAACGAACGACTGAAGGAATCCCCTTCTTCATATTTTCTTCAACAACGGCCGCAGATAAATTTCTGCATGTACCATCATAATGAGGAGGAAGATTTTTTTCTTCAGCGATTTTCTTTTTTTCTTCTAAAACTTCTTCAGTACAAAAACAGCGATAAGCTTTTTTCTCTTTCAAAAGTTTGTCAGTGTATTCTTTGTAAATGTGAAGTCTTTCTGATTGACGGTAAGGTCCGTAGTCACCACCGACATCTGGTCCTTCATCGTGCATGATATCCAGCCATTTCAAATCTTCAATCTGAGCTTCTTCGTAACGGCGTTCACTGCGTTCTGTATCTGTGTCTTCGATACGCAGAATGTATTTTCCCCCCATCGCTTTAGCGAAGAGATAATTGTACATAGCGGTTCTTGCACCACCAATGTGCAAATAACCAGTCGGTGAAGGAGCGAAACGAACGCGAACTGTCATGGGACTCTCCAATTGTTTTTGAAGTCTGGATTTTAGCAGAAAAAGAATGCAATTAGAATGAATTAATAAACGAGAAGTCGCTGTTCGGTCATATCTTCCATCGTATAACGAACTCCTTCTCGCCCGAATCCGGATTCTTTTACTCCTCCGTAGGGCATAGAATCCACGCGGAAGCCCGGAACTCCATTGATGATGAGAGCGCCCACTTCGAGATTTTCATGGGCATATTTCATTTGGGAGATTTGATTTGTAAATAAACCTGCTTGGAGTCCATATTTAGATTTATTGACTTCCCGAATGACTTCGTCGAAATACTGAACTTTTTCGATGATCGCTACTGGTCCAAAAATTTCTTCTGAGACAACTTTCATGTGTCCTTGAGTTTTGGTGAGCAATGTCGGTGAATAAATATTGCGATCCTGATCAAATGAAACTCCACCTAAAAGCAATTCGGCACCTTCATTGATCGCTTCTTGAACCCACCCATGAATGCGGTCGTGATGTTGACGATCAATAATCGGTCCAACGAGAACGCCGGTTTCGTGAGGAGCGCCGATTTTAATATTTTGCACTTCCGTTTTAAAGAGTTCGACGAATTCATCAAAGACAGAATGATCGACATAAATTCTTTGAATCGAAATGCAAACTTGTCCTGAAAAGAGAAATGAACCTTGAACAATCGCCTTCGCCGCTTCGGCAAGATTAGCACTGCGATCAACGATGACAGCGGCATTGCCGCCTAACTCCAATGTTATTTTTTTCTTGCCCGCTTTCTCTTTCAACATCCAACCAACCGGTGCAGACCCGGTGAATGAGAGCATTTTGATACGTTCATCTTTGAGCATCAATCCCACATCATCGTTCGAGCAAATGACAACATTTACGACACCTGCAGGAAGGCCGATTTTTTTACAGAGAGAAGCAAAGGCGAGTGCTGTTAATGGCGTGTAAGGTGATGGCTTTAAAATGACTGAACAACCGACAGCGAGCGCCGGTGCTATTTTATGTAACGCCAATGATAGAGGAAAATTAAAAGGGCTCATAGCGAGAACAGGACCAATTGGAAAACGTTTTGTCATGGCCGTTTTACCGATACCAATACCAAAATCCATTGGAACAACTTCACCGCTAAATCTCACGGCTTCATCGGCCGCCGTCTGCAGAATAAATAAACAGCGATCAATTTCAACACGAGCATAATCAACAGGCTTTCCCGCTTCGGAAACAATCAAGTTGATAAATTTATCTTTTTCAATCGAGAGTCCTTCACGAATTTTAAGTAAAAAATCTCTGCGTTCAGCACCAGAGAGTTTAGAAAATTCCTGAAAGCCGGAAACCGCAGTTGCAATGGCGAACTGAACTTCAGACGGATCAGCATAGGTCACGTGCGCCAGTGGTGTCTGATCGAATTTATGATGAACAACTAAATAGTTTTGAGTCGCGTGCCCGACCCATTCGTTGTTAATAAAACTTTTTGCGTGAAGAACATTGTGATTAATTTCCATTCATCCATTGTAAGAATGAATCGCTCAAAAGCCAAATGGACTATCACTTGAATCTGCATTTTTTGATCGAGTCGCGAGTTTGCGCGCAAAAGGAAGATGTTCGCGTAAAAAGCGCGTCTCACCTAGCATAAAGAGGTCTATGGAATGAACGTAGCAGAGTTTTACAGGCGCTGCTGCATTCTTAAAAACCTTGTACAAATGATTGGTGTACAGATAGTTTTTTGGGCCATTAAGAAAACGTGTATCCTTACCTTCGGATTGACAGACTTCGCACATTTTTGCACCTCGCAATAGATTTTATCGACAAATCTGCCCCTATTCTTTAGTACTTTTGAGAAAATGAACTTCTCATCTTCTTTCAAGCAGATCAGAGGGAAAATATAAGAAAATAAGAACGTGGATTAATCAGGTAATATGCCTTAAACTTTTGCCTGTCTAAACCATAACCACAGGACTCCACCGATGATTAAACCTTTAAAGCTTGTGAATAAACTCGCTCCAACACCGCAAAACACTCCAAAGTATAAAGCGATGGTCAAAGATAAAAACGGACAAGAAATTGTTGTCGCTGATCCACGTGCAACGAGAGCACTTGTGGCACTTATGAATCAACATGCAACGATTGGTGGTGCTGCTGCTCACTGGGGTGGTCCAGCTGCTTTCGCAGAAATGATGTCTGCCCTTCACGGAATCATGTTCAAAAATAAAAATGAAAAATGGTTCGAACAGTTTAACTTCGTTAACGATGCAGGACACGCTGAAAACGGAATTTATGCTCTTCGAGCGAACTACGGATTCGATAATCTCACTTTTGATGATCTGAAAAAATTCCGTTCGATTGAAAGTAAACTTACTGGACACGGTGAAACTCATTTAAATCCACAGGGTGTTTATATTTCCAATGGTCCTCTTGGATCAGGACTCCCTCAAGCTCAGGGTCTTTGTATGGCCGATAAAATCATCGGCAATCAAAGAACGACAGTCTGTGTTCTCTCTGATGGTGGAGCCATGGAAGGTGAAGCTCGTGAATCGTTCGCGGCCATTCCAGGTCTTGCAGCTAAAAACAGAATGAATCCTTTTTTGCTTCTCATTTCCGATAACAATACAAAGCTAGGTGGACGTATTGATGCTGATTCATACTCGATGACTCCTACATTTAATTCGCTCTCAGCTCTTGGATGGAATGTTGTTCGTGTTGAAGAAGGAAATGATCTGCAAAAAGTTTTTACAAGCATTGAAAAAGGTTTGAGCGATGCGAGTGCTAATCCAAATCAACCGGTAGCAATCGTTTTCAAAACTGTAAAAGGCTTCGGTGTTAAATCAACAATGGAAAGTGCGAGCGGTGGTCACGGCTACCCTCTCTCATCATATGACGACAAGCTTGAAGCATTCGTGCAGGAAATTTATCACAACGATGCTCCGGAAGAATTTGTTAAATGGGTAAAAGACATTCACGCAACAAAACCAGCTCCAAAAGAAAGTTCTGCTTCTGCAGTTAAAACAGAAAAAGTTCAGGATGGTTTTGCACGTGCAGCGATCCGTGCAGCTAAAGAAGGATACCCTGTTTATTCTGTTTCTTCAGATCTCCAAAGCTCAACAGGTATTAAAGCTTTTCATAAAGAATTCCCAAATAACTACGTTGATATCGGAATTGCCGAGGCCAACATGGTTTCATCTGCTATCGGACTTTCAAAAGCAGGTCTTATTCCAATCGTCGATACATTCGCGCAGTTTGGTATTACAAAAGGAAATCTTCCTTTCATTATGGCGGGACTTTCTGAAGGACCAGTCATTGCCCTTTTCTCGCACACTGGATTTCAAGATGCCGCTGATGGTGCCAGCCACCAAGCGACAACTTATTTTTCTGCACTTGCTGGAATTCCTCACTTAGAAATCGTGAACTGCGCTTGTTCATCTGAAGCAGAAGCCTTGATGTATAAAGCAATCACAAATTTTGCTAAAGAAAGAGAAGCTGGTCGCGTACCACCTTCTACCGTTTTCTTTTTAGGAAGAGAGAATCATCCTGTGAGTTATGTTGAAGGCATGACTTACGAATGGAATAAGGCGCAAGTCTTAACAACTGGATCAGATGTCACCATCGTAGCAGCTGGACCAATGGTCGCAAAAGCACTTCAAGCAGCGAATGAACTTAAAGCTCAAGGTGTAACAGCAACTGTTATCAACAACTCTTTTATCAATCATGTTGATCTTGAAACGATCGGTGGCCATGTTGCTAAAACAAATGGCAAACTCATCACGATTGAAGATCACCAAGTTCTTGGTGGAATGGGGGCGATGATTGTTCACGCGCTTAAACTTAAAAACATCGATTTTAAAGTGAAGTCATTGGGGATTGGCGGAGAATTTGGCCAGTCTGCCTATAAGGCAGACCAGCTCTATGCACGTTTTGATCTTTCAGCAGCAGGAATCATTAAAGCTTATAAGACACTCTAATTTAAATTAGAGTGTCGTATCTCTCATCCATGTCTGAATGTAATATGATGGATGTTTTTTTCCCGGGCAAGGAGTGTAGCGACTACGCTCCTTCTCGAATCCAATAAATTCTTTCGGACCTTGTTTCACCGTACTCACAAAACTCACACCCTCAACATTATTGAAAGCATATCCACCTTTTCCATCCGGTGAATATTGAGAAATTTCAACTCGGTCGTAACTGTCTTTAACTAAAAACTTAACGACGAAATTTGAATTGCTGATTGGCATCTGACGAAGAACTTTATCATTTGATTTAATTTCTTCACACACTTCTTTCATCACTCCACTTTGAGTTGTGATGATGTCGCTCATATATCCACTTCTATCCGGAACAGATAATTCATAATCAACACCGGCCAAAATAACTGTAGCTGCAAACAAATCGTCCGTAGCTGCGAATTTTACCTGTGAACAAGATTGTGATTCTGCTTTAAAGACAATTTTTTTACTTGTATCGAGGCGATAAGCTTCAAGTAAAGCTTTCTTATTCTCAAGATTTTTACAAACGCGACGACCGATTTCCAGTTCCGTGAATGTGAATTCTTTAGATGTAGGCGGCTCCATACCACCAAAGTTTGGCTGCTCTGTAACTTTCTTTGTATCTTTAGAAGAAATCTCGCAACCCAAAAGTGAGAGGAGAATAAGAGAATAAACGAGGGTGTTCTTCATGAATGCCTTCCTTTAAAAATGATTTATAGGATTAGGCTAACTCAACGCGGGCATAAACACAAAAATTTTTGCTTAGAAATTACCTGGAGCGCACTGCAAGCAAACCAGCCCCATCTTGCGCCAGCGTTCGACGACGCTCATGCGATCATCAACAACGAAAAGAATGTTGTAGTGAGGTTCGATGAATTCACGATACAGATCTTCCTTTACGTCGGAGTCTTCTCTAAAGTCGCGAACAGCACGCATATAAAGATGATCAAAATTCACCTGATGTTTTGAAAGCCAGTTTGTGGTGTGTTCACGGTAATCGTCTGATCGACCGGTAACAAAAATGATTTCATATCCGCGATCCCGCATCGCTGAAATTAATTCCGAACACCACTCGTAGATTGTATCGTGAATGATTGATTCATTGAAGGCCTTCCAATTTTTTTTCGGACCTTTCACATGATGGATACGATGTTCAACATCGCAAAGAGTTCCATCCAAATCTACCACTATCGCCTTTTTTTTTGTTTTCATTTTAAAATTTTAAAAATTTATTAAATTCTTCTTTGTAGAAAAAGAGGAGCAGCACACACATTCCAATATTGAGCATTCCCAATATGACCATGATAACATGTAATGGAAAATGTTGTTGGTGAAGAATCATTAAAAGTACAGAGACCATAACCATCATAAGAGAATTGACAATATTATTGGCGGCGACGACACGCGAGAGCTCTTCATCAGCTGTCACTCTTTGTAGTTCTGTAAATTGACTTACAGTGAACATGCCTCCGAAAAATGAAAGCATAAACAGATCAAAAATCGTTCTGACACTCATATCAAGTTTAAAGTATTGTCCGATTGTTTGCGGCGGCAGCAAACTCAGGAGAAAACTTTGTTTATTGGCCGTTTTGATCGCATAGGCCGCATCGAAGAGGCAGAGTGTAAGCAACAATAGGCTCACGGGAATCACCCAACGTGGAACTCGTCCTTTGAAAACTTTTTCTAAAACAAAAGGACCAACTCCCATCCCGATCGTGAACATGAAGAGCATTAAAGTTGCGAGAGATTCACTGCCATTGAAAGTTTGTTTTGCAATTAGTGGTAAAAGGGAAAGAAGACCCGCTCCCATAAACCAGAACCATGAAAGTCCAAGGATGAGGTAGGCGATTCGACGTTGTCCCAAGGCCAGCTTTAAAATGTCTTTACTCGAAGTGTAGGTGTTGAAATCAATTTTAATTTTAACGGCAGCAGTCTCATCTTTTTTTACGGGTGGAAGCTTCCACGCATACCAAAGATTAAGAAAAGAAAAAGCAAGCAGGACAACAACAAGCGGCCAGAGATTATCTTGAAAACTCGCGACAACTCCACCGATGATTGTTCCGAGTAAGATTGCACAGAAAGTTCCGGAAGAAACAAGTGCATTGGAAAACGTCAGTTGTTCTTTTGTTGAATAATGTGGGATGAGTGAATATTTCAGTGGTCCAAAAAAAGTCGATTGCAATCCGAAGAGAAAAAGCACAAATAACATTAACGGATAGCTGTTGATCATGAGACCAATGGCCCCCAAAATTCCAATAACAACTTCACATTCTTTTATTTTTACAACGAGCCAGCTCTTCTCAAACTTATCTGCCAACTGTCCGGCCGTTCCTGAAAACAACATGAAAGGAAGAATGAAGAGACCGCCACAAAAAGCGACGAGAGTTCCGGAATTTAATCCCATTAACGAGACACTTCTGTAGGTGATAAGAATCACCAATGCATTTTTAAAAAGATTGTCATTGAGCGCTCCATAGAACTGAGTCCAAAACAGAGCTGACATGGCCTTGGGAATACTTCTCATAGTGAGAATTAGAATAGAAATTTAATATCTGATTGTCACGCCAAAAACATGGTAGTTTTCGTATTGCTTTCCAGGGTTACCATATTTTGTATCAAGGGCCGTGCGATGTCTCTCAATCCCAATAAAAGGCTCGATGATGTAATCTTTTTTCTTGATAGGAAAACTCATCATGAGACCGCCATCATAGGCCTTACCACTATATCCTGCACTCGCCTGCGCCCAAGCTGAAAGCGCGATCCACGGTGCACTTTTATGCGTGAGCGTTGACTCACCTTTTACACCAATTTCCGGAGTCGCAGATGATTTGGTTAATGTCATCCCGCCTTTTATTTCGGCCTTTGTGAGACAAGTCCAGTTTCCGATATTGGTCAGCCACTCTTTTCCAATTCCGGCCATCAAGCGAACACTTGTGCTGTCAGGCTGCTCCTTCACATAATTGTAGCGAATGATATTCATGCCTAATTGATTGCGATTGAAATTATGCCACCAATCTTGCAGCTCTTTGCTCAAGCGTCCCTTGTCTGTTTCGTGAGTAAGGTTAAATTCAAACAACGAATAATTTTTTGAAGAATTTTTTCCATCTTTTTTTTCGTCACCGAACAGATCGTAGCGAAGATCGAGAGTGTTTTTTTCATGGAAGTTTAAAAAATATTTTCCTTCTGAGTCTCGTGAGTAACCTGATGAACGATCAAATTTACCAAACCCCGTTGAATCGACCTTTAATTCCAGTGAACCTTTTGTTCCTGTCACTTTGTATTCACCGCCAAAGTTAACTGTACGCCCACGATCATCACCGTCGATTTTGGCAAGATCACTGTTTAATTGAAAAACACCATGAAGAAAATTGTCGTTACCATTTGTAATCTTAAGTCCTGTACTTTTCTTTTCACCAATCAGTGAATAAAGAAGTCCTTGTTGTTCTGGTGACAATTCACAAAGGCAAACAACCTCATTAGTTGTTGGCTTAGGAGCTTCCACAACTTTTTTTGGTGCACCATTATTATCGCAATCTTCCTCGCCTCGACCTTTTTTCGTTTGCGCCACTGCTTTCTGCGACTCATCCAAAAAATTAAAAGATATGTTCATCAGATCTTCATTGGTTGGTCCTTTAAAACCATTTTCCAATTCTTGTGCTGATAATGTCAGAGGCAGTGCTAAAAGGATTAAACTTTTCATGAGTTTTTTATCGGTGTAATATAACTAAACTATAAACAATTGAAATTTTCTGTCCCAAGTAACCAACTATGAAGCTCCACCATTATGTCCACTGTCCTTTTTGTGTTCGCGTTCGTATGGGTTTAGGCCTGTTACGTAAAGATTACGAATCAATCGTCGTGCCTTATGATGATGAGAAAACACCTGTCGAATTAACTGGCAAAAAGATGCTTCCCATTCTTGTGGATGAAAATGGTAAGGCCATGAACGAGAGTTTAGATATTCTCAAATCGCAGGATAAATATCAGAGATTGAAATGGTCAGTGTATGAACCGCAAGCAGCAGAGTTTGAATCTCTCCTGGATGAAATTGGCAAACAAGTCCATTCCCTTTGCATGCCATACTGGATTTGGACTCCAGAATTCAATGAAAGTTCTCGTCAGTACTTCCAAGCAAAAAAAGAAGTCAAACGTGGTCCATTCAAAGATCTGATTAAAAATAAAAAGTCATTCATAACTGCACTTGAAACAATTCTTGAAGAAAAAGTTGAACCTAATCTTGAGCCTTATTACAAGCATGAAGAATTAACAATTATGGACATCATGCTGGCTTCACATCTTTGGGGAATGTATATTTTTCCGGAGTTTCAATTCTCACCAACTATTCACCACTACCTTCAGCAGGTAAAAAGCGATTGCCGATTCGATTACCATAAAGATTTTTGGTTATGATCTGAGGAAGTGGTTCTTAATGAGGAGGGCCGCTTCTTCAACATCAAAAGGCTTGAAGATGATGGCCTTTGGCCTTAGTACATTTAATTTTTCACGTGAATAATCAGAGTAGCCAGTAATAAAATACACTGGCATCTCGTTCCCTGCCGCACGCAAGGCCGAAACAAGCTCGACACCTGACATTCCAGTCATCGAAATATCAGTTATCAGACAATGGAATTTTTCTTTTGAAAGTTTGAGTTGAGCTTCTTCACCACTTTTAGCGGTTGTCACTTCGAAAGAAAGATCGTCGAGCGCCTCTTGAAAAATATCAAGCAAACCAGGGTCATCGTCGACTAAAAGGACCTTCAAATGTTCTTTCATTATACTTAGTATAACTAAGAATAGTTTTTACACAATCATTTACCGAAAAAACGTTTAATAAGATCTACACACGACTGATAACCAGCAGTCACCCCAATTTTAATGAGATCGATTTTTTTGAGCGGGAAATCATAATCGCGATCCGCAAATGAATGTGTAAGATTCTTGAAAGCACTCTTAACAATGGTTTCTTTAAACATTTCAGTGTCACCGACACTTTCTGGTAGCTGCTTCAAGAGTAGAGATCCTCTGGCGAACGCCCCAAGTTTATCTGAAACAAAATAATTTTTTTGAACACACCAAGCAACCCAATCTTCTGCTTTCTTAGATGGGGAGATGGCCATTTCTTCTTTAATGTCTTTGATCAATTTCGCTTTGAGTACTGGATCGTTTGATTGCATGGATGCAAGCAACCCTTCGCTGATAATTTTTGGAGACTTTAAGTGCGCTCCTGCACCAAGGAGTAAAAAGGCCCGCTGATCTTCTTTTGTTAAAGTAGATGAAAGACCAAAATCATAAAGTAGTACTTTAATTTTGTTATTCTCTTCGATAAGAACGACGCGGAAGTTCCCCTGATGAAGATCGGCGTTCAAAAAACCCGATTTGAAAAGGGCCTCTTCAAACCACATACGAATCATTTCTTGGGCCACTATTTTTTTTGTGGCCGCATCTGTGAGATCCGCAAACTTCACTCCGCCTGTCGCGAATTCTTGAATGTGTAAATTTGATTTTCCTTTCGGTGGCGTATAAACGTTGGGCACTTTCATTTCCAACATTTCAAATTTTGGGTTAGCAGTCACTTTGACTGATCTATTATAGATCTCATAAGCTTTCTTTTGTTTTTCTACGGCGATTTCAAAGTCGACTTCTTCATCTAGAAATTTTTCAACGCTATCGATGAGAGTTGAAATGACTTTAGTGTCTTCAACACCTTCTTCTCTAAAAAGTGCTTCATTGTCTGGTACAAATTGGCGGAGAATTTTTATGTCGTCTTTACAACGTTGTTCAACACCCGGCTTGCGAAAACGAAGGGCAACTTCTTTTTCAATATTTTCATCCCACAGTTTAGCTTTATTAACTTGAGCAATAGTTCCTGTCCCAAGTGGTTTGGGTTCCACACTTCTAACTTCGAAACCACCTTGATCTGATTCGATCACTCTTTTCACAAGATGATATGGTACTTCTTTACCTGACGATTCTAAAACGCTCATGAGTTTGGAGAACTCTCCTCCAACTCCTTTTTCTTTTCCGATTTGCTGAAGAACCTTTCCAAGTCCTGGTCCAGTATTTTTGAAGATGATTTTCATCACTTCTTCTTCAGGTAGTTTTCCACCTGCGCTGACAAGTTCAGATAGAATTGTTTTGATAACTGAATCATCTACTTTATTGAAATAGTAATCCATGAAACGAACAACAAGTCTGATTTGGACATTTGTCATGTCCACCTGACCACTCTTCGCGATTTCAGAACCTATTTTGCGAATTTTTGATTCGTGTTTATTGAGTTTCTTTTCAACGAGACCAACCAGACTATTAATTTTTTCTTTTTCACTTCCTTCACTCGATAATAATTCATCGATCTCTTCAAATGACGGATGGAGTTCGAAATCCTGACCCAGGACTTTTGAAACGTTATTGCTGTATTCCTGATTTAATCGCTGACGGGATTCTGCATTCAGTTCTTTGTAAAAAGGTGAAAGCATTTTCATACCTTCAATTAAATCGACTTTAACCAACGGAGCGGCATGTTTTTGAGCTTCAACATTCAGAAAATCAAGTTCGTCTTTTAAGGTCCACAGTGGGGCCTTCACAATTTCAGAAAAAACTTTTCCGCCTTTTTTCTCTTCACGAATATTATTCAAAATTAAAGGATAGATCCTGTTGAAGTAATTCGTTGCCTCTTTATAAATTTTAATTTTCTCTGTTTCCGATGAGTGAGTGGCAGCGATGAGATATTTTACTAAGTTTTCTTGAAGGACAGCGATTTCACTTTTTCTGGCCTGACTAATTTCACTCTCATAGTGAGATCTAAATTCTTCGACCAATTGATCGATTTTTGAATTTGCAATAACTCTTGAAGCTCCGGAATCCATAGATGGAGCGAACGAGCATGAGTTTAGAGTGAGACTGAGAATGAGGGGAATGGTTAAAAGTGTCTTTTTCATAGGTTACTTATCGGATCGGCGCTCTCAAAAATTAGACAGTCCTGAAAGAATTACCCGGTCCTATTCTCCCCCATCCAAAGACAAGCTATTCTTGGTTAACTATGGGAATTTTAAAACAATCTCTCCTTATATTCTGTTTAATGTTCATGGCCCTGATGGCGGCCCAGAAGTCCCATGCCTTTACCTTTTCAAGCAAGGTTCCAAAGGCCCATAAAAAAACCCTGATTAAAGACATAGAACGCATGAAGCTTCTCCAATTTGAGCATTCTGAATCAGAGCGCGATGTTCTTTCTCTTCTAGGAATCGAAGAGCTGAATGCTGTTGAACTCGAACACTGGCTGCAAAAAAGAGTTTCTATCATTATCGATGAAAAGGCCTTTTCACCTCGTAAAATTTTTAAGCAGGAAAATATTCTTGTTCATAAAGAAAATGTGACCTATCCCAATGCTGATATCATTCCTTACTCACTCAACAACCCTGAAGAGGAAACCGCACAGGAAGATGAAGGCCTCTCACCATTAGTTGTCATGACAAATGCTGGTGCTTCAATTTATTTGGAAGGAAAAAAGAAAAAACAACTTCTTAAATTCAAATTACCTAATGGTCTCTTTAGCACAGAAACGATAGTGGTTAATTCACCTAGAGTTGGTATTCTACAAATTGGAGAAGGATTATTTAACAGACGTTTTAATATCAATAATAACGAACCTGATTCTATCTCTAACAGTATTCATCGATTGGGTGTACTTTTTCATGAAGCACGTCACAGCGATGGACACGCGGAAAGTCTCGCTTATGTTCACGCACTCTGCCCTCGTGGTCATGACCTCGAAGGATTCTATGCTTGCGATGAAAACAGCAACGGTCCATATACTGTGAGTGCACAAGTTGTATCCGAAATGCTTAAGGCCTGCGGTGACTTATGTACTGAACGTGAGAGAGAAATTCTGCTTCTCACTGTCCTTGATTCCCAGTCGCGCGTTTTACAAAACACATTCACAGGTGAAGCTGTTGAAAATTGGAACGCCAAACCTGAAATGGTCAAATAATCTATCTTTTTCCTAAAGTATTCATTTCCAACCACCGAAATGTTTTCAAAGGCCGACTTTTAAAAAGGAAAGAC
Source organism: uncultured Bacteriovorax sp. (assembly GCA_946480715.1). The sequence continues at coordinate 6,754 of CAMLKK010000001.1, read as the reverse complement.
TATGAAAGCGCGTTTACTCGTTCTTACTGTAATGACTTCTGTATTCGCTTCACCACTTATGGCATTTGAAACATATTGGACTGATGCTGGAAAAGAACGCACATTAGGATTTACAACAACTAATCCTGAAGAAAAATCTGAAACTCAGAAAGAAGCGAAGATCATGTATCTTACTAAACTTCTTGAACAACAACAGAAACTTTATGAAAACAAGATTACCTATCTTGAATACGAATTAAAAAAATCAAAAGAACGATTGGTTGAAAAATCAATTAACAACGAAAAAGCACAAGAGTTTCTTGAAAACAAATTTGCTGAAGAATCTAAAAATCTTAAGCGAGAACTTGTCGCTACAACAAAAACAATGATGGAATACCAACGTCAGCTTGAAAAAATTAAGCCAACTGAAGAGATGAAAAACCTTATTAAGGTCAATACTGATTTAGCGATTGAAGCGCGAAAATCCGCTGATCAAATTGCACTGATGCAACTTAAGCAACAAGAAGATAAGGGTGCCTTCGGTAGTGCAGGCCGTATGCCTGCGAGTGTTGGGAAATAAGATTGTATAGAGGTGAATAACCTAAGTGAACATAAGAAGGCAGGGTTTAATCACCCTGCCTTTTTTTTTGGTCGTTTTTAAAGCATTATCAAGAAAGCGGATTTTTATCGATTTTCGCCCTTAAACGCTTGGATCTACTCTCTTTTTCGGATTAGTTCAGTCAACTTCTTCCTCCCCTCCAAAAGATTCATTATCATTAATTCAATCAACAGGTGATTTTGTTCAGTGGCACGTCTTTGGTTAGAGCAAAATCCAATCACCAAAAAGAATAACAATTATGAGAACACTCTCAATGTTGGCCTTTGCCGGATTAGTGGTTCTCTGGGGCGTTTACACCTACCTCAGAAGCGATCGCCTATCCACGGCTGCTCTAGAAAATGAAGGGGGCGAGCAAGAAGCTCTATCCGCGCCAGAAGCTCAAAAACAGAGCTTGCTGTCGAAAAAGCACAGAAGGGATCTGGATAAGATTGGTGCCGTTATTAATGAAAATAACGTGGCCATTGATGATGAAACGAAGGCAGAAATTAAAGTCGCCAAGGAAAAGTTCGATCATGTAGAAGGCGTAAAAGAATTGCAGGCCATGTTGGAGCAAAGTTTTTTAGACCGCAATAGTACTGTTAAGGACATCAAACGTCTCCAAGACAAGATTATTGAGAAAAAGAACAAGTTACGTGAAGAAGTAAGTAATACTGAAAAATGGGATCCGCGATTTGTGTACTATCTTATGCTTCAGGAAAATTACACTTATCCCGAAGTGAATTTAATTAAATCGTTAACGGAAAACGGTTTAAACCCTGAAGAAATTGAATACATCAACGAGCTTATCAGGGAAGATGGATTCACGGAAAGAATCATGGCGTTCAAGCAACAAGGTGATGTAAGCAGAACGGTGGCTTCGTTCTCAAAAAAGAAAAAGCCTAAAGAAGTGGATGACTTTATCGATGATCCGCTTAATGATGGAACTTCAATTGAATCGAAACTAATTGAAATGGATTACAACCAAGAAGAAAAAGAGGAAATGAGATATGGCGCCAATCAATAATAATCAGGACCACACTATGCAATCAACAAAAAAAAGAATTCCACTCGTCAGCTTGCTCTTAAGAGAGAAAAAATTCTTAATTAACAATGACTTTCAAATTCAGTTTATGTTGTCGTTGTTGTTAATCTCGATATGTTCAATGTCAGTGATCTATCTGGCGAATGATTACTTCTTCCACTCGTATATGCAACGTGGAGAAGCACTTAATCTTCCACCGGATCACCCGTTTTTCCTTATGATTCATGAGCAGAAAAAATTCATGACTCATGTATTTATAGTTGTGGCCGCATCGATCTCTACAATTGCTGGTCTATGGGGACTCTTCTACTCTCACAAAATTGCCGGACCTCTTTACCGCTTAAACCGTTACTTCACGCAAGCAGCGATCGATTCATCACCACTTAATAGCAAAATCTATTTTCGTGATGATGACTTTTTCCAGGAAGTACCAGAGTCTATCAATAAATACATTGATAGCTTGAAGGCCCACTCTGACAAAGATACTGTTGAACAAACTGAGAATGAAGAAAAAGATAGAGAACAAGGAAGGGTGGCGTAAGCCGCCCTTTTTTTATTCTACGTACTCGAGAAAATTAGATTTTATATTTTCAAGTTCAGTCTGATCAAATTCCATTGAAGGATTTGTTCCCCAAATCGGCCCAGGCCATGCTCTATCATTTGGATAACGGGCGATCACATGAATATGTAATTGTTTAACGATGTTGCCGAGTGAACCAATATTTAACTTATAGGGCTCGTAGTACTCTTTTAAAAATTCAGAAACGATCGTCACTTCTTCCATTAAAGCACTCTGCTCTTCGTGAGTGAGATCTATTAATTCAGTCGCTCCAATTTTGCGAGGTACTAAAACAAACCAAGGATTCTCTTTATCATTTTTTATATAAAGTGAACTCAACTGCAAATTTTTAATGAAAATTGAATTGTTTTGAATAACAGGGTCAACTGCAAATTTAATCATTGTCTCATCCTAAAACTTTTATGGTTGCAAACGGCAGATCGTCCATTGTCCTGCCGATAATTTGTATAAAAAACGATCATTCAAACGATGTTCGCCATAGAGAAAGAATTCAATTTCATCAGGGATAAAAATATATCCACCCCAGTGATCTGGCGTCGGCACAGGAGATGACTCAAACTTCTCTTTAGCCAAGTGAAGTTTCCTTAATAATTCCTCTTTGTCTTTTATTGGTGCACTTTGTTCTGAAATAAATGAAGCAAGCTGACTTTCACGATCACGCGACTGGAAATACTTGATGGAGTTTTCTCGACTCATCAATTTCACTTTCCCTCTTAATCGCACTTGTTTTTTACTCACATGCCAATAAAAGACTAAGCATGCTTCTGCGTTTTGTTTCCACTCTTGTGCTTTTACGCTTTTGTAATTGCTGTAAAATGCAATTCCATCTTCGACAAAACCTTTATAGAGCAGAACACGCGCATCTGGGCGGCCTTCACTGTCCACACTCGCTACTGTCATCGCTTCAGCATTTTGTTCAAGCTTTGCTGCTTCCTGATACCAAATTTTGAATGACTCAATTGGATCATTACTCAAACCGAATTGTGAAATATTATCCATATAATCCTAAACCATTGCGAAACCTTAGATTTAGATAAAATTATACACCTTTTTTACAAGATTTCATTTATCCTATGCCATAAGGCGAAATATACTGGTGTTTATGAAAGCATTTAAAATTTTAATTGTCGATGATGAAGAGATGTTGCAGGACCTGTTAGAACTCATACTGACAGATGAGTTTGTTTGTGAAACGACGAAGGCCAGTAACGGACTTGAGGCCATGAACATTTTAAAAGATGGCCAGGAATTCGATCTCATCATCTCAGATTATAAAATGCCGCACGCTACTGGCGGAGAACTTTGTCTCTATAATATGTCTCACAAGAATTTTCCCTTCTTTCTTTTTTCAGGCGGCGATTTAGAGGATTATCCGGAACTATCTGCGTTCCGTGACTCAAATCCCTTCAACAGATTTTTCAATAAACCATTCGATGAAAAACAAGTCGTCGAAGCGACGAAACTTATCTATGCGAATAAACAATAAGCGTTTCGAAATGTTCCGTATAAGGAAACATATCAAAAATTTGGGCCGATTCAATTTTATATTCTGATTTAATCAATTCATGATCTCGCGCTAGCGTCTCTACATTACAACTTGAATAAAAAAGTGTGGATGGTTTTGCTTTCATAAGCGTTTCAATACTGGCCGCATTCAATCCGCGTCTCGGAGGATTGGTCATGATTGCTTGATAGTCTCCAGGATGTGTTTTTAAAAAAGCATCAACATCTACGGCCTTAAAATCAATTGCACCTGCGATTGCATTGGATGGAATTGCTGCTTTTGCTGATTCAATCGCCTCTGCAGAAAGTTCAATTCCTAAAACTCTCTTCGCTGATTTCGCCGCAAAAAAAGCAAATGCCCCGACACCACAGTAAAGATCTAAAAATGATTCTAACTTCTTCTCGTGAACAATCTCACCAATTGTACGATAAAGTTTTTGTGCAACTTCCGGAGTAACCTGGAAAAAACTTCGTGGACCTAAAAATAAAGTTACATCATCGTATTGGTATTCAATATGAGGTTTGCCAAAAAGATGGAATTCTTCTTCACCCTCAAAAATCGCCTGATGCTTAGGCTGCAGGTTTGCCGTAACTGTACAAATGCGATCGTTGATTTCGTGAAATTCGACGGCCAATTTTCTTAAACGATCTAACGATTCTTTAGAGCGAAGAGTGAATCGAACGAGGATATCTTTATGACTTGTGCTCTCCGAGAGAATAATAAATTTCAACTCTCCTTTTTTTGAAGCAATATCATAAGGTTCAATTTTATATTTTTCTAAAAGAGATCGAAGCTCTGGCAACAAAGCATTGAGCGATTTTATATGTAGTGGGCAGTTCTCCAGTTCCTTTGATGTGCCTGATGTCTCAGTAAAGCCGAATTTAATCGTTCCATTTTCGTTGAAGACCGCCAGCTTTACTTTTCCCCTGCTCCCCTCAACGCTTGCAGGTACAATCGTTTCTTGGAGAACAGAACTTGCCTCAGGCATGAGGTTTAAAAGTTTTCTTTTCTTTAATTCGAGTCCTTCTGCATAAGACAACCCAAGAAGCCCGCAGGACGTACAATGTGAATCTTGGAACATCTGACAGTGCATGGACCACCATTGATTTATTGTTTAGAAAAAAGTATTTTCATTCTAACAAATCACTAAGGAAAAAACTATGGCCCAGACACTCATTGGCTCTCTCACTTCACCTTATGTTCGTAAAATGCGTCTGCTCCTTCATGGACAGAAATTCGAATTCAAAGCGATCAACTATTTAGAGAAAAATGATAGTGATTATTTGAAGTCAATTAATCCTATTAACCAAATCCCGATTTTCATTGATAACGATAAAACGATTTATGATTCGCGAGTGATCTACAATTATCTTGCGGAAAAAAATCAGTGGGAAAAACTCACGATTGAAGAAGAAAACATTCTTTCTGCCATTGATGCTGCGATGGATTCTGGAGTTAATTTATTCTCATTGAGAAGAGGCGGATTGGATATTGTAAACGGAGGAAACACTTATGTTGAAAGACAAAAAGAACGCATTCCTCTCATCCTGAATCATCTCACTCCTTGGGTAAAAACACTTACACCGGAAAAAGACTGGAACTTTCTGACAATGAGCCTTTTTAGTTTTCTCTATTGGGGTCAGTTTAGAGACATCATTACACTTGCTCCACATCCAGAGATGGTAAGCTTTTTAGAGCGTTTTAAAAATTGTCCGGGAATTGCGGAGACTGATATTCCTGCTTAGGCACTTAACTTAATTTTTGTACTAGTCACATGTTCTGCAGTGGTCTTCATGACGTCTTCAATCTTCATTGTATTGAGGAAGTTTGAGAAGGCCATCCAAATTGCAAGTCCATTCATGTCTTTAATTTGCGGCGGTAGATATTTAGGAAGGGCGATAAGCCCTTCTTGATGATATTGATAGAGCACTGGTAAATCTTCCAGCGTTGCTTTGCCAGCGAACAAGAAAGGAATAAGTTCTGTTCGCTTTTCTTTGATCGCAGTCCGCATGAAATTGTAAATCATGACAAAGCCTTTGAGGTAAGCGATGTCTTTTGTGAAAGGAGCTCCTCCAGTTAATGGTGCTCCTCTAAAAACTCGACCAGCATTTTTTATGGCCTGTCTTTCTTCTTGTCCCTTGTTTCTGAAAAATTCAATGACCTGTAAGAGATCTGCGCCTTCTTCCACCATGTGAGCGGCAAAGAGGCGATCATTTAAACGTTTTGCTCTTCGTGGGAACATGGCAAAGTTAAAAAGCTCCATTGTAACCGCGAGACCTTCTTGAGTGACCGTGGAACAAGGCGGACCTTTAGCAAGCCATTTCGCAAACGGCTGATGAATTCCATTTAAAGTTGTTCCAAGATGAACCCAACCTTCATGTACTTCAAATATATCCAAGTCTTTTTGGGAAAACTTCAATCCATTTTTAATTTTGATATAGTCAGATCCAGCGGAAGCATCAGAGATAATTCCGTCTGAAAGTTTGATTTTAATTTTTTCACCTTGAAAATAATTTCCAAGTCTAATTGCAAGTTGATCAACAACTTCCTGGGAAGTCAGGTTACGTTCGAATTTTTCACCCAACATGTTTTCATCAAGACCATTAAGCAATGAACTCATGAGATGGGCCATGTCTGAAAGTTTTGCTTTACCATCCCCCATTGTTTCGTTGGGTGAACCGTAAAGCTTGCGAGAGTAGTCATAAAATTCATGGCGGCCGCGTACAAGCAGCATATTCACAACGTCTTCGTATTGTAGGCAATTGCGAATCATGATTTGAGCGATGGGATCACTTTTTCCCAATTCTCTTTCAATCTTCAGACGTAGATCTTTAAACTCTTGGAGTTTTTTATGAGCATCATACTTGAGAGGACGTTTTTGATATTCAATCGTAGGGAGTTCTTTGAAATTATTTTTGATGATGAAATCTTCTACGCTTTCATCCCATTTAATCGAATCCAGAATTTGAATGGGACGTTGAAGTTCGTTGAGAAGGAGCGACAACTCTAAAACGTTATTTTTGTAATGTAGGTTTTTCATAAAACTCGCCC